>NZ_JBVIRI010000002.1:0-692436 GCF_055576225.1 Streptomyces sp. NPDC033845 | reverse complement strand
GGCTCCACCTTCAAGGGCAACGACATCGAACGGTTCTACCGCTACGGCCTCCTCGCCAACCCCCACCTGCGGATCTACAAGCCCTGGCTCGACGCCGACTTCGTCACCGAACTCGGCGGCCGCAAGGAAATGAGCCAATGGCTCACCGCCCACGACCTCCCCTACCGCGACAGCACCGAGAAGGCCTACTCCACCGACGCCAACATCTGGGGCGCCACCCACGAAGCCAAAACCCTCGAACACCTCGACACCGGCATCGAGAACGTCGACCCCATCATGGGCGTCCGCTTCTGGGACCCCACCATCGAGATCCCCACCGAGGACGTCACCCTCACCTTCCACCAGGGCCGCCCCACCGCCATCAACGGCAAGGAATTCCCCACCCCCGTCGACCTCGTCACCGAAGCCAACGCCATCGGCGGCCGCCACGGCCTGGGCATGTCCGACCAGATCGAGAACCGCATCATCGAGGCCAAGAGCCGCGGCATCTACGAAGCCCCCGGCCTCGCCCTCCTCCACATCGCCTACGAACGCCTCGTCAACGCCATCCACAACGAGGACACCCTCGCCCAATACCACAACGAAGGCCGCCGCCTGGGCCGCCTCATGTACGAAGGCCGCTGGCTCGACCCCCAGGCCCTCATGATCCGCGAATCCCTCCAACGCTGGGTCGGCACCGCCGTCACCGGAGACGTCACCCTCCGCCTGCGCCGCGGCGAGGACTACACCATCCTCAACACCACCGGCCCGGCCTTCAGCTACCACCCCGACAAACTCTCCATGGAACGCACCGAGGACGCCGCCTTCGGCCCCGTCGACCGCATCGGCCAACTCACCATGCGCAACCTCGACATCGCCGACTCCCGCGCAAAACTCGAACAATACGTCGCCCACGGCCTCATCGGCACCGACAACCCCGCCATCGGCGCAGCCCAAGCCGCCGCCACCGGACTCATCGGCACCATGCCCGAAGGCGGCGCCCACGCCATCACCGCCCGCACCGAAACCCCCGAGGACGACACCCTCCTCGACCGCGCCGCCATGGAAACCGGCACCGACTGACCACCACCGGAACGGCCGGACGGGCACACGTGGGCCGTACGGCGTGTCCGGAGGGTGGTGGCCGGGGGCGTCCGCCCCGCGTGCATACCGTGGCCCCATGAACGCACGCACAGCGCCGCCGGCCGCCGGTTACGGGATCCGGTGCGCGCGGCCCGGCGAGACGGGTGCCGTGGCCGCGCTCCTGGCCCGCGCCTTCGCCGACGACCCGGTGATGACCTGGATGATCTCCGAGGGGCCCGGCCGGGACCGGCGGACCGCCCTCCTGTTCGCGGTGGACCAGCGGCAGCAGCGGCCGCGGGCCGGCGCCGTACGGGTGGCCGCCACCCGGGACGGGCGGCTGCTGGCCGCCGCCCTGTGGGCGGGCCCCGGCCGCTGGCGGTCCTCCGCGGTACGCGAACTGCTCTCCCTGCCCGCCTACGCGCGCGCCTTCGGCCCCCGCGGGATGGGCCGTGCCGCGGAGGTGCAGAACGCCCTCCAGGAGGTGCACCCGGTGGCGCCCCACTGGTACCTGCCGGTGCTGGGCACGGATCCGGCCTGCCAGGGCGCGGGGGCCGGATCAGCGCTGGTGCGGGAGCAGTTGGCGCACTGCGACCGGCGCGGGGAGCCCGCCTATCTGGAGTCCAGCAAGGAGTCCAACGTGCCGTTCTACGAGCGGTTCGGGTTCCGGGTCACCGGGGAGGTCCGGCTGCCGGGCGGCGGGCCGGTGCTCTGGCCGATGTGGCGCGATCCGGTCGCCGAGCTCAGTCCTCGCCCAGGGCGGCGATGATCTCCTCGGTGCTGGTCACCCTGCCGATCCGGGGGAAGATCTTGGCGAAGGTGTGGGCGTGCGCCTCGGGGTCGGTGTCCGCGGTGGCGTCCTCGGGGAACAGCAGCTCGTAGCTGTGCTCCCAGGCGGTACGGGCGGTGGACTCCACGCCGATGCTGGTGGAGATGCCCGCCAGGACGATGCGGTGGACGCCCCGGCGGCGGAGCTGGAGGTCCAGCTCGGTGCCGGTGAAGGCGCCCCAGTGCCGTTTGGTGACGGTGACGTCCGCGAGGGCGGCGAGCTCCGGTGGGATCTCGGAGAACGCGGCGGGCGGCGCGGCGGCCGGACCCGGGCGGTCGACGGCCCTGGTGGGCAGGTCTCCGCCGTCCGGGGACCAGGCCACCTTCACCAGGACCACCGGCAGTCTGCGGGCCCGGAAGGCCCCGGCGAGCGCGATGCCCTTCTTCAGGACCTCGTCGGAGGGCTTGGTGGTGGGCAGAGCGAGGATGCCGTGCTGGAGGTCGATGAGGACCAGGGCGGTGTCGGAGGCGAGGGGGGTCGGGCCGGTCATGGTGTCTGTCTCTTCCTGCTTCCCGGGTCGGCGGTGTCCGCGGTGACGGCGGTGATCGGCTGTGGCCGCGGTGACGGCGGTGACGGCGGTGACCCTAACGGAGCGGGCGGGCCGGGGCGGGCGCGGCCCGCCGCGGTTCGGCCGGGCGGCCGGTGCGTACGGACCACCGGCCGTCGGTGCGGCTCAGCCGGACCGGGTGGTCGAAGCACTTGCCGACCAGGTCGTCGGTCAGCACCTCCGCCACCGGGCCGGAGGCCGTACAGCGCCCATCGCGGAGCAGCAGCGTGTGGGTGGTGCCCGGCGGGAGCTCCTCCAGATGGTGGGTCACCAGCACCGAGGCCAGTTCCGGGTAGCTGCGCTGGAGGCCGTCGATCCGCTCCAGCAGCTGCTCCCGACCGGGGAGGTCCAGGCCGGTCGCCGGTTCGTCGAGCAGCAGGAGCACCGGGCTGGGCATGAGGGCGCGGGCGATGAGGGTGCGGCCGCGTTCGCCCTGGGAGAGCGTCGGCCAGCGGGCGGCGCGCCGTTCGTCGAGCCCGAGCAGCGAGATCAGCCGGTCCGCGTGCGCCGCCTGCTCGGCGGTGGGGTTCCAGCGGGGCACCAGCTCGATGCTGTTGGTGACCCCGGTCAGCACCACGTCCCGGACGGTCGGCGCGGAACGCAGCGGGTGGCGGGGGTCGACATGGCCCACCGCGGAGCGGAGGGTGCGCAGGTCGACCCGGCCCAGTCGGTGGCCCAGCACCTCCACGGTGCCCCGGGTCGGGTGGTGGAGGGCGCCCAGCAGCCCGAGCAGGCTGCTCTTGCCGGCCCCGTTGGGGCCGAGCAGGGCCCAGTGCTCGCCGGGCCGGACGGTCAGGGACACCCCGTGCAGGATGGTGTTGCCGTCGCGGACCAGGTCCACGTCGCGGGCGTCGAGCACGGGGGACGGGGCGGGCGCCGGGGTCGCGGTCATGGCGCCCCAGGGTACGGGCCCCCGCATACGGGCGCGGTGTGCGGGCGCGGGGTTCGGGCACTGCGTACGGGCCCGGGGTTCGGGCCCGGTGGACGGCCCCGGCGGTCTGCCCCGCCGAGCGCCCGGTCAGCGGCGGCGGGTCAGGGCCTCCGGGGCGCCGGCCGACTGGGCCCCCTCCGATTCCAGGGTCAGCCGGTCGGTTCCGGTCATGGTCACCACGTACAGGTTGCCCTGGGGACAGGGAAGGGTGGAGGAGCGGTCCGTGGGGTGGGTGCTCACGGCGACGAGGACCACGCTGTCGCCGCGGATCTGGCGCAGTTCCAGGGCGTCCGTGCAGCCGAGGTTCCGTCCGCTGGAGGTCTCCTTGACCTCGCTCACCTGTCGGCCGACGAGATCGCCGACCGATCCGGCGTGCAGGGTGACGGTGACCGTGAACGCCCCGGTCCGGGCGCGGGTGATGCCGTCCGCGTCCGGTGTTCCGGGGCCGACGCCGACCCAGGTGCCGACCCAGGAGGCGCCCAGTGCCGACCCGGTGGCCGAGGGGGTGGACGAGGGCGAGCGCGCGGCCGATCCCGTCGGGCCGCCGGCGGCGGATCCGGCGCCGGGGTCGTCCGCGTCCTGGCCCGCGTACCGGATCAGCAGGGTGGCCGCGGTGGCCAGGGCCAGTACGGCCGCCACCGCGCCGAGGATCCGGGCGCTCCGCCGGCGGGCGGCGGGGGCCGGCGGTGCCGTCGGCGGGGGCGGAAGCGGGGTGCCGGGCGTGGCCGGGAGGGCCGGGTACCCGGGGCCGGTCGCGGCGATCGGGACCGGCGGATGGGTGGGGGCGGGCGGGGTCGCCCGGTGGGGCGGGTACCCCGGACCGGTCCCGGCCGCCGGACCGGGCGCGCCCGCCGGACCGGTCGCAGTCGCCGGACCGGTCGCAGTCGCCGGGCGGACCGGCGCCGCCGGGTGGGCCGGGGTCAGGAGTCCCTGGAGCTCGGCCGCGCGGCGGGCGGCGTCCGCGGCCAGGCCGGCGGGCAGGGTGGCGCTCCACTCGGGGCGCTCCGGTCCGGCCGCCCCCAGCCGGGCGCGCAGTTCCTCCGGGGCGGGCCGCCGGTCCGGTTCCTTGGCCAGGCAGTCGCGGACCAGTGGCAGCAGGGATCCGGGCAGGCCGTCCAGTCGCGGTTCCTCGTGGACGATGCGGTACAGCAGGGCGGGCAGGGTGAGTTCCTCGCCGTGCGCCTGGAAGGGGCCGCGGCCGGTGGCCGCGTAGACCAGCACGGCGGCGAGCGAGAAGACGTCGGCCGGTTCGGCGGCCACGGCTCCGGTCGCCTGCTCCGGCGCCAGATAGCCGGGAGTGCCGATGACGGTGCCGGTCAGGGTGCCGCGCGGATCGCGGACGGCGCGGGCGATGCCGAAGTCGATCAGATAGGGCCGCTCGGGTCCGAGCAGGACGTTGGCCGGTTTGATGTCCCGGTGGACCACTCCGACCTCGCGGACGGCCACCAGCGCGGCGGACAGCTCGCGGGCCAGGGCGCGTACGGCCGGTTCCCGGAGCGGCCCGTCGTGCCGCACCCAGTCGGCCAGCGACGGGGCGGGTACGTACTCGGTGGCCAGCCACTGCGGTGCGGCGCCGGGCGGGCTGAAGTCCACCACGGAGACCGTCCACGGGGAGCGGACCCGGTCGCTGGTGCGGATCTCCCGGGCGAAGCGGTCGGCGAAGCCGGGCTCCTGCCCGAGTTCGCGGTGCACGGTCTTCAGGGCCAGCGGCCGGCCGGAGGCCGTCCGGGCCAGGAACACCTCCCCCATGCCGCCCTCGCCGAGCCGTCCGAGCAGGCGGTACCCGCCGATCTCCGGCGGATCGTCCGCCCGCAGAGGTTCCACCGGCTCCCCCGACTCCCTTGGTGCGCAGGCCCGTTGCGGGTGCGCACGGCCGTGTCCGGTCCGCTTGCCGCGGCCGGCCGTGGATCACCCTAACGGAGCCCGGTGACAGGCCGGCGGGGGTGGTCGGGGCGGGCTAGTCGGGGCGGGTGGGCCCGTCGGGCGGGGCGGGCCAGTTGCGGAGCAGGGTGTCCAGGGCGTCGAGGATCCGGATCCAGGTCTCCTGGCTGTCCGGGGCGCTGTGGCTGAATCCGCCGCCGAGTTCCAGGGTGACGTAGCCGTGGAACACGCTGCCCAGCATCCGCACGGCGTGGGTCTGCTCCGGCTCGGGGAGCCGGTAGCCGCGCAGGATGGCGCGGGTCATCCGGGAGTGCCGCAGGCCCGCGCTCGCGGCGGCCTCCGAGGGGGTGAGGCGCAGCTGGGCGGCGGCGTAGCGGCCGGGGTGCTCGCGGGCGTAGTCGCGGTAGACGTCCGCCAGGGCGGTCAGGGCGTCCTTGCCGGCCCGGCCGGCCAGTGCGGCCTCGCCCAGGTCGGCGAGTTCCTCCAGGGCGAGCAGGGCGATCCGGGTCCTGAGGTCCTGGGAGTTCCGGACGTGCGAGTACAGGCTCGCGACCTTGACGTCCACGCGCCGGGCCACCGCCGAGACGGTCACCTGGTCGAAGCCGACCTCGTCGGCGAGCTCCGCGCCCACTCTGGCCAGCCGTTCCGGGGTCAGCCCCGCACGCACCATGTCCGTCCCTTCCGCCTTCCGATCACTGAAAGAAATTATGCGTTTGCCTAAACCCTTTAGGCAAATTACCTTGCTCGACATGAAGCCGTTGACCGAACAAGAGATCCGTACCGCCTTCGTGAACTGCAGCAAGGGCGAGGCCAAGCGCCTGTCCGTGCCGCGCGATCTGGCCGAGCGGCCCTGGGAGGACCTGGACTATCTGGGCTGGCGGGACCCCCAGGCCCCCGACCGCGTCTATCTGGTGGCCGAGCTGGACGGAAGCCCGAGGGCGCTGACCCTGCGGTCCACCCGTCCGAACGCCTCGCAGGGGCGGCGCAGCATGTGCTCCATGTGTCTGACCACCCACTCCGGGGGCGTCTCCCTGATGGTCGCGCCCAAGGCCGGCAAGGCCGGGAAGGAGGGCAACTCGGTGGGGGCCTACATCTGCGAGGACCTCGACTGCTCGCTGTACGTCCGGGGCCTCAAGGACGCGGGATCGGGCGGGCGGCTGCACGAGACCATCAGCGCGGAGGAGAAGATCGGGCGGACGGTGGCGAACCTGGCCTCGTTCATCGCCAGGGTGACCTCGTAGCGTTTGTACGCGCCTCCGTGCGGGCGGAGAATCGAGGGACCGACAGCCGTGCCGGGCTCCCGAGGCGGTGAGGTCCATGAACACCCTGCCCGCGATCCGCGGCCGGGCCCTGCGGTTCTCCTGTGGAGCGGCCCTGGCCTGCGCATTCGTCGCGGTGTCGATGCCTCCGGCGCAGGCCGCACCGGAGTTCGCGGCACCCTCGCTGACGGGACTGAACCTGTCCCCTCCCACGGCCACCGTGACCTTCCGGGACAATGTGAAACCCGGCAGCGACGGGGAGGGCGCCGACGGTGCCGTCATCATCGTCCTGACCGAGCGCGACCGGCCCGCCGCTCCGGCGATCCGGCAGACGGCCCCCGGGGTTCCGGGCACCGGCCGGATGGCGACCAGGACGGTCACCGGCATCCGCCCGGACACCGCGTACTGCGCCAAGGTCATCTCCGCGGTCCTTGTCGACGGCCGCTACGCCACCCACACCGCACCCTCCAACTCGGTCTGCGCGGGCGGCCGCCCGGGCGAGGGCACGGAGTCGGGGACCGCGAGCGAGGCCCGTAGGCCGGGCGACCCGGTGATCAGCGACGACGGCGTCTTCAGCACGGATGTGGGGCTGCGCGGGATCACCGGGGACGCCACCGGTCCGGTCGGCGGCACCCGGAACTACTGGCTGCAGTACAAGAACGAGGGGCGGACGGCCGCCAGTGGCATGACCCTGGTGGTGCAGACCTCCGGGGCCCTGGGGATCCGCCGTCCGCCCGACTCGGGCACCTTCAACGGGTTCACCTGCACGGCGCTCGGCGCCAGCGGCGGGGCGACCGCCGGGTACCGGTGCACCGGGGGCACCCTGAAGCCCGGCGAGAGCGGACAGATCCCGGTGCTGACCTCGCTCACCAAGGCGGGCGGCGGGACCATCCACGCCACCCTGACCGTGCCGAACGACCCGGTCGCGAGCAACAACGGGACGACCTTCGGCATGACCGCCCGGTAGCGGCCCGGTCGCCGCCGGGTAGCCCCTGCGGGTGCGGGGTGCGGCCGGATGGGGGAGGCTGAAGTGGGCCGAGGCAGCCGAGGAGGGCTCGTGAACGATCCCGGAGCACCCGAACACCGTGGAAGCGCCCGCGCCACCCGTCGGAGGACCACCGTACGGGCGGCCGGCCTGCTGGTGGCGGCGGCCTTCGCCGCCGCCACCGTCCCCGCCGCCGCGCAGACCCGGGCCGTCCCGGGGCCCGCGCCGGACCCGAGGGTGGTCGTGGACTGCTTCGACCAGGCCCAGGTGCGGCCCGCCGAGTACCTGCTGGCCTGCGGCGACGGCAACAACCGCCTGGTCGGGCTGCGCTGGGAGGACTGGGGCCCGCGGACCGCCACGGCCGTCGGCACCGACCTGGTGAACGACTGCCGCCCCTACTGCGCGGCCGGCCGTTTCCAGCGCCATCCGGTCACCGTGACCCTGAGCGCTCCCGAGGCCTGGCCGGGCCATCCCGGAGTGCAGCGGTTCACCAGGATCCGGCTGCTGTACACGGACACCGTGCCGGCGCCGATCCCCAAGGACGTGACCTACAAGCTGGTGTGGTGACCCTCCCCCGAACAGCCCCGCGCGGTGGCCCGGTCCTCCGGGCCACCGCACGGGTCTCCTCCCCAGGTCTCGCCCCCAGGTCTCGTCCCTCGGTGATCAGCCTCCGCTGATCACGAACTGGGAGCCGGGTTCGACCAGGATGTTCCCTTCGGCGGAGCCGGTGATGGTCACGTTGGAGAGGGTGGCGTTGCCGCGTGCCCCGCCCATGGCCAGGATGCCGGATCCGTTGTTGGACTTGTCGATGGTCACGTTGGTGATCTTGACGTCGGCCATCACCCCGCCGCCGGTCTTGAACTGGATGCCGTCGTAGGTGGAGTCGTGGATGTCGGTGTCGCGGATGACCACGCCCGGGATCGGGAGGTTGGCCGGGAAGATGGTGATCGCCCCGAACTCCTGGTCCTCGTTCCAGAACGCCCCGCCGGTGCGGAAGAGGCCGTTGCCCGAGATCAGGGTCTGTCCGGAGAACGGCAGCGGGTCGTGGTCGGTGGCCAGCATGATGCCGGGGTAGTTCATGGTGTCGTAGATCAGGTTGTTCTCGATGGTGTTGCCGTAACCGCCGTAGATGGCGATGCCGTTGGCCCGCCAGGGCAGCTGGATGGTGTTGTTGCGGAAGTGGTTGTCGTGTCCGATGTCCACCGACTGGTCCTTCACGTACTTGCTGGACCACACCGCGAGGGCGTCGTCACCGGTGGTGCGGAAGGAGGAGTTGAAGACGGTGGAGTTGCGGGTGCCGTTGGCGAAGTTGATGCCGTCGGCGTAGGTGTTGCGGATCCGCATCCCGCTGAACTCGACCCCGTCGCCGGGGCCCCACAGGGCGGGGATGTTGTCGTAGTCGCGGCCGACCCAGACACCGACGTTGGCGTGCTCGATCCACACGTTGGTGATCTTCGTGTTCTTGCCGAAGCGGCCGTTGAGGCCCACGCCGCCCTCGGCGTTGCCGTCGCCGCCGCGGATGGTGCCCGAGCCGAAGATGGCGATGTCGGAGATCTGCGTGTTGTCGTCGATGTCGAAGCCGAAGTTGCCCTCGTGCGGGTGGTTGATGCCGCCGGCGTTCTGCGGGGCGGTCAGCGTGTACAGCTGCGAGTACCACATGCCGGCCCCGCGGATGGAGACGTTGCTGATGCCCACCTGGTTGAACTGGCCCCGGTTCAGCGGGTCGTCGGTGAGGATCTTCTGCTCCTGCCGCCACTGGCCCTGCGGGATCCAGACGCAGGAGATCTGGCCGTTCTGGTCGGCGGTGACGGCCCGCTGGATGGCGGCGGTGTCGTCGATGCCGTCGTTGGGGATCGCCCCGTACTCGGTGATCGAGGTGCACTCGGCCGGCTTGGCGGCGGGCGGGGCCACCTGCTCCAGGTCGACCAGGTCGATGATGTAGTACGAGGCCGTGTCCCCGGCGTCCCGCTGGAGGCGGAAGGTGGTGCCGGCCGGGTAGCTCTGGCCCAGCAGGGTGCTGGACTCGTCGAACAGCCGGCGGGCGTCACCGCCCGGGGTGTTGGTCAGGCCCTCCGGGCTGTCCGTGCTGCCGTACAGCCAGCTGTGCTTGGAGGACAGGTTGAGCTTCCGGGAGAAGCTGCCGTTGACGTAGAGGCTGATCGTGGCGTCCTGGCCGCCGCCGCCCGCCGCGTCCGGGATGGAGTTGCGGACCACGATCGAGTTGGCCGCAGCGGTGGAGGTGAACTGTACGTACTGGCCGGTGGAGTTCAGCCGGACCGACTCGCGGCCCGAGGACTCGGTGGCGAAGTTGGTGTGTCCGAAGGTCCGCTTGGCGTCGCTCTGCAGCAGGGTGCCGTTGTAGAGCCCGGCCTCCGCCTCGTACTCGGTGTACGGCAGGGCCGCGCCCCGGCCGACGACCACGGCGCGGGAGTGGCTGTTGTTGTTCTCGTTGGTCTCGGCGACCAGGCCGGTGGCGTCGGCGGTGGCGGTCAGGTTGGCGCCGCCGCTGGTGGCCGTCCAGGTCCCGGTGATCGGCACGTTGACGGTCTGGCCGGCCGGTACCGCCGGGGTGGGGCCGTTCAGCGTGGTGCTCCCCGCGACCAGCCGGGTGATGCTGCCGGCGGCGACCGCGGCGGTGCCCCGGTTGTGTACGGCCACGGTGAAGGAGACCGGGGCGCCCACGGCGGGGTTGGCCGGGTTGGTGGTGATGGAGCGGACCTCCAGGTCCGGCCCCGGGGCCTGGCCGACCACCAGCTTGGCGGCCGCGGTGCGGCTGTTGTTGGTGTCGTCCTGCTCGGGGACGGTGCCGGCCGGGTCGACGGCCGCCGACACGGTGTAGCTGCCCATCGGGCGCTTGCCGACGGACACCGGGACGGTCGCCGAGGCGCCGGCCGCGAGGGCGCCGACCGGGGCGCTGCCGGCGACCGCGCCCTCCAGGCTGACGTTGACCGTGGTCGCCGGTGACGGGGAGGTCCCGGCGTTGCGGACGGTGACGTCGACGGTGACCGGGTCGTTCTCGGACGGTGCGGCCGGGGACCAGGAGAGCGCGGGGACGGTGAGGTCCGGGTTCGGGGCCGCGGCGCCGATGACCTGGAACTCCGCGGCCTGTCCGCCGCCGCCCCCGGTGTTCCCGGAGAACTTCAGCTGGACGTCGGCGAGCCGGCCGGTGACCGGCACGGTGACGGTGTTCGCGTTCCCGGCGGGGCTGAACGCGTAGTCGGCGCGGGCCTTGAGGGTGGTGAACGCCGAGGCGGACTGCTCGCGGCCCAGCACCTCGAAGCTCTGGGTGCGGTTGCCCCAGGCGGGGTCCGGGTTGAGCTTGAGGACCACCCCGGTGACATCGGCGTTGGAGCCCAGCTTCACGGTCAGCGTGGACTGCTGTCCGGCCGCCTCCCAGTAACTGTTGACGTTGTCGTCGTTGGCGTTGGCGGCCACGTACGACTGGACCACCGAGGAGGCCTCGATGGGCTTGCCCTTGGCCAGGTTGACCCCGACCGGCGGGTCTCCCGGGTCACCGGGGTCGCCCGGGTCGCCGCCGGCGACCCCGTAGGCCTCCAGTTCGGATATCTGGGCGGCCGGCCAGCCGGTGTTGGAGGTGACGGCGACCCGGACGTAGCGGACGGTCGCGGCGGGGAAGCCGATGGTCACCGTGTTCGACTGGGACGGGTTGAACACCCGGCCGGAGGACGCCGAGAGGGTGCTGAAGGTGCTGCCGTCGGTGCTGCCCTGCACGGTGAGCGTCTCCGTGCGGGACTCCCAGGAGGCGGGCAGCTTCAGCTTGACCTCGTCGATGGCGGCGCTCCGGCCGAGGTCCACCTGGACCCACTGCGGGAAGGAGCCCTGCGGGCCCTCCCAGTAGGAGCCCTGGTTGCCGTCGGTGACCCCGCCGGCGCCGTAGCCGCCGTGCGCGCCGCTGGCGGTGGCCGTCCTGCCGAGGGCGAGGTTGGGGCCGCCCGCGGCGGTCGCGCCGGTGGCGGTCAGGGGCAACAGGCCGACGGACACCAGCCCCGCGACCACCGTGCCGGCCAGCATCCGCCGGCCGTCCTGCTTCCATCTCATGCTGTCCTCTGTTCCATGGGGGGATCCGTGCGATGCCGTTGCATCGGACGGGAGGGCCGAGCGTGCTGGAAACTTGCAGAGTGTTATCTAGTTTTTGCAGCTGTCGCGGCACAGGTTTCTAGCAGATGACGTCTTTGTCAACGCTTCTTGCATGAATGGGGGTTGGGCGGTGCCGCGACACACCGCACGGGCGGGCCGTCGGGCGTTGCCCCGGCCCCCCGGGACGAAGTAGAACCGGCCGACGGACGGAGAGACGGATGACCAGGGCCAAGAAGGCGGAACCGCAGACGGGGGCGCCCCGGGCGGGGGCCCCGCGGACGGGGGCGCCGCACGTCGCCGACCGGCACGAGGTGATCCGGGTGCACGGAGCGCGCGAGAACAACCTCAAGGACATCAGCGTCGACATCCCCAAGCGCCGGCTGACGGTGTTCACCGGGGTCTCCGGTTCCGGCAAGAGCTCCCTGGTGTTCGACACCATCGCCGCCGAGTCCCAGCGGCTGATCAACGAGACGTACAGCGCCTTCGTCCAGGGGTTCATGCCGACGCTGGCCCGGCCCGAGGTGGACGTGCTGGAGGGGCTGACCACCGCGATCATCGTGGACCAGCAGCGGATGGGCGCCGATCCCCGCTCCACCGTGGGGACCGCCACCGACGCCAACGCGATGCTGCGGATCCTCTTCAGCCGGCTCGGCGAACCGCACATCGGCTCCCCCAACGCGTACGCCTTCAACGTGCCCTCGGTCCGGGCCAGCGGGGCCATCACCGTGGAGCGCGGCAACAAGAAGACGGTGAAGGCCACGTTCAACCGGACCGGCGGCATGTGCACCCGCTGCGAGGGCCGGGGCTCGGTCTCCGACATCGACCTCAGCCAGCTGTACGACGACACCAAGTCGATCGCCGAGGGCGCCTTCACCATCCCCGGCTGGAAGTCGGACAGCTGGTGGACGGTCCGGACGTACGCGGAGTCGGGGTTCCTCGACCCGGACAAGCCGATCCGCAAGTACACCAAGAAGGAGATGCAGGACTTCCTCTACCACGAGCCGGTGAAGGTGAAGGTGGAGGGCGTCAACCTCACCTACGAGGGGCTGGTCCCCAAGGTCCAGAAGTCCTTCCTGTCCAAGGACCGGGAGGCGCTCCAGCCGCACATCCGGGCGTTCGTGGACCGGGTGGCCACCTTCACCACCTGCCCCGAATGCGAGGGGACCCGGCTGAGCGAGGCCGCCCGCTCCTCGAAGATCGGCGGGGTCAGCATCGCCGACGCCTGCGCCCTGCAGATCAGCGATCTGGCCGGCTGGGTGGCGGGGCTCGACGAGCCCTCGGTGGCCCCGCTGCTGGCCACCCTGGGACGGACCCTGGACTCCTTCGTGGAGATCGGGCTGGGCTACCTCTCCCTGGACCGGCCCTCCGGGACCCTGTCGGGCGGCGAGGCCCAGCGGGTGAAGATGGTCCGCCACCTCGGGTCCGCGCTGACCGACATCACCTATGTGTTCGACGAGCCCACCACCGGTCTGCACCCGCACGACATCCAGCGGATGAACGAGCTGCTGCTGCGGCTGCGCGACAAGGGCAACACGGTCCTGGTCGTGGAGCACAAGCCGCAGACCATCGCCATCGCCGACCATGTCGTGGACCTCGGCCCCGGAGCCGGGACGGCGGGCGGCAGCGTCTGCTTCGAGGGCACCGTGGAGGGTCTGCGGGCCGGCGGCACGGTCACCGGCCGGCACTTCGGCGACCGGGCCGCGCTGAAGGAGACCGTGCGGAAGCCGACCGGTGCCCTGGAGATCCGCGGGGCGAACGCGCACAACCTGCGCGAGGTCGACGTGGACATCCCGCTCGGGGTGCTCACGGTGGTGACCGGGGTCGCCGGCTCCGGCAAGAGCTCGCTGGTGCACGCCTCGATCCCGGCCCGGGACGGGGTGGTGTCGGTGGACCAGAGCCCGATCCGCGGTTCGCGGCGCAGCAACCCGGCCACCTACACCGGGCTGCTGGACCCGGTCCGCAAGGCCTTCGCCAAGGCCAACGGGGTGAAACCGGCCCTGTTCAGCGCCAACTCCGAGGGTGCCTGCCCGGTGTGCAGCGGCATCGGGGTCGTCTACACCGACCTGGCGATGATGGCCGGGGTCTCGACCGTCTGCGAGGAGTGCGGCGGCAAGCGGTTCCAGGCCTCGGTGCTGGAGTACCGGCTCGGCGGCCGGGACATCAGCGAGGTCCTGGCCATGCCGGTCACCGAGGCCGTGGAGTTCTTCGGGTCCGGGGAGGCGCACACCCCGGCGGCCCACCGGATCCTGGAGCGGCTGGCCGACGTCGGGCTGGGCTATCTGAGCCTGGGCCAGCCGCTGACCACCCTGTCGGGCGGTGAGCGGCAGCGGCTGAAGCTGGCCACCCACATGGCGGACAAGGGCGGGGTCTACGTCCTGGACGAGCCGACCACCGGACTGCACCTCGCCGATGTCGAGCAGCTCCTCGGGCTGCTGGACCGGCTGGTGGACTCCGGCAAGTCGGTGATCGTCATCGAGCACCATCCGGCGGTGATGGCCCACGCCGACTGGATCGTCGACCTGGGTCCGGGGGCCGGACACGACGGCGGCCGGATCGTCTTCGAGGGCACCCCGGCCGCGCTGGTCGCCGCCCCCGCCACCCTGACCGGGGAGCACCTGGCCGCGTACGTCGGCGGCTGACCGGCGGGCCCCGGCCGGGGTTCCGGTCAGCGCAGGGAGTAGAGGCCGGTCACGGTGGCACCGCGGAGCTTCTTGGCGTGGATGGACTTCATCCCGGCGTGGAGCGCCGTGGTGCCCTCCCGGTAGGCGGCCTCGATCGGCAGGTAGTAGGTGAGGTTGAAGTAGGCGAAGGGGGCCCGGCAGTCGGGGTCGGTGCCCACGGCGCGGATCCAGGTGGTCCCGGCGAAGTGGTAGTAGAGGCCGAACGCGGCCATCTCCGGGCCGTCGTAGGCGGCGGTGACCCGAGCCCGCTCCCCCATGGTCTCGGCCTGGCGGGCCAGCAGACCGGTCATCACCTCGGTGGTGTCCGCGCTGTGCCCGTGCGCGGACTGGAGGGCGGCGAGCAGCCGGCCGGCGTCCCGGTAGCAGTCGGCGAGCGGCAGTTCGCGTACGTCGAGGCCGGCGGAGTCGAAGGCGGCGCGCTCCCGGCGCACCACGACCTTCCGCTTGGTGGGCAGCGAGGCCAGGTAGTCCTCGAAGCCGGTGCCGGGCAGCGGGATGGTCGCGTCGGCCTCCATCCACCGCGGAGTGGACTCCGGGTAGAGGGGGGCGAGCCGGTGGACGGCGGTCTCGGTCAGATACGGCCACCAGTGGGTGGCGCCGTGCTCCGCCGCAAGGGCGCGGGCCGCGTCCCGGAGCATTCCCAGGGCGGCGGTGCGGCGGTCCGGGGAGAGCCCGGGGCGGGTGAGGGGGGCGTTGTGGTAGCCGCGGCGGGCGCCGGCCAGCACCCGGGGGCCGGGTCCGTCCGCCGGATCCAGCCCGGCCGGGTCGTAGAAGGCGTTGGGTTCGCTGTGCACCAGGTACAGCGGGGTGGCGGCCAGCAGGGTGCCGTCCTCCTCGTGGACCAGGGCGTAGGAGGCGGTGGCGGTGGGGTCGGGTTCCTCGCCGGACAGCCATCGGTGCGAGAGGTAGAGGCCGGCCGGGCGGGCGAGGTGGTCCCAGTCCGCCGCGGGGATCTCGCGGAGGGTGGTGGCGATACGGGTCTTCACGGGGCGGGTGGGCCTTCGGGTTCGGGGGCGGTGCTCGTGGTCCCGGTGGGGCGGCGGAGCGCGGGGAGGACGAGCAGGGCGAGCAGGCAGGCGGCCGCCTGTACGGTCCAGGGGACGGCGCCGCCGAGGCCGAGCAGGGTGGTGAACAGGACCGGTGCGGCGATGTTCCCGGAGGCCCAGGAGAGCTGGTAGAGGCTCTGTTTCCCGCCCCGGGCGGCCCCCGGGGTGAGGGTGACGGAGAGTTCGTTGAGGGCCGGTGAGCAGAAGATCTCGGCCAGGCTGAACAGGGTCATGGCCAGCAGCAGGGCCGGCCATGCGGGGATCGGCGTGCCGGGCAGGGCGGGGGCCGCGAAGGCGGCCATGGCGGCGGTCAGGAGGACATAGCCGAGGGCGATGGCGCGGCGCGGTTCGGCCGGGGCCAGATGGGCGGTCAGCGGGGAGGTGAGGGTGGAGACCAGCACCGTGTTCAGGATGAGCAGGAGGCTCGCGGTCCAGGCGGCCAGCCCCAGGGTGGTGGTGGCGTACAGGGCGATCAGCACGGCCAGCATCGACTGGGAGAGGACGAAGGGCAGGGCGCAGCCGACCAGCAGGAGGTAGCGGCGGGTGCCGGCGTCCGGTCCGGCCGGGCGGCGGGCCCGCTTCCGCGGGGCGGGTGCCCCGGCCGCCGGGGGCGGGGGTTCCGGTGCGGGTGCGGGGGTGTCGTGGAGCGGGACCCTGGCGAAGCAGACGGCGGCCAGCAGATAGAGCGGTGCGGCGGCGATCAGCAGACCGGTCAGCGCCCCGGTGCCGTAGAGGGCGAGGGCGCCGGCGGCCAGGGCGGCGCCCGCGCCGAGGCCGATGTTGCGGAGGCTGCCGGTGAACGCGAACCAGGCGCGGAGCTCGGCGGCCGGGGTGGCCCGGGTGACCAGGGCGCGCTGGGCCGTGTAGTAGGCGTTCACCCCGGACTGGACGACGAAGTAGGCGCCGACGATCTGCCAGGGCCGGTGGGCGAGGAGGAAGGCCAGGAACCCGAGGGCGGTGACGGCGTTGGCCGCCACGGTCAGCGGGCGCGGGCCGTGCCGGTCCATCAGCCGGCCGGCCAGGAACACGGCGGGCAGGGCGGTCAGCTGTCCGAGGGTCACGGCCGCGCCGACGGTGACCGGCGGCAGTCCGCGGACGGTGGTGAAGTACAGCAGCCCCAGGGGCAGCAGCATGCCGCTGCCCACCGAGTCGATCAGGTTGCCGGTGACGAACCGGCCGTGCCCGCGGAGCGCCGGGAGGCCGAGGGCGCGGGCCGGCCCGCGTCGGCGTACGGGCGCGGGCGCGGGCACCTCGGAGGTGTCGGGGGCCACCGTCAGGAGGCCCCGAGCAGGGCGCGGACCTTGTCGAGGATCTCCGGGCGGGGGAATCCGGTGCCCGCGTTGAGCTCCTCCAGGGTCTCGACGGTCTTCCGCTCGGCGCCGTCGGGGACGGTGAACACCACGATGTCCCCGTGGCCGACCCCGTCGATGACGAGCTCGTGGGCGGTGACCAGTTCCACCCGGTCGGCGAGCCCGGCCCGGGCGGCCTCGGGGAGACGTTCGGGCGAGAGGAACTCGATGGCCCAGCGGGTGCGGCGGACCTCCCCGGGGGCGTAGCGGCCGAGCGCCATGTCGGCCAGCGCCTCGTAGGTGTTGGTGTCCGAGGCGGCGCAGGACAGGGTGGTGGCCCCGCCGACCCGCGGGTTGACCTCCAGGATCCGGTAGCGGCCGTCGCTGTAGATCATGTCGACGTTGACGGAGCCGCGTACGCCCAGTTCCCCGCAGAGGGCGGTCAGCCGGGCGGCGACCGGTTCGAAGGCGCGGTCGGCCTCCGGGCGGGGCCCGCACCAGCGGAGGTCGGCGAAGGTGAACACGGGGGCGGGGCCGGAGGTGCCGGTCCAGCACACCGGCAGCACCCGGTAGGCGCCGGGCTCGCCGACGATGTCCACCGAGCACAAATCGCCGATGACGCACTCCTCGATGACGGCGGAGACCGGCGGCGGGTCCAGCAGGTACTCCTCCAGGGCGGCGGCGTCGGGCAGCGCCCGGATGCCCATGCTGGTGGAGTCCCAGAGCGGCTTGGAGAGCAGCGGGTAGCCGGTCCGGGCGGCGGCGGCCCGCAGCGCGTCGGCGTAGGCGGGGACCGGCAGGCCGCGGCCGGCCAGCAGGTCGGAGTCCACGCGGAAGCCCCGCGGGACGTCCAGTCCGGCCCTGGCGAGGAGCTGCTTGGTCTCCCACTTGTCGATCAGCAGCGAGGTGGCGGCGAGCGGGGTGAGGACGGTGGGGACGCCCTCGGCTTCGAGGAACTCCCCTGTCGCGGCGTCGCGCAGGGTGTTCTCGCAGGGCAGCGAGATGGAGACGGCCGCGTCGGCGCCCCATTCGGTGACCAGGGCGGCCAGTTCGGCGGGGGTGACGTCCGGGTGCACGGCCCGGCGGGCGCCCGGGAAGTCGGTGTCCCCGGCCTCGCCGTGGGTGTGCAGCAGCAGGGTCTCGACGCCCTCGGCGGCCAGCGTCCGGACGGCGCGCTGGATGTAGGGGTCGGCGCGCTGGATGTCCACGGACCGCAGGAACGCGATCCTGCGCGCGGGGCCGGTGCCGGGGGCGGTGGTGTGCTCGGGGTGGGGCGCGGTGCTGGACACGGGGTCGCGGTCTGCTTCCTGGTGGGTGCGGGGCATGGCGGGGGTCACTTCACTCTCAGGGTGGTGCCGTCGGCCGCCCGGGCGGCCAGGTCGCGGGCTTCTTCGGCGGTGTCGGCGACGGCCACGACATGGCCGATCCGGCCGGAGCTGTCCGCCGGTTCGGGCACGGGGTCGCCGGGCCGGAGCTGGATCTCGCTGCGGGTGCCGGGGAGTCCGGGGACCCGGACCTCCTCCAGCACCCCGGCGCGTTCGGGCAGCAGGAAGCGGATGGCGGCGGCCCGCCGCCGGGTGGCCGTGGTGTCGGGCAGCCGGCCGGTGACGGCCTGGAGGTAGCCGAGGGCCTCGCTGATGCCGGTGGCGGCCTCGACCACCTCGCAGATGTTGTCCCCGGGCAGCCGGGCGCCGGTCTCGATGACCACCGGGGTGCCGGAGCCCGGCGGGATCTTGAGCTCGGTGTGGGCGATGCCGTTGCGGACGCCGACGGCGAGGGCGGCGCGGGCCGCCGTGTGCTGGAGGGCGCGGGTCGTTCCGGGGGGCAGTGCGGCCGGGCAGGTGTGGCCGGTCTCCACCCGGTACCGGCCGGTGGTGGTGTCCTTGGCGACCACCGGCAGCGGGTAGGGGATCCCGTCGCGGACCACGGTCTCGGTGGAGTACTCCGGGCCGGGCACATAGCCCTGGAGCAGCACCCGGCCGTCCAGCGGCAGCCCGTGCGGCATGGCCCGGGGGAACGCCCGGGCGGCGGCGAGCGCCGCTTCGAGCCCCTCGGGTCCGGTGACCACACTCACCCCCCAGGAGCCGCCCTGTTCGGCCGGTTTGACCACCAGCGGCCAGCCCAGCCCGGCGGCGGCCGCCGCCCGGAGGACCGCTTCGGTGTCCTCGCCGGGCCCGACGACCGCGTCCGGCGGGACGGGTACCCCGGCGGCCCGGAAGGCCCCCGCCATCTCGATCTTGTTGCGGGCGGCGCGGGCGAGCGCCGGATCGTTCCCGGGCAGCCCGAGGCGGGCCGCGAGGGCGGCGGCCAGCGGGGTGAACAGCTCCCAGCAGGCGGCGACCCCGACGATCCGGTGCGCCCGGCAGTAGGCCTCCATGTCGGCCAGGGCCCGGTCCGGGTCGGTCAGATCGGTGGCGCAGACACCGGCCAGCGCCCGGTCCAGCCAGGGCTCGTAGGTGCGGGCGACCTCGGGATGGGTGGCGGCGTGCAGCCGCAGGCCCAGCCGCTCGGCGGCCTCGGCCAGGAACGGGCCGGCGTTCCCCATCGGTTCGACCACCAGCACGCCGCTGCCCCGCCGGCCGGATCCTTCGCTGTTCGTCACCCCGCCAGTGGAACCGTCCGGGACACGGACCGTCTATCGGGCTGATATCCGAAAACAACTGCCGCCCAAGGGGCACCTCTTGGACGAGCCTCCAACAGAACGCCCTGTTCAGGGGCTCCAGTTGGTGCACACGGCCGATAGCCTCAACAAATTGTTGCGTGCTCGAATGCGAGCGCAAGGTACGCACACACGGCAGGCCCGACAAGAGGGATCCATCGTGAACAACCTGCACAACGAGCTCGCACAGTTCATCGACCAGGGCGTCATCCCGCCCTACCAGTACTCCTATCCGCCCCGCTCCACCTACCGCCCCCTCGAAGAAGGTGCCTGGAACGTCAAGGAGTTGTGGGCACGGGACCTGGAGAACCATCAGACCCCGGAACTCAACCTCTACCTGCACGTCCCCTTCTGTCGCTACAAGTGCGGCTTCTGCAACCTCTACACGGTCATCTCCACCGACCAGGAGCTCTACGACGCGTACACCGACGCGCTGTGCACCCAGATCCTCGACCACGCCGAGATCATCCAGGCCCGCCGGCTGCGCACCGTCTACATCGGCGGCGGCACCCCCTCGCTGCTCGGCACCCGCCACTTCGAGAAGATCTTCAGCACCCTGGCCTCGGTCTACCCCAACTGGCGTTCCACCGTGGAGGAGGTGGCGGTCGAGGCCACCCCCGACTCCATCGTCGCCGACCCCGAGGGCTTCCGCCGGCTGATCGACCTGGGCCTGACCCGGGCCAACATCGGCATCCAGTCCCTGGTGCCCCAGGAGATCCGGGAGGCCGGACGCGGCCAGGCCGGCGAGGACACCATCCGCAAGGCCGTGGCGATCGCCCACGAGCTGGGGCTGCCCGACCTCTCCACCGACCTGATCATGGGCTTCGCCGGCCAGACCCCGGAGTCCTGGCGGCACTCGGTGGACGAGCTGGCGAAGCTGGCCCCGACCACCATCTCCACCTACTTCCTGACGGTCCGTCCGGACGCCTGGTTCTCCCGGACCGGCGCCTACCAGTACATGTGGAAGCCCGAGCTGTACGAGCGGTACGACTACGCCCGCGAGGTGTTCACCGCGCACGGCTACGTCCAGGAGGGCTCGGTCCGCTACAAGAAGCCCGGACGCGGCGGCTACGTCCAGAAGGTGCTGACCTTCCACGGGGTCCCGCTGCTCGGGCTCGGGGTCGGCGCCCGCTCGTACAGCTCGGTGCTGGACTACATGACGGGCACCGTGAAGCCCTCCCTCACCGAGGTGGCCCAGTACATCGAGCAGGCGAAGGCGCACACCCTCCAGCCGACCACCGGGTTCGCCCTCACCCCCGAGGAGACCGTCCGCAAGCGGCTCGTCCTGGACGCCTTCGACCTCGATCTGCGGGAGCTGGACCCGGCCGGCCTGGCCGGGATCTCCGGCGAGGTGGAGGCGGTGCTGGCCGCCGCCGAGTCCAACGGGCTGGTGCACCGGGTCGGCCCGACCCGGATCCAGCTGACCGCCAAGGGCTTCAAGTACCGGGACGTGCTGTCCTGGATGTTCTACTCCGACCGGGTCAAGGGCCTGGACCGGGAGTACTACGAGGGCCTGCACGAGGGCAACGCCCGGGCCCGCAAGAACATGGGCACCCCCGTCCGGATCACCGGGATCACCGGCGCGCTGGAGAACGCGTGACGGACGTGTACATCGCCGCGGGCGGCGGCGGCGACCCGATCGGGGCCGCCATCGCGGCGGTCACCATGAGCGGGGTCCTCGCGCCGGCCGGCCCGTACGGGGCCCACGGTCCGCACGCCGGCGGCGGCACGGGGTTACCCCTGGTCGCCACCTACTCCTGGGAGCGCCCCGAGGTGGACCCCACCCCGGGCCCCCTGGGAGCGCACGAGTTCACCGGGCTGCTCCGGGGCCCGGAGGGGCATCTGGTCACCCCGGCGGCACGCGCGGTCCGGCCGGCCTGGTCCACCCTGCCCAGGCTGGCCGCCGATCTGCCCGTCCGGCTGGTGCTGCTCGACCCCTACCGGGGGCTGGCCGGGCTGGCGGAGCAGATCCGCCGGCTGGCCGCGGCCGGCGGCGGCCGGGTCCGGATCGTGGACGTCGGCGGAGACATCCTCACCCACGGCGACGAGGCCACCCTGTGCAGTCCGCTGGTGGACGCGCTGGTGCTGGCGGCCGCGACCCTGGCCGGGGTCGAGGCCACGGTGCACATCGCCGGGCCGGGCACGGACGGGGAGATCCCCCAGGACGTGCTGCTCGGCCGGCTCGCCCGACTGGACCCGCTGGGCGAGGTGGGCGGGCGGTTCGCGCCGACGCCCCGGCAGGCGGACGCGGTCGCCCGCGCCCTGGCCTGGCACCCCTCGGAGGCCTCCGCGCTGTTCGCGGCCGCCGTCCACGGGGTGCGGGGCAGCGTACGGACCGTGGGGCGGGAGATCCCGCTCACCGAGGCCTCCCGGTTCATCCGCAGCACCAGCCTGTCGGCGGCGGTGGCCGAGAACCCGGTGGCCAGCGGCCTGCTGGAGCTGGCGCCGAGGACCGTGGAGGCGGCGGCCGACCTGTCGGCGCGGCTCACCGGCATCCACGAGCTCGACCGGGAACGGCTCCCCCCGCCCCGGGCGGCAGCCCCGGCCGTGCTCCCGGAGGACCGGGACCTGGCCCGGGCGCAGCTCCGGGCGGGGGCCGGCGGGGCGAGCCATGTCACCTACCGGTACGCGGCACGGGTCCTCGGGGTGCCCTGGCAGCGGATCCCGGAGGTCCGGGCCCTCTTCGGCGACGGGGGCCCGGTGCTCGCCCTGGCCTGAGACCGGGCGGCCCGCCCCCGGCCCCGTCCCCGGCCCCGTCCCCGTCGCCGGTCCCTCGCCTGCCCCATCGCCGGTCCCCTCACCGTCCGCCGCCGCCGCGGCGCCGCCGCGCCGTCGTTCTGCCGTTTGGCCCTGGTGGGTGAGTGAGCCGGGCGGCGGGGCGGGTGGCGCGCCGGGGCCGGGACCGGATTGCCCTTAGGTTGCCGGATGTGACGGTCGAGGGCGAGGGTCGGGGTCGGCGTGCGGGTGACGACCCGGTGCGGATGCGGGTTCAGGAAAAGGGCCGGGGCGAGGGCCAGGGTCCGGACCAGGTCCAGGGCCGGGAGCACGGCCGGGACCAGGGGCCGGACGCCGGGCGGCGGGGCCTGGTGCGGGCCGCGCTGACCGGGGTCGGCGCGGTGGTCGGCGGCGCGGCGGTGTCCGGCTGCGGGGCCGCCGCGGTCTCCGCCACCGCGCAGCTCAGAAGGCGCCGGCCGGACACCCCGCAGGCCGCGCTCCGGGAGCTGGACGCCGGCAACCTGCGCTGGCGGACCCTGCACGAGCAGCATCCCGACGAGACCCGGGCCGTCCGCAAGACCCTGGTCGCCGGACAGCACCCCTTCGCGGTGGTGCTGGGCTGCGTGGACTCCCGGGTCCCGCCCGAGCTGGTCTTCGACCAGGGGCTGGGCGATCTGCTGACCGTACGGTCCGCGGGCGAGGTCCTGGACGAGGCGGTGCTCGCCAGCGTCACCTACGGGGTGCTGGAGCTGGGCATCCCGCTGATCGTGGTGCTCGGCCACGAGTCCTGCGGGGCGGTCACGGCCGCGGTGCGGGCCGATGCCGCCCACGGCAAGCTCCCCGGGCACCTCCAGTACCTGGCCGAGCAGATCCGGCCGGCCATCGACCACTCCCTCCAGGGCGAGGCCCGGGTGGACGCGGCGATCGGCGCCCACGCCCTGCTGGTCCGGGCCAAGCTGGCCGCCGAACCGGAGCTGGCCACCCGGATCCGGGCGGGCCGGCTGGTCGTGGTCGGCGCCCGCTACGAGCTGACCAACCAGCGGGTCCACCGCCTGGACTGACCGCCCGGGAGGGCGCCGGGCAGCACGAACCCGCCGAACAGGCCGTCCATAGCGCGGCGTTCGAGGCCTGCGGGGACGGCGCGCACCGCCAGGTCGCGGAGGGCCACGGCCGGCGGGAGGGCGACTCCGGCGAGCCGCCCGGCCCGGCGGGACCGGTCCCGGACCGCGTTGGTACGCCGGTGCCGGGCCTCGGTGTATCGGGCGAGGGCCTCCGGTATCGCGGCCCGGTCCGGTGCCCGCTCCAGCAGATGCGCGAGCACCGCCGCGTCCTCCACCGCCTGGCAGCCGCCCTGTCCCAGGTTGGGGGTCATGGCGTGGGCGGCGTCCCCCAGCCAGACCACGGGCCCGTGGTGGTAGCGGGGCAGCGGGGCGGCCAGTTCGTACAGGTCGTGCCGGAGCACGGCCGCCGGATCGATCCTGGCCAGCAGGGCGGGCACCGGGTCGTGCCAGTCGCCGAACCGGCGTTCCAGCTCGTCCCGGAGACCGCCCGGTCCGCCCTGCCCGGTCCCGCCGCTCCCGCTGGCCGCTGTGGTCCTCTCGGCGCCCCCGGCTCCCTCGGGCATCCGGGCGGTGGCGTAGACGTAGACCCGGCCGTCGGCGAGCGGCACGGTCCCGAACCGGGTGCCCGGGCCCCAGGTCTCGGTGGCCTCCGCCGGCCCGCCGCCGCCCCGGCCGATCCCCTCCCCCGGGACCACGGTCCGCCAGGCGGTCTCGCCGCTGTACCGCAGACCGGGGTGGCGGGGGAAGAACGCGCGGCGCAGCGGGCTGTGGATCCCGTCGGCGGCGAGGACCACGTCGGCGGGCGTCTCGCCTGCGGTGGTCAGGACCACGGGCCGCTCCCCGGGCCGGCCCTCGGCGCGGTCCACGCCGAGGACCTCGCACCCGTGGCGCACGGTGCCGGGCGGCAGGGCCTCCGTCAGGGCGGCGACCAGGGCCGCCCGGTGCACCGCCAGCGGCGGTCGGCCGTACCGGCCGGCGAGGGCGGCGGTGTCGGCGCGGCGCAGCCGGCGCCCGTCGGGGCGGCGCACCCCCATGGCGGCCGGTACCGCCTCCCCGGCCCACCGGGTGTCCTCGAACCCGATGGCCTCGAAGGCCCGGAGCGCGTTGGGCGCCAGGACGATCCCGGCGCCGGCCGGGCGTGCCGCCGGGTCCCGCTCGCAGACGGTGACCTGCCAGCCCGCGCGGACCAGGCCGACCGCCGCGGCGAGTCCGCCGATGCCCGCGCCGGCGACGAGTGCGTGTCCCTTGGCCATGCCGTGCCTCCCCGATCCCCTCCGGCTCTACAGCTGTAGAGCCCCATGGGCCTCACTCTACAGCTGTAGAGTGAGGGGATGTCCACCCCAGACCGGCGCACGCTGATCGCCGACACCGCCATCGCCACCGTGGCCGCCACGGGGCTGCGCGGGCTGACCCACCGGGCCGTCGACACGGCCGCCGGACTGCCCGCGGGCAGCACCTCGTACTACTTCCGGACGCGCACGGCGCTGATCGGCGCCTGCTACCAGCGGCTCGCCGAGCTGGACATGACGGATTTCGACACGGGAGACGGGGCGGGCGCAGGGGCAGGGGCAGGGGCGGGGGCTGCGGGCATGGCCGGGGCCGGGGCCGACCGGGAGACGGCGGCGGCGGCCCTCGGGGCGCTGCTCCACCGGTGGCTGACCGCGGGCCGGGAACGCCAGCTGGCCCGCTGGGAGCTCACCCTGGAGGCCGCCCGCAATCCCGAGCTGGGGGCCGAACTACACCGTGCGGGCAAGGCCTCCCGGGACCGCGCCACCGATGTGCTGACGGTCCTGGGCGCGGCCGATCCGCGCTCCTCGGCCGATCTGCTGGTCGGCTGGACCGAGGGGCTGCTCTTCGACCGGCTGGCGGGCGCCACCGCCCGCACCCGGCCGGCCCCGGACCTCGCCGAACTGACGGCGGTCACCCGCCGGATGCTCGACGCCGCCCTGGACGGCTGAGGATCAGAGAGGGGTGACGGCGGGGCGGGGCGGGGCCTCAGCCCCGTGCGGCGCGCCAGTCTTCCACCATCGCGTCCACGTCGAAGGGCTTGAGGTTCAGGGGCGGTCCCGGTGGGGGCCGCCGGAGCGCGGCGGCGATCTTCTCGTTGACCTCGGCGAGGAGGGCCCGGACCCGGGCCTCGGTGGGCGCCTTCGCCACCGCCTCCACGACGTCCTCGGCCTCCTTGCGCAGGGCCAGCGCGGGCGGGAGGACGGAGACCCCCTCGCGGTGCATCTTGCCCTTCACCCACCACAGCTCGTCATAGGGCGCGGTGTCGTCGGGCAGTGGTCTGCCGAAGCCCGGCAGCTCGGCGAATTCCCCGCGTTCGGTCGCCTCGCGGATCTGCTTGTCGACGAATGACTCGAAGCTGACGCCAGGAGGTTTGCGCTCGGTCATACCGCCATCCTAGCGAACGGCTCGTATAGGTTGACTGGACATGACCATCGATGCGCCGGCGGAGAACCGGCTGTTCCAGGCCCTGCGGGGCACCGCCGTCCCGGACACCGGGGCACTTCGCGACCTCTACGAGGCACCCGGCGAGATGGCCCGGCGCAAGAGCGTGGACCGGATCCACGAGGGCGCCCGGAAGGTGATCGGGCTGTCCTCCCTGGTGTTCGTGGCCAGCACCGGGGCCGACGGCAGCTGTGACGTCACCCCGCGCGGCGGCCCTCCCGGGTTCGTCGCGGTGCTGGACGAGTTCACCCTGGCCGTGCCCGACGCCACCGGGAACAAGCGGCTCGACAGTTCGCACAACGTGGTGGAGACCGGCCGGGCGGGGCTGATCTTCATCATCCCCGGCCGGGAGACCACCCTGCGGATCAACGGCAGGGCCTGCGTGTCCGCCGACCCGGAGCTGCTGGAGCGGCTCACGCCCGTCGGCAAACCCCCGCGCAGTGCGATCGTGGTCGGGGTGGAGGAGGTGTACCAGCACTGCCCGAAGGCCTTCCTGCGGAGCAACGCCTGGAAGCCGGAGCGCTGGCTCGCCCCGGACGCGGCCCCCAAGCCCGCCGAGATCACCCTCTCCCATCTGGACCTGCCGGGTCTGACCATCGAGCAGATCGAGCAGACCGAACGCGAGGCCCTGCTGTACCGCTACGAGTGATCCGCCGGGCCGGAGCCCCCTGAGGGGCCCCGGCCGCCGAGCGCTTTGTCGTGGTTCCTATGCTTCATGGGCATTGACACCCACCGCCGGACGCATACCGGCGGCCTGCCCCCGGGACACCGCTTCTTGACCACCGACACCACCACGCTCCAGGAACCCGCCCTTCCTGCCGCCCCCGCCCCTGCCCCTGCCCCTGCCCCTGCCCCCACAGCCTCCGACTCCCCCGCCCCACCCACCACCCGGCCGCGCGCCCGGCTGCTCGCCCTGCTCGCGGGACGCGCGCCCGCCCCGCCGTCCCCGCTGGCCGCACTGCACGGGGTCAGCGGTGCCACCGCGGTGATGCTGACCCTGGTGGCCATCGGCGCGCTCATCCACGAGCCGGTGCTGATACCGCCGCTGGCCGCGTCCGCCGCGATCGTGCACGGCGTGCCCGGGCTGCCGCTGGCCCAGCCCCGCAGCGTGGTCCTCGGACACCTGCTCTGCGCCGCCGTCGGATACGGGGCCCTCAGCGCCTTCGGCAGCAGCCCCTGGGTGGCCGCCCTGGCCGCCGGGTTCGCCATGGCGGTGATGACCCTGGCCCGCAGCCCGCACTCGCCGGCCTGCGCCACCGCCGTGGTCATCGTGCTGCGTACGCCCGACCCGAGGATCTTCGTGCCGCTGCTCGCCGGGGCCGCCGTGCTCCTCGTCCTGGCCGGCTGCGCGCTCTCCCGTGCCCGCCCCGGCGCCCCCCGGTACCCCGCCTACTGGTGGTGACCCGCCCTGCCGGATGATCGGGGCGTTGATCATCCGATGGAACCGGCCTTCGGGCCATGGGGGAATTGCACATGAGAGCCATATCAGCGGCGGTGGGCAGGACGGCCCTCGGGCTGGGCCTGCTCGCGGGCCTGGTCCTGGCGGGCGGCTCACGGCCGGTGGCCGCCGAGCCCGCCGGACCGCAGCCGGTCCGGACCGTGTCGTACAACGCGTGCGGCGCCAACACGCCCTGCCGGAACACGGTGGACACCGCCGCCGAGTGGGCGGCCAAGTTCCGCTCCCGGATGACCGCCGAGGGCGGGCCGGGCGAGGGCGGATCAGCCGATGTGATCGCCCTGCAGGAGCTGTGCACCGGCCAGTTCGAGGCGCTGAGGGAACTGCTGGCGGGGGAGTACACCCCGGTGTGGGCCGGCGACAAGGTGGTGGCCAACTGCGACCGCTGGGGCGGAAGCTCGTCCGTCTTCGGGCAGGCGCTGTTCGTCAAGGGCGCCCCCGGCGACTTCACCCCGTACCAGGCGGTCGTCAACCCGGCCGCCGTCGGCACGACCACGGAGCTGCGCCGGGTGGTCTGCGCCAGGGGCCCGATCGGCGGGCGCACCACCCTGGCCTGCGGCACCCATCTGGCGAAGGACGTCCCGAACGACAACGGGACACCGGTGCTGCTCGACCACATGGAGCGCTGGGCGGCGGGCGCACCCGCCCTGCTGACCGGCGACTTCAACGCCGTGCCGGACAATCCGGCGCTGGCCCCGGTCCGGGCCGGGCTGTGCGGGACCGGCCCGTTCACCGAGGCGGACGCGGACCGGAACCGGCCGACGGCCTTCGCGAGCGCGGAGCCGTTCACCTACCGGCTCAAGTACGACCACGCCTTCTTCGGCAGCCGGGACTTCACCGGCCTGCGGGCGCGCACCGCCGACCTCGACCTGACGCCCGCCGAGGACCACAAGCTGCTGTGGGCCGAGGCCCGGCCGCTCACCCGGACCGCGGTCGCGGTACCCGGTGATCTGGACGGGGACCTGTGCGCCGATCTGCTCGCGGTGCGCAAGGACGACACCGTGCGGATGTACCCGGGCAACGGCCGGGGCGGGTTCGGCCCGCCGCGGATCGTCGGCAGCGGGCCCGAGTGGAACGGCGCGGTGCTCAGCCACCGGGGCGACTGGGACGGGGACGGCGACCAGGACGTCGTGGCGCGCAAGGGCGACGAGCTGCTGCTGCACCGCAACGACGGCCGGGGCGGCCTGGAGGCCGGTGTGGTGATGAAGGTGTCCGAGACCGGCTGGGCGCACACCCGTCCGGTGGCGGCCGGTGACGTGGACGGGGACGGCGGCCCCGACCTGGTGGTGCGGAGCGCCACCGGGCTGTGGCTGCACCGCGGCCGGGTGACGGCCGACGGCGGCTGGCTGTCCTTCGCGGCCGCCCGGATCGGCCCGGCGGACTGGAAGGACCTGGAGGTCCTCACCCCCGGGGACGCGAACGGGGACGGGCGGGCCGAGCTGTGGTCCCGGGACGGCACGGGCGCGGTCCGGGAGTACGTCTACGACAGCGCGACGAAGGCGCTGCGCGCCAACGGCCCGGACCCGGTCGGCAGTCTGCCCCCGGCCTCCCGGGTGCTCGGCTTCGCCGGGGACGGCGACCGCGACGGCCACCCCGACCTCTGGTACACGACCCCGGCCGGGGACCTGGCCTTCCACCGGGGCGGCGCCCCCTTCACGGAGGCGGGCTCGGTGACCGTGGGAACCGGCGGCTGGGGCTACTTCTCGCAGCTCGGCTGACCCACCCGACCGGCCGGGCCGGGTACGGGCGGCCCGGGTCCGTGCGGCCGGGTCCGGGCGGGCCGGGCAGCTCCCGGTCCGCCGAACGGTCCCTCAGACCCCGACGGCACCCCGGAGTCCGGCCGGCTGGGCCCGCTCGGCGGCCGGCAACCCGGCTATGCGCGGCGGGAGTTCCGGCCGGTCGGCGCCATCGGCCTTCCGCCGGTGGAGCGTTCGGAGGACCGCGTACCCGGCCGCGAGGAGCAGCCCGGCGGTACACCACAGGCCCAGGATCAGCAGGGCGCCGGCGAGAACGGACATGGGGCTCACTCCTCTGTGGTCGGCATCGGTCTCGGGTCAGCCCGGTCGGGTTCCGGTTCGGTCTGCTCTGGTCGTACCCGGTCCGGGCCTTCTTGCACCGGATCCTGAGCCTCCGAACGGACCGAGGGGCCCCGTTCCGCGATGGGCGAACACGGCGGGCCCCCGGACCCGGCCCGCCGGACGGCACCGCTACGGGGTGCCGGTCGCGAACACCCCGGCGCGGGCCGCCGCCCAGGCGGCCCGCGCCGCGCGTTCCGCCGAGAGCTCGTCGAGGGCGGCGCCGGTGGTCAGGAAGCGGTAGTAGAGGGGCGCGGACACCGCGCGGACGACCTCGGACGGGTCCGTTCCGGCGGGCACCTCGCCCCGCTCGGCGGCCCGCACCACACAGGGCGCCCATTCGGCGACCCTGACCTCGTAGAAGCGGTGCAGGGCCTCGGCGGTCCGGGGGTCCCCGGCGGCCGCCGCGATCACCGCCTTGAACAGGGCGCCCTGCCGGGGATCGGCCAGGGTCCGCCGGACCAGCCGGGCGTTGGCCAGCAGGTCCTCCAGCAGCACCCCGCTGTCGGTGCGCGGCAGCGACTGCTCCGCCATGTCCGCGAGCAGGTCGGCGACCAGGCCGGTGACGGTTCCCCAGCGGCGGTAGACGGTGGTCTTGCCCACCTGGGCCCGACGGGCGACCTCGGCCAGGTCCAGTGCGTGGAAGCCCTGTTCGGCGAGGGTGTCCCCGGCCGCCTCCAGTACGGCGGCCCGCACCCGGGCGGTGCGCCCGCCGGGCCGCACCGTCCCCGGTTCCGCCTCGCCGCCCCCTTCGGCTCCGCCGTCCACCGGGCCGCCACCGTCCACCATCATAACGGGTCTCCAGTTCCATTAAATCGATTCCCCTGTTACCTTGGGGAGCACCTTAAAGGTTCTGCGGTGCCGTTAGCACTCGCCGTCGAGGGGATGTCGTCATGGGTTTCATCAGTTCGGCCGGGTCGATGGAGTACAGGCGGCTCGGCGCCTCCGGCCTGAAGGTCCCCGCCCTCAGCTTCGGCGCGGGCACCTTCGGCGGCCGGGGCCCGCTGTTCGGCGCCTGGGGCCGGACCGACACCCAGGAGGCCCGCCGCCTGGTGGACATCTGCGTCGAGGCCGGGATCACCCTCTTCGACACCGCCGACGTCTACTCGGACGGCGCGTCCGAGGAGGTCCTCGGCCAGGCCGTCAAGGGCCGCCGCGACCAGGTGCTCCTGTCCACCAAGGCCGGACTGCCCACCGGCGACGGCCCGTTCGACTCCGGCACCTCCCGGTCCCGGCTGATCCGGGCCGTCGAGGACGCGCTGCGCCGGCTGGACACCGACCGCATCGACCTCTTCCAGCTGCACGCCTTCGACGCCGCCACCCCGGTCGAGGAGGTGCTGGGCACCCTCGACCAGCTGGTCCGCTCCGGCAAGATCCGCTACGTCGGGGTCTCCAACTTCGCCGGCTGGCAGCTGATGAAGTCCCTGGCCGCCGCCGAACGCCACGGCCTCCCCCGCTACGCGGCCCATCAGGTCTACTACTCCCTGGTCGGGCGGGACTACGAATGGGACCTGATGCCCCTCGCCCGGGACCAGGGGGTCGGCGCCATGGTCTGGAGCCCCCTCGGCTGGGGCCGCCTCACCGGCAGGATCCGCCGCGGACAGCCGCTGCCCGCGCAGAGCCGGCTCCACGAGACCGCCGACTTCGGCCCTCCGGTGGCCGACGAGCACCTCTACGACGTGGTGGACGCCCTCGACCAGGTGGCGCTGGAGACCGGCCGGACGGTCCCCCAGGTGGCGATCAACTGGCTGCTGCGCCGGCCCACGGTGTCCTCCGTGATCATCGGCGCCCGCAACGAGGAGCAACTGCGCCAGAACATCGGCGCGGTGGGCTGGGAGCTGGCACCCGAGCAGATCGCCCGGCTCGACGCGGCCAGCCACCGGCCCGCCCCCTACCCGCACTTCCCCTACGAGCGCCAGGAGGCCTTCGCCCGCCTCAACCCCCCGATGACCGGCCCCGCCACCGCCCGTTGACGGACCGTCCCCCGCAGCTCCCCGCACCGGTACGACTAGTTGGGCCGTTCGGGGAGGAAGGGGCGCTCGTCCGGCGGGGTGCCCGAGGAGGCGTGGATGATCTCCGTCGAGCCGCTTCCCACCCCCGGCTCCCGCACCCGGAGGAGACCCCATGCGCCATTCCGTCACCCGGCTGCGCGCGCGAGCGCTCACGGCCGGACTCGCCGGGCTGCTCGCGGCCGCGCTGCTGGCCCCGGCCGGCGCCGCCGCCTCGGCTCCGGCCGGGGCGGCAGCGGCGGCCGATCCGTACCGGTGGGCCGCGCTGGGCGACTCGTACACCGCCGGTCTGTTCGTCGGCGGCCGGGCGCCCGCGGCCGGGGATCCGGCCCGGGACGGCTGCGACCGCGCCCCCGGCTCCTACCCCGACCTGGTCGCCTCGGGGTTCGCCGCCGCACCGCTGGACCGGCCGGTGCGGCTGACGGACGTCAGTTGCAGCGGCGCCACCATCGAGCACATCGCCCTGCGGCCCCAGCAGCCTGCCGGCCGGCTGGCCCCGCCCGGCGGGGACCCCGCCAACTGGCCGCCGGTGGACCCGCAGACCGTACGGGCCGGCCTGGACGCCGGAACCGACCTGGTCACCATCGGCATCGGCGGCAACAGCCTGCCCTTCGCCGGGATGCTCACCACCTGTCTGGAGCGGGGCCTCACCGGCCGGTCCTGCCGGAGCCTGTACACGGACCCGCCGGCCGGCCAGGAACGGCTCCCCGAGCGGCTCGCCCGGGTGGAGGCCGAGTACGGGCGGATGCTCACCGAGGTGCACCGGGCCGCACCCGCCGCGAAGGTGATCACGGTCGGCTATCCGGCCGTCCTGCCGGAGCGCGGCACCGACTGCGGCCCCGGTGACCTCACCCAGCTCGGCCCGCTCGCCGCCGCCGACCTCGACTGGCTCCGGGACGAGGTCCTGGAGGGCCTCAACCGGGCGATCGCCCGGGCCACCGCCGCGCACGGCGACCGCCACCTCGACCTCTACGCCTCGGGCGCGGGACACGACGTCTGCAAGCCGGAGCACGTGCGCTGGACGGAGGGCATCTGCGGCAACGCCCCGGACTTCTGGCCGAGCGCGCTGCCCGGGGCCCTGCCGCTGGACTGCCGGGCCTTCGGGAAGCGGGCCACCCTGGTCCATCCCAACGCCGAGGGCCACGCGAACGCGGCCGCCCGGCTGGCCCCCCTGGTCAGGCGCGCCCTGCTGGAACGCTGACCACCGGGACCCGGACCGGGAGCCCAGCCGGGGGCTCGGTCCGGGGGCTCAGCCCGAGTACTCGGTCAGGTCGATGCCGTAGACGGACAGCGGGACCCCGTGCACCGGGTCGGCGGTCTCGCGCTCCAGGCTCATGCCGAGCTTGCGGGTGACGTTCTGCGAGGCCGCGTTGTCCGCCCGGCAGATGCTGATCACATGCTCCAGCCCGCGGTCCTGGAGGCCCCATTCCAGAACCGCCTGCGCGGCCTCGGAGGCGTACCCCTGGCCCCAGAACTGCCGTCCCAGGCGCCAGCCGGCCTCGATGGCGGGCAGCACCTCGGGGAGGAAGTGCGGGACGGAGAGTCCGGTGTAACCGATCAGCTCGCCGGAACCCAGCAGCTCCACGGCGAACAGGCCGAACCCCTCCTCGTCCCACTCCTCCTCCCACCGCTCCATCGCGTCGGCGGTCTCCTCCAGGTCCAGCACCGAACCGTCGCCGATCCACTGCATCACCGCCGGGTCGGCGTTGATCTCGGCCATGGGCAGCAGGTCGTCCTCGTGCCATTGGCGCAGGACGAGGCGGGGGGTGAGGATCTCGGTCATACGTCCATTGTCCGCCCTGCCGAGGGGCCCCGACGACCACCCGGGATAGGGCACAGTGACCCGATGCGCCGCTATCGCCTGGTTCCGCTGCTGCTCGTCCTGGTCGCCGCCTCGGGGTGCGTGTCCGTGTCCGGTCCCGTGGACCGGCGGCCGTCACCGGTGTCGGGCCCGCCGGGTGCGGGTCCCCGGGAGGGGGCCCTGCCGCTGACCGGGCTGCCGGCCGGCGGCGGAGCCGCCGTGGTCGCCCCGGCGGACCGGGGCGGCGCCCCCGCAGCACCGTCGGCGGCCGGTGCCGGCCCCGGTACCGGGGGCCCGGCCCGGCCGGAGGCCCGCCGGCAGGCCGGGAAGGCGGCGAAGGCCGAGCGGCGGCCGGCACCCGTGGCCCGCGAGGCCCCCGCGAAGACGAAGGCCAAGGCCGAGGCGCCCCGGAAGAGCCCGCGCAAGGCACCCCGTACCGCACCCCGGAAGACGGCACCGGCGCCCGCCCGGGTCGCCATGGCCGAGCTGTGCCGGAACTCACGAGGGGTCACCAGCCCGGACATCACCCGGCTCTGCGAGGGCATGTACCGGCCGTAGTGGCCGAGTTCGCGGTGTCCCCGTGTTCCCTATCGGGTGAACGTCCCGGACCGCTCCGCGAGCAGTGCGGTCAGCCGGGCGGCGGCGAAGTCGGTGAAGGGGACGCTCTCCATCAGCCGGCAGTCCGCCCCGCCGATCACCCGGTGCCGGACCAGGCCCGCCGCCTCCGCCTCCGCACCGACCCCCGGGAAGAAGCGGCCGTTGTCGTCCCCGAGGTCCGGGGCCTCCACCCACACCCGCTCGTGCCCGATCTCGTAGGGGAACCGGCGCAGCTTGGTCCGGCGGCCCGGGACCCGGGACTCGGCGAAGTGCAGGAAGGTGTTCCGGTCGTGGCCCACCCCGAGCAGCAGGACGTACGCCCCGAGTCCGTACATCCGGTCGAACGGCGAGTCCTTGCCGAGGGCCTCGTTCAGCGGCTGGTCCTCCGTGATCCCCGCCGCGTGCGGGCCGATCGCCGCCACCGAGGCCTGCGGGTGGCTGCCGCGCAGCCGGCCGGGCACCGCCAGGAGCGCGTTCGGAACGGCGCCCATGGGCGTGGGGAGCGCGTCGTGGAACAGCGGGACGGCCCGCCGGGCCGCATCGGCCGCCGGGTCCCCGGCGGCGCGCGCGTCCGGGTGCGGATCCGCCACCTGCGGGGTGAAGGCCGGGACCACGACCGTGCCCCGCTCCCCCACGCGGGCGCGCAGCGCGGCCAGCACGGCCGGGGCGCCGCCGCGCACCGCGCCGAAGGCGGACAGGGAGGAGTGCACCACGACGACGGCCCCCTCGGGCAGCCCCAGGGCCTCGAACTCCCTCCGCAGGAAGGCCTCGTCGATATCGCTGGTCTCATGCGTGCCGGTCATGGACTCATCCTGGCAGAGGGGGGCGCGGGCCCCGGAGGCGGCCGGGTCCGGTGTTAGTGTCCCGTCATGTCCAAGGGTGAGATAGACGCCGTGACCTCCGAGTTCTTCGGGGCCTTCGACAACCGGGGCGGGCGGACCGCCGATCTGGACCGGCTCCGCCGGCTGGTCGTGCCCGGCGGGGTGATCGTGAAGACCGGCCCGGAGTTCACCGTCTACGGGGTCGAGGAGTTCATCGCGCCCCGGCGGCTGCTGCTGGACGGGGGCCGGCTGCGGGAGTTCGCGGAGTGGGAGACCTCCGAACGGACCGAGATCGCCGGGGACATCGCCTCCCGGTTCGGCGAGTACGCCAAGGCGGGGATCCTGGACGGCGAGCCCTTCGAGGGGGCCGGGACCAAGACCATCCAGTTCGTCCGCACCCCGGTGGGCTGGCGGATCACCGCCTTCTCCTGGTACGACCGGCCCTGAGCTCCGGTCAGGGGCGCGGGGCCCGGCCCCAGGCGGTGAGCATCCCCGGGGACAGGCCGGCGCAGTCCGGGGAGTCCAGATACCGTTCGGCCGCGTCCAGCCCGGCCCCGTCCACCAGGCCGGTGGCCAGCATGGCCGGGCGGGTCCGGTCCCAGGTGTCCGCCCAGAACCGGCTGATCGGGCTGCCCGGCACGAGCGGCGGGACGTGGATCTCCGCCGCCACCTCCGACAGGCCCGCCGCGCGCAGCAGTTCGGGATAGCGCGGGACCCGGCTCACATCGGTGCCGATGCCGGCGCGCAGCCCCTCCCACATGGCCCGCACGGCCCGGGTGTAGGGGGTGTCCGGCGCCGTGGCGGTGGTGAGGTCGACGGCGTCGGAGACGACCAGGACCCCGCCGGGGGCGAGCAGTCCGGCGAACCGGGCGATCAGCCGCTCCGGCGGCGGCAGGTGCATCAGGACGAACCGGGCGTGGACCAGGTCGAAGCCGCCGGGGTGGCCGGGGCGGAAGTCCTCGGCGGTGATGTCGGCCCGCAGCGGGACCAGTCCGGGGGCGGGGTGGGCGGCGAGGAACCGGGTGTCCCGGTCCACCGCGAGGACCTCGGCCACCCCCGCCTCGGTCAGCAGGCGGCGGGCGACCGTGCCGGTGCCGGCCCCGATCTCCAGACAGCGGGCGCCCGGGCCGATCCCGAGCAGCCGGAGCCGGGCCATGGTGGTGTCGTCGTAGGTCAGGGCCCCCAGGTCGATGCGCTCGGCCTCGCCCCCGGCCTCCGGCCGGAAGGCGTCCTCGCCGTAACGGCCGGGACCGGGGGCGGAGTCCGGGGCGGGGCGTCCACCGCTCATGGGCCCATTGTCGCCCGGCGGGTGCGGGAGCGCGCTCCGGACGGCGCGCCGCCGCCGGGGTGTGACCATCCCATGATCGACTCGTTGGTTTCGGCGTGGCGATGTTCCAGCGGTCCAGAACCGAGACGGTCCGTCAGGCGGAGGCGGTGGTCGTCGAGCGCTACCCGCAGCTGATCCGGCTCGCCTACCTCGCCCTTCCCGCCGGCCTGGACCGGCACGACCGGGTGCTGCTGGCACACCGGGCGGTCCAGCGGTCCCTCCGTACGGTGCGGACGCCCCCCGGGTCCGACACGGCGGGCGGGGAGAGCGGTACGGACCCGGCCGGGATGCCGGGGGCGGTGCGGGGCGCGGTGCTGCGGGCCGCACTGGGGTACCGGGCCGGCCGGCTGCCGTGGCCGCCGGCCCTGCCGTACGTGTGGGGGCTGCGGATATGGCCCACCGCGGACGGGGTGGAGGAGGCGGCCAGGCTGCTGGCCGGTCTGGAGCCCGAGGTGCGGGCCGCGTTCGTGCTGCACCGGGTGGACCGGCTCGACGCGGAGGAGACCCTGCGGGTCCTGGAGCTCGCCGGGGTGCGGGATCCGGATGCGGCGCTCGCCCGGTGCCTGACCCTGCCGTTCGCCGAGACCCTGCCGCGGGGCACCGGTTTCGATGCCGCCGAGGTCAACACCCGGCCCACCGACCTGCTGCGCCGGGCGGCCCGGGCCCGGGCCGCCCGGGTCGCGGCCGGGGTGTGCGCGGTGGCCGCCGCGGTGGTGCTGCTGCCCGGCGGGCCGGGGCTCCCCGGGCCGGGCGGGGCCTCCGGACCGGCCGGGTCGGCCGTCTCCGGCGCCTCGGCCCGGCTGATGCGGGTACCGGCGCAGGCCTGGGCCGACAGCGGGCGGCTGGACTTCACCGTGTGGCCGGCCCGGGGCGCGCGGGCCGGGGACCGGGCGCTCCTGGACCGGGCCGTGGCGGCGGCCGCGGACCGGGTCGACGCGGCCGGGCCGGGCCCGCAGCTGCTGTACGCGGGCGAGCGCTCCGGCGGGACCGTGGTGCTGCTGCTGTTCGGCGGGGAGCGGCTGGTCCGCTACCGGGAGGAGCCCGGCGGCGGTGCGCCGCGGCTGACCGAGGTGCGGGCCGAGCAGGGCGGGGTGACCACCGCCGCGGCCGTGGCCCTGGACCCGCCCCGGACCGGGTCCGCCGGCGCGGGCCGCTCCGGGGGCGGCGCGGTGGAGGCGGAGTACCTGCTGGCGCCGTGGATCGTGACCGCCGCCCGGCGGGACCTGGCCAGGCCGGAGGATCGCGGGCGGCCGCTGCGGATCGCCGCCGACGGGGTGGTGCGGGCGGCGCTGGGCGGCGTTCCGGCCGGATGCCGGGCCGGGGACGGGCGGCCGGTGCTGGAGGTGGCCTCCTCCCCGCGGATCGTGGAGAAGCACGCCTTCGTCCTCGCCGATCTCGGCGGACTCACCCCGGCGCATCTCACCTACACCCCGCTGCCGCAGGCCTCCCCCGGGATCCCGGCCCGGCAGCCCCGGGAGGTGAGCGGGGCGGCCTCCCGGAACGCCTGGGCGCGGGCGTTGTGCGCGCTGCCCGGCCCCGGGGCGGAGGAGGTGCGGGCGGTGAACCTGTGGGAGTTCGCGGAGACCGAGCTGCCGGAGGACGCGGGGCGCGCGGTGTGGTCCTGTGTGCGGTCCTCCTCGTGGAACGGGACCGGGGACGTGGTCGTCCGCTTCCAGCCGGGGTCCGCCGAGGCCCGGGTGGTGGCCGGCGCCCGGGCCACCGCCGCCTGCGGCCGGTTCGGGCAGCATCTGCTCGCGGGGACCCGCTGGCGGGCGCCCTCGGGTCGGCAGTACCAGCTGGCGGCGGGCAGCCGGGAGACGGTGTCCATCTCGGCCTCCGGCGGTCTGCGCGCCGCCGCCCGGGGCCGGTCGCTGGCGGTGCCGGCGGCCGGGCCCGGGCGGGAGCCGGTGAAACTGACCGGGCGGCTCCGCAGCGGGGCCGCGATCACCGCCTTGGACGGCGGCCGGGGCGGCCGGGACTGAGACCGCCCCCGGGCCGCACGGCCGTCCCGTGCGGCCCGGGCCCTCTCCGGTCCCCCTGGCCCGGAGAGGGCGGCTGATGGGGTCGGGTCAGGACCAGACGGTGAAGGTGACCGTGACCGAGGACTTCCGGCCCGCCGCGTCGGTGACGGTGAGGGTGACGTTGCGGAAGCCCCAGGCGGTCGGGGTGCCCGAGATCAGGCCGGTGGCGGCGTTGACCGACAGTCCGGCCGGCAGGTTCACCGCGCTGAACGCGTACGGGGCGGTGCCGCCGGTGGCGGTGAGCGGGAGGCTGACCGGGCGGCCGATGTACACGTTCTGGTTGCCGGGGCTGGTCAGCTGCGGGGAGCCGGTGCCGGGGGCGGTGACCGTCCAGGTGAAGGAGGTCGAGCCCTTGCGGCCGGCGGAGTCGGTCGCGGTGACGGTGACCTGGGAGGTGCCGGCGGTGGTCGGGGTGCCGGTCACCGTACCGGTCGCGGAGGCGATGGCCAGGCCGGCGGGCAGACCGGTGGCGGTCCAGGTGTAGGGGGCGGTGCCGCCCTCGGCGGAGTTCCGCAGTTCCGCGACCGGGGTGCCGGTGGCGGAGGTCCGTGCGGAGACCGCCGCGACCGTCACCTCGCCGGGCTGCGGGGTGCTGGTCACCAGGGTGGACCGGAAGCGGGTGAGGGCCTCGTTGACCGGCTGGAAGATGGTGAACTTCTCCCCGCTGCCGGAGGTGCAGGTGGCGCTGCCGCCGCCGGAGTGCAGGCCGACGGCCTTGCCGCCGGAGGCGGTGACATAGCTGCCGCCGGAGTCGCCGCCGGCCGAGCAGGCGCTGGAGTAGGAGAGGCCGTCGATGACCACGTTGCCGTAGTCCACGCTCTGGTCCACCTTGGTGACCTCGCCGCAGCGGTAGCCGGTGGTCTGCCCGGAGTGGCAGATCGCGGTGCCGACCACGGCCTCGGCGGAGCCGGTCACCGTCACGTCCCCGCCGGCGGTGCCCCAGCCGGAGACGGTGGGGGCCAGGCTCCAGCCGGTCTGGTCCACGTCCACGATGCCCATGTCGCCCTCGCGGGCGTTGACGCTGCCCGCGCCGTCCTTGTTGGAGGTGCCGACCCGGGTGCCGTCCTTGCCGTACGCCGCCTGGTTGACGTCGTTGGTGCAGTGCCCGGCGGTCAGGAAGGCCTTGCCGCCGCCCTGGGTCCGGGTGACCGGGAACCCGATCGAGCAGGGGCTCTCGCTGCCCGGCACCCACTTCTCGCCGCCGACCACGCTGCCGCCCTGCTGGCGGGGCGCGTCCTGGGACTCGGCGACCCGCACCAGGTCGCCGAGGGCGGCCAGCCGGCCCCGGAGCGCGGTGGTGGCGGGTGTGGCGCGGGCCGGGTCGAGGGTGAGCACGAGCTGGTTGGCTCGGACGTCGGGTCCCCAGGACAGCACCCCGGGCACCCCGTCCGCCCAGCCCGCCACGGCCCGTGCGGCCTCGACCAACTGGGCCCGGGTATGACGGACCTGATGGGGTATCGCCCCGGTCGCACGGACCGCTCCGGCGTCCCCGGCGGCGGTGACGGCGGCGTGCAGCCGGCCGTCCGCGGCATCGAACCAGAGTCCGGCGACCCGGTCGCCGACACTGCCGCGGACGGCGGTGGCGGCCCGGAAGGCCGCCGCCTCGCGGGCCAGCCGCCGGTCGACGGCGGCCTCGGAGAGGCCCAGGTCCCGCCGGAGCGCGGCCCGCACCTCGCCCCGGACCTGCACGGTCCCGGCGGCGGGGTCGGCCATGGGGTCGGCGGAGCTTCCGGTGGTGGCGGCGGTGGCGGTGCCGGCGTGGGCGGGGAGGGCGGCCAGACCGGCCAGGACGGCCGCGGCGGCGATACCGGTCGCCAGGGACCGGCGGAGGGGAACGCGCATGGGTGGAGCGGTCCTTCCAGGAGGGGGGCCATGATGACGATCCGTCACCACGGATGTCCCGGGGGGCCGTTCGGCCGATGCGGCCGCCCCACCGGAACGGCCCACAGCGTCCCGGGCCCGCCACCCGGCCGGTATCCGGGCGATCCCCCGTCCCCGCCGCACCGCATTGCGGACACCGCCCGGAGCACCCGTATGAGGGGAATCCCTTGCCTTGACGCGGAGGGCGGACGGGACGTTGTCCGGGGGCGGGCGGAGGCCTACGGTGCCTGGTGTGAGCGGGCGTACGGGCGGTGACGGCGTCGGGGCGGCCGAGGAGGGCTGGCCCGGGCTGGTCCGCGCGGCGGCAGGTCTGCTGGAACGGCACGGCCGGCTCGCCGTCAGCGGGCCCTGGGGGGCCGGGAAGACCGAACTCCTCGACGCGCTGGTGGCCGGGGCGGAGGCCGGACCGGCCGGGCGCCGCTGCCTCCGGATCCGCACCCGCGAGGCCGACCGCGACCTGCCGTACGCGGCGCTCGCCCAACTGCTGGGCGCCATAGGGGCGGAACACCCCGGAGCCACCGGCCCCGCACCGGCCCCGATACCGCCGACACCGACGCCGACGCCAACGCCCTCAGGCTTGCCCTCGCCCTTGCCCTCGCCCTTGCCCTCGCCCTCGCCCTCGCCCTCGTACGAGGCTCGGCACGACCGGGCCGACGGGGCCGCCGGGCCAGGAGACCGGCTGGGGACAGCAGTGGCAGTGGTCCGGGCGCTGGGGAGCGGGGCCCCGGTGCTGCTGGTGGTGGACGGGGTGCAGTGGGTGGACCGGGCCAGCGCGGACGCCCTCGGGTACGCGGTGCAGGCGCTGCCCGCGAGCCGGCTCGCGGTGGTGGCCGCCGAGCGGACCGCCGGGCACCCGGCGGCGGCCGCCGACCTGCTCGGCGGACACCCCCCGGTGCTCGCCGTGACCCCGGCGGACCTGACCGAGACGGCCACCGCCCTCGGGGCCGTCGGTCTGCCGGCCCGCTGGGCGGCCCCGGTGCAGCGGTACTGCGGGGGCCACCGGGCGCTGCTCGACGTCTGCTGCCGCTCGCTCGCCGCGGCGGCCGGCACCCCGGACGCGCACGGCCGGCCCGACTGGCCCGCGCAGGTCCGGGAGCTGGCCGGGGCCTGGCTGGGCAGTGTGCCCGCCGAGGTGCGGGACACCCTGCGGGTGGCCGCGCTGGCCCGGCGGCCGGACGCCGACCTGCTGCGGCAGGCGGGCCGGCCCGCCGCCGAGGACCATCTCGGGCACGCCGCGCGCGCCGGGCTGCTCACCCCGGGCGGTGCGGCCGGTCCGGACGCGGTGGCTCCGGCCCGGACCCGGTTCGCCGCCGAGGCGCTGGCCGAGGCGGCGGCCGCCACCGGCACGGCCGGGCAGCGCACGGCCATCCACCGGGCCCTGGCCGGGGCGGTGCCGGATCCGGTGGAGCGGGCCCGGCACCGGGCGCTGGCCCAGGAGGTCGCCGATCAGGCCGTGGCCGAGGACACCGCGCGGGCCGCGGCGGCCGCCCGGGAGGCCGGGGAGCGCGGGCCGGCCGCCGAACTGATGCTGCTGGCCGCCCGGCTGACCCCGGCCGGACTGCACGGGCTGCGGCTGGAGCGGCTGTCGTCGGCCGCCTCGGACGCCGCCGCGGCCGGCTGCGCCGACCTGGCCAGGGAGGCGGCGGCACGAATCGCCGCCGACCGGGGCAGCCCGGCCCAGCAGGTGCACGCCCTGCTGGCGGTGGCGGACGCGCACGGGCAGGACCTGGCCGCCGTGGAGCCGCTGCTGGCCTCGGCCCGCCGACTGGCCGGCGCCGATCCGGCCCTGCTGGCCGCGGTGGAGCTGCGGGCCGCCGTCCAGGCGAACATCCGGGGCGGCGCCGCCGACCGGGCGCTGCGGCACGCGGGGGCGGCCACCGAACTGGCCAGGGTGTGCGGGGACGTACTGCTGGAGGCGGCGGCGCTGACCATGCGGGCCCGGATGGAACGGGTGCTGGGCCGGCTGGACAGCGCCCCGGTCACCCTGGCCCGCGCGCTGGCCCTGGCGGTGCCGCCGCCCCGGCTCGGGATCCGGAACAGCCCCGAGTACCTGGCCGCCCGGCACGCCGTGTTCGACGGCCGGCTGGCCGAGGCCCGGCGGGCCCTGATCGGGCTGCTGCCGTCCGCCCAGGCGGCCGGACAGGCCGAGGACCTGGTGGAGGTGTGGCGCAGCCTTGCCGAGGTGGACGCCGGGCTGGGCTGCTGCGCCCGGGCGCTGGACTGGTCGGCGCGGGCCGTGGAGCTCACGGAGACGGCGGGTCTGTCACCCGGTCCGGCCTGGTACACGGCCGCGCTCGCGCACGGCTGCGGCGGCAGCTTCGCGCAGGCCCTGCGGTATGCGGAGCAGGGTGTGCGGGCCTCCCGGGAGGAGCACGACGCCCTGTACACCTCGCGGAGCCTGTGGATGCTGGGCGCGGTGCGTCTGCACACCGGGGACGTGGGGGCGGCTGCGGCCGCGCTGGCGGAGGTGGCGGAGCTGGAGGCGCTGGCCGGGGCGGCGGATCCGGGGATCCTGCGCTGGCAGGCGGACGCGGTGGAGGCCTTCGCGGCGGCCGGCCGGCCGGGGCAGGCCGTGGACCTGCTGGACCGGATGCAGGACGCCGTCGGCCCGCACGCCGGGCACGCCGGGCTGCGGGCCGCGCTGACCCGGGCCCGGGCGGTGTGCGCCCATCTGGAGGGCCGGAACGACGAGGCGGTGGAACTGCTGGCGGACGCCGCCCGCGGGTTCGGCCGGCTCGGGCTGCGGGTGGAGGCGGGCCGGACCCATCTCACCCGGGGCCGGATCGAGCGGGGCCGGCGCCGCCGGGCGGCGGCCCGGGCGTCCTGGGAGAAGGCCCTGGTGCTGTTCGAGGGGGCGGAGGCGCGGCCCTGGACGGCGCTGGCCGAGGAGCATCTGGCCCGGCTGACCGGTCGCCCGGCGGGTCTGCCGGAGCGGGCGGCCGGGCCGGCCGCGCCCGCCGGCCGGCTCACCGAGCACGAGCTGCGGCTGGCCGGGCTGGTGTGCCGGGGGGCCAGCAACCGGGAGGTGGCGCAGCAGATGTTCGTCTCGGTGAAGACGGTGGAGACGATGCTGAGCCGGATCTACCGCAAGGTGGGCGTCCGCTCCCGCACCCAGCTGGCCTCGGCGCTGAGCCCTTAGGCCGGGGGTTCGGCGGGCGGTGGGGCGGGGAGGGCCTGTTCGGCCCAGATGGTCTTGCCGGTGGGCGTGTAGCGGGTGCCCCACTGCTGGGTGGTCTGGGCGACCAGGAACAGTCCGCGGCCGCCTTCGTCGTCCCCGGCCGCGTGCCGCAGGTGCGGTGAGGTGTGCCCGGTGTCGGAGACCTCGCAGATCAGGGTCTGGTCGCGGATCAGCCGGAGTTGGACGGGTCCGGAGGCGGCGTGCCGGATGGCGTTGGTGACCAGTTCGCTGACCACCAGCTCGGTGGTGAACACCAGGTCCTCGTCGAGTCCCCAGGCGCGGACCTGGGCGGCGGCCGCGGCCCGGGCCCGTCCGACGGCCTGCGGGTCGTCGGCCAGGTCCCAGACGGCCACCTGGTCGCGGCCGAGGACCCGGGTGCGGACCAGCAGCAGGGCGGCGTCGTCGTCCCCGGGCGCGGGCAGCAGCGCGGCGACCGCCTCGTCGCAGAGGTCGTCCAGCGGGCGGCCGGCCGGGGCGCGGCCGAGGACCGTGCGCAGGGTGGCGAGCTGCTCGTCCAGGTCGCGGTCGCGGCTCTGCACCAGGCCGTCGGTGAACAGGGCGAGCAGCGAGCCCTGGGGCAGGGTGAGGACGGCGGACTCGAAGGGCAGGCCGCCCAGTCCCAGCGGTGGTCCGGAGGGGAGTTCGGGGAAGGTGACGGTGCCGTCGGCGGGGTCGACCACGGCGGGCAGCGGGTGGCCGGCCCGGGCCATGGTGCAGGTTCCGGTGACCGGGTCGTAGACGGCGTACAGGCAGGTGACCCCGAGGGCTTCGTCCTCGGTGGGCTCCTCGCCCTCGGCGCGGACCGCGGCCCGTTCCTCGCCGGACTGGGTGACCAGGTCGTCGAGGCGGGAGAGGAGTTCGTCGGGGGCCAGGTCCATCCGGGCGAGCACCCGGACGCTGGTGCGGAGCCGGCCCATGGTGGCGGCCGCGCCCAGGCCGTGCCCGACCACGTCGCCGACGACCAGGCCGACCCGGGTCCCGGAGAGGGAGATGACGTCGAACCAGTCGCCGCCGACCCCGGCCCGGCTGTCGGCGGGCAGGTAGCGGTAGGCGAGTTCCACGGCGGAGAGCTGCGGCAGCAGCCGGGGCAGCAGGCTCCGCTGGAGGGTGAGGGCGGTGGTGTGCTCCCGGTTGTAGCGGCGGGCGTTGTCCACGCAGACGGCGAGCCGGGCGGCCAGTTCCTCGGCGACGGCCAGCTCCCCGGGGTCGAAGGGGGTGCCGCGGTCCCGCCAGGTGAACGCGGCGACGCCGAGGTCCGTGCCGTCGGCGCGCAGCGGTACGGCCAGTCGGCCCGGCTCGCGTACGGGCGCCAGCCGGCCGGTGCGTACGGGCGGCCGTTCCTCGGGGGGCCAGATCCGGACCAGCCGCACGGCGGGCCCCTCGCCGGCCGGGGACCGGGAGCCGGGCGGATCGGGCTGGTGCGGGTCCAGGAGGGGTTCGACGAGTTCCACGGTGACCCCGTCGGCGAAGGCCGGTACGGCGACCTCGGCGAACTCCCGGGCCGTGCGCGCCATGTCGAGGGTGGTGCCCACGCTGCGCCCGGCCCGGACCAGCAGGTCCAGGCGCTGCTGGGCGAGGTAGCGGTCGGTGATGTCGACGGTCTCCTCGCAGACGCCGATGACGGATCCGGTGGCGGCCTGGAGGCGGTAGTAGGAGCAGGACCAGACGTGGTCGCGGTCGGGTACGGACGGCGGGCGGCCCCCGTAGTGGAGGTCGACCACGGGTTCGCCGGTCTCCAGGACCTCCTCCATGACCTCTTCCAGGGTGGCGGGCATGCCGGGCGAGAGGACCACCCCGTGGGTGACCATCTCGTCGGGGCCCAGTCCGGCGTACTGGCTGGTGCCCATCTCCTTGTAGAGGGCGGAGTTCGTCCACACCACCCGCATCCGGGTGTCGTAGATGGCCAGGCCCACCGGGGACTGGGTGGCCAGTCCGCGGAGCATGGCCTGGAGGGCGTCCCACTGCTCGGCCTCGGCGGCGTCGGCCAGCGCGAGCAGCCGGTCGGCCGGGCGGGCACCGGGCCCGGGCGCCACGTCGCCGGACGGTACGTCGCCGGGCGGTACGCCGTCGGGCGGTACGCCGTCGGGCGACAGCGCGAGGACGGCGACGGCCAGCCGTACGGTGCGCCCGTCCCCGTGGCGCACCCGCAGGAACCCGCGGGTGCCGGGCGGCAGGGCGGGCGCCGGGTCGTCGACGGTGATCCCGGCGAAGGGGCGGCCCAGGACCTCGGGGGCCGGCCGGCCGAGGAGTTCCGCGGCGGCCGGGCTCCAGCCGGTGACCCGGCCGTCCCCGTCCAGCAGGGCCATGGCCGCCCGGGAGACGTCCAACGGTCCGTGCGGGGCGCCGAACCCCGGCACCACGGGCGGCCCGCCCTGTCCGGGGCGGGGCCCGCCGCCGGTGCCCGGGCCCGGGCGGGGGTGCGCGGTCATGACGCCGCCTCCCGGTCGGCGGGACGGCGGCGGGCGGCCAGCAGCAGGGCGACGTCGTCGGGCCGGTCGGCGGCCTCGCCCGCGTCCCGGACGAGGCGGTCCGCCGTGTCGGACAGATGGACCGGCCCGCCCGGCTCCTCGGGGGCCTCCGCGAGTGCGGCGCGCAGCCGTTCCACCCCCACGTCGATGTCCGCCCCCGGGTGCTCCACCAGCCCGTCGGTGTACAGGGCAAGGACGGCGCCCGGTTCGAGGTGGAACCGGCTGACCGGGTAGCGGGCCTCCCCGTCCACCCCGAGGACCACCCCGCCGGGCAGGTCGAGCACCTCGGTGCGGCCGTCGGGGTGGCGCAGCAGCGGCTGCGGGTGTCCGGCCCGTACGGCCCGGGCGTCCCCCGTCGCCGGGTCCAGCAGGACGTAGCAGCAGCTGGCGAACTGGCCCGGGTCCAGGTCGATGAGCAGCCGGTTGATCCCGCTCATCACCTGTTGCGGGGTGGCTTCGGTCAGTGCGAACGCCCTCAGCGCACTGCGCAGTTGGCCCATGGTGGAGGCGGCGGCGAGCCCGTGTCCCTGGACGTCGCCGATGACCAGGGCGAGCAGTCCGGGGCCGGTTTCGATGACGTCGTACCAGTCCCCGCCGATCTCCATGCCGGCGGTGCCGGGGAGGTAGCGGGCCAGGGTCTCGACATGGTCGACCACCGGCAGCCGGTGCGGGAGCAGGGCGTCCTGGAGGCCGCGGGCCAGCGCGGACTCGGACTCGTAGCGCTGGGCGCGCTCCAGGGCCTGGGCGATGAGTCCGGCGAGGGCGGTGAGCACCGTGCGTTCCTCCGGGGTGAAGCCGCGGGCCCGGTCGAAGCCGAGGATGCAGGAGCCGACCGGGCGGCCGGAGGCGATCAGGGGGAGGAAGGCGCGGGCGCCGTCCTCGGCGTCGAGGTCGATGCCGGGATAGGCGGCGGCCAGGTGCTCCATGGACTCGAAGAAGATGGGCCGGCCGGAGGTGAGGGTCTCGACCCCGGGGAGGCGGACGTCGAGGGAGACCCCGTCGAAGCGGTCCAGGAAGCCCTGGGGGAAGCCGGTCTCCCAGGCGAGGTAGAGGTGCCGTTCGTTGAGCAGGTAGATGGCGAGCTGGCGGCCGCCGAAGGCGGGCAGCAGTTCCTCGGTGACCACGGCGGACACCTGGCGTGCGGTGACCGCCTCGGTGAGGGCGATGGCGAGGGCCACCGGGCGGTAGAGGGCGGAGGCCCGGTCGGCCGGGGAGCCGAGGCCGGCGCCGGGGCGGAGCAGGGAGCCGGGGGTGTAGGCGGGGTGTTCCTCGGCGGTGACGGTGACGGTGATCCCGCCGGGGCCGGGGTAGAGGTACACGGCGAGCCATTCGTTCGGGGAGCGGCGGGCCAGGAACTGGACGGGATCGCTGCCGATCATCACGGCGCGGAAGTAGTCCTCGTAGGCCGGGTGGCCCAGCCAGGGCAGCACCTCCCACAGCACCCGCCCGGAGAGGTCGGCGCGGCTGTGGCCGAGGAGGGCGGGGACCGCCGCGTTGCTGTAGGTGATCCGGCCGAGCCGGTCGACGGCCAGGACGGCCAGCGGGAGCCGGTCGGCGGCCTGTTCGGTGAGGGTGGCGGGGCCGGTGCCGAGATCCAGCACCACCCCGCACACCACCCGGCTGCCCGGCCGGGCGGAGAGGTCCACCACCAGCCGCCGTCCCCCGGGGCCGCCGAGCGGAAGCCGCCGGGTGACCGGCGCGAGATACCGCTCCGGGGTCGCCATGCCCTCGGCGGGCTCGGCCGCCTGTCCGCCGGGCAGCGCCATGCCCTCGGCGGGCGGCGACGGGTCCACGGCAGGTGCCGCCGCGCCTTCGGCGGCCTCGGCCGCCTGTCCGGCGGGCGGCGACAGGGGTTCGCGGAGCGCGGCCATGCCTTCGGCAGGCCGTGCCGGGCGGGTGCCCGGCGCAGCCGGTTCACCGGCGGGCGGGCCCGGGTGCGCGCCGGGCGGCGCCCGGTGCACGGCGGACGGCGGCACGCACCCGGCGGCCGGGGCCGGGCGGGCGGCGGGCGGGGCCGGCTCGCCGGAGGGCGGCGCCAGGGGCCTGCCGGGCGGCGACGGGGACTCGCCGGGTGGCGGGGCCGGGCGGGCGGCGGGAGGGGCCGGTTCGGCGGGGGGCTCGGTCAGTTCGCGGGCCAGGGTGCGTAGGCAGAGGCGGTCCTCGGGGCTCCAGCCGGCGGTGAGGGCGTCGATCCCGCCGGGGAACGCGGCGGGGTCGAGCCGGGCGATGGCGCAGAGCTCGGGGTCCACGGAGACCAGCCCGGTGTGCTGGTCCCAGGTGAACCGGCCGGTGCGCAGCGGGGCCTCCGGCGCCGCCGGCAGGCTGATGTTCAGGGGTTCGTCCTCCCAGGTCACCGGGACGCCCCGGGCGGCGAGCCCGGCCAGCCGGCCGGCCAGTCGCCGGGCGGCCGTCCGGACCCGGCGGCGGTCGCGGTCGCCGAGGGAGGAGCCGGGGGCCGCGGCCCGGAGCACCATCAGCACCCCGTACCGCTCGGCTCCGGAGACCACGGGGACGTACAGGGAGCCGAAGGGGAACGGCAGCCCCGCCATCAGCTGCGGGTAGCGGCGCATGGCCTCCTCGGCGTCGGCCAGGTACACGGCCTGGCCGGAGCGGTGGGCCTCGGCGACCGGGTAGGGGCGGTTGGCGTGCATCCGCCACCAGGGGCGGAAGAGCGGTCCGGGCAGCCCGGCGACGGACGCCATCCGCAGCAGCCCGCTGGGGCCGGAGCGCAGGTAGACGCCGCCCGCATAGCCGTCGACCGCCTCGATCGCGGTCACCGTGGCCCGTGCGAGCACCAGCGCCATGTCGTCCGGGACCCGTCCGCCCTCGTCCGGCCGCCCGGTCACACCTCTCTCCCGGTCACACAGCCAGGATGCGCCCCGGGGGCCGGGTGCCGCATCCGCACGGGGTCCGGGCGGGGGGCGCGGGGCGGGAGGAGGCGGCGGGAGGCGGCCTGGCGGGCGGCGGGCGTTCTGCGGCACCATCTGCTGTGCCCGGTACGGCCGTAGAGCGGAGGGGTTCCCCGTGTCCAAGCCCGTGCTCCTGAGGATTCCGCGGATCAGGGCGTTCCTGACCGTGTTCGCCCTGATGTGCGCCGCCCTGGTCACCACCGGGGCGGGCGAGGCCGCGGCCGCCACCAAGATCAGTCATGGGACGGCGACCTCGATGTTCCGGCAGTCGGGGATCACCTGGTCGTCCTCCGGCGGCTGCTCCGACCGCAACAACCCGTCCTGCACCTCGTTCGAGCAGCTGAACCTGGCGAGTGCGCAGGCGGCGCAGACCCTGCGGTCGGCGTCCGGCTGCGCCCTGAACATCACCGGCGGCACCGAGACCGGTCACGGCAGCGGCACCTACTCGCACTGGAACGGGTACAAGCTCGACTTCGCCAAGGGGACCTGTCTGAACAGCTACGTGAAGAACACCTTCGCGTACGCCGGGGTGCGCGGGGACGGCGCCCCGATGTGGCGGTCCGGGTCCGGGAACCTCTACGCGGACGAGGGCAACCACTGGGACGTCGTCTACTACAACTGCGGCGGCTGCTGAGGCCGCTGCTACGACTGCTGGGGCTGCTGGGGCTGCTGCGGCTGGGGCCGGGTGGTGCCCGGCAGACAGGTGACCGCCCGGTTGAAGGTGGCGTGGACCCCGGCGGGGTTCTTCTTCCACAGCCACAGGTGCAGGGAGTAGTGCACCGGCTGGCCCGGGAAGTTCCCTCGGTTCGGGCCCTTGAAGGCGGTGCCGAACATGCTGGGGCGGTCGTCGGCGGTGGCCGGGTCCTGGTCCCGGTCGTAGACCAGCCACTGGACGCCCACCAGGCGTTTCCCGCCGCGCCCGTCGTCCTCGTAGTAGAGGGCGGCGGGCTTCTTCGGGTCCACCGAGTTGTCCAGGGCGTGGTTGAAGTGCGGGTAGCCGAGGGCGCCCGATCCGGCCCGGTCGGCGACGCAGTACTTGTCCGGCACGTATCCGGCGCGGACCGCTGCGGCGTGCCGGTGGAAGGGGGCGGTGGCGCGGTAGACGGCGGCCCGGTCGGCCGCCGCCTTCCCCTGGTCGGCGGCCAGGGGAGCCGCCGCGGTGGCGGGTCCGGCGGCGGCCGCGAGGGCGAGCGAGGCGGCGGCGGTGAGGGCCAGGGCGAGCTGTCGGGCCATGCGCGGGCTCCTTGGGAGGCGTCGGGGCTCGGGAGGGTCCGGAGGTTCCGGGGTCCGTGGGGCCGGGGCCGGTGCGGCGTACCGGGCCGGCCGCACGAGCAGCTTGGGCAGCGGCCGGACGGGCCCGCCACACGGGCGGACCGGACGGCTGACGGCGGTACCCCCGGTCGGACCAGAGGTGCTCACCCGAACGCGGCGCTGCCGTTTCGCGGGAGGGCCGCCCGGGGAACCGGTGTGACCGCAGAGGACTCGATGGCCCGGAGCGTGCGGAGGGTACGGAACATGGCGGAGCTGAACACGGATCCGGACGCGGTGCGGAAGCCGTCACCGGGCGGCGGCGGTGGCGGTGACCTCCGGGAGCTGGTGTCGGCGGTGTCCCGGGGGGCGCCGGAGTACCGGAGCTGTCCGCATCCGGTCTACGCGGCGCTGCGCGAGCAGGCGCCGGTGTGCCCGCTGACCCCGGCGCACGGGGTCCCCACCTATCTGATCACCCGTTACGACGATGCGCGGGACGCCCTGTCGGACCCCCGGTTCAGCAAGGACATGCGCGGGGCGATCGACACGTACCACGCCGTGTACGGGAGCTTCTTCGACGCCCTCGACGACAACGTGCTGTTCTCGGACCCGCCGCGGCACACCCGGCTGCGGCGCAGCCTGCGCAGTGCGTTCACCCCCCGGCGGGTGGAGCTGATGCGGCCCCGGGTCACCGAGATCGCCGAGCAGCTGCTGCGGGAATGCCGCAAGTCCCGTCCGGTGGACCTGATGTCGGCGTTCGCGTTCCCGCTGCCCATCGCGGTGCTGTGCGAGCTGATGGGGATCGTGGAGGCGGACCGCCCGGAGATCCTGGGGCAGTTCGGGGTGGTGACCCGGTCCCGTTTCGACCCGTCGAAGAAGGCGGAGCTGCGGGCGGCCGAGGAATGGCTCCAGGCCCGGCTGACCCGGCTGATCGAGCACACCCGGGCCAACCCCTCGGACAGTTTCCTCAGCGACCTGATCCGCGCGGAGGAGGCCCTGGACGACGCGGACCTGGTGTCCTCGCTGTGGGTGCTGTTCTTCGCCGGGCACAAGACGACCGCGTACCAGATCGGGAACTCCGTCCTGGATCTGCTGCTGCACCCCGAGCAGGCGGCACGGCTGCGCCGCGATCCGTCGCTGATCCCGGGGGCGGTGGAGGAGATGCTCCGGTTCGAGGGATCGGTGGAGACCTCCACCTTCCGGTACGCCACCGAGGACGCGGAGATCCGTGGCACGGTGATCCCCAAGGGGTCCCTGGTGCAGATCGCGATCTCCTCGGCGAACCGGGATCCGGAGAAGTTCGACTCCCCCGACGTGCTGGACGTGACCCGCGAGGGGCTCCAGGGCTCCCACCTGGGCTTCGGACACGGCACCCACTACTGTCTGGGCGCCCCGCTGGCCCGGCTGGAGCTGGAGGTCGCGCTGGCCTCGCTGCTGCGGGAGTTCCCGGAGATGGAACTGGCGGACCCCCGGGAGGCCGGGGGCGCCTGGCTCAAGGGGCCGGTGGCCGCATTCCGGGGGCTGGAGCGGCTCCAGCTGGTCCTGGAACCGGACCTGCGGCCGGGCGCCGGACCGGACGCGGTGCCGCTGTCCGTGCCGGTCGCGCCGGTCGTGCCGGTCGTGCCGGTCGTGCCGGCCACCGCGGTGAAGGGCGGCTGACCGGATGCAGCAGTCTTCGAGCACCTACGAACTGCGCCTGCCGGGGATGCCCTTGGAGGAGGTGCACATCTCCGCGGTGGGCACCGCGGCCCCGGGCCGGGACGGCTCCGGGCACCGGGCCCAGCCGAAGATCGACATGCACCACCACTACTGCGCCCCGGAGTGGCGGGAGTGGGCCGAACGCCACGAGCTGGTCAAGCCCGGCCAGCTGCCGCCCTGGGCGCGGCAGGACCTGGGGGCGGCGGTCGCCTTCATGGACCGGGCCGGGATCACCACGGCCGTGCTGAAGCCGATGCTGCCGGCCCGCTACCGCTCCTCGGCGCAGCTGCGGGAGGCCGTGACGATCACCCTCCGGTCGATGGCCGAGGCGGCCGCCGCGCACCCGGGCCGCTTCTCGTACTACGTGCCGCTGTTCCTGGAGGACCAGGAGGCCTCGTCCTGGGCGATCCGCCGGGGCCTGGGCCAGCTGGGCGCGGTGGGCGTGAACGTGACGGCGAACCACGGGGGCGTCTACCTCGGGGACCCGTCCTACGACCGGATCTTCGCGGAGCTGAACGAGCACCGGGCGGTGGTGGACACCCATCCGCACAACCTGCCGGGCTGCGCGCCCGGTTCGACGGCGGTGCCGGGCATCCCGAACTTCATGTGCGACTTCCTGCTGGACACCACCCGGGCCGCGGTGAACATGATCAGCCATCGGACCCTGGACCGGTTCCCGGACATCTCGGTGGTGCTGCCGCACGGGGGCGGGTTCCTGCCGTACATCGCGAACCGGATCGAGGCGCTGGGGCGGTTCTGCGAGCCGCCGGTGGAGCCCTCGGCGGTCCGCGACCACCTGCGGCGGTTCTACTACGACACCGCCGGGCCGATGGCCCCGGCCGCGACCCTGCTCGGCCTGGTTCCGGCCGAGCGGGTGCTGTTCGGCACGGACTGGCCGGCCGCTCCGGGCGACACGGTGACGGGGCTGGCGCTGCCGGCGCTGGACGCCGATCCGTCGTTCACCCCGGAGCAGCTGCGCGGGGTGTACCACGACAACGCGCTGCGGCTGATCCCGCAGCTGGCCACGGTCTGACCGTCCGGCCGGGCGGTCTGCCCGTCCGGCCGGGCGGAGGGGGTCCTGGAGGTCCGGTGGCCGGGTGGAACCGGCCGATAGCGCATCGGTATCCGGTCGATATGGCGTGTTCCTAACGTCATGGCCAGAAGGAGCGCACCGCACCGCACCCGCCACCGGCCATCCAGGAGCACCCATGCCCAAGATCACCTATGTCACCGCCGACCGGAGTCTGGAGACGACCCTCGACCTGCCCCTGGGCACCAGCGTCATGCGGGGCGCCGTCGCCAACGACGTCGCCGGCATCGTCGGCCAGTGCGGCGGCTACGCCCAGTGCGGCAGCTGCCACGTCTACGTCGCTCCGGACAGCCTGGAGAAGCTGGCCGAGCCGGAGACGGAGGAGGACGAGATGCTCGACTTCACCGCCTGCACCCGGGAGCCGAACAGCCGGCTGAGCTGCCAGCTGACCGTCACCGACGCACTGGACGGGCTGATCGTCCGGCTGCCCGAGCGGCAGTACCGGTGAGCGCGGCGGCCATCGGCGGCGGCTCCGGCGAGGTCCTCGTCATCGGCGCCGGACAGGCGGGGCTGCAGACGGCGGCCTCCCTGCGCGATGCCGGCCACCAGGGCCGGATCACCCTGATCGGCGACGAGGGCGTGCTGCCCTATGAGCGGCCGCCGCTGTCCAAGGCCTATCTGAAGGGGGAGGTGGACGAGAGCGGGCTGCTGCTGCGCTCGGACACCTTCTTCGAACGCAACGCCGTCGAACGGGTCACCGGTACGGCGGTGGCCCTCGACCGGGAGGCCCGCACCGTCCGCCTCGCGGACGGCACCTCCCACTCCTACGACCACCTGGTCCTGGCGACCGGGTCCCGCCCCCGGACGCTGCCGGTGACCGGGTCCGGGCTGCGCGGGGTCCGGACCCTGCGGACCCTGGCCGACGCGGACGCCCTCCGCGCGGACCTGTCGGCGGCCACCGCCGTGGTCGTGGTCGGCGGCGGTTTCATCGGACTCGAATTCGCCGCGGCCGCCCGCGAGCTCGGGCACCGGGTGACGGTGGTGGAGGCCCTGGACCGGCCGCTGGCCCGGATCACCACCGCCACCACCGCCGAGCACTTCACCCGGCTGCACCGGGAGCGCGGCAACGACCTGGTGTTCGGCCAGGGGGTCGCCGGCTTCCTGGACGACGGCTCGGGCCGGGTGGCCGCGGTGGAACTGACCGACGGCCGGCTGCTGCCCGCCGACCTGGTGCTGGTCGGCGCCGGGGCCACCCCCTGCACCGAGCTCGCCGAGGCGGCCGGACTGGCGGTGGCCGGCGGGATCGTCGTCGACTCCCGGCTGCTGACGGCCGATCCGCGGATCTCGGCGGTCGGCGACTGCGCCGTCTTCCCGCACCCGCGGGCCGACGGGCGGCTGCGCGTGGAGTCGGTGCAGAACGCCGTGGACCAGGCCCGGCTGGTGGCCGACCGGATCACCGGCACCGTCCGGGACTACGCGGACCTGCCCTGGTTCTGGAGCGGCCAGTTCACCACCACCCTGCAGATCGCCGGGCTCGGCCCGGGCCACGACTCCCAGCTGGTCCTGGGGGACCCGGCCGGCGCCTTCTCCGTCCTGCTGTTCCGGGCGGAGGAACTGATCGCGGTCGAGTCGGTGAACCGGCCGGCCGACCACATGTCGGCCCGCCGCATCCTCTCCTCCGGTGTGCCGCTGAGCCGCTGGGAGGCCGCCGCCGAGGGCTTCACCCTCCGCGGCCACCTCAAGGCGCGCTCCGCCGCCCCGCTGCCGGTGGCCGCATGAGGGGCGCGATCCGCCCCGTACGAACGCGCGGAGGTCCGTGCCGGTACCCCGGCCCGGCTCCCGCGATCCCGACGCCGAGGCGCCCGGCCCGACCGGCCGGACCCGGACGGCACGGGGACGAGTGAGGCCGCCCGACCGGCGCCGACACCGACCCGACCCGGACGGCACGGCCGGCCCGGGGCCCCAGGCCCCGGCCCGGCCGCCCGCCGGAACGAAGGATCCTTCCGGAAACGACAGAGGCGAGAGGGTGCAACCACCTCTCGCCACTCTCAAGTTATAGCCCGACAGGGGGCTTGCCGCAAGGCCCCCACCGTGCCGCAGAATCGCCGACCGAGCCCACAAGCTGCAGGAATCGGAGATTCACGCGTTGCATACCCCCACGACGGAACAGCCGGCCGCGAGCGCGTTCGAGCTGCCCGACCGGCTCTCCGCCAAGGCCGACCCGGCACTCACCGCCCTCGACGAGATCCACTTCGCCGCCGTCGCCCGGACCCTCGCCGAGTCGGTCGCCGAACTGTCCGCGCTGCTGGACGCCGCCCGCCGGGCACCCGGCGGAATCGGCCGCGAGGCCATGGACCGGGACACCGAGATCCACCGGCTGACCGGGCGGCTGCGCACCCTGCGCCGGTTCGGGCTGGACCTGTGCCTGGGCCGCGCCGTCCCCGCGGACGGCTCCGATCCGGTGTACATCGGCCGTCTGGGCCTCACCGACAGCACCGGCCGCCGACTGCTGCTGGACTGGCGCTCCCCCGCCGCCGAACCGTTCTTCGCCGCCACCCACGCAGACCCCATGGGGCTGGCGAGCCGCCGCCGGTACCGCTGGGCCCGCGGCCGGATCAGCGACTACTGGGACGAGGTGTTCACCGCCGACGGCCTCGAAGGGCACGCGGCCCTCGACGACCAGTCCGCGTTCATCGCCGGCCTGGGCGGCAGCCGGTCCGACCGGATGCGGGACGTCCTCGCCACCATCCAGGCCGACCAGGACGCCGTCATCCGGGCCGGCTCCCGCGGCACCCTCGTCGTCGACGGCGGCCCGGGCACCGGCAAGACCGTCGTCGCCCTGCACCGCACCGCCCACCTCCTCTACTCCGACCCGCGCCTGGGACACCGCCGGGGCGGGGTGCTGTTCGTCGGCCCGCACCAGCCCTATCTGGCGTACGTCTCCGATGTGCTGCCCAGCCTGGGCGAGGAGGGCGTACGCACCTGCACCCTGCGCGACCTGGTGCCCGAGGGGGCCGCGGCGGGCCCGGAACCCGACCCGGAGGCCGCCCGGCTGAAGGCCTCCGCGCGGCTGGTGGAGGCCGTCGAACCGGCCGTGGCCCTCTACGAGGAACCGCCCGCCGAGGGCATGACCGTCTCCACCCACTGGTCCGACATCCCGCTGGACCCGGAGGACTGGGCCACCGCCTTCGCCGCGGTGGAACCCGGCACCCCGCACAACGAGGCCCGCGAGCAGATCCTGGAGGAACTCGCCTCCCTCCTGACGGACAAGGACGACAGTGGCGTCCCGGCCGACCTGCTGCGCAGGTCCCTGCTCCAGGACCGGGACCTGATCCGGGCCCTCCACCGGGCCTGGCCGATGCTGGAGCCCACCGATCTGGTCGGCGACCTGTGGACGGTGCCCGCCTATCTCCGCAGGTGCGCCCCCTGGCTCACCCCCGAGCAGGCCCGGCTGCTGCGGCGCGCGGACCCGCAGGCCTGGACCGTGTCCGACCTGCCGCTCCTGGACGCCGCCCGGCAGCGGCTCGGGGACCCCGGTGCCGCCGAACGCGCCCGCCGGCACCGGGCCACCGCCGCCGCCGAACGGGCCCGCCGGGCCGAGGCCATCGACAGCCTGCTGCAGAACACGGTGATCGACGAGAGCGAGGGCGCCCTCGGCATGCTGCGCGGCCACGACCTCCAGGAGGCCCTGGTCGACGAGGACGCGATGCCGGACCCGGACCGGCTGGCCGGCCCATTCGCCCATATCGTCGTGGACGAGGCGCAGGAGCTCACCGACGCCGAGTGGCGGATGCTGCTGCGCCGCTGCCCCTCCCGGAGCTTCACCGTGGTCGGCGACCGCGCCCAGGCCCGGCACGGCTTCACCGGCTCGTGGCGGGAACGGCTGGAACGCGCCGGGCTCGACCGGATCACGGTCTCCTCGCTGAGCGTCAACTACCGGACCCCGGAGGAGGTCATGGCGGAGGCCGCGCCGGTGATCCGGGCCGTGCTCCCGGACGCCAACGTGCCCTCCTCGGTCCGCCGCACCGGCATCCCCGTCCTGCACGGCTCCACCGGGGACCTGGACTCCGTCCTCGGGACCTGGCTCGCCGAGAACGCCGAGGGCACCGCCTGCGTCATCTCCGCCGGGGGCCGCGACGCCGGCGGGCCCGCGGTCCGGCGGTCGGCGCGGGTCCGGGCGCTCACCCCCGAGCTGTCCAAGGGCCTGGAGTTCGACCTGGTCGTCCTGATCGACCCGGAGGCCTTCGGGGAAGGGGTGGAGGGGGCCGTGGACCACTATGTGGCGATGACCCGCGCCACCCGGCGCCTGGTCGTCCTCACCACTCCCTGACCAGGGTGTCCTACCGGGTCCCGTGCGCCTCCTCCCAGGCCAGGGCGAAGAGTTCGTGGACCGGGCGCGGGGCGAGCAGCCGCAGCAGCGGGGTCCGCAGGCCCGAGTGGGCGGCCACGGCCAGATGGACGGCCAGTTTGGCCGTCTCCAGCGGAAGGTACGGGGCCTTGGCCCCGGTCCACGCCCCCGGCGCGAACAGCCCGCGCCCGGCCCGGGCCCGCCGGTCGGCGACCAGCGCCCCCACGGCGGTGAGTTCGGCCTGGGCCGCCTTGTGGCGGGCCGGGGACCAGCCGTTCCACCGGCGGACGGCCCGGTCGGTGGGCGCGGCCAGCGCGAGGACCTGGAGGTACAGGGCGGCGGCGTCCGCTCCCGTGCCGAGGGTCCGGGCCGCCTCGGCCAGCAGTTCCGGCACCGCCGCGGCCGGGTCGGTCTCGTAGCGGCCGGCCGGCACCGGGGTGTTCTCGGAGCGGCGGACCAGCCGCTCGATGCCCTCGAAGAGCTCCCGGTGGCGGCGGGCCGCCTCCGCCGGGCCGCCGTCCCCGGCGGCGGCGCAGAACCGGTCGGCGCGGTCCAGGGCGCCCGGGTCGGCGAGGGCGGCCGGACGCAGGAAGACGTCTCCGGCCGGCACGGACACCACGAACAGGCCGTCGTCCCAGGCGGTGGAGGGCTCCGGCGCCGGTTCCCGGGCCGGGGGCGGTGCGGGCAGCACCCGCCCCCGGTAGGGGGTGAACCCCGGGTCCTCGGGGACCGCCCGGGCCAGGGCCCGGTAGCGGCCGGGGAAGGGCACCAGGGTGGCGGGATCGTCGAGCACCTCCCGGAGCCGGGACCACAGGAGGCGGGCCCCGGCGGCGGCCGGGTCGCCGACCGGGCGCTCGGTCAGCGCCCAGACCACCGCCGAGGCGGCCGCCCGGTGGGCGGGACCGGAGAACACCCAGCCGCCGGGGGTGCCGTCGGGCCCGGCGTGGTGCAGGTTGAGGCCGCCGCCGGTGTTCCCGACGAGGACGAAGCCGTCCCGGCCCAGGCAGGGGTCGCCGGCCGGGACGGTGCCGGCCGGGAGGGCGGCCGCCCAGTCGTCCGGGAGGCCCAGCTCGGTCTGGACGGCCGCGGCCAGCTCCTCGTCCACGGAGGGCACCGCCCCCAGCAGTGCGGTCCAGACCTCGGCCATCCGGGCGGCCGCGGCGAGGATCCCGCCGGGGGCCCACAGCTCGGCCGGGTCCTCGGGCACGGCCGCGGCGAGCACGGCGCGCCGGCCGGCCGGGCCGAGCCGGCGGCAGTCCTCGGCGTACTGGCGGGCCGCCCCCTGGTCCGCCCTGTACGGGGCGGAGCGCAGCAGCTTCCGCTGTTCCTCGGGGTTCCGCCGGTCCGGGAGTCCGCCGAGGACCAGCGCGGCGACGGGCCGGCGGACCCCGGTGCGCCGGGCGAACAGGTCCACCGCACCGGGGTCCACGGGAAGCGGCCCCCGGTCCGCCAGAAGACCGAGCAGGAGGGGCAGCCGGGAGCGGTCGTCCCGGGTGGTGGGGAAGGTCTCCGGCTCCTCGGTGCCGGCCGGTTCCGGGTCCTCGGCCGGCTGGAGGAAGCGGGCCCGGCCGCCCTCGGCTTCGGCGGCGGCGAGGCGGAGGCCGGCGGACCGGTGGGCGTTGAGGGCCTCCTCGGAGGCCCGTCCGGTGCGCCAGGCCCGGCCAGGTTCGGCCACCGGCTGGCCCGGCCACAGCTCCAGCAGGGCGGTCAGGGCGGCGCGTTCCTCCGGCGCGGTGGTGGCGGTGACGGCCCGCCAGACGACGGCGTCGATCCGGCCGGTGAGCGCGGTCCAGTCGGCTGCCGGGGCGGCGGGGCGGGCGAGCCGCCGGGTCTCCTCGTCGATCTCCCCGCGCAGATGGCGGCCGTCGGCGGCGATGGCGGTGAGCAGGGCGGGGTGGGCCGGGGACGCCCTCCGCCGGTGGACCGGGGGTTCGGCGAGGAGTCCGTCGAGGGCGGGGGCGAGGACGGTGTCGGGGACGGGGTGGGGCAGCTCGACCACCGGGCCGGAGCGCAGCAGGGCGACCCGGCGGGAGAGCTCCCGGCGCCTGAGCAGCACCTCGGCGGCCAGCCGGGCGGCCCGTTCCACTCCGGCCCGGATCCGGGGGTCGGCCAGCCCGGCGGGCAGCGCCCGGGCCAGGGCGCCGTCCGGGCCGGTGTCGGTGCAGCCGGTGTCGGCCGGGCCGGTGTCCGTCGTCGTCAGGGCGGCGGTCAGCAGTTCCGCCGCGGTGGTGTCGGGGAGGGACCGGAGGGTGCGGGAGGCGGTCTCGTCGCGGGGGGTGAGGAAGTGCCAGAAGGCGGGCGGCGGGACCGGGCCCGCTCCGGCGCCCAGCGTGGGGGCCGGGAGCCGCTCCTGGTCGGAGCCGGGGAAGCCCTGGACCTGCCAGAGCAGCGAGTTGTCGGTGGCGGAGTGGCAGCGGACGGTGAACTCCCCGGCGAGGACGGCGTCCTCGCCGCCGGCCGGCAGGGCGAGGATGCCCCAGGGGCGGCGCCCCCAGCGGCGGCTGCGGTAGCGGGCGGTCCGGCCGTCGACGGACTCCAGCAGGAACTCGCGGGGCGAGAACCCGCTCCACGGGGCGTGGTTGAAGACCCGGCAGCCGACCAGCCGGCCGGTCTGGCCGAGCGGGGAGCGCGGTGCGCCGGGCGGGAGTTCGGCCAGGGTGTGGCCGTCCGGATAGGGCTCCATACCGGGCCGGTCCCCGGCGGCGGAGAAGAAGGCGGGCAGGGCCGGGGCGCCGGGCGTCCCGGGGGCGCCGGTGTGCGGGTCGAGCCGGGCCCAGGTCCGGGCGGAGTGGAACACCTCGGCGCTCCAGTGGTTGCGGCCGTCGCTCAGCTGGAGGTCCCGGGAGCCGATGCCCTCCCGGCCGCCGGGCCGCAGCACCGTCTGCCCGTCGTACCGGCCGGTGCCGTCGGGGGTGGCGAACTGGAAGCCCAGGCCGCCCTGGATGGTGCCCCCGTAGGGGCGCAGCCCGAGCTGTGCCGCGGGTTCGAAGACCTCCTGGGGCCGGTCGGACCAGAAGGCGCGCTCTCCCCAGTCGTGCCGGTCGTTCTCGGTCCAGGCGATCAGGAAGCGGCCGCCGGCCCAGTGGGCGCTGTGCGCGGTGGCGGCCTCGGGCAGTTCGTAGGCGCAGTCGCCGCGCGGGCCCCGGTGGTCCACCGCGACGGCGCGCCCGGAGCCGTAGAGGGTGAGCACCGGCCAGGTGCAGGTGACCTTGACGGCGGCCGGGTCGGGGAATCCGGCGAGGGCTTCCTCCAGGGCGGGCCAGCCGAGTTCCTCGGGGATCCCGGCGCGCAGGGTGCGGGCCAGCGGGCCGGTCAGGTCGAGGGCGGCCAGGGCCTCCTCGATGCCGTCCAGGGCGGTCGCGGTGGGCCGGTCGAGGAGTTCGGCGAGTTCCCCGACGGCCTCGTCGGCGGCGGCCAGGCCGCCGCCCCGGAGCGCGCCGAGCAGGCTCTCGATCCGGCCGTGCACCTCCGCGGCGATGCCGGGGTTGAGCGGGAGACTGGTGATGGCGGTGCCGGGTCCGGTGCGGGCGGCGTGCACGGTGCCCTCCAGCCGGGGGCCGAACACCGGGTCGGCGGCGAGGGCGGTCAGATCGCGCCGGGAGCGGTCTCCCCAGAACTCCAGCCGGACGCCGGCGCCCGGGTCCTCGACCGGGATGCCCTCGGCGAGGCACAGGTCCAGCAGGTCGGCGTCCAGGTGGTGGTACCGGTAGCGGTCCTCGTGCAGCCGGACCGGTGTGCCGGCGGCCCGCAGCCGCGGGGCGAACCGGGTGACCAGGTCGAGGAGTTCGGCGGGCATCTGCTGGCGGACCACTCCCCCGCCGGAGGGGCGGTGGGAGTAGGCGCGGGTGTAGCGCCGCAGCCAGTCGGCGAGCCCGCCCTCGGGGTCGATCCGGCCGGCGGCCGCGGCGTCGGCGGCGCCGGAGGTGATGAGGATCCGCAGCCAGCCGGCCGCGTCGGTGCGGGAGGACGGGAACAGGTCGAGGAGCCGGGCGCGCGCGGGGTCCTCGGGCGGGTGGCCGGCGAGGAGTGCGGCGGCGGAGTCGAGCAGCCGGTCGGGGAGGGCCTTGCCGGGGGCGGCGGTCAGCAGTCCGGTCAGGATCCGGGCCTCCTCCTCCGGGCCCAGTCCGGCGGCGCGGGCCGAGTCGCGGATCCGGCGGGCCAGGTCGGCGGGCAGGGCTCCCGGTGAGGCCGCCCAGGCCTCCAGGACGGCCGTGTACTCCCGGTGGGCGGCCCGGGGTTCGAGGTGCCGGGCGAGCCAGGGCTGGTGTCCGCCGAGGGCGGTGGCGGAGAGGGCGCCGTGCCGGGCGAAGAGCAGGGTGTTGGCGCGGTGCCATTGGGGGTCGACCGGGGGCCGGTGCACGGCTTCGGCGGTGCGCGCCAGGGTGTGGCAGCGGGCGGCGGCGCGGGGGGCGAGGGTGAGCAGCCAGTGGCCCATGGTGTCCCAGAACCAGGGCAGATGGGCCGGTGGCAGCTGCCGGGCCCGTCGCCCGGCGTCGTCGACGAACCGGCCGGGGTGGTCGGTCCGGCGGGCCAGTTCCCGGCCGGACCCGTCGAGCAGCGCGACCGCGGCCGGTTCGGCGCCGGGGTCGTGGGCGCGGACCCAGTCGGCGTAGGTCCGGGAGGTGTGCGGTCGGGTCGGGAGCAGCGGGTGTTCGGCCATGATCAGATCCTGGCAGGCGGCACCGACATCCCGGTCCGGGGGTGTGGACGGATGCCGTTCAGCCGGCCAGGGCGGTGGTGACCACCAGGGGTGGTGCGGCCCGTTCGGCGGTCCAGGGGCGGCTGTGGGCGAGGGCGGGTTCGGCGAGGGCGAGGGCCTCGTCCACGGTGGGCCGGTGCTGGACCACGTCGCGGAACCCGGCGCGTTCCAGCAGGGCGGCCTGCCGGCCCACCGGCCAGGCGTGGTTGTGCATCTCCTGCCAGGTCCCGTCGGTCCGCAGCAGGCGTACGGTCAGCCGGTCGCCCGGGGCGTAGACGCGTCCCCGGTCGCCGATCCGCAGGGAGGCGTACTCGGTGCCGCCGCAGCCGGGGTCGGTGGCGAGCAGGACCAGCGGGGCTCCGGGCCTGAGCAGTCGGCGGATCTCGGTGAGCACCCCGTGGACGGCCTCCTCGGTGGGCAGTGAGGCGAGCACGTGGTTGCACATGGCGGCGTCCGCGCAGCCGTCCGGGAGGCCGGTGACCCGGCCGTCCTCGACCGGGTGGAACTCGGCGACGGCGGTGGCGGTGCGGCGGGCCAGGGCGAGCATCTCGGGTGAGGTGTCCACGCCGATCACCCGGGCGCGGAGCCGGCGGGCGGCCCGGTCGGCCACCGCGCCGGGGCCGCAGCCGTAGTCGACCAGGACCTCGCCGGGGCCGATCCGGCGGGCGAGGGCCCGGAACACGAACGGGTAGCCGAGCAGCCAGTCGGTGGCGGCCTCCACGGCGGCGAAGGCCTCGGCCCCGGCGGGTCCGGCCCAGGCGGTGGGTTGCCCGTCGGGCCGGCCGGTCCCGTGCGCCGGGTGGTTCTCATCGTTCACAGGGCCACTATCGGGCCCGTGCCGCCCCGCGGGGGCGGTGCGACACGGGCTGCCGGTGAACGGGTCAGGCCTGGGGCGGTACCCGGGCCGGCCGGCCGGAGCCCCGGGTGAGGCGGTACCCGAGGATGCCGGCGAGGGCGGCGAGCAGTCCGCCGGCCGCGGTCCAGATCCAGCGGTCGGACCACCAGCCGCCGGCCCAGCCGTCCTCCGGTGCGCGGAGTTCGGCCGCGGCGGCGGTGGCGGCGGCACCGGCCGCCGAGACGCCCGGTACCAGGGGCTCGCCGAGGGAGCCGTCCACGGCGTGGGCGCCGCCCCGGTCCTCGGCCCCGGCCTCGACGGCCGCCCGGACGGGCAGGCCCAGGTCCTCGTCGGGGAGGTCGGCCACGGTGAGCCGGATGTAGTAGCTGCCGGGCAGCGGGTCGTTCGCCCAGGGTTCGGCGGCGGCCCGGACGGTGCGCAGCACGCAGGACAGTTCGGCGGTGCCGGAGTCCTTGGGCACGGTGACGGTCTGCGCGCCGTCGGTGCAGGCCTGGCGGCGGCGCAGCCCGTCGTAGACGTCGACCCGCCAGGTGGAGGCGCCGCGGCGGGCCGCGGTGTCGGGGAAGGTGACGGTGGCGCGGACGGTGAGCCGCTGCCGGGCGTCCACGGGGACCACCCAGTAGAGGTAGTCGCCGGTGGAGGCCTCGGCGGTGGCCCGCTGTCCGGGGCGGAAGGGGGTGGCGGTGTGGAAGCCGGTGCCGGCCCGGGTGGGTCCGGCCTGTTCGGCGGCCGAGGACGCGGACGTGGACGGGGAGGGGCTCTCGGCGGTCGCGGCGGCGGGCAGCCCGAGCAGGGCCGCGGCGGCGAGCAGGGCGGCGGTGGCCGTTCGGGTGGCCTTGCGTGCGGAACGCATCAGTTGGTCCTCCAGACAGAGACGCGCCAGCGCGAGACCCAGCCCCAGACCAGTCCGGCCAGCAGGCCGGTCAGCGCCAGGACGGCGAGCAGCCACCAGCCGCGTCCGAGGCCGAAGGAGGCGGCGTCGGAGGAGTCCTCGGGGCCGTCGACCAGGTCGAGGGTGAGTTCCACGGGCATGCCGGGGGTGGTCTTGACCCCGGCGGGCGCCGAGAAGGAGTTGCTGACCTGGAGGCAGACCGTCTCGGCGGTGTCCTCGTCCCGGTCGTCCTCGGCGGGGGCCTTGGGGTAGCGGAGGCCGGTGGAGATCACGTCGGTGCGGCCGTCGCCGGCCTCGGAACCGCGGACGATCTCGCGTCCCTCCGGGGTGACGGCGCGGAGCAGCACCCCGTAGTCGTTGTTGACGGCCCGGTCGGCGGAGACGCTGACCGAGGCGCGGAGTTCCTGGCCGGGCTTGACGGCCACCTGGTACCAGCGGTGTTCGCCGAAGGTCTCGCGGTCGCTGTAGAGGCCGGCGGCCAGTACGGGGGCGGCGCGGCATTCGCCGGCGCCCCGGGTGACGACCGGCTTGGCGACGGGGTCGGCTGCGCGGTCGACGATCTGTCTGACCCGGCCGGAGAGTTCGGAGGTGTGCTGGACGGCGGTGTAGGTGCCGCCGGTGGCCTCGGCGATGCAGGTGAGCTGGGCCCGGGTCTTGGCGTCGGGGACCAGTCCGAGGGTGTCGATCACCAGGTGGATGCCCTTGGCGGCGATGTCCCGGGCGACCACGCAGGGGTCGAGCGGGGCGCAGGTGTCCTCGCCGTCGGTGATGAGCACGATCCGGCGGGTGGCGTCGCCGCCTTCGAGGTCCTGGGCGGCGCCGAGCAGGGCGGGGCCGATCGGGGTCCAGCCGGTGGGGGCGAGGGTGGCGACGGCGGTCTTGGCCTCGGTGCGGTCCAGCGGGCCGACCGGGTAGAGCTGCCGGGTGTCCTTGCAGCCGACCTTGCGGTCGTCGCCCGGGTAGTCGGCGCCCAGGGTGCGTATGCCGAGGCGGACTTCGGCGGGCACCGCGTCGATGACCTCGTTGAAGGCCTGCTTCGCGGCGGCCATGCGGGACTTGCCGTCGATGTCGGTGGCCCGCATGGATCCGCTGACGTCCAGGACCAGTTCGACCTTGGGGGGTTCGGTGGCGGCCGGCGCGTCCGCCGCGGCGGTGCCGGGGAGGAATCCGACGGTGAGTGCGGCGAGCAGCCCGCACGCTCCCGCCGCGACCCATCTTCTTGTGATCATCGGGGGATCGTATTGACGTTCCTCCCGTCGGACCAAAACCGCACCGGGGACCGGCCCTTCGGACATCGGGTCGAGCGGTTGCCGCCATCCGGGTGAAGGTGCGGAACCAGGAGGGCGGTGCCGAGTTGATCAGGGCGCCCTTGCAGGCGCCCTAGCAGGGGCCGCTTGTACGACTGAAGAGGATGAACGATGTTCAAGAAGATCATGGCCACCGCCGCCGCCACCGCCGCCGTGGTCGGCGCGGGCGCCGCCATCGCCGCCCCGGCGATGGCCATCGGCAACGACAACGGCGTCAACACCGTCAACGGCAACGGTTCCCAGCAGGTCTACGGCAACCAGAAGACCGAAGGCGCGATGAGCCCGCAGCTCGGCCTGGTCCAGGGCTCCGCCAACAAGCCCTGCATCGGCCTGCCGGCGAAGGTCAACGCCCAGTCGCTGGTCGCCCTGGTCAACGTCGGTGTCCAGGACATCAACGTCCTGTCCAACCCGCAGAACCAGCAGTGCGCCGAGAACTCCACCCAGGCCAAGGGTGACGAGCCGCTGTCGCACATCCTCAGCAACATCCCGGTGCTGTCCGGCAACGTCTCCGCCGGCAGCTGACCGCTCCAGCCCCGACTGAACGGCCGGAACCCCCCGGGGTCCGGCCGTTCGGCCTGTCCGGGCCCGTTCGGTCCGGGCCCGTTCGGGGGGTCTCAGAGCCGCGAGGGGTGGAAGACGACCTAGGGGTCGGCGCGGCGGTCGGCGCGGTCGGCCGACCGGAGCTCCTGGCCCGGGTTCAGGCCGAGCATGTCGAGCAGCTCGTCCAGTTCCTCCGCGCCGGAGGCGTGCGCGGCCACGGCCCGACGGGCCGCCGCGCGCTGGGCGGCGCAGCTGACGGCGATGGTCGGGGCATCGAGGCTGTACGGATCGTCCATGGACCGATCCGACCACGGCCGGGCCCGGACGGCAGCCCCGCTTACTCCGCACGACCGGCCGCCCCGGGCACGCCGTCGACCGGGGTCGGGGGCGCCGGAGCGCTCACGGCCCTGCCGCGGCGCTTACCGGGTCCGGTGGTGGGGGCCGGTGGGCCGCTCACGGGGAGCTGAGGGGTCGTCTGGTCAGAGCTTTCCCATCCGGGTGTACGGGCTGAGGATGCGGGCCGTCTGACCGCCGAAGTCGACGAGCATCGCGATGCCCTCTTCGACACCGATGATCCGACCGAGTCCGTACTGGTCGTGCGTGACCCGGTCCCCGAGCTCGAAATGCTTGGCCGGCGGGGCGACCGGAGCGGCGAAGGGGCTGGTGGGCAGGTGGCGCCGGGGCGCGGAAGGCTTTGTCATCGTGATCCCAGTATGCGCCTCCCCCGGCTCGGGACTGCCAGCCCGGAAAGGTAACGATCGCGATCCGAGTGCCCGGATTTCCGCTCCGCCGCAGGTCAGAGGGGGCATTCGGGGGCAACTACGACGAGTGTGGTAGCGCGGGCGTACGGGGTTGTCGGCAGGACACACGATCCAGGTCCTGAACACCCTTGCGAACCTCGGACCCCGCCCGCCACATCCGTCACAGGAGTAGGGTGCCGCCACCCTGTCGGCGGAGCAGAATTCCTCCCATGGACGTCATTCAGAGGCTCTTGGACGATCGGGTGGCGGACGGGACGGTCCCCGGGGCGGTGGCGCTGGTGGCCCGGGGGCGGGCGGTGGAGGTGGCCGTCGCCGGATGGACCGGGACCGACCGCACGGCCCCGATGACCCGGGACAGCCTGTTCCGGATCGCCTCCCTCACCAAGCCGGTGGTCGCGGCCGCCGCGATGATGCTGGTCGACGACGGCCGGATCGCCCTGCGGGACCCGGTGCGGGAATGGCTGCCCGAGCTGGCCGCGCCCATGGTGGTCCGGGACCCGGCCGGGCCGGTGGACGACCTGGTGCCGGCCGAGCGGCCGATCACCCTGGCCGACGTACTGAGCTCCCGGGCCGGCTACGGCTTCCCCTCGGACTTCAGCCTGCCGGCCGTCGCCCCGCTGTTCTCCGAGCTCCGCCAGGGCCCGCCGCAGCCCCTGCTGGTCGCCGAGCCGGACGCCTGGACGGCCGCGCTGGCCAGGATCCCGCTGCTGTACCAGCCCGGGACCGCCTGGCTGTACAACACCTGCTCCGACCTGCTCGGGGTGCTGATCGCCCGGGTAGCGGACCGCCCCCTCGACGCCTTCCTGGCCGAACGGCTCTTCGAGCCGCTGGGGATGACGGAGACCGGGTTCTCCGTACGGGCCGCCGACCTCGACCGGTTCACCGGCTACTACCGCGGCACCGGCGGCGAGGAGGGGGCCGGCGGGGAACTGGAGCTCGTCGACCCGCCCGGCGGGCAGTGGAGCCGGCCGCCCGGGTTCCCCTCCGGCGCGGGGGGCCTGGTCTCCACCGCCGAGGACTACCTGGCCTTCGCCCGACTGCTGCTCGCCGAGGGCAGCCATGCCGGGCGCCGGCTGCTCTCCCCCGCGTCCGTACGGCTGATGACCACCGACCACCTCACCCCGGCCCAGCGGGCCGACTCCACGCTCTTCCTGGAGGGCCAGGGGTGGGGCTACGGCGGGTCGGTGGACGTGGATCCGGTGGACCCGTGGAACGTCCCGGGCCGGTACGGGTGGATCGGCGGCACCGGAACGGCCGCCCATCTGGTGCCCGCGACCGGGCTGGTCACCGTCCTGCTGACCCAGCGGGAGCTGTCCGGGCCCGCGTCCCCGCCGCTGATGCGGGACTTCTGGGCCGCGGCCGCCGCCTGGAGCGGCCGCTCCTGACCGGCCGCTCCGAGGGGCAGCTCCGAGGGGCCGGCGCTCCCGACGGGCCGGTTCCCCTGACGGGCTGACCCTCCGTCACTCGGTCGGTGCGCCCGCCTCGCGCCGCTCCGGGTGATCGCCCAGGGTGATGATCATCGGCAGCTCGCCGCTCCACCCCCCCTCGCCGGAGGACCCGATGCACATCCCGCCCTCCCCCGCCTGCCCGCACGCCCGGACCGACCGGCCCAGCCGCCGGACCGTCGTCCGGGCCGGTGCCGGTGCCCTCGCCACCGCGGCCCTGGCCATCAGCACCCCGGCCGCCCTGGCCGGCCGCGCCGCGGCGGCCGTGGCACCGGCACCGGCGGCCCCGGCGGTGCCCGCCGCCGCACGCGGCGCGGCCGCGGCCCTGCCGCTGCGGGCCGACACCACCACCCAGGGCGACATCCTGGCCGGTTTCCGCAAGGATCACGCCGTCCTGCTGATGCTGCACTTCCGGGAGCCCGGACTGGCCCGCCGCTGGCTCGGCCGGCTGCTGCCGGAGATCTCCACCACCGACAAGGTCGCCGGCTTCAACCGGAACTTCAGCGCCGCCCGCAGCCTCCGCAACGGCGTGGACCCGACCACCATGGCCGCCCTGTGGACCGGTATCAGCCTCACCTGGCCGGGGCTGGAACTCCTCGCCGGCAAGGCCCCCTTCCCCGCGGTCCCGGCCAGCAGCACCGCAGAGGCCTTCCGGGCGGGCGCGGCCGGCCGTGCCGAACAGCTCGGCGACACCGGGGCCAGTGCCCCCGGCACCTGGCGGTTCGGGGCCGGCGAGCAGCAGCTGCACGCCGTGCTCACGCTCGCCGCGGACGAGCCCGACCGGCTGGCCGAGGCCGTCCACCGGCACCGCGGCGAGCTCCGCAAGGCGGGCGCGACCGTGCTGTTCCGGCAGGACGGCGGCACCCTGCCCGGTGAGCTCCGCGGGCACGAGCAGTTTGGCTTCCAGGACGCGATCAGCCAGCCCGGCGTACGAGGTTTCGACACCCCCGACCCGAAGGACTCCGCGACCGTCCAGGGCCGGCCCGGCACCAGGATGGTCCCGGCCGGGGAGTTCCTGGTCGGGCAGGAGCGGGTCGGACAGCGCCCGGCCGGGCTGCCGGCCTGGGCCACCGGCGGCTCCTTCCACGTGGTGCGGCGGCTCGCCCAGGACGTGGCCGGATGGTGGGAGCAGGCCGCCGAGTGCCTGGCGGAGCTGAAGCGCTCCGGGGCCGCCCCGGCCGAGGCGGACGCCACCTGGCTGGCCGCCCGGATGGTGGGCCGCTGGCCCGGCGGGGCCCCGGTGGCCAGCTGCCCGGCCGCCGAACGGATCCCGCTGCCCGGCGAGGACCTCGACGGGGCCCTGGACTTCCACGACGACCTCCAGGGCTGGACCACCCCGCTGTTCTCGCACATCCGCAAGAGCAACCCGCGCGGCGGCCTGGTCACCACCCCGGGCCGGCCGCCGCTCCCCATCGCCCAGATGGACTCCCGGCGGATCATCCGGCGCGGCATCCCCTACGGGCCGCCCTACCGCCGGGGCACCGAGGACGACCCGGCGGCGGAGCGCGGGCTGGTGTTCGTCAGTCACCAGGCCGACCTGGTGTCCCAGTTCGAGTTCATCGCCCAGCGCTGGATCAACGACGCCGACTTCCCGCCGGCCCGGCACCCGCGGCCCGGCACCGACCCGGTGATCGGGACCGAGGCCGCCGCCGCCTTCGAGTCGCCCTCCGGGACCGGGAGCAAGGCCACCTCGCTGTACTTCCGGCAGTACGTCCGCACCGAGGGCGCCGTGTACGCCTTCACCCCCTCGGTGCCCGCGCTGCGCGCCCTCTCCGAGGGCCGGCTCGACGACTCCATCGAGGTGCACCCCGGCACGGTGCTCCGCCCGGGTGACGTGCTGGACGCGGGCAGGGTCAGGCTGCTCTTCGACACCGGCGGCTCGCTGGTCCTGGAGGACCAGGGGGGCCGCGCCCTGTGGAACTCCGGTACCGGCGGCGCCGGGGCCGACGCGTTCTTCTCGGCCGACGGGGAACTGACGGTCCGTACGGCCTCCGGCGGCACCGCCTGGTCCTCGGGCACCGCCGGACGGCCGGGCGCCCGGCTGCTGGTGCGGCCCGCGGGTGACGTGGTCCTGGTGCTCGACGGCCGGACGCTGTGGAGCGCGGGCGGGCCGGGGACCGTCTCGTAGAGTGGACGGGTGAACAAGAACCTCCTGGACCTGGACGTGGCGGAGCGGCTGGGCGAGTCCGTCTCGGTCCGTGTGATGGGCGGGCTCCCGCTCCTGGTCGTCGACCACCCCCGGCTGCGGGCCGCCGTCAGCTTCCAGGGCGCCCAGCTGCTGGCCTGGCAGCCGGCCGGCGCCGAGCCCGTGCTGTGGCTCAGCGAGGCGGCGCGCTTCGAGCCGGGGACCGCCGTCCGGGGCGGGGTCCCGCTCTGCTGGCCGTGGTTCGGGAACGCCGGGCGGCCCGCGCACGGGTTCGCCCGGATCCTGCCCTGGGAGCTCGCCGGGCACCGGGAGGACGTGGAGGGGGTCGAGCTGACCCTCACCCTCCGCGACGACGACCGGACCCGGGCGTACTGGCCGCACGCCTTCGAGGCCACCGTCCGGATCCGGCTGGACGGCCGCACCTGCGAGGTCGTCCTGGAGGCGGCCGGCGAGCACCGGACCACCGCCGCCCTGCACACCTATCTGCGGATCGGGGAGCTGGGCGCGGCGGACCTGGCCGGCCTGGGGGCGGAGTACGCGGACCGGCTGCGGGACGGCGAACGGGTCGCCCTGGCCGGGCCGTTCACGGCCACCGGGCACACCGAGCTGATCGCGGGCGGGGCCGCGGCGGTCAATCCGCTAGTGGACCGGGCGCTCGGCCGCACCGTGGAGGTGGAGCACCACGGGCACAGCGACGTGGTGGTGTGGAACCCCGGCCCGGAACTGTCCGCCTCCATGGGGGACATGACCGACGAGGGCTATCGGGAGTTCCTCTGTGTGGAGACCGCCCGGATCACCGAGCCCCTGGTGGCCGCCCCGGGCCGGCCGGCCCGGCTGGCCGTGACCCTGCGCCTCGTCTGAGCCGCCCGGCGGCGGGATCCGCCGCCGGGTTCCGGCCCGCCCGTGAGTCCGGCCCGCCGGTGAGTCCGGCCCGCCCGTGAGTCCGGTGGGTCCGTACGTCCGGTGCGTCAGGGGCGCCGGACGCGGAGGTGGGCGACCTCGTAGGACATCTCGGTGACCCCGGGGTCGGGTGCCGGGTGGTAGCGCCCGGCGCAGACCGAGAGGTTGACGATCAGGTACGCGCGCCAGCGGCGGCCCACCCCGCGCCGGTCCGCGTAGACCTTGCGGCCGTTCACCCACCACACCACCGAGCGGGCGCCGAACTCGACGGTGAGGTCCACCCAGCCGCCGGGCCGGACGGCCCCGTCCCGGTGGTAGTGGGAGGAGCCGTGCACATGGTTGGAGAGTTCCAGCAGGTCGGGGTTGTCGGGATGGTATTCGAACACGTCGATCTCCTGGCCGCCGTCCCGCCAGGTCCAGACCGCGGGCCAGGCGCCGGTCTCCTCGGGCAGCCGCACCCGGGTCTCCAGCACGTCCCCGGCCCGTACGGTGAACTCCTCGTCGCTGCCCTCGGTGGTCAGGAGTCCGGCGTCCCAGTTGCCGTCGGGGCGGAGGGTGGCCCGGAAGGTCCCGCCCCGGCTGTAGTCGGGATCGGCCACCAGGTGGTCGAGCTTGTTGTCCCCGGGGTTGACCGGGCCGCCGTCCGGATAGGCCCAGGAGCGGCCGGCCACCCACTGGGAGGTCGAGGCGAAGTCCGCGGTGAACACGACGGGTCCGGCCTTGGGCCGGCCCATGATCCTGGCGATTGCTTGGGTGAGCACACCGGGAGTTCTGCCCTGTGCCGGGGGCATGAGCCCCCGCGGACACGGAACGTTGCCGAATCGTCACCCACGGCGACCACAAGTGATCGTTTAGGCTGGGGAGATGCGGAACGAACACGGGGACGGGACCGTCGACACGGTGTGGAGCGGCGAACTGCTCGATCTGGACGGCTATCTGGGGCGGATCGGGTACACCGGTGAACGGGCGCCCACGCTGGAGGTGCTGCGCGCCCTGCACCGGGCGCACACGACCGCGCTGCCCTTCGAGAACGTCAGCGCCGTCCTGGGCGTGCCGCTGCCGCTGGACGTGGAGTCGGTCCAGCGGAAGCTGGTGCACGGGCGGCGCGGCGGCTACTGCTACGAGCACGTGACGCTGTTCGCGGCCGCCCTGGAGCGGCTGGGGTTCGGGTTCACGGCGCTGAGCGGGCGGGTCACCCTGGGGCAGGAGAAGATCCTGCCGGCCACCCATGCGCTGCTGGCGGTCACCCCGGCGGACGACGACCGGACCTGGCTGTGCGATGTGGGCTTCGGCTGGGGGCCGTTGGGACCGGTGGAGCTGGCGGACGGGGCCGAGGCCGACTTCGAGGGCTGGCGGTTCCGGATGGTGCGCGGCACCGGCGGGCACGGCATCGACCGCTGGTGGCTGTACGAGCGCGGGCCGCGGGGGTGGGCGCACCGGCACACCTTCACCCTGAACCCGCAGTTCCCGATCGACTTCGTGGTGGGCAGCCACTTCGTGGGCACGCATCCGCGTTCGCCGTTCGTGAAGCGGCTGTTCGTGCAGCGGTTCCGGGCCGACCGGCACGACCGGATCGACGGGCTGACCCGGACGACCACCTTCCCGGACGGCCGCACCGAGGAGCGGGCGGTGGAACGCGGCGAGCTCCGGCGGGTGCTGCGGGAGGAGTTCGACATCGAGCTGTCCGCCGAGCTGGTCGACGCCCTGCCGGTCCCCGCTCCCTGAGCGGTCCCCGGCCGTTCTCCGGCCGCTTCCCGCCCCGTGCCCCCGGCCGGTTCAGCCGTGGGCGGCGGGGTGCCGGGGGTGTGCCGCGGCGGGCGGTGGTGCGGTGCGCAGGGCCCGGGAGATCCGGAGCGTGAGGTCGGGGTGCTCGGCCTCGGCGGCCCGCAGGGCGCGCAGGGCGCGGACGCTGCTGTCGGGCGGTGCGGTGACCTCCCGGGCCCGGGCCCGGGCGGCCGCCCGGAGCATCACGGCGAGTCCGACGGCGACGGCGTCCCGTTCCCCGGCCCCGTCGTCCAGGGCCCGGTGGTAGGCGTCCTCCCGGATCCGGTCGTCGCAGTGGTCGCGGAGTTCCAGCATCCAGTCGTGGATGTTGGTGAGCCGGTAGGTCAGGTGCTGTTCGGGACCGGCGTGCCAGGGGGCCGGGATCGCCATCGGGTTGCGGGCGGCGGACGGGTGGCGGCGGGCCAGCCGCCACAGCGGGCGCAGGCCGAGGACCCCTTGGAGCGGCCCCCAGATCCGGTCGGCGAACGGCGGGCCGAAGACGGGGACGAGGAAGCCGACGCTGACCATCATGCCGCTGAGGGCCATGAACGGGGCCATGGTCTCGTTGAGGAGGTCCCAGTTCCGGCCGGTCCAGCGGGCCGTGATGGCGGCGAGTTTGAAGACCCCGAAGATCACGTTGGCGACCGAGGCGACGACCAGGACGAGCAGTCCGACCCGGAGCGAGCCCCGGACGGCGGGGCGGCCCGCCGGGAAGGGCTCCCCGGTCTCCGGGTGGTGGCCGCCGGGGTTCCTGCCGGCCGGTCCGTAGAGGTCGACCAGCCAGTTCCAGCAGGTCGCCGCGGTGACCAGGGCGGCGACCGTGTAGCCGAGCAGGTAGCCGAGGAGCATCTCGCGGATGAAGGGGGTGGTGGCGTAGTAGGTGTCGAAGTCCACCGGCCGTTCCGCGGGGGCCTCGCCGAGGGTGAAGCAGAGGATCAGGAAGGCGCCCAGGGCCGTGTAGCCGCGCCGCCAGGCGCGGGCCCGGCCGCGGGTGCGCCGGGGGGTGCCGGGTTCCCCGCGCCAGTACTCCATCAGCATCAGGCTGGTCCCGGCGTAGGCGCAGAGGAGGCAGTGGACCAGCAGGGCGGAGAAGTTGGGGACGCCGGAGAGCCGGTTGACCAGGGTGACCGTGGGCGGCGCCGCGCAGGCGAAGCCCACGCAGGGCAGCAGGATCAGGGCGTTCACCAGACGGACGGTCGGTTCGTGCCGGCCGCGGACCAGCGCGGGCAGCCGGGCGAGCGCGGCCAGGCCGAGCGCGATGGACGGTATGTAGTAGTTGACGCCTTGATGCACGGTCAGCCTTCCGGGGACGCCGGCCGGGCGGGTGCGGGCCCGGGCCGGTGGGGTTCCCCCTATCGTCCGCTGTGCCGTTCCCGGCCCCACCGGCGGGCGACCGGTTCAGTCCTGGGCGCGGGCGGTGACCGGGGCGTCGGTGCGGTCGCCGAGGAACTCGTACCAGCGGTGCCGCAGGCACAGGTAGCGGGTGTCGGCCTCGACCAGGTCGAGGAAGGAACCGATGGTGGCGCCGAGCCGTTCGCGGAGTTCCGGGTCGGTGAGGCTGCCGTCGGGGGCGAAGGCCTGGTGGGCCATCGCCAGGCTGAACATGTCGGGGTAGACCCGGGCGCCGAGGTGCTCCAGCGGCACCCGGAGCGCCCACAGGCCCCGGTTGCCGCCCACCATCGAGGGCGAGGCGGAGACCAGCAGGGTCTGCTTGTCCTTGAACGGCTGGGGCCGCAGCCGGGACACCCAGTCGACGGCGTTCTTCACCACGCCGGGGACCGAGGCGTTGTACTCGGGCGAGGCGATGACCAGCGCCTGTGCCGCGTCCAGGCGGTCCCGCAGGGCGACGGCCCCGGCGGGCGGGCCCTCACCGGCCTCGGTGTCCCCGTCGTAGGGGGGCATGGGGAAGTCGCCGAGGGTGGCCAGGTCCGCCGTGGCCCCGGCCCGGACCACCAGGCCGGCGACGAGGGCGGCGAGCCGGCCGTTCACCGAACCGTCGCGGGAGGAGCCGGCCAGCACCAGGACGCGCAGCGAGGCGCGGGCGTCGCCGCTGCCGCCGGCACCCGTGCCGTCCGGGCGGGGGGCGCCGGGGTCCACCGGGAAGGGGTCTCCGGGGGTCGCTCCACCGGGGCTGCCGGCGGGGTTGCCGGGGCTGATCGGGCTGCTCACTGCGTTCTCGTCTCCCTCACCGCCGTACCCCCCTCCGTCGGGTCGAGCCTGGCACAACGGGCCCCGCGCGGACGCGCTGGCGCGCGGACTAACCGCCGCCCGCCGAGAAGTGCTGGTAGTCCGGGTTGCTCCAGCGGCCGCCCCAGTGCCAGCCGACCTGGCGGAAGGCGGTGGTGAGGACGTCGCCGGAGTGGATGGTGCCGGGGCCGGCCGGGTCCCGGCGGAGGTGGGGGCGGCCGGCCGGGGGGTGGACGGTGCCGGCCCGGTCCACGTACGGGTTCTCGACCGGGTTGATGTCCACCGCGTCGCCCCAGGCGTGCCGGGAGAGCCGGCGCGGGTCCCCGGTGACCCGGCGGCAGTTGAAGGCGGAGGTGTTGTCGTCGGCCATGGCCTTCTCGTCGCTGCCGCCGTACGCGGCGGTGGGCTTCATCCGGCGGATCGGGAAGCGGGCCTCGAAGGCCTTTCCGAAGACGTGCAGCAGTGGGCGGACCGAGTTGCGGTGGACGACGAGTTCGCCCCGGTGCACCTTGCCGTCGAATCCCCAGTGGTTCATCCGGATGAGCCGCAGCCGGTCGGGCGGCACCGGGCAGCCGGGACGGTAGGAGGCGCCCAGCCGGTCCGCCGGCACCTCGCTCACCTCGGCGGCGAGCGCGGGCAGCGGTGCCGCCTGGAAACGGGTCTTGGGCTGGTGCGCGGTACAGGCCAGCAGGGTCGCGCACAGCAGCGCGGAGGCGGCCAGGGCGGTCGGGGTGGGTCGCACCGGTTCACCGTACGTCCCGGGGCCGCCTCGGCGGCGGCACCGCGCTCACCAGTGGTGACCGGGGGAATTCACGAGGTGAGCAGTGGATGAAAGTTTTACTGAATTCATGTCAATAACTATCCGGCGATGATCTCGATTGTATAACGACATCAATGAAATGGCCTGGACCAATAGAGATCCACGCGCGTAACTCCCTTGTTTTATAAGCAAGTTGACAGTTCATTAGATTGAGCCATCAGGTAACGGATTGAAATCCTCGCACCGGCTCCGCTTTGTCCGAATTCTCCGTCCGGAACCTCTGGCAGGCTTCCGCGCACCCCACCTCCCGACCCAGGAATTGAGGTGCGCATGTCCAGACATCGAAGATTGACCGACCGTCAGCGCAGGCCGCGCGGACGGCTCATAGGCCTCACCGCCGCCATGGCCGTGGCCGCCGTGGTGGCCGGCGGCTTCGCCTACGAGGCCGGCCGGGCCGACTCCGGCGCCGCCGTGGCCCGGCTCGGCGCCCCGCCCGCCGACATCGCCGGTGCCGCCCAGTCCGCGACCCCCGCCGCCGAACCGGCCCGGGACGAGGAACCGGAACCCATCCGCGAGAAGCCCGCCAACCAGCCCGCCCGCGGCATGGTCTACGACGGCCTGAAGGCCGCCCCCCAGGGCGACCACTGCGCGGGCGTCTACCGCACCGAGGCCGGCCACTGCACCCACGGGCCCGACGCCCCGCCCAAGGGCGTGGACATCAAGAAGGACACCCCGCCCGCCGTGCGCGCCGTCGCCCAGGCTGCCGACCCCGCCGGACCGCCGGCCCGGGACCCGGCCACCGGGCGGGACGGCGGGCGTTCTCAGGACGCGCCCGCCGCCGACGCCCGCACCGCCGACCGGTCACCGGCCGCCGCCACCGCCCCCTCGCCCGGCACCCCCGCCGGACCGACCCGCTCCCCCGCGGCACAGCGCGCCCCCGCCGCCGGACCGGCCGGCCAGACCGTCCAGTGCGAGGGCGACGGCTCCACCGGCAACCGGGTCCAGGTGGTGTACGTCCACGGGCCCGGCCGCGACCGCTACTCCCAGTACGCGGCCTCCTTCCGCAAATGGGCCGCCGACGCCGACCTCATCTACTCGGCCAGCGCCCAGGAGACCGGCGGCACCCGGCACATCCGGTACGTGACGGCGGCGGACTGCACTCCGACCGTGCTGAACATCGAACTGCCCGACTCCGCGCTCTCCGAGTTCGGCGCCACCAACCGGGCGCTGGCCGCCAAGGGCCTCGACCGCCGCGACCGCAAGTACATGATCTTCGCGGACGCCCAGGTCTACTGCGGCATCGGCACCTTCAACGGGGACGAGCGGCCCGCCCAGTCCAACCTCAGCAACTTCGGCCCCTCCTACGGCCGGACCGACTCCGGATGCTGGGGCGGCCACACCGCGGCCCACGAACTCGGCCACAACCTCGGCGCGGTCAACAACAGCGCGCCCAACACCAGCCGGGGCGCGCACTGCACGGACGAGTGGGACGTCATGTGCTACTCCGACACCCCGTACTACCCCAAGATGCGGACGGTGTGTGCCAACCAGGCCGCCGAGAACATCCTGGACTGCAACCACGACGACTACTTCCACACCAACCCCAGGCCGGGCAGCTATCTGGCCACCCACTGGAACATCGCCGACAACCAGTTCCTGATGCGCGCCAAGGGCGGCGGCACCGACCCGGGGCCCACCCCCACCCCGAAGCCGACCAAGCCGACGCCCACCGCCAAGCCCACGCCGACCCCGACCGGTCCGCGCCCGGGCACCGGCCCCGACGTCACCGTCGGGCAGATCCAGCCGGACTCCGTGGTGGTCAGCTGGCCGCGGGTGACGGGCGCCGTCTGGTACCAGGTGCTGTTCGACGGCAAGCACCTCACCTGGGTCCAGGGCAGCACCCTGCGGATCTACAACCTGCGGCCCTCCACCGCCCACACCGTCGCCGTCTCGGTCCGGGACGCGCAGGGCCGGGACAGCGGGCCCGGCCGGTCCACGGGCTTCCGGACGGCCGGCACCGACGGCGGCAACACCGCCCCCGGCATCCGCTACCTCCTCGGCAACGGCAGCAGCGGAATGAACGCCGAGCTCTGGGGCGGCCGTTCGGCCGACGGCACGGTCCTCGTCGGCGCCCAGGCGAACGGATACGCCCAGCAGCAGTGGTACTTCGACGACGCGGGCAACGGGCTGGTCCGGATCCGGTCCGCGGCCTCCGGCAAGTGCCTCCAGCCCGGCGGGGCCCCGGCGGCCGGCATGTGGGTCGCCCAGCGGCCCTGCGCCGCCGCCAGCACCGCCCAGCAGTGGAGGCTGGCGGCGAAGGGCGGCTCGCTGACCGTCACCGAGCGCTCCGGGGCGTACGCCCTGACCGTCAGCGGCCGCCCCTACTACGGGGCCCGGCTGCTGGACCTCCAGCGCGCCGACGGACGCACGGCGCAGGCGTGGACGGCCCGCAAGGCCGGCTGAGCGGGCCTCCGGCCCCCTGACGGCGGGCGGACGGGCCCGTCCCCTGGCGGCCCGTCCACCCGTCCGCCCGTCCCCCGTGCCCTTCCCTCCCTCTCCCCTCCCCCTTGGTCGAAACCACCGTGATCGAAGGAACCGAAGGACCGGTATCGGTATGCGAAGAACACTCCTGTCGGCGGTCCCGGCCGCCGGCCTCCTCCTCCCCCTCCTCCTGCTCGGCGCCGCCACTCCCGCCGCCGCGCACGGCGACACCCTGCGCGTGGAGGTCACCGGACACCGGGAAGGCCATGTGGCCACCCGAGTGACCTGGGAGAACGACGGCGATCCGGTGGAGGAACGGGTGGCCGCCACGGTGGAGGCGGTCAGCGCCGACGGATCCACGACCGCGGGCCCCTGGCGGCTGGTCCGGGCCGCGGGCGGCGGCCCGGCCGACTGGACCACCGCCGAGGCGCTGCCGCCGGGGCGCTGGAAGGTCATCGTTGCGGCCGGGTTCCCCGGGCTGGGGCGCGGGGAACGGGAGCTGACGGTGGCGGCCACCCCGGTCCCCGCGGCCGTCGCACCCTCCACCTCGGTACCCGCCACCGCCGTGCCCGCGTCCGCGACACCCGCCACGGCGGCCCCCGCGTCCACCGCCCCCGCGGGCGGGGATCCGGACGGGTCCCCCTGGCCGGCGGTGGCCGGGGTGGGTCTGGCGGCGCTCGCCGGGGCCGGGGTCGGAGTGGCCCTGCGGCGCGCCCGGGCCCGGCGGCTCCGGGCGGCGGGGTCGGCCGGTTCGGCTACGGGTACTCGGGGATGAACGGCAGATAGTCCTCCGGTCCGGAGGGGATCACCGCGTAGCTCCCCTCCGGCAGCTCGTTCCACACCCCGGGCAGATTGCCGAGGGGCTCGGAGACGATCAGCCTGCTGGCCTCGGACACCCCGTTCAGATAGGCCAGTTCCGGGTGCAGCTGGCGGACCGTCTCGGCCCGGCTGCTGTAGAACAGCGAACGGGACCGGCGCTCGCTGGAGTAGCGGAACGCCCACACCTGCTCGCCGTCCGCGACCGCCACGGTCATCTGGAGCGGGTTCGGCACCCCGTGCTCCTTGCCGATCCGTTCCACCAGGCCCGCCATCCGCGCCACCGCACCGGGCACGTCCTGGTCCAGGCCGTAGGTCACGGCCAGGTAGAACATCACCTCGGAGTCGGTGGAGCCCTCGATCGCCGGGAACAGGGCCGGGTCCACGGCCATGCACAGATCGCGGCGCAGCCGGTGGAAGTCGGTGATGGAGCCGTTGTGCATCCACATCCAGCGGCCGTGCCGGAAGGGATGGCAGTTGGTCTGCTGGATCGCGGTCCCGGTGGAGGCCCGGACATGGGCGAAGAACATCCGGGAGCGGACGTGCCCGGCCAGTTCGAGGAGGTTCCGGTTGTTCCAGGCGGGGCCGATGTCCCGGAAGACGGCCGGGCTGCCGTCCCCGTCGGCGCTGTACCAGCCGAGGCCGAAGCCGTCGCCGTTGGTGGTCTCCACTCCCAGCCGCGAATGCAGGCTCTGGTTGATCAGGGAGTGTTCGGGTCGGTACAGCACGGAGTCGAGCAGGATCGGCGATCCCGAGTAGGCGAGCCAACGGCACATGACCGGACCTCCCTTCCCCGCCCCCGGCTTCCGAGGGTAACCCCGGTGGCCCGGGAGACGGGGGAGGCGGCGGACGCCCGGGCCCGGGTGTCGGGGTCTCGGCCCGGGCCCGCCCGCCGCCGCCTCGGGTCAGGGGCGGCGGATCAGGTCAGCCGGATCAGCAGGCGTCGGCCCAGCTGTGCGAGGAGATCCGGTCGTTCCAGCCGCCCGGCATGCTGCCCCAGTAGACGCCGTTGGGGAGACAGACGAAGGAGCCCCGGCGGCCGATGTTCTCGTAGAACAGGACGTCCTCGTAACTGCCCGCGTAGCCGTCGTTCTTGGCCGAGGACACCTTGTCGTTCATGTCCCCGCAGCCGGTGTTGTAGCGGTAGTCGCTGTCGTCCCCGCTCCAGTTGCAGCCGGCTCCCCCGGCGCCGTTGTGTTCCCATACGTACAGCTTTCCGTCGGCCATCGCCGGGCGGGACTCGACGGCGGTCGCCGAGGCGGAGGGGAGGGCGGCGGCGAGGACCGCGGAGAGGGCCAGGACTCCGGCGGCGAGGGAGGTCTGCAGCTTCATCCGGTTGCTCCGAAACATGAGGGGTTTCCTTTCGTGTCACGCCGGGGACAGGACTGCCCGGCGAGGATCCGGTGGGCCCGGGGCAGCGCTCCGCGCTGGAGCCGCAGGCCGGTGGCGATCGGGTCCGCGTAGCGCCGGCGGACCTCCGATCCGTAGCGGTGGTCGAGGTCCGCGGCGGTCCTGGTCAGACCGCTGTCGCGGGCGCATTCGGCCTCGTCCACGGCGAGCCCGACCTCGGTGGCCCGGGCCCGGTCGGCGGACAGGCCGCGCAGCAGTCCGGCCAGGGCCGGGCGGGTGTGCTGCGGGCCGGCGAACCGGTGGCCGCGGTCCGCCATGCAGCGGGCCCAGTCGGTCACGGCCCGCCGGAACCGGGGGTCCTCCCGGACCCGGGGGACGTACAGCGGGGTCAGGTTGGCGACGGTCAGCTTCGCCGCGAACCAGGCGTCGAGGTCCCCGTACAGTCCGCGCTGGGCCGCGGCGGAGCAGCCGTCCCGGGCCGCTGAGGCGGTCCCGCCGCCGGGCAGCCGGACGGACAGACCGACCGGGCGGGCCCCGTGCAGGGCGGCGAGCGCGGCCCGCCGACGGGCGGGGTCCAGGGTCCGGAAGTAGCGGGCGTTCGGGTCGGCGGCCCGGCGGGCGGCGATCCGGCGCTCGCGTTCCAGCCCGTATCCGTGGGCGCGGGCCCAGCCGATGTCGTCGAGGACGTACGGGAACCTGGGCGCCGGATCGGGGGGCGGGCCCGGGACGGCGGTGTAGGCGAAGTTCCGGGCGCGCAGACAGCGGCCCACGAGCACCTGCTCGGCGCTGTCGAGGGTGTGCAGCTCGACGGGGGTCAGGGACCGGGACGGGACCGGTCCCCGGCCCCCGGGGGCCGGGGCGGCGGGTGCGGTGCAGCCGGTGAGGGCGGTGGCCGCGCTGACGACGGCCAGCAGGACGGCCAGACAGGCTCGGCGCATGCTGATGGGTTCTCCCTGGTCCGAGGCCGGGACTCCTTCAGACTTGCCGAAGATCGTCCGGCCGGACACGGGACACCGGTGCCGAAACGTTGGTCCCTCGCCCGGGAGAGTGAGCCGCGGTGGCATGGTGCTGACGCCGGGGCCCCTGCGGGCGGCCCGCGGCTTGGTCCCGAGGCGGGGCGCGGGTCCGGGGGGCCGGAGCGGTCCGGGGCGGGGAGGGGGCCGGGGCCGCTCCCCGGGAACCCACCGCCGGGGCCCGGGCCGCCCGGTTACCGGGGCCCGGGCCGCCCGCTCACCAGTGGCCCGGTGCGGGGCCGGCGAGGGGTTCCGAGGGGCGGCCGTCGACCCCGGCCGGGACCTCTCCGGCCAGCATCACCCGGTGCATGAGCCGGGGGAACCCCAGGTGGGCGGTGTCGTTGGGGGCCAGGTGGATGGTGGCCCGGTTGTCCCAGAAGGCCACGCTGCCCGGCTCCCAGCGGAACCGCACCGTGTACTCGGGGCGGGTGGCGTGCTCCAGCAGCATCTCCAGGATCGGCCCGCTCTCGGTGCGGGCCAGGTCGAGGATCCGCTCCACGTAGTAGCCGTTGACGGCCAGCAGCCGCTCCCCGGTCTCCGGGTGGACCCGGACCAGCGGATGCACCGAGGCGGTCTGGTGGTCCAGCAGGTGCCGCAGATAGGCGTCCTGGCCGGGGCGCGGCTGGTAGCCGACGCCCAGCCGGTGTTCGGCGCGCAGTCCGTCGGCGAAGGCCCTGAGCGGGGCGGACAGTCCGGCGTAGGCGGCGGCCAGGTTGGACCAGGTGGTGTCGCCCCCGTAGGGCGGGACGGTCTCGGCGCGGAGGATGGTCGCGGCGGGCGGGTCGATCCGGGCCCCGTGGTCGCAGTGCCAGCCGCGCAGCGGGTGGTGGCGGCGGCGCTCCAGCCATTCGGCGTGGTCCATGCCGTAGCGGCCGCCGAGTTCCAGCCGGTCGGCGGTGGTCTCGATCTCGGGGTGCTCCCGGGGGGAGGCGCCGCCCCGGGAGCCGAGGACCACGGGCTCGCCGAACCGCCGGGCGAAGGCGATGTGGGCGCTGTGGTCCAGGTACTGGTCCCGGAAGAACACCACCTTCCAGCGCAGGACCGCCGCCCGGATCTCGGCGATCACGGCCGGGTCGTCGAGGCCGGTGGCGAGGTCGACGCCGGTGATGTCGGCGCCGATGTGGCCGGCGGCCGGATGGACTTCGAGTTTGCTGGGCCGTGCCGCGGTCAAGGGGGCTCCCTGGGTCCGGAGGGGCCGCGCGCCCGCGGGCGGGGCGCGCGGGTGCGGTTGCCGGGCCCAGTCTCCGCCGTACCGGCCCCCCGGGACAGGGTGCCTCAGGCCGGGGGGAGCAGCAGCCGGGCGGCCGTCTCGCGCATCTCCACCTTGCGGATCTTGCCGGTGACGGTCATCGGGAACTCCTCCACCAGACGGACGTAGCGGGGGATCTTGTAGTGGGCGAGCCTGCCCTGGCAGTAGGCGCGGACGGCGGCCTCGGTGAGCGGTTCGGCGCCCTCCCGCATCCGGATCCAGGCCATCAGCTCCTCCCCGTACTTCGGGTCGGGGACCCCGATGACCTGGACGTCGACGATGTCGGGGTGGCCGTGCAGGAACTCCTCGATCTCGCGGGGGTAGAGGTTCTCGCCGCCGCGGATCACCATGTCCTTGATCCGGCCGGTGATGGCGAGGTAGCCGTCGGCGTCCATCACGGCGAGGTCGCCGGTGTGCATCCAGCGGGCCGCGTCCACGGCCTCGGCGGTCTTCTCCGGCTCGTCCCAGTACCCGAGCATCACCGAGTAGCCGCGGGTGCAGAGCTCGCCCGGTTCGCCGCGGGGCACGGTCCGGCCGGTGGCCGGGTCGACGACCTTCACCTCCAGATGGGGGCCGACCCGGCCGACGGTGGATACCCGGCGGTCGAGGCTGTCGTCGGCGAGGGTCTGGGTGGACACCGGGGAGGTCTCCGTCATGCCGTAGCAGATGGACACCCCGGTCATGCCCATCCGGTCGATGACCTCCTTCATCACCTCGACGGGGCAGGGCGAGCCGGCCATGATGCCGGTGCGCAGGCTGCCGAGGTCCCAGCGGTCGAAGTCGGGGTGGGCGAGTTCGGCGATGAACATGGTCGGGACCCCGTAGAGCGAGGTGCAGGACTCGGCCTCGACGGCGGCGAGGGTGGCGGCCGGGTCGAAGGACGGGGCCGGGATGACGATGGCGGCACCGTGGCTGGTGCAGGCGAGGTTGCCCATGACCATGCCGAAGCAGTGGTAGAAGGGCACCGGGACGCAGACCCGGTCCCGCTCGGTGTAGTGGCAGGACTCCCCGACGAAGTAGGCGTTGTTGAGGATGTTGTGGTGGGAGAGGGTCGCTCCCTTGGGGAATCCGGTGGTGCCGGAGGTGTACTGGATGTTCACGGCGTCGTCGGGGCTGAGGGCGGCCCGGGCGCGGGCCAGGGCGGCCGGGTCGGCGGCCCGGCCGCGGTCGAGCAGTGAGGCCCAGAGCGGTCCGCCGAGCAGGACCACGTGTTCCAGGGCCGGGCAGTCGGGCCGGACCTCCTCGATCATCGCCGCGTAGTCGGAGCTCTTGAAGCGGTCGGCGGCGGCCAGCAGCCGGACCCCGGCCTGTCGCAGCACGTACGCCAACTCGTGGGATCGATAGGCGGGGTTGACGGTGACGAGGATGGCGCCGATCTTGGCGGTGGCGTACTGGACCAGGACCCATTCGGCCCGGTTGGGGGCCCAGATGCCGACCCGGTCGCCGCGGGTGATGCCGAGTTCGAGGAGGCCGAGGGCCAGGGCGTCGACGTCGGCAGCCAGTTCGGCGTAGGTCCAGCGGCGGCCGGCGGCCACGTCGACGAGCGCGTCCCGGTCGGGGAACCTGCGGACGGTGCGGTCCAGGTTCTCGCCGATCGTGTCGCCCAGCAGCGGTACGTCCGAGGTCCCGGAGGAGTAGCTCGACTGCGGGGCGGCGGACTGCGGGACCAGCGGCGGGACGGGCACGGACTACCTCCGGCGATCGACGGAATGCCATGGCGGCATGCCGTTGCGGCATGCGATTGCTTGCACCCTCCCTGTCCCCGGTGCTCCGGCGGCTACACCTGGCCGGCCCGCCGGGGGCCCCGGCTACCAGTGGCGCGGCCGGATCGGGTCGGCCGATCGGAGGACCCCGGTATCGGCCGTACCGGTCGCGGGGTCCGGCCCGCGGGCGGACCGGCCGGGGCCGGGCGGGCGGCAGGCTGGACCCATGGAGCCCACACCCCGACGCACCCGGATCCCCGCCCCCGCCGCCCTGCTGGCGCTGCTGCTGCTCGCCGGCTGTGGCGGGACCGGCGGTACGGACGCCCCCGCGGCCGCGGCCGCCGACCGGCCCGCGCCGGCCTCCTCGGCACCGGCCGTGCCCGGTACCGCCGCCACCCCGTCGGGCACCCTGCTGACGGCGGACTTCGGCGCCGACACCGTGACCTTCGCGGACCCGCAGCGGGGCGCCTTCGCCTCCGTACCGGTCGGCACCGCGCCCTACGCGCTGGCCGTGGGCCCGGACGGGCTGGCCTGGGTGGCCACCGCCGAGGGGGTCGCCGTGGTCGACACCCGGACCCGGACCCGGGTGGCCCGGATCCCCTACCGGACCCCGAGCGGGCCGGTGGAGCGCGGCGAGTACCGGGGCGGCGGCATGGGGCTCGCGCTGTCCCCCGACGGCCGGCGGGCCTATGTCGGGGTGAACGTGCCCGGCGGGAACGGGGTGCTGGAGGTGCTGGACACGGCCTCCCGGCGGGTGGTCGACACCGTGCCGGTCGGCCGCCGGCCCTTCGACGTGGACGTGGCACGGGACGGCTCGGAGGTCTACGTCACCGGGCACGACTCCTTCGACGTGACGGTGGTGCCGGTGGCCGGGCCGGGCGCCGCGAGCCCGTCGCGCCGGATCGAGGTGGCCCCCTACGGCACCGAGGGCGGCCTCGGATCATGGCTGAAACCGCACTACGCCGTCGTCCGGCCGACGGACGGCAGACTGCTGCTGCCCTTCGAGGGCGAACGGCTCGCCGTGGTGGACCCGCGGACCGGCCGGACCACCGTCGAGCCGATGACCGCCGGCACCCACCAGCACGGCGCCGCCATGACCCCGGACGGGCGGCTGCTGGTGGTCGGCACCGGGTCCGTGGACGGGACCGGCCGCGGCCCCTCCCTGACGGTCCGCGCACCGGACGGCGGCGAGCGGGTGCTGCCGCTCCGCGGCCCGCACGAGGACGTGGCCGTCTCCCGGGACGGCCGCACCGCCTACGTCACCGGCGGGTTCACCCGGGACGGCTACTGGGACGGGGTCACGGTCGTGGACCTGGACTCCGGGGAGACCCGGCGGCTCGCCGTCGGCGCCCGGCCGCTGGGCGTCGCCGTGCTCTGACCTCGCCCCGCCCTCGCCCTGGCCTTGCCCTGTCCTCGGCCCGCCCTTGCCCCGACCGTGTTGCGAGCGTTCCGGAACGGTCCCGGTCCTGTCCCGATCCGTACCCGAGGGGCCTCCGGCGTGGACTCCGCTTGACTGGCGGTCGCGAGGCCGGGTAGGGAGATGCAAGCACCGTCGGGGTGCGAAGACGGGGGTGCACATGAAGCCGCTCGCACCGGGCGATCCCAGCTCGGTCGGCGAAGGCCGCTACCGGCTGACCGGCAGACTCGGCCAGGGAGGCATGGGAGTGGTCTACCTGGGCCGCTCCCGCTCCGGCCGGGCGGTGGCCGTCAAGGTGGTGCGCCCCGAACTGAGCACCGAACCCGGGTTCCGCCGGCGGTTCGCCGACGAGGTGGCCGCGGCCCGCAGGGTCGGCGGTTTCCACACCGCTCCGGTGGTGGACGCGGACCCCGAGGGCGATCCGGCGTGGCTGGTGACCGCCTACGTGCCGGGGCCGACGCTCGCCGCCGTGCTCGGCCGGGTCGGGGCGCTGCCGCCGGACACCCTCACCGTGCTGGCGGCCGGACTGGCCGAGGCCCTGGAGGCGATCCACCGGGCCGGGGTGATCCACCGCGATCTGAAGCCCGCGAACATCATCATCGCCGAGGACGGCCCCCGGGTGATCGACTTCGGGATCGCCCGGGCCCTGGACGGGACCGCGCTGACCCAGACCGGTCTCCAGATCGGCACCCCGGGGTTCCTCGCCCCCGAGCAGCTGACCGGCGGTTCCGTGACCCCCGCCGTGGACATGTTCGCCCTCGGCGTGGTGCTGGCGCAGGCCGCCGGCGCCTCGCCGTTCGGGGACGGGCCCTCGGCCGCGCGGCACTACAAGGTGGTGCACGAGGAACCGGACCTGGACGCGGTGCCGGGCGCGCTGCGCGGCCTGATCGCGGCCTGTCTGGCGAAGGACCCGGCCGACCGGCCGGACCCGGGGGACTTCCTGACCCGGCTGACCGTCCACCCGCCGGCCGCCGGCAGTTGGCTGCCGGAGGCGGCCACCGCCCTCCTCCCCCGCGCGGACCACCCGGCCCCGGCCGGGCCCGGGCCGTCCGACACCCCCGCCGACGCCGTGGCCGACACCCCGGACCCCGCCGTACCCGATGCCGTGGCCGGAGACGACGGCCCTGCCGGTGACGGCGGTCCGGCGGGTGCGGGGCATCCGCTCACCGCGGCCGACACCCCGGCGCCGCCCTCGCCTCCGGCGCCGGTCGACCCGCGGACGGCCGGGGCGCCGCCGAGCGGGCCGTCCCCGTACGCCGTTCCGAACCCGACCCCGGCCACGACCGTCGGCGGGTACGGCGGCGGGACCTTCGGGCCCGCGCCCGGCACCGAGGCCTTCGGCCCGGCCGACCCGCGCCCCGACGCCCCGGCGCGGGCGCGGCGGCGCGGGGCGGTCCTGGCGGCGGCCGTGGCCCTGCTCTGTGTGGCGGGGCTGCTGGTCTGGCAGCCCTGGGACCGCGATGCGGGCGATGACGGCGGCAAGGGCGCCGGCTCCCCCTCGGCCTCCGGGTCGCCCACCGGGCCGGCCCCCTTCCCGACCGCCCCGCTGCTGATCCGTCAGGACACCGCCGCGGGCTGGCCCAAGACGTGCCACGGCCGGATCGCGCTGCTGGAGGGCGCTCCGACCGGCACTCCCCGGACGCTGGTTCCGCTGAGTCCGGGCGCCGTCTGCGACTACCTGCCCAAGTGGTCCCCGGACCGCACCGCCATCGCCTTCACCCGGGTCTCCGACGACGGCACCGCCGTCTGGGTGGCCCGGGCCGACGGGTCGGGGGCGCGGCGGCTCGCGGCCATCTCCGGCGGGCGGGTCTCCTGGTCCCCGGACGGCAAGCACATCGCGGTGCTCCGGAAGAAGGACGGGGTGCAGCAGCTGTTCGTGGTGGACGCGGCCGACGGCTCCGCCCGCCAGGTCACCGCCTCCCCGACCCCGGTGGAGGATCCCGCCTGGTCCCCGGACGGGAAGCGGATCGCCGTCTGCGTCCAGTACGGCGGGAACTGGCAGATCAACCTGGTGGACGCGGAGGCGGAGGAGGTCGTGCCGACCCGGCTGACCGATCTGCCGCACCCCGCCCTGGACCCGGTGTGGTCCCCCGACGGCCGCACCTTCGCCTACACGGCGGGTTCGTACGGCAAGGGCAGCCAGGGCGACATCCGGCTGATCGGGACGGACGGCAGGGCCGACCGCACACTGGTGTCCACCGCGGCCCACGAGATGGACCCGGCCTGGTCCCCCGACGGGACCTGGCTGGCGTTCGTCCGCGGACCGTACGAACGGCCGGAGCCGCGGGCGGTGCGCGCGGACGGTTCGGGCGAGCGGGCGCTGACCCCGACCGGGGCCGGCAGCGAGGGACATCCGAACTGGGGCTGAGCCCCGGAGGGCGCCCGGGGACGGGCGTCGTCGTCACCTCCCGAACACGGGCGGTCCGCCGGGCAGGCGGGCCGCCCGTGGCGCGTCCGGACCCGTCCCGGTGGGCGGATCGGCCCGGTGAACTCGGCAAAATTTTTTCTCATCACTTTTCACAAGGATTGAAGAAACCAGGAGTTCACAGGCCCTGAAGGGGATCCGAAGCGCCCGGACGCCTTCGGTTCCCGAATGCGCGACCTCTTGACGGTGCCCTTGGGGGCCAGTTCACTCACGCTTCGATCCCCCGGTTCCACGACCTCAGGAGCACCCCTATGCCTCCATCCACGGACCGTCCGCCACGCCTCCTCGCCGCCACGCTGGTCGCCGTACTGCTCGGCGCGCTGCTCGCGCTGCTCCCCGGCACGGCGGCGCACGCGGCACCCGTACTGCTCTCCCAGGGCAAGAACGCGACCGCCTCCAGCCAGGAGAACGGCGGTACGCCGGCCGCCGCCGCGGTCGACGGGAACACCGGGACCCGCTGGTCCAGCCAGTTCGCCGACCCGCAGTGGATCCAGGTGGACCTGGGCGCCCCCGCGCAGCTCAGCCAGGTGGTGCTGCGGTGGGAGGCCGCGTACGCGACGGCGTACCGGGTGGAGACCTCCGGGAACGGCACCGACTGGACCACGGCGTACACGACCGCCTCGGGCACCGGCGGGACGCAGACCCACGCGATCGGCGGGACCGCCCGGTACGTGCGGGTGACCGGGACCGCGCGCGCCACCGGCTGGGGCTACTCGCTGTGGGAGTTCCAGGTGTACGGCACCCCGGACGGCGGCCCCGTCATCCCCGGCGGCGGCGACCTCGGCCCGAACGTGATCGTCTTCGACCCCTCGACCCCGAACATCCAGGCCAGGCTGGACCAGGTCTTCGCCCAGCAGGAGTCGGCACAGTTCGGCTCCGGCCGCTACCAGTTCCTGTTCAAGCCCGGGACGTACAACGGGCTCAACGCGCAGATCGGCTTCTACACCTCCATCTCGGGGCTGGGGCTGAGCCCCGACGACACCACCATCAACGGCGACGTGACGGTGGACGCGGGCTGGTTCGGCGGCAACGCCACCCAGAACTTCTGGCGTTCGGCCGAGAACCTGGCGCTGAACCCGGTCAGCGGGACGAACCGCTGGGCGGTCTCGCAGGCGGCGCCGTTCCGCCGGATGCACGTCAAGGGCGGGCTCAACCTGGCGCCGAACGGCTACGGCTGGGCCTCCGGCGGGTACATCGCCGACTCCAAGGTGGACGGGCAGATCGGCAACTACTCGCAGCAGCAGTGGTACACCCGTGACAGCTCGATCGGCGGCTGGTCCAACGCGGTGTGGAACCAGGTGTTCTCCGGGACCCAGGGCGCCCCGGCCCAGTCCTACCCGAACCCGCCGTACACCACCCTGGACACCACCCCGATCTCCCGGGAGAAGCCGTTCCTGTACCTGGACGGCGGCGCCTACAAGGTGTTCGTCCCGGCCAAGCGGACCAACGCGCGCGGCACCTCCTGGGGCAACGGGGCGCCGCAGGGCACCTCGGTCCCGCTGGACCGGTTCTACGTGGTGAAGCCCGGCGCGACCGCCGCCACGATCAACGCGGCGCTGGCCCAGGGGCTGCACCTGCTGTTCACCCCCGGCGTCTACCACGTGGACCGGACCATCGAGGTCAACCGCGCGGACACGGTCGTGCTGGGCCTCGGGCTGGCCACGATCATCCCGGACAACGGGGTGACCGCGATGCGGGTCGCCGACGTGGACGGGGTCCGGCTCGCCGGCTTCCTGATCGACGCGGGCCCGGTCAACTCCCCGACCCTGCTGGAGGTCGGCCCGGCGAACGCCTCCGCCGACCACGCGGCGAACCCGACGACCGTCCAGGACGTGTTCGTCCGGGTCGGCGGCGCGGGCGCGGGCAAGGCCACCCTGGGCATGGCGGTGAACAGCGACGACGTGATCGTCGACCACACCTGGATCTGGCGGGCCGACCACGGCGACGGGGTGGGCTGGGAGACCAACCGCTCGGACTACGGGTTCCGGGTCAACGGCGACGACGTGCTGGCCACCGGCCTGTTCGTGGAGCACTTCAACAAGTACGACGTGGAGTGGAACGGCGAACGCGGCCGGACGATCTTCTTCCAGAACGAGAAGGCCTACGACGCGCCCAACCAGGCCGCCATCCAGAACGGCGCGACGAAGGGCTACGCCGCCTACAAGGTGGCCGACTCGGTCAACACCCACGAGGGCTGGGGTCTGGGCAGCTACTGCTACTACAACGTGGATCCGACGATCCGTCAGGGGCACGGCTTCCAGGCTCCGGTGAAGCCGGGCGTGCGGTTCCACGACCTGCTGGTGGTCTCGCTCGGCGGCAACGGCCAGTACGAGCACGTGATCAACCAGATCGGCGCCCCCACCTCGGGCACCTCGACGGTCCCCTCCACGGTGACCTCCTTCCCCTAGGAGGTCAGGAGGTCAGGAGGTGCCGTCCGGCCCGCTGACCACCCGGCGCTCCCGCGCCCGGGTGGTCAGCGCGCTGCGTGCAGGGCCCGGTGGGCGGCGATCAGGGCCGCGTAGTGGTGGCCGCTGGACTTGACGGTGCGGGTCTGGGTGGGGTGGTCCACATGGATCAGGCCGAAGCGGCCGGCGGGACCGGGGGCCCGGTCCGGGCCGTCGAGCAGGGACCGGGCGCAGTAGCCGGCCAGCGGGGCGCCCCGGCGGACGGCGCGGGCGCAGGCGGCGACATGGGCGGTGAGGTAGTCGGCGCGGGCCGGGTCGTCGATGCTGCCGTCGGAGCGGACGGTGTCCGGGTAGGCGCAGCCGTTGCCGGTGACGACGAGGCTGCGGGCTCCGTACTCCTCGGTGAGGCGCAGCAGCAGGCTCTCGATTCCGTCCGGGTCCACCTCGCGGTCCGTCCCGGTGCGCGGGACCCCGGGGCGGCGGACCGCCCGGGCGTACGGGGCGGGTCCGGCCGGGTCGTCGGCGACGGTCCTCGGGAAGTAGTAGCCGAGGCCCAGCCAGTCCAGCGGGGCGGCCATCAGCCTTTGGTCCCCGGGGTGTTCGGGCAGGTCGACCCGGTAGACCTCGCGTATGTCGGCGGGGAAGTCCCGGCCGTGGACGGGGTCCAGCCACCAGCGGTTGACATGGCCGTCCATCCGCCGTGCGGCGGCCAGGTCGGGGCCGGTCGCGGTGGCCGGGCGGACGGCGGAGAGGTGGTGGGCGATGCCGATCCGGGCGGCGGGGGCGGCGGCGCGGACCGCCTGGACGGCGAGGCCGTGGCCGAGGAGCAGGTGGTAGGAGGCGTGGACGGCGGCCGTGGGGTCGGCCGGTCCGGCCGCCTGCCCGTCGGGGCCGCCGGTCCAGGCGGTGTACAGCGGTTCGTCGAGGGTGGTCCAGTGGGTGATCCGGTCGCCGAGGCGGGCGGCGGCCAGGGCGGCGTACTCGGCGAAGTGCTCGGCGGTGCGGCGGGCCGGCCAGCCGCCGCGGTCCTGGAGGGCCGGGGGCAGGTCCCCGTCGTGCAGGGTGGCGGAGGGGCGGATGCCGACGGCGAGGAGGGTGTCGGTGAGCCGGTCGTAGAAGTCCAGGCCCCGGGGGTCGGCGGGGCCGTCGCCGCCGGGGACGATCCGGGGCCAGGCGAGGGAGAAGCGGTAGGTGCCGGTGCCCAGCTCGGTCATCAGGGCGATGTCCTCGCGCCAGCGGTGGTAGTGGTCGCAGGCCTCGGCGCCCTCGATCTGGCGGGCGGAGGTGGTGGTTCCCCAGCCGAAGTCCGCGGGCAGGGCGGCGAGATCGATCGCGTCGGACACGGGTTTCCTTTCGGCGGGGACCGGCGGGGCGGATCCGGCGACCGTGCCGCCGACACTTAATTCACGTCATGAGTTAAGACCCGGGCAGTGGTCGCGTCAAGGGGTCGCACAGCGGTATGTTGCAGGCGACGCCAGCTGCGGAGGGAACCACATGACGGTCCGGAACGGACGCACGGTACGGGACCTGCGGCGCGCCAACCGCGGCGCGGTACTGCAGCGCCTGTACTTCGGCGGGCCGATGAGCCGCCAGGAGCTGGGGCCCGCCACCGGCATGAGCTCCGGATCCGTGAGCAACGTGGTCGGCGAACTCGTCGCCGAGGGACTGCTGGAGGAGGCCGGGATCGTCGACTCCGACGGCGGGCGCCCCCGCACCCTGCTCCGGGTGGCGCCCGGCAGCGCCCGACTGATCGGGGTGGACGTCGGCGAGACCCGGGTGCGGGTGGAGCTCTTCGACCTCTCGCTGACCGAACTGGCCCGCTCCGAACAGCCCTTGAGGGCCGGCGACTATGCGGTCGGACCGATCGTGGAACAGGTCCGGGCCGGGATCGCGGCCGTGCTCGCCGAGTCCGGCACCGGGACGGACGGACTGCTCGGGGTCGGCGTTGGGGTGCCCGGCATAGTGGACCGCGACGCCCCCGGAGGGGCGGTGGTGCACGGCCAGACCATCGGCTGGGACGCCGTGCCGCTGGAAGCCCTGTTGCGGGACACCGGGGCGCTGCCGGCGGAGGTGCCCTATCTGATCGACAACGGTGCGCGCACCCTGGGCCAGGCCGAGATGTGGTTCGGCGCCGGCCGGGGCGCCCGGAACGCCGTGGTGGCGCTGATCGGGTCCGGGGTCGGCGCCGGACTGATCACCGACGGCTCCCCGGAGGACGGCGGGACCGAGGGCACCTCCCTGGAGTGGGGCCACCTGACGGTCTCGGTGCGCGGCCGGCGCTGCCGGTGCGGGGCCCTGGGCTGCCTGGAGGCCTACACGGGGGCGGAGGCCCTGCTGGCCCGGTGGGCCGGACTGGGCGGACCCGCCGCACCCGGGCCGCTCATTGACGGTCCGAGCCGATCGGCGGCCCCGGACTCGACGGACCCGGCGGACCCGGCGGACTCGGCGGACTCGGCGGACCCGACGGGCTCCGCGGACGAGGAGGCGGCGCTGGCCGGGCTGCTGGCCGCGGCCGACGCCGGGGACGCGGCGGCCCTGGAGGTGCTGGAGGAGGCCGCGGAGTACCTCGGGGCCGGACTGTCCGACGTGATCAACCTGTTCCGGCCGGAACGGATCCTGATCGGCGGCTGGGCCGGACTGATGCTCGGTCCCCGGATCCTGCCCGCCGTCCGCCGGCACGCCGTCGGATACGCCCTCCGGCACCCCGCCGACCGGGTCACCATCGGACTGGGCTCGCTCGGCCCGGACGCGGTCACGGTCGGCGCCGCCACCCTGCCGCTGGCCGCCTTCTTCGCCGCCGGCGGCCGCCGGTCGCCGGATCCGGCCCGGTCGGCGGCCGAGCCGCCCGGCTGGCGCACCTCGCTGGAGCAGCGCGGCAATCCGGCGGCCACCGGATCCTGAGGGCGGACCGCGATCGTGAGGGCGGGCCGCGAAGGCGGTGCGCACGGCGTGCGGTCGCACCCCTGGGCGTAATGGTCCAGACCAACTAGGGTGTGGCTGCTGCCGATCGGCCGCGCCGCCGCACGCTCCGGGTGGGGAAGATGATCACACGAAGGTCCGCTCTGGCCGTGGCCGCCGCCGCCACCGCCTTCACCCTGCCGGGCGGCACCGCCCGCGCGGCCACCGTCGGGATCCCGCTCCCGGCGCCCACCGGCCGCTGGGCCGTCGGCACCCTGGCCGTAGGGACCGTGCAGCGGGACCGGCCCGACCCGCTGGCCCCCGACCGGCGGCCCCGCGAGCTGATGGTGCAGCTCTGGTATCCGGCCCGGGGCACCGGCGTCGGACGGCCCCGCGCCCCCTACACCTCGGCGGAGGCCGCCCGGGACCTGGAGGAACGGCTGCCGCTGACCCCCGGCACGGTCGGGGCGGTCCGCACCCACGCCCGCCCCGGCGCGCCCGCGGCCCCCGGCGCCCGGCCGCTGCTGCTCCTGGGCCACGGCCGCAAGGGCGGCCGCGCCGACTGCACCGCGCTGGCCGAGGACCTGGCCTCGCACGGCTATCTGGTGGCCGGGGTGGACCACACCCACGACGCGGCCGTGGTGCGCTTCCCGGACGGGCGGACCGTACGCAGCACGCTCCCGGACGAGCCGGCCGACTGGGAGACCCAGGAACGCCTGGAGACCTCGGTCCGGGTCGGCGACCTGAGCTTCCTGGCCGGGGAGTTCACCCGGCCCGGCGGACCCTGCCGGGGACCGGGCCGGCCCCAGGTGGACCCGGACCGGATCGGGGCGCTCGGCCACTCCATGGGCGGCGCCGCCGCCGCCGAGGCCCTCCGGGTGGACCCCCGGTTCCGGGCCGGACTCGGCATGGACGCCGGACTGTTCGGCACCCCGGTGCCCGAACTCGGCCTGGACCGGCCCTATCTGCTGCTCACCGCGCTGGAGGACCACGACACCTGGCGCCGCTGGCGCGAGCACCAGCGCGGCTGGGCACGGCAGTTGAGGATCCACGGAACCGGCCACCTCAGCTTCACCGACCTGCCCTGGTTCGCCGGGCCGGGCGGCCTGCCCGGCAGCTGGCCGCCCGAGCTGTACACCGAGCTCCTCGGTTCGCTGCCGGCCGCCCGGTCCACCGAACTGGTCCGCCGTTACGTCCGCGCCTTCTTCGACCGCTTCCTGCGGGACCGGCCGGCTCCGCTGCTGGACGCGCCGGTCCCCCGCCACCCCGAGGTGGAGTTCCGCTGGGTCCGCGAACCGCGCGAGCCCGGCGGCCGGGTTCAGGGCAGGTAGAGGGTGTAGAGCAGGCGGTTCGGGGCGGGCGGCGGGCTGCCCTGGAGGACACCGGCGGTGGCGTTGGCCAGCAGCGCCTGCTTCACCTGGGCCGGGGTGTCCTGCGGCCGGAACGCCAGATGGAGCGCGACGGCGCCGGCGGTGTGCGCGGTGGCCATGGAGGTGCCGCTGAGGGTGGCGGTGGCCGTGTCGCCGTCCTTCCAGGCGGACGGGATCGCCACGCCGGGGGCGAACAGGGACACGCAGTTGCCGTAGTTGGAGGAGGAGGCCCGGCGGTCCTGCCGGTCGGAGGCCGCCACCACGATGGTCTCGGGCACCCGGGCCGGCGAGGTGGAGCAGGCCCCGCCGGGACTGGCCGATCCGCCGGCAGCCACGGTGTAACTGATGCCGGAGGCGATGGAGTTGCGGACCGCGGCGTCCAGGGCCGAGCTGGCCGCCCCGCCCAGGCTCATATTGGCCACGGCGGGCCGGACCGCGTTCGCGGTCACCCAGTCGATCCCGGCGATCACCCCCGAGGTGGACGCGGATCCCTGGCAGTTGAGGACCCGTACGGCCACCGGCCGGGCCTCCTTGGCCACCCCGTACACCGAGCCGGCGGCGATGCCCGCCACATGGGTGCCGTGGCCGTTGCAGTCCTGCCCGTTGCCGCCGTCCCCGACGGTGTCGATGCCGACGGTCGCGCGTCCGCCGAACTCCCCGTGGGTGGTGCGGATCCCAGTGTCGATGACGTACACCCGGACCCGGGGAGCGGTGGTGAGGTAGGTGTAGCTGGTGGACAGCGGGAGCTGCCGCTGGTCGATCCGGTCCAGGCCCCAGGGGGCGTCCGGCTGGGTGGCGTCCGGACCGGCGGCCGTGGCCCCGGCCTCGGCGGCTGACGTGGCTGCCGCGGCTGACCTGGCTGCCGGGTCCAGGGAGACCCGGGTGTCCTGGTGGATCCGCGCCACCCTCGGGTCGGCGGCCAGCCGGTCGGCCTGCGCCCGGGTCATCCGGACCGAGAACCCGTTCAGCGCGGAGGTGTAGACGTGCCCGATCCTCGCTCCGGCGGTCCGTCCGGCCAGTTCGCGGGCGATCTCGCGGGGGCCGGCCGCCGCCGTCGAGCCGCGCCCCTCGGGGCCACGGGCCTTGAGTTCGACGATCCAGGCGTCCGGCAGCCCCTCCTGACCGGGCCCGGCCAGGGATATCGGAGCGCGCCCGACGGAGTCCGGGGCGGCGCTGCGGGCGGCGGCGGGCAGCGCGGCGGCCAGCGGCAGGACCAGCGCCAGCGCGGCGGCGGACAGCAGGGACGGTACGGGGCGGCGGCGGGTCGGCAGTCTCATGAGCGGCACCTGGGCCCTTCCTCGACCGGGTGGGGGGCCGCCAGGCTCCCGCGCCGCCCCACCCCGCACAAGACCACCCCACCGGCCGCCACGGTCGGAATCCAGCCGCGACCCCGGGCCGGGGCCGATCGGTCCGGGGCGCGCGGCCCCGGACCGATCGGCCCCGGTGGTCGGCCCCGGCGTTCGACCCCGGCGGTCGGGGCCCCGGCCGGTCAGAGAGGAACCGTGACGAAGGTCCGGCCCGTCTCGTTCTCGACCGCGATGGCCTTGACCAGGGAGGGGTCCACCGCGGCCGAGCCGTCCAGTGAGGCTCCCTTGCCCTCCCCGTCGGCCTGGCTGCCGACCACCCAGCCGCCCGCCGTGGTGCGGCTGCCGTCCCGGCCGATGACGACCAGTCGGCAGCGCTCACCGGCCGGAATGCCGGTGACCGCGGCGTTCACCCGGACCCAGCGGGTGGCGGGCACCATCCGGACGGTCATCCGGGCGCCGCTGGCCGCGTCGGTGGCGGAGGCCACCCTGGTGCCGGCCGGCGGGGGTGAGGGGGTGGCCGTGGCGGTGGGCGGCGGTTCGGGCAGGGCGCGGACCTGTTCACCGCCGCCGGTGGCCGTACCGGCCCAGAACACGGCGGCGAGGGCGGCGGCCGCCGCGAGGCCCACCAGGGCCCCGCGGCGGCGCGCGCCGCCCGCGCGTTCGTCGCGCATCCGCCGCAGGGTGCGCTGGAGCATCAGGTCGCCGCCCGGGGGCGGCCCGTCCAGGAAGGCCTCCGGGGGGACTTCGCCGAGCGCCGCCTCCATCCCGCGGAGCTCGTCGACCTCCCGTCCGCACCGCTCGCAGCCGTTCATGTGCTCCTCGACGCGCCGGATGTCGCTCTCGTCGAGTACGCCGAGGACGTACGGGCCGAGCAGTTCCTCCTCCGCGTGCTGCTGCTGCCGGTTCATGCCACCACCTCCCTGATTCCGGCGGGCTGCTGGGGCCTGCTCGGTCCGTCGTCTTCCCTGAACGTCTCGCGCAGGGCCTTCAGCGCGTAGTGCGAGCGCGACTTCACGGTGCCCGCCGGGATGCCGAGGGTGTCGGCGGCCTCGGCGACGCTGCGCTCGCGGTAGTACAACTCGGTCAGGACGTCCCGGTGTTCCGGCGAGAGCCGGTCGAGGGCGCCCAGTACGGTCATGGTGTCGACCACCGCGTCGGAGTGGTCGACGGCCACCGGCGGGGCGGCGGCGGAACCGGCGACCTCGGCCGGCCGGGCCGCCTTGGCGCGGAAGCGGTCGGTGATGATGTTCCGGGCCACGGTGAGCAGCCAGCCGCGCACCGAGCCCTTCCCGTTCACCAGGACCTCCGAGTGCCGCCAGGCCCGGATCAGGGTCTCCTGGACGACGTCCTCGGCGGCGGCCCGGTCGCCGGTCAGCCGGGTGGCGTAGGCGAGCAGGGCATGGCCGTGCTCCTCGTACACCGCCCTGATCAGTGCTTCGTCGGTCGAGCCCCGCCGGTTGCGGGGCCACAGTGGTCCGGCCATCTCACCCTCTCCGTCTTCCGTGCCGGCGCCGCCGGGGCGGGCGCCTGCTCGTGCCGAACACGCGGCCGCCCGGCGGACGGTTCATGTGAGTTGCGTCACGTACGGGTGAGGCGGCGGGTGCGGGTTCAGCAGCGGCGTCCGGTGTTGAGGCAGTCGACGACCTCGGCCATCCGGTCCTCGGTCATCACGTTGACGAACATGGCGTGGTCGGTACGGGGGCTGTGCAGCTGTTCGGGGAAGGAGTCCAGGGCGAGCGGGGTGCCGGGCGGGACCTGGTAGGCGAGGGTGAGGCGGAGTTCGGGGACGGCGAAGGTGCCGGGCGGACAGACCCCGTTGGGGGCGGCGAACCGCAGATGGGTGCGGGTCTCGTCGACGGTGTCCAGGCCGTTCCAGCAGCCGGGGAACACCAGGGTGCGGGTGATCCGGTCGCCCTCGGGGCAGATCGGGTAGCTGGTGGTGTGGCGGCCGGGCAGGCTCGAACAGCCCCAGCGGGCCCGGACCTCGTCGCCGGTGCGGGCGGTGAAGGCGACCGCGTCCCCGGTCATGGCGCGCAGGAACCGGGGCATCGGGACCACCGGGCTCACCGGGTTTCCGCGGAACTCCAGGCGCACTTCGGCCGGTCGCAGGATCTCCCCGGTGTTGCCGTGTCCGGCGGCCCGTTCGTACGGGAGGGTGGCGGGCCGGTCGGTGCGTCGCAGCACCGGCCAGTAGTAGGTGGAGCGGTCGCCGTCGCGGCAGCTGGTGGGGGCGGCGGCGAGTTCGGCGTCGGTGGAGGTGGCCGTGGTGGCGAGGTTGCCGACGTAGGCGTGGGTGTGGTGGGCGCCGCCGGTCAGGCCGGGCGAGACCACCAGGTTGTCCTGGTTGTAGTGGGCCTCCTCGTTGCGGCCGCAGTCGACGGTGACGGTGCCGGTGGAGGCGTCGGGTCCGGCGGGGGCCGGCGGTCCGGGCTCGGGGGCGTCCCGCGGGTCGGCGTGGACGAGGGCGGCGGCCGGTGGGCCGGCCGCCGTGTGGTGCGGGCCGGAGCCCCCGACGCCGCCGGACACGGCCGCGGCGAGGGCTCCGGCGAGCGCCAGGCAGACGAGCGGTGCGAGCGGTCGGCGTACGTTCCCCATGCGGGTCACGTTCGCCGCCGACCGCGTCGCCCGTCAACTCGTGAAGGTCCAGGTCCGGTCGGTGCCCTGGTCGCAGTCGGCCCGGACCAGCCGGGTCCCGTCTGCGGTGCCGGCGGCGGCCGGGGCGAGGCAGAGTCCGCCGTTGCGGAGGGTGCCCCGCGGGCCCTGCTGCCAGCTCTGGGAGGCGGCCCCGGTGCAGGCGGCGATGGTGACGTACGGGGCGGTACCGTCCAGGCAGGTTCCGGCGAGGCCGGTGAGCCGGCCGTCGGGGTGCAGGGTCCAGCGCTGGTTGGGGCCGCCGTGGCAGCCGTAGAGGGTGGGTTCGGTGCCGGGTGCGGTGGAGCTGTGCGGGAGGTCCGCGCAGCGTCCGGAGGCGGCGCCGACGAGGGTGGCGTCGGTGGGCGGCGGGGCCGGTCGTCCGGTGGCGGTGAATTCGGCGGCGCTGGTCCAGGGGCCTCGTCCGCCGGCTTCGGTGAGGGCCCGGACCCTGAGGTAGCGGCCGGTCTTCGCGGCCAGCGGTACGGTCTTGGCCGCGGCGGTGTCGGCGAAGGCGCCGGTGGCCACCGGGGCGCCCCAGTCGGTGGTGCTGTCGGAGACGTGGACCTCGTAGGAGCCGATCCGGCCGTTGGTGCCACCGTCCTGCCGGGGGAGGTAGCCGAGGCCGTCCACGGTGTGGCGGGCGCCGAGGTCGATCTGGATCTCGTGCGGGAGGGCGGCCGGGGTGCCGGCCGACCAGCGGGTGTGCCAGTGGGTGGCCGGGTTCCCGTCGAAGGCGTTGCGGGCCGCGCCGTTCTCCGCGGCGGTCTCCTCGCTGTCGGCCCGGACCAGGCTCCAGCCGGTGCGCGGGATGGGCGCGGAGCCGGGCAGCGGCCCGGCGGCGGGGAGTGCCGTGCCGGTGGCCTTGAGGGTGAAGGCGGTGGAGCGGTCGCCGGTCTTGGCCCACAGGACGCCGGACCGGTCGGCCGGGTCGAAGTACCAGCCGGTGGCGGCGGCCTGGTAGGCGGCCTTGGAGGGATGGGCGGGCAGGGCGGTGCCGTCCAGGGTCACCGCGGTCGGGGCGGCCGCCACGTGCAGGCTGAACTCGTAGCCGCGGGAGGCCGGTTTGCCGGTGTAGGAGCCGGTGGCCGCGCCGACGGAGACGGTGACGTCCCCGCCGCCGGCGGCCGGGGCGGTCACCGCCACCCGCTGGCGGGCGAAGGCGCCGCTCTGGTGGGCGCGGGTGAGTCCGTCGTCCTCGTAGAGGGTGAACTCGGAGCTGCCGCGCGGGTGGATGTCGTAGGTGAGGGTGGAGACGGGCTTCTCGCCGGTGTGGTTCATCTGGGGCCACATGGGCACGATGCCGCCGCCCTTGACGAACAGGGGCAGGGTGTCGAGGGGTGCGGGGTAGCCGTTGAGCCAGCCGGGCCCTGCGTAGGTCTTCCCGGTCCAGTAGTCGGTCCAGGTGCCGGCCGGGAGGTAGATGCCGTCGCGGACGGTGGTGTCGGAGACCACCGGGGCGACGAGGAAGGAGTCGCCGGCCATGAACTGGCCGCTGGTGAGGTTGCCGCGGGCCACCGGGTCCTCGGGGTGCTCCAGGACCAGGGCGCGGGTGCTGGGCACTCCGGTCTCGTGGGCGACCCGGCTCATCGTGTACAGGTAGGGCATCAGGCGCATCTTGAGCTTCAGGTACTTGCGGTTGATGGAGAGGTAGGGCTCGGCGAAGCGCCAGGGCTGCTTGTCGTGGTAGCCGGCGGCCGGGTTGACGGCCCCCCAGCCGGACATGGTCATGAAGGCGGGGGTGAAGGCCTTCCACTGGAGGTCGCGGGCATAGGTCTTGGGGCTGCCGCCGAAGATCCCGTCCACGTCGCCGGCCGCGTGGTTGAGGGCGGAGAGCCCGGCGCCGGTGAGGGCCGGGACGTGCCAGCGCATGTCGTCCCAGGTGCCGTGGGTGTCGCCGGTCCAGACGACGGCGTTGCGCTGGGTGCCGGCCCAGCCGTCCACGGTCCAGACGTAGCGGCGGGCGTCGGAGTTCCGCTCGATGCCCTCGACGGCCTGTTTGACCCCTTGGAAGGCGGTCTTGTAGCCGCCGCCGATCCAGGCCACGTCGGTCTTGACCCCCCGGGTGCCCTGGACGCCGACCTCGTCGGCGATCCCGGAGAGCCCGGTGGAGGTCCACAGGCCGGTCTGGAAGCCCTTGGCCTTCAGGGCGTCCACGGTGGACTTCAGGGGTGCGGTGTAGCCGCAGCCGTAGCCGTCGTTGGGCAGGAACCAGCCGGAGGGCATGTCGGCGGCGCGGGCGTCGGTGGCGTACGAGACCACGTCGGGGGTGGTCTGGTGGCGGGCCCGGCCGTGGTCGCCCTGGTAGTCGGGGTTGGAGGCGTTCCAGCAGTCGGCGTTGCCGAGTTCGAAGCCCCACATCGGGGCCATGAAGGGTTTGCCGGTGACGTCGGTGTAGGCGTCGAGGACCCCTTTGAGGGAGTCGCCCGCGAAGTACCAGGCGTCGAAGCGGTCCTCGGTGTGGGTGAGGGTGCTGGGCGAGTGGAAGCCGTAGGAGCCGGGGGCCCAGGTGTTGCGCATCACCCCGTAGTCGTTGGTCGACATGTAGAAGGGGGCGGGGCTGGCGTTGTCGTTCTCCCGCCAGCGGTTGTCCACGGCCACCGGCACGGTCTTGTCGCGCAGCGCCCACTCCCCCAGCCGCAGGCCGGTGCCGTAGAACTGCTCGTCGGCGCCGCGGGCCAGGTACTGGGTGGTCTTCCCGCCGGTCCAGGAGGTGGGCTGGGTCTCCTGCCAGAGCGGTGTGGTGTCGTCGGCCCGGTAGGCGGAGAAGCGCAGCGGCGACTTCTCCACCCGGATGGACAGGTCCGCGGTGGCGATGCGGTGGTGGCCGCCCGCGTCGGTGAGGGAGGCGGTGACCGGGCCGAAGTCGGTGGTGACGGCAAGGTCGGTGCCGGCCGGGTCGTCGGTGAAGGAGCCGTCGGGGGACAGCCAGATCCGGAAGATGTCGGACCGGGCGAGCACCACCCGGACCTTGGCCCGGGTGCTGGTGGTGATGGTGAAGGTGTTGCCGCTGCGGCTGATGCCGGTGACCGATCCGGCGGTGGCGGCGGGGGCGGCCGGGGCCCCGGGGGCCGCCGAGACCCCGGGGGCGAGGAGGGCGGGTCCGGCCAGGGCCAGGAACAGGGCCAGCAGGGCGCCGAGCGCGGCGCGCAGGGGGGTGCGGTGGGTCCGCGGGCGGGTGCGGGGGTTTCGCGAGGGTGTGCGGGGGGTCCGCGGGCGTGTGCGGCGGGTCATGGGGCGGCTCCTCGTGCGGTCTACCGGTCCGGACGGGCTTGCTCGCGCGCTTGTCATGCGCTCGGCAAGATAGCGCCCCCTCGGGGTTCAATGAAAGGAGTTGCTCGAAACAGGCCGGTTCCAAGCAGCTTCACGCACCGCCGAGGGCCCGTGTGACCATACGGAGGGACATGTGACCGGCACGGGGAAGGGACCACCATGAGCGAGAAGGCCCGCAAGCTGTTCGACGCGCTGGACCTGAACGAGGACGGCAGCCTGACCAGGGCGGAGGTCATCTCGGCCCTGCGCACCAAGGGGCCCACCCTGGCCGCCCGGGGCGACCTGCCCTTCTGGGGCCTGGGGGACGCCGACGCCTCCTCCGCGCTGTTCGACGCCGCGGACCAGAACGGCGACCGCGTGCTGAGCTTCGAGGAATTCGCCGCGGTGGTGGACCGGCGGTTCGGCTGGTAGGGCACGCCTCGCGAGGAATCACCGACGCACGGTCATCGCCTCACCGCATCACCGCAAAGTAGGTGATATATCCGGAGGAAGGGGTACCAAACCCCTTGCGGTGCGAGTCCAGCGACGACCGAAGCGGATGGGGCTGACAGCGATGTCCACGTCTACCCACGAGGTGTACGGAGCGCCCTGCTGGGTCAGCCTGATGACCCGCGACCTGACGGCCGCCGAGCACTTCTACGGGGAGGTCCTGGGCTGGTCCTTCCGCCAGACCGGGCTGGGCGAGAACTTCCGGGTGGCCTTCCTGGGCGGGGTGCCGGTGGCCGGCATCGGCGAGGGCGCCGACCGGCTCTCCGTCCCGGTCGCCTGGACCCCGTACTTCGCGGTGGACGACGCCGACGTGACCGGCGCGCGGATCACCGAGCGCAGCGGCACCGTGGCCGTGGGACCGCTGACCTTCGGCACCGGCCGGGCGGCCCTGGCCGCCGACCGCGAGGGGGCGATCTTCGGGATCTGGCAGGGCAGCGTGATCCCGGACTGGCACATCGGCCGGGAGGACGCGCCGGCCTGGCTGGAGCTGCGCACCCGGCACGCCCTGGACGCCGCGATCTTCTACGGGGAGGTCCTGGACTGGGCCTGCGACACCGAGGGCTGCTGCGACGCCAGCTACGAGGACGGCCATGTGGTGCTGCGGCACAGCGGCCACCCGGTGGCCCGGATCCGCGGCGGGGCCGCCGAGTACGCCCCGGACCCGCGCATCCGGCCGCGCTGGCGGGTCAACTTCCGGGTGCCGGACCTGGAGGCGGCGGTGGCCCGGGCGATCGAGCTGGGCGGCACCTCGGTGCCCACCGGGGCCGGGGCGGAGAGCGACCGGCACGCCACCCTCCAGGACCCGGCGGGGGGCCTGTTCACCATCGCCACCACCGCCGACGCGGACCCCTACGAGCCGCCTCCGCTGCCCTGAGGCCCGGGCCCCCGGCCCGCACCCCACGCATTCCCCGTCCGCTATGCGGACGACTGTGTCCGGCGTGTGAACTCTTCCGCCCGGGCATTTTTCCCTGTTCGCATCAACTCGCGCAGACCAGGCGGTAGTTGAGCGGATCCGGCGGCAGTGGCCGGATCGGGGGCAGGGGGGCGGGAGGGGTTCGGCAAGGGTTTTCCCCGTATCGGGTTCATTCCGGGTTTGCCTAATGTCTGCCCACCGGCGGCCGCATCCCCCTACACCCCTCCGCCGGTTCACCTCCCACACCGCACCAACCGGCCGCTCCGGCCTGCCCGGAACCGGTCGCGAAAGGGCACACCTTGCACGCATCCCGACGTCGGCTGATATCCGTGGTGGCGATCTCCGTCACCCTCCTCGGCGGCACCGCCACCGCCGCCACGGCGCTCCCCGCCGCCCCGACCGCCGCCCTCCCCGGCCCGTCCCCCGCCGCGGCCCTCGGCGTGCCGCAGCCGGCCGCACCGGTGGAGAACCTGATCATCGGCTACAAGTCGACCGCCTCCGAGGCGAGTTCGAACTCCGCCGCCGCGGCCGACGCCACCGCCAAGGGCGCCAGGGCCGGTGAGAGCCTGGCCTTCGAGCGCCGGCTCGGCACCGGTGCCGCCCTGGTCGACCTGGGCGGCACCCTGGCCCCCGCCGAAGCCGCCGACGTGATGGCCCAGTTCCGCGCCGACCCGGACGTCGCCTACGTGGAGCCGGACAGCCGGGCCTACGCCCTGGCCACCCCGAACGACACCGAGTACACCAAGCAGTGGGACCTCTTCGAGCCCACCGCCGGCATGAACGTGCCCACCGCCTGGGACACCGCCACCGGCTCAGGCGTCACCGTCGCCGTCCTCGACACCGGCTCCGTCGCCCACTCCGACCTGACCGCCAACACGGTCGCGGGCTACGACTTCATCAGCTCCTCCAGCGCCGCCCGCGACGGCAACGGCCGCGACAACAACCCCGCCGACCAGGGCGACTGGAGCGCCGCGGGCGAGTGCGGCACCGGCTCCAAGGCCAGCGACTCCTCCTGGCACGGCACCCACGTGGCCGGCACCATCGCCGCCGCCACCAACAACTCGAAGGGCATCGCGGGCATCGCCCACGGCGCCAAGATCCAGCCGGTGCGGGTCCTCGGCAAGTGCGGCGGCGCGACCTCCGACATCGTCGACGCGATCACCTGGGCCTCCGGCGGCTCCGTCCCCGGCGTCCCGGCCAACGCCACCCCGGCCAAGGTCATCAACATGAGCCTCGGCGGCTCCGGCGCCTGCGGCACCAGCTACCAGAACGCCATCAACGCCGCCGTGGGCCGCGGCACCACCGTGGTGGTCGCCGCCGGCAACAGCAACGCGGACGCCTCCGGCTTCTCCCCGGCCAGCTGCAACAACGTGATCAACGTGGCCGCCAGCAACCGCACCGGCGACCGCTCCTTCTACTCCAACTACGGGTCGATCATCGATGTCGCCGCCCCGGGCGGTGAGACCCGCCGCGCCACCGACACGCCCGGCACCGTCACCACCCCCGAGAACGGCATCCTCTCCACCCTGAACGGCGGCACCACCACCCCCGGCGCCGAGATCTACAAGCCGTACCAGGGCACCAGCATGGCCGCCCCGCACGTGGCCGGCCTCGCCGCCCTGCTGAAGTCGGCGAACTCCGCGCTGACCCCGGCGCAGATCGAGTCGGCGATCAAGACCAACGCCCGTCCGCTGGCCGGCACCTGCACCGGCGGCTGCGGCGCCGGCCTCGCCGACGCGGCCAAGACCGTCGCGGCCGTCACCTCCGGTCCGGTCACCCCGGCCTACCAGAACACCACCGACGTGGCGATCCCGGACAACGGGGGCGCGGTCTCCTCCTCGATCACCGTCTCCGGCCGGACCGGCAACGCCCCGGCCGCCCTGAAGGTGACCGTGGACATCAAGCACACCTACCGCGGTGACCTGGTCGTCGACCTGGTCGGCCCGGGCGGTGCGGTCAAGCGCCTGCAGAACTCCTCCAACGACGGCGCCGACAACCTGAGCACCACCTACACCGTCGACGCCTCCGCCTGGACGGCGAACGGCACCTGGCAGCTCCGCGTCCAGGACGTGGCCGCCGCCGACACCGGGTACATCGACTCCTGGAGCCTCGGCTTCTAGGACCACCCGAGGACCACCCCGAGAACCAACGGCCCACCCCCCACACAGGCCGCCACCCCCCATAGGTCCGGACCTGCCTGACCGATAGGTCCGGACCAACTAAGCCCGCGGGCCTGCCGATTCGTCCCATGACGGCAGGCCCGCGGGTCTTTCCGGTTCCCGGCTGATTTCTGCGTCACAATCCGGGTCCACCGGCCCCGCGACCTCGTATTCTCGCGCTCACAGGTGAGGCACAGGTCAGGGCGCGAGAGTGGGTGGCTGTGGGTGACGGCGTCGGGGAACGCTGAGGCGGCCGTCGGACAGGGCGAACTGGTCGAGGCGGTCCACCGCGCGCTGACCGCCCGCGGCCGGGCGGTCCTCACCGGACCCACCGGGGCCGGGAAGACGGTCCTGGCCGACTCCGTGGCGGAGGCCGCCTGCGGACGCGGCGAGACCGTGCTCCGGCTGGCCCCCGAGGCCGCCGACCGGGCCCTGCCCGAAGCCGGGGCCGCCGCCCTGCTCGCCTCGGTGCCCTGCGCCGCACTGGACCTGCCGGCCGGCCCGCAGCGCACCGCGCTGGCCCTGCTGCGCCGGGAGACCGACGCCCCGGGAGCCGGCCGCGACCACGTGGCCCTGCGGCTGGCCCTGGCCGAGGTGCTGCGGACCATGGCCGCCACCGGACCCCTGCTGATCGTCCTCGACAACGCCCAGTGGCTCGACCCGGAGAGCGCCGACCTGCTCCGCTACGCCCTGCGCCTCACCCCGCCCGGGGTGCGGCTGCTGGCCGCCGAGTGCGCCCCCGGCGGGGCGCCCGTCGCCGAGTCCCTGTGCGGACCGGGCACCCCGGCCGTACGGGTCCCCCCGCTCGGCGCCGACGAACTGGCCGAGCTCCTGGTCCGGCACGGCCTGCCCGCCCGGCTCGCCGGACGGATCCACCAGGCCAGCGGCGGGAACCCGCGGCTGGCCCTGGCCCTCGGGCACTCGCTGGCCGAGACCCGGGACGGCTGCGCGCACCACGCCGACCCGCTGCCGGTGTCCGGCCCGGCCCGGGAGGTCACCCGGCGGCTGCTCGCCCAGGCACCCGTCCGCTCCCACCGCACCCTGCTGCTGGCCGCCCTCGCCGCCCGCCCGACCACCGCCCTGCTGCGCCGGGCCGGCCGGCCGGACGCCGAGGCGGACCTGGCCGGGGCCGAGCGGGCCGCGCTGGTCACGGTGGGCCAGGACGGCCGGGTGGAGTTCACCGCCGGGGCGCTGCCCGCCACCCTGGCCGCCGACGCCGGCTGGCCCGAGCGGGCCTCCGGGCACGCCGCGCTGGCCGGGGCCGTGGACGATCCGGTGCAGGCCGTACGGCACCGGGCGCTGGCCGTGGACCTGCCCGACGAGCCGCTGGCCGCCGAGGTCGCGGAGGCCGCCGCGGCCTGCCGGCGGCTCGGCGACCGGGCGCTGGCCGCCGAGCTGGGGATGCTGGCCGCCGAGCGGACACCGGTGGACCGGCCGGCCGCCGAACTGGAGCGGCTCGTCGCGGCCGCCGAGGACGCCGGCTGGTCGGGCCGGGCCGATCTGGCCCGGCGGGCCACCCGGGCCGTGCTCGCCCGGGACGCCGCCCCGGCCGACCGGGTCCGGGCCCGACTCGCCGTGATCGACGCGGCCGGGCAGGCCCTCGGGGACCTGGACGAGACCTTCGCGCACGCCATGGCCGACGCGGCCGGGGATCCGGCGCTGCTGGCCGCCGTACAGCTGCGGGTGGCCTGGAAGCTGAACCTGAGCGACGGGGACCCGGTGCGTTCCCGGGCGGCGGCCGCCCGGGCCGGGGAGCTGGCCAAGGCGGGCGGGGACCGGGTCGCCGAGGCCATGGCCCTGACCGTCCGGGCCCGGATGGGCCGGATCCTGGGCGATCCGCGGGCCGAGGAGATCCTCGCCGAGGCTCTGGCGCTGCCGGTGCCCGAGGTTCCGCTGGGCATGCGGAACGCCCCGCAGTACCTGGCCGTGCGGCACGCCCTGTTCGACGACCGGGTCGCGGAGGCCCGCCGGCAGCTGCTGGTGCTGCTGCCCGCGGTGGAGCGCACCGGCTCGGCCGAGGACGTCTTCGAGGTGCTCCGCAGCCTCACCGAGGTGGAACTCCGCAGCGGCCGCTGCGCCACGGCCGGCGCCCACGCCCGGCGGGCCCTGGAACTGACCATCGGGGCCGGCCTGTCCCCCGGCCCGGCCTGGTACCTGGCGGCCATGGCCGAGTGTGCGGGCGGCAGTTTCGTACGGGCCGCCGGATACGCCCGGCGCGGGGTGCGGGCCTCGGAGGAGGAGCGGGACCAGGTGTTCCTGTCCCGCGGGCTGTACGCGCTGGGGCTGGTCGAGCTGGCCACCGGGGAGGCCGCCCGGGCGGTCGCGACCCTGCGCCGGGTGGCCGCGCTGGAGGAGGCCCAGCAGGTGGTGGACCCCTCGGTGCTGCGCTGGCACGGGGAGTTGGCCGAGGCGCTGGTGGCGGCCGACGAGCCGGCCGAGGCGGAGCGGCTGCTGACCGGGGTGCGCGAGGTGGCGGAACGGCTGGGCCGGTCCGGGGTGCTGGCCGCCCTGGACCGGGCGCACGGGCTGCTGCTGTCGGCGGCCGGGGACACCGACGGGGCGGTCGGCCTGCTGGCCGCCACCGCGGACCGGTTCGAGGAGCTGGAGCAGCCCTGGGAGCGGGGGCGGACCCTGCTCGCGCTGGCCCGGGTGGAGCGCCGCCGGCGCCGCCGGGCCCCGGCGCGGGCGGCCCTGCTGAGCGCGGCCGAGGTCTTCGACCGGGCCGGGGCGGTGCCCTGGGCGGAGTTGACCCGGGAGGTGCCGGCCGGTGCCGGGCGCGGGCCGGCCCCCGGAGGGGTTCCCGGGGCGGAACCGGCGGTGCTCACCGAGGCCGAGTCCCGGCTGGCGCTGCTGGTCGCCGAGGGTGCCAGCAACCAGGAGGCGGCGGCGAAACTGTTCCTCAGCGTGAAGACCGTGGAGGCGCGGCTGACCCGGATCTACCAGAAGCTGGACGTCCGGTCCCGGGCCCAACTGGCCACCGCACTGCGCCGGGTGTGAGCAGGGGCGGGAGCGCGGCGGGCGGGCCCGGCCGCCCCGGGCCGCGACTCTCCGTCCGGAGGCCGCCCGACGGTGTCGTGGCCGTCCGCTGGTTGGGTACTTTTCTCGTCATGGGGATGAACGAGGGGCAGCACGGCCCGGCCCGGGCAGGGGCCGAGGCGGAGGCTGCGCGAAGGGCCCTGGCCGTCGGCGGGCACCGGGCGGCGGCACGGCATCTGGCGGCCGCCCTGGCCGCGGACCCGGCGCTGCCGGAGGTCCACGAGGTACTGGCCCGGCTGGCCGCCGCCGCCGGTGGGCCGGAGGCCGCGCTGGGCCTGTTCCCGGCGGACGAGGCGTACGCCGGGACCGTCGGCGCGCTGGCCCATCTGTACGCGGCGGCCGGGCGCTGGGACGCCGCCGTGGACCGGCTGGGGGCGCTGATCGGCGCCCAGCCGGAGCGCGGTTGGGCGCGGGCCGGCTGGCTGGCCCGGCCGGACCTGCCGGAGCTGGTGAGCCCGGAGGCGATGGCCCGGGCCGTCGCCGCGGTCACCCGGGCCCTTCCGGAGAAGCCCCGGCCGCGTCCCGATCCGCTCCGGGAGGCGGTGGCCCCGTTCTACCGGCTGGTGCGGGCGGTGCTGGCGCGCTGTCCGGAGCACGCGCCGCTGCTCACCCTGGGCTCGGTGCTGGCCCGCCGGTCCGGGGAGACGGACGACGCCGACGCCTGGGCGGAGGCCGCGCTGACGGTCCGGCAGGACCAGATCGCCCGCGACCCCTCCGATCTGGAGCGGTACGTGGACGTGGCCGAGCTCTACCAGCGGGCGGGCCGGCCCGCCGAGGGCCTCCCCTGGCTGGACGCGGTGCTGGACATCGATCCGGGGCACCCCAAGGCGGGTCCGGCGGTGCACGCGCTGCGGCATGCCCTGGACGGCGGGGACGCGGTCCATCTGCTGGCCCTGTCCGACCATCTGAGGGACCATCCGGACCACTGGTACGCGGGCCATCTGCTGGCCCAGCTGTGCGACGGCGAACCGTGGCTCGGGCATGTGCACCCGGCCTCGGAGGCCAGTGTCGGGGTGCTGCACCGGATACTGGCCGATCCGGCCGCCGCGCCGGTGCGGGGCATCGAGCTGGTCGGCACGCACCTGGAGCCGCCGAGCACCGGTCTGGCGGTCCGGATGGGGCTGCCCCGGTCGGGCATCGCGTACAAGCTGGTGCCGCTGCCCGATCCGCGGCTGCCGCAGCACGAGGTGGGCACCCGGCTGTGGGAGTTCGACGGGCCGGCGGCCCGGCCGGCCCTGGCCCCGCCGTCCCGGCCGGCCGCCGAACTGGTGCGCCAGGTGGCCTCGGTGGGCTGGGACGCGCCGGGCGCGGCCTACGACCACGCGGTGCGGCTGTCCGGGCTGGCGCTGGGGGACCTGCTGGCGGTGTGCGTGCACCCGCCGCTGCCCCGGGACAGCGAGCAGGGCGCCTATCTGCTGGGCCGGCAGCCGGAGTTGTGGGTGCGGGCGGTGCAGACCTTCGCCTGTCTGGGGATCGCGCACCACCACGCGGACGAGCCGTGGTCGCGGTCGCGGCGCCGGGACGTGCTGGTGGACCTGCTGTTCGGGCCGGAGGACTGGGTGAACGAGGCGGCGGGCTTCGCCCTGCTGGCCTCGGCCTGGGCGAACCCCTCGGCCCGCGAGGAGGTGGGGGCGCTGCTGACGGACCGGATGACGGCGGTCGGGCTGGCCTGGCAGGAGCGGGACGCGACGATCCTGGCCTCGCTGTGCCGGCTGGTGCTGGGCTGTCCGTGGGTGGAGCGGCCGGTCCGTGACCTGGCCCGCCGGATGCTGGCCGCGGTGACCGCGTACGAGACCCAGCCCGGCTGAGCCGCCGGCAAGGCACGGCCTGGGCCGGAAGGCGCGGACTAGCGGAGCGGGCGGGCCAGGAGGAGGGCGACGTCGTCCTGGGCGGGGGTGGGCGGGACGGTGCCCAGGACGGCCTCGCAGATGGCGTCCAGCGGCCGGTCGAGTTCGGTGAGGACCCGGGCGAGGCGGCGCATCCCCTGGTCGAGGTCGCGGTGCCGGGACTCGATGAGGCCGTCGGTGTAGAGGGCGAGGAGGCTGCCCGGGGGCAGCGGGACGTGTTCGGCGCGGAAGGAGTCGGCTCCGGTGCCCAGCGGGGTGCCGGGCGGGCCGTCGAGGAAGCCGACGGTGCCGTCCGGGGAGACCACGGCGGGCGGCGGGTGTCCGGCGCGGGCGATCTCGCAGCCGCCGGTGGCCGGGTCGTGGACGGCGTAGACGCAGGTGGCCATCTCGTCGGCGCCCAGTTCTGCGACGATGTCGTCCAGGGAGCGGAGCATGGCGACGGGCGGCACGTCATGTCGGGCCAGGGTGCGGACGGCGGTGCGGAGCTGGCCCATCACGGCGGCGGCGTGGATGCCGTGGCCCATCACGTCGCCGATGACGAGTCCGGTGCGGCCGCCGGGCAGGCAGATCGCGTCGTACCAGTCGCCGCCGACGTCGTGGTCGCTGGCCGGGAGGTAGCGGCCGGTGAGGTCGAGTCCGGGCACCCGGGGCAGGGTGTTGTTGGTGAGGCTGCTCTGGAGGGTGCGGGCGGCCTCGCGCTGGCCGGTGTACATCCGGGCGTTGTCGATGTTGAGGGCGGCGCGGGCGACGAGTTCGTCGATCAGCAGGATGTCCTGGGCGCCGAAGGGTTCGCGGTGCAGCAGCCGGGTGACGACCACGGCGCCGAGCACCCGGCCGCGGGCGACCAGTGGGACCAGCCGGGCGGAGCCGATGCGGCTGGCCAGGTAGTTGCGGAGGCGTTCGGCCCGGGGGTCGGTGATCAGGGCGGGGATGTCGGCGTAGCCGAGGTTCATGGCCCGGCCCTGCTCGATGACCCGGTCGTAGACGGAGCCGGGCGGGACCTGGAAGGTGAGGCCCTCGACGAGTTTGGCGGTGGGGGCGCCGGGGTCGGGGAAGGTGGCGGCCAGTCGGCGGACCAGTCCGTGGCGGGCGGTGCCGGTCTCGTCGGGGGCCAGAACCTCTTCCAGGACCTGGACGTCGGCGGAGTCGGCCAGGGCGGGGACGAGCACCTCGACGATCTCGCGGGCGGTCTGGGCGAGGTCCAGGGTGGTGCCCACCCGGGTGCCGGCCTCGGCGAGCAGGGCGAGGCGGCGGCGGGCCCGTTCGGCCTCGGCCATGGCCTGTTCGCCGGCGGTGATGTCGATGATGGAGGCGATCAGGCCGAGGATCCGGCCGGAGGTGTCGCGCAGCGGGGCGTAGGAGCAGGACCAGGTGTGGTCGTGGGCCGGGTCGGCGGAGGTGCGGCCGGTCCGGCGGGTGTCGATGACCGGGCTGCCGCTGTCCAGGGCGCGGCGCATCATGGCTTCGAGGGCGGTGGCGTTGATGCCCGGGACGACTTCGGTGAGGCGGCGGCCGAGGTGGTCGGCGGCGGAGGCGCCGTTCATCCGGGCCAGGGCCTCGTTCACGCGGAGGAAGCGGAGGTCGGTGCCGAGGGTGGCGAGGCCGATGGGCGACTGGGTGAAGAGGCTCTCCAGGGCGGCGAGGGAGTCCCGCATCCGGAGGACTTCGCTGGTCTCCACGGCGATCAGCAGGGTGCCGGGGCGGCCGTGCGGGTCGGTGGCGGGGACGATCCACATCTCCATGGTGACCGGGTGGCCGTCGCGGTGGCGGACCGAGAGGGTGCCGACGACGGTTTCCCCGGCGTGCACCCGGTGGGTGAGTTCGTCGGCGAGTTCCCGGTTCCCGTCGGGGACGAGGATGCCGGAGGCGGGGCGGCCCAGGACCTCTTCGGGGAGGTGGCCGAGGAGGTCCTGGGCGGCCAGGGACCATTCGACGACCCGGCCTTCGGCGTCCTCCCGCCACAGGGCGATGGGGAGCAGTTCGCGGAGTACGCCCGCGTACCCGACGGCACGCTGGGGCCGGTGGTCCGGCGCCTCGCTCGCGCGCTGATCTGTGTCCAAGGAAACGACCTCACCCCGCAGGGGCCCCGAATGGGTACATTAATGCGCTTACCGCTCAAAACACCCTATAGGAGAGGTGTGCCCCTGGCGTGCCCCGGCGGCTCGGAGGGCCCTGGACAGCCGCAGGGGGCAGCATGGAGGGGTGACCGATTCGCCGGTGCCTCCCCCAGAGCCCGACCCGCGGGAGCCGAGGGGTCTGCTGGACGTCCTCGGCGTGGCCGCCGTGGTCCTCGACTCCGAGGGGCGCATCCGGTTCTGGAGCCCCGAGGCAGAGCGGCTCTTCGGCTGGACCGCCGGCGAGGCCCTGGGCCGCTTCGCCGGCCGGCTGCTGGTCCGGGAGGAGCACCTGGACCAGGTGGTGCGGCTGTTCGCCGAGGTGCTGGAGAGCGGGGAGGGCTGGGCCGGGGCGTTCCCGGTGCGGCTGCGGGACGGCGGCACCCGGATGGTGGAGTTCCGGAACATGCGGCTCCAGGACAGCTTCGGCGACCACTACGCCCTCGGCATCGCCGCCGACCACGCCACCGTCCACCGGCTGGAGACCGATCTGGCCCTCTCCGAGAGGCTGGTCTCCCAGTCCCCCATCGGGCTGGCCCTGATGGACACCGATCTGCGGTACGTGCTGGTCAACCCGGCCCTGGAGCGCATCAACGGCATCCCGGCCGCCGACCACCTCGGGCGCGGCATCCGCGAGACCCTGCCCTTCCTGGACGCCGGGGCGCTGGAGGCCTCGCTGCGCTCGGTGCTCGCCACCGGCCGGCCGCTGCTGGACCAGTACTCGGTCGGCCGGACCCCCGCCGACCCGGACGAGGACCACGCCTGGTCGGTGTCCTTCTACCGGCTGGAAGGGCCGCGCGGCCGGGTGCTGGGGGTCGGGGTGTCGGTGGTGGACATCACCGAGCGGCACCGCTCGGACACCGCGGCGGACCGGGCCCGGCGCAGGCTGGCGGTGATCGCCGACGCCTCGGCCCGGGTGGGCACCACCCTGGAGGTGGACCGCACCGCCCACGAGCTGGCCGAGGTGGTGGTCCCGGAGCTCGCCGACATCGCGGCGGTCGACGTCCTGGACTCCGTACTGTCCTGCCGCCGTCCCGGTGCCCCGGAGAGCGGACCGGAGCTGTTCCGGGCCCTGGCGGTGAAGGCCGGCTACCCCTCGGAGGCGCTGCCGGCCGCGGACCCGGAAGGGGAGCTCGCCATGTACGGGGAGGACCGGCTGGTCACCCGGTGCGTGCACACCGCCCTGCCGGTGCTGGTGCCCGAGGTGCGGCCGGAGGACTTCCCGCGGATCGCGCGCAGCGCGGAGGCCGCGGCGCAGCTGGAACGGGCGGGCCTGCACTCGTACCTGGCGGTGCCGCTGATCGCCCGTGGGGAGGTGCTCGGGGCCCTGGACCTGAAGCGGGCGCGCAATCCGCTGCCCTTCGACGAGGACGACGTGGTGCTGGCCACCGAGCTGGCGGCGCGGGCGGCGGTGGCCATCGACAACGCCCGCTGGTACCAGAGCGTGCGGAACTCCGCGGTCACCCTCCAGCGGAGCCTGCTGCCGGGCATCCCGCCGCATCCGCCGGGCCTGGAGATCGCCTCCCGCTACCGGCCCGCGCAGGGCTCCAGCGAGGTCGGCGGGGACTGGTACGACGTGATCCGGCTGGCCGGCCGCAAGACCGCGCTGGTGGTGGGCGACGTGATGGGCAGCGGGATCGACGCGGCCGCCACCATGGGCCGGCTGCGGACCGCCACCTGCGCCTTCGCGGACCTCGACCTCGAACCGGAGCAGGTGCTGAGACACCTGGACAAGATCACCTCCGGGCTGGAGCACTACATCGCCACCTGCCTGTACGCCGTCTACGACCCGGACCGGCGGCAGTGCCGGATCGCCAACGCCGGCCATCTGCCCCCGGCCGTGCTGCGCTCGGGGGCCGGCCGGGCGGAGCTGGTGCGGCTGCCGACCGGGGCCCCGCTCGGGGTGGGCGGGGTGGCCTTCGAGACCATCACCGTGGACCTCCGCGAGGGCGACCAGCTGGTGCTCTACACCGACGGGCTGGTGGAGACCCGGGACGATCCGATCGACGAGCGGCTGGAGGCCCTGCTGGAGCTGCTGGACGACCCGTCCCGGCCACTGGAGGACACCTGTGACCTGCTGCTGGACGCGCTGCGCGGGGAGGAGGGCTCCGACGACGTGGCCCTGATGATCGCCCGGAGCGGACCGTGAGCCCCCGGGCCTGGTCGCGCAGCGTGGCCGGACAGGTGTTCGCCCTCCAGGCGGTGATCGTGCTGGTGCTGGTGACGGCGGCGGTGTTCGCGCTGGTCCTCCAGGCCCGGCACGACAGCACCCGGGACGCCCGCAACCGCTCGCTGGCGGCCGCCGAGGCCTTCGCACACGCCCCGGGCACGGCCGCGGCCCTGCGCTCCCCCGACCCCACGGCGGCCCTCCAACCGCAGGCGGAGGCCGCCCGGCAGGCGTCCGGGGTGGACTTCGTGTCCGTCCTCAGCAAGGACGGCATCCGGTTCACCGACTCCCGGCCCGAGCTGATCGGGGCGCGGGCCAGCGGGGACATCGGCCGGGCCGCGGCCGGCCGGTCCTTCACCGAGATCTTCCGGGGCCGGCCCAGCGACGCGGTCCGGGCGGTGGTCCCGGTGCGGGACGCCGGCGGGACGGTGGTCGGGCTGGTCAGCACCGGCATCGAGATCCAGAACGTCGGCGAGGTGGTCGAGGACCAGCTGCCGCTGGTGCTGGGCTCCGGGGCGGCGGCCCTGCTGCTGGGCACCGGCGGGGCCGCCCTGGTGACCCGGCGGCTGCGGCGGCAGACCGGCGGCCTGGGCCCGGTCGAGATGAGCCGGATGAACGAGCACCACGAGGCGGTGCTGCACGCCGTCCGCGAGGGGGTGCTGATCATCGGGGCGGACGGGCGGCTCCAGCTCGCCAACGACGAGGCGCGCCGGCTGCTGGACCTGCCGGCCGACGCCGAGCAGCAGCCGGTCAACCGGCTCGGACTGCCCGCCGGGATCTCCGCCCTGCTGGTCTCCGGCCGGATCGCCACCGACGAGCTGCACCTGGCCGGGGACCGGCTGCTCGCCGTCAACGTGCGCCCCACCCGGGCCCACCGGGGCCAGCCCACCGGCACGGTGGCCACCCTGCGCGACTCCACCGAGCTGGCGGCCCTGTCCGGCCGGTCCGAGGTGGCCCGCGGCCGGCTCCAGCTCCTCTACGACGCGGGGGTGCGGATCGGCACCACCCTGGACGTGGTGCGGACCGCCGAGGAGCTGGCCGAGGTGGCGGTGCCGCGGTTCGCGGACTTCGTCACCGTCGAGCTGCTGGACCCGGTGCTGCGCGGGGAGGAGCCCTCCGCGGCGGCCACCGAGATGCGCCGCACCGCCCTCAGCGGGGTCCGGCCCGATCCGCCGCTCCAGCCGGTCGGGGACCTGATCAGCTTCCTGGTGCCCGCCACCCCGATGGCGGCCGCCCTGGAGGCCGGCCGGGCCGTCCTGGAATCCGACCTGACCACCGCGCTCGGCTGGCGGACCCAGGACCCGCCCGGCGCGGCCCGCACCCTGGCGTACGGCATCCACTCGCTGATCAGCGTGCCCCTGCAGGCCCGCGGGGTGGTGCTGGGCATGGCGAACTTCTGGCGGGCCGACACCCCCGATCCGTTCGTGGAGGAGGACCTGTCCTTCGCGGAGGAACTGGCGGCCCGGGCGGCGGTCTCCATCGACAACGCGCGCCGGTTCACCCGGGAGCACGCGATGGCCGTCACCCTCCAGCGGAGCCTGCTGCCCCGGGTGCTGCCGGAGCAGAACGCGGTGGAGGTGGCGTTCCGCTACCTGCCGGCCAAGGCCGGGGTGGGCGGTGACTGGTTCGACGTGATCCCGCTGCCCGGGGCGCGGGTGGCGCTGGTGGTCGGCGACGTGGTGGGGCACGGGCTGCACGCGGCGGCGACGATGGGCCGGCTGCGGACCGCGGTCCACAACTTCTCCACCCTGGACCTGCCGCCGGAGGAGCTGCTGGGGCATCTGGACGAGCTGGTGGCGCGGATCGACCTGGACCAGGCGGAGGGCCGGGACGGACGGCCGGACGGGGCGGCCGGATCCGGGGACGGGGCCGGGATCACCGGGGCCACCTGCCTGTACGCGGTCTACGACCCGGTCTCCGGGCGGTGCGCGGTGGCCCGGGCCGGGCACCCGGGGCCGGCCCTGGTCCGGCCGGACGGGCGGGTGGAGTTCCCGGAGGTCCCGGCGGGGCTGCCGCTGGGGCTGGGCGGGATGCCGTACGAATCGGCCGAGCTGACGCTGCCGGAGGCGAGCCGGCTGGTGCTGTTCACCGACGGGCTGCTGGAGGACCGGGAACGGGACCTGGAGACTGGGCTGGAGCTGCTCGCGGGGGCGCTGGCCCGGCCGGGCCGGAGCCCGGAGGAGATCTGCTCGGACGTGCTGGGCGGACTGCTGTTCCCGGCGCCGAGCGACGACATCGCCCTGCTGGTGGCGGGGGCCCGCCGGCTGGCCCCGGACCAGGTGGCCTGCTGGGACGTGCCGGCCGATCCGGCGCAGGTCTCGCCGGTCCGCAACGCGGCCTCCGCGCAGCTGTCGGCCTGGGGGCTGGAGGAGGTGGCGTTCACCGCCGAGCTGATCCTCAGCGAGCTGGTCACCAACGCCATCCGGTACGGCGGGGAGCCCATCGGGGTCCGGCTGCTCCGGGACCGGGTGCTGACCTGCGAGGTGTCGGACAGCAGCAGCACCGCCCCGCACCTGCGGTACGCGGCGACCACCGACGAGGGCGGGCGCGGGCTGTTCCTGGTGGCCCAGTTGGCGGAGCGGTGGGGCACCCGCTACACCGGCCGCGGGAAGGTGATCTGGGCCGAGCTGCCGCTGTCGGGCGGCGGGCCGGGCGGTCTGGCGCTGCCGGGCCTCGGGCTCGGCGACTTCGGGGACTTCGGGGACCTGGGCGATCTGGAGGACCTGGCCCGGTGAACGGGCGCCCGGGCACGTGCCCGGGCGCCCCGGGGTTCAGTCGGCGACCTGGATGACGATCTTCCCGGCGGTCCGGCCGTGGGCGCTGAGCTCGAAGGCCTCGGCCAGCCGTTCCAGCGGGAAGGTGGCGGCCACCGGCACGGTGAGCTGTCCGCGGTCGGCGAGCCGGCCGAGTTCGGCGAGCTGGGACCCGTCCGGGCGGACCCACATCCAGTGGCCGTCGGAGCCGAGGACCTGCGGGTCGGCGATGGAGGCGTGCCGGCCGCCCGGGCGCAGCACCGCCAGGGTGGTGTCGAGGGTGCCTCCGACGAAGTCGGCGGCCACGGTGACCCCGTCGGGGGCCAGCTCGCGGATCCGGTCGGCGAGCCCGTCCCCGTAGGCCACCGGCTCGCAGCCCAGGGCCCGCAGCCGGTCGTGGTTGCGCGGGGAGGCGGTGCCGATCACCCGGGCGCCGAGGGCGCGGGCGATCTGCACGCCGAGGGAGCCCACCCCGCCGGCCGCGCCGTGCACCAGGACGGTGTCCTCGGGGCCGGTGCCCAGCCGGGTGAGGACCTGGTACGCGGTGAGTCCGGCGAGCGGCAGCCCGGCGGCCTGGTCCCAGTCCAGCGCGGCCGGCTTGGGGGCCAGTGCGCGGACCGGGACGGTGACGTACTCGGCGAAGGTGCCGCCGTGCACCCAGTCCTTGCGGGCGTAGGCGATCACCTCGTCGCCGACGGAGAACTCGGGGGTGTCGATGCCGACGGCCTCGACGGTGCCGGCCACGTCCCAGCCGGGGACCACCGGGTACTGGAGGACCATCAGCCCGTCCAGACCGCCGGCCATGATCTTCCAGTCCACCGGGTTGACGGCGGCCCGCCGCACCCGGACCAGGACCTCGCCGGGCCCGTACTTCGGTCGGAGGAGTTCGGCGGAGACCAGGACCTCCGGGCCGCCGTAGCGGTCGTAGGTCATGGCGCGCATGGTGGTGTCGTCCGGCATCGGTCGGCCCTTCGCTGGGGAGGCCCCCCTGTTCGGCCCTCTTCGGCTCCGGTCCATCCCACCACGGGGCTCAGGCGCCCGCGAGCAGGAGACCCCCCAGGGCGAGCATGGTGGCGGCCACCAGCCCGTCCAGCACCCGCCAGGACTTCGGGCGCGCGAACAGCGGCTTCAGCAGCCGGGCCCCGTAGCCCAGGGCGGTGAACCAGACCAGGCTGGCGCAGACGGCGCCGATGCCGAACGCCCAGCGGAGGTCGCCCCGGTCGGCGGCCAGACTGCCCAGCAGCAGCACGGTGTCCAGGTAGACGTGCGGGTTGAGCCAGGTCAGGGCCAGGCAGGTGAGGACGGCGGTGCGGACCGAACCGGTGCCGGCGCCCTCGGCGCGCAGGGCGGCGTCCGGGTCGGGGCGCAGGACCCGGCGGGCGGCGAGGACTCCGTAGCCGATCAGGAAGAGGCCGCCGGCCAGGGTGACGGCGGTGATCGCGGCGGGCCAGGCCTCGACGAGGGCTCCCACCCCGGCGACTCCGAGGGCGATGAGCAGGGCGTCGGAGAGGGCGCAGACCACGACCACGGCGAGGACGGCGTGCCGGCGCACGCCCTGCCGGAGGACGAAGGCGTTCTGGGCGCCGATGGCGACGATGAGGGAGAGGCTGGTGCCGAAGCCCGCGAGGGCGGCCGTGAGGGTTGCGCTGGTCATGTTCCGACCTTAGGAACCCCGGCACCCTGAAGTACAGCTAAAGATTTTTACGCCCCCTTAGCTATGCTTCATTCATGGACGATCTTCCGCTGGACCAGGTCCGGACCCTGCTCGCGGTGGTCGACGAGGGCACCTTCGAGGCGGCGGCCTCGGTGCTGCACGTGACCCCGTCGGCGGTGAGCCAGCGGGTGAAGGCGCTGGAGGAGCGGACCGGGCGGGTGCTGCTGATGCGCGGCAAGCCGGTGCGGCCCACCGAGTCGGGGCAGGTGGTGGTGCGGTTCGCCCGGCAGCTGGCCCGGCTGGAGCGGGACGCGCGGGCCGAGCTGGGCATCGGGGAGGCTTCGGGTCCGGCCCGGCTGCCGATCGCGGTGAACGCCGATTCGCTGGCCACCTGGTTCCTGCCGGCCCTGGAGCGGGTGCCGCGGGACCCGCCGGTCTGCTTCGAGCTGTTCCGGGAGGACGAGAGCCGGACCACGACCCAGCTCCGGGAGGGGCAGGTGATGGCCGCGGTGACCTCCTCGCCGGACCCGGTGGCCGGCTGCTCGGTGCGGCGGCTGGGGCTGGCCCGCTACCTGCCGGTGGCCTCCCCCGGTTTCGCGGCCCGTCATCTGGCGGGGCCGCTGGCCCGGGACCTGCCGGCCGCCCCGACCATCGTGTTCGACCGGAGCGACACGCTCCAGGACCGGTTCGTCCGGGAGCTGACGGGTGCCCCGGGGGCGGGGCCGGTGCGCCACCAGGTGCCGACCTCGGAGGGGTTCCGGGACGCGGTGACGGCCGGGCTGGGCTGGGGCCTGGTGCCGGAGTCGCAGGCCCTGCCGGGGCTGAGGTCCGGCGCGCTGACCGCGCTGGCGCCGGACCGTCCCCTGGATGTCGCCCTGTACTGGCAGCAGTGGAAGCTGCACTCCCCCGCGCTGTCCGCGGTGGCCGCGGCGGTGGCGGCCGAGGCCGCCGTCGCCCTGCGGTCAGCTTCCTGAGTGCCAGGTGTAGAACCGGTTCGCCATGGCGTCCTTGGGGCTGCGCCAGGTGGCCGGGTCGTAGGGGCGGACATAGGTGGAGAGCTGTTCGCTGATGTCCTGGAACAGCGGGTGGGAGGCGGCCTTGGCCACCTCGGGACCCGGCGGGTGCGGGGTCTCGAACAGGTGCAGGTAGACGTCGCCGAACTGGAACAGGCTGCGGCGGGTCACCCCGACGATGTGCGGGAGTTCACCGGCGTCGGACTCGGCGAAGACCCGGGCGATGTCGCCCGCCGACTGGGGGGCCATGCGGGCGACGATCAGTCCTTGGTGCATCCGTGGGCCTCCTCAGACCTGCGCTTCGATCTTGTCCCGGATCAGTTCGAGCTGGATCCGGGAGTTGTGGTTGATCCGGTCGGTCATGCCGGCGTCGTCGAGCGGGGCGCCGGGCTTCATGGCGAAGTCCTGCCGCCAGCGCATCCGGGTGCCGCCGGGGACCTCGGCGTACTCCCAGTGGATGTTCATGTACTCGAAGGGCCCGGTCTCCACCCGGCGGGCCCGCACCTCCAGGGCCTCCCGGTCGACGGTGCGTTCGGAGACCCAGCTCCAGACCACCCCGTTCTCGTCGGGGTGCATGGCCAGCCGGAACCGGGTGGTGGGGCCGTCCTCCGAGAGCACGTCCAGGGAGGCGTACTCGCTGAACAGGTCGGGCCAGCCGCGCAGGTCGTTGGTGATCTTCCAGACCAGGTCGACCGGGGCGGCGACGGTGATCTCGTTGTCGGTGCGTCCGGGCATGGCTCAGGCTCCCGTCATCAGGCTGTCGTTGACCAGGTCGAGGAAGGCGCCGGGGGTCTTGCACTGGTCGACCTCGATGGGCAGCGGGTGGCCGTGCCGCTTCTCCAGTTCGGCGACGATGCCGAGCAGGCCGAGCGAGTCCAGGCCGTAGTCCGCGAAGGGGGCGTCGGGTCGGGCCGCGAGCACCTGCGGGTCCACGGAGACTCCGGCGCTCCGCTTCATCAGGGCGGTCAGTTCTTCGACGGTGAGGCGGTCGGACATGTGCGTGCTCCTTATCGTGAGGGGCTGCGGAGGACGAGGGCGGAGTTGGAGCCCATCAGGCCGCGGCTGAGGACCAGCGCGGTGCGCGGGGCCGAGGCCAGGGCCCGGCCGGTGACCAGGTTGAGGTCGTGGCAGACGTCGAAGACGTTCGGGGTGGGCGGCACCAGGCCGTGTTCCAGGGCCAGGGTGGCGGCGGCCACGTCGAGGGCGGCGCTGCCCGCGTAGGCCCGGCCGGTGCCGGTCTTGGGGGCGGTCACCGGGACGGTCCGGGCGTGCGCGGCGCCCAGGGCGTCGGCCAGGGCCAGGACCTCGGCGCGGTCGGCGGCGGGGACGCCGAGGGCGTCCGCGAAGACCACGTCGATCTCCTCGGGGGCGCAGCCGGCCTGCCGCAGGGCGCCCTGGATCGCGCGGGCCAGTCCCTCCCGGGAGGCCTCCCAGTCGCCGGCCCCGGTGAAGGTGGCGGCGTGCCCGGCCACTTCGGCGCGGACCGGGGCGCCGCGGGACTCCGCCCGCTCCCGGTCCTCGACGAGGATCACCGCGCCGCCCTCGGCCGGGGCGAACCCGCAGGCGGAGGCGGTGAAGGGGCGGTAGGCGCGGGTCGGGTCGGGATGGGTGCTGAGCTCGGGGTAGCCGAGCTGGCAGACCATCGAGTACGGGGCCAGCGGCGCCTCCGCGGCGCCGACCAGGACCGTGCCGGTGCCCCGGCGGATCTGGCGGGCCGCCTGGGAGAAGGCGTCCAGCCCGCCGGCCTCGTCGCTGGCGACCACCTGGCAGGGGCCGCGGAAGCCGCCGCGGATGGAGATCTGGCCGCTGGTGGCGGCGTAGAACCAGGCGATGGACTGGTAGGGGCCCACGTAGCGGGGGCCCTGGCCCCACAGCTGCTGGAGTTCCCGCTGGCCGAACTCGCCGCCGCCGGAGCCGGCCGCGGTGATCACCCCGACCGAGAAGGAGTCGTCCTCGTAGTCGGCCTTGCCGAGCAGGGCCTGTTCCAGGGCCATGTCGGCGGCGGCCAGCGAGAAGTGGGTGAACCGGTCGGTCTGCACCAGGTAGCGGTCCTCGACCAGGCCGTGCGGGTCGAAGTCCCGGACCTCGCCGGCGATCCGCAGCGGAAGGTGCTCGCAGCCCTTGCGGGTGATCCGGTCGAGCACGCTGGTGCCCGCCTGGGTCGCCTTCCAGAACGCTCCGGCGCCGACCCCGTTGGGGGCGACGACGCCGATGCCGGTGATCACCGCGGTGCGGTCGCGGGACGCCGGTGCCGTGTCGCTCATGCCGTCCTCACCTTCCTCCGGTCCGACCCGGCGGTGCCGGACGGCCGGGTCATGACGACGGCGGACTGGAAGCCGCCGAAGCCGCTGCCCACCGAGAGGACGGTGCGGAGCTGGCGCTCGCGGGCCGTGCGCGGGACGTAGTCCAGGTCGCATTCCTCGTCGGGGGTCTCGTAGTTGGCGGTCGGCGGCACCGTCTGGTGCAGCATGGCCAGCACGCAGGCCGCCAGTTCGATGGCGCCGATGGCGCCGAGGGAGTGGCCCACCATGGACTTGATGGAGCTCATCGGGGTCCGGTAGGCGTGGTCCCCCAGCACCCGCTTGACGGCGGCGGTCTCGTGCCGGTCGTTCTGCTTGGTGCCGGAGCCGTGGGCGTTGACGTAGTCCACCTCGGTGGGGTCGAGGCGGGCCTGGTCCAGGGCCACCGAGATGGCGCGGGCCATCTCGATGCCCTCGGTGGTGAGCCCGGTCATGTGGTGGGCGTTGCCGAAGGTGGCGTAGCCACCGATCTCGCACAGGACGGTGGCGCCGCGGGCCCTGGCGTGCTCCAGCTCCTCCAGGACGAGGACGGCGCTGCCCTCGCCGAGGACGAAGCCGTCGCGGCGGGCGTCGAAGGGGCGGGAGGCGTGCGCCGGGTCCTCGTTGTTCGCCGAGGTCGCCTTGATCGCGTCGAAGCAGGCCACGGTGATGGGCGAGATCGGCGAGTCGGAGGCGCCGGCCACGCACACGTCCATCAGGCCTTCCTCGATGGCGTGGCAGGCGTAGCCGATGGCGTCGAGGCCGGAGGTGCAGCCGGTGGACACGGTCTGCACCGGGCCGCGGGCGCCGACGTCCTCGGCGACGGTGGCGGCCAGGGTGGCGGGGGTGAAGGCCCGGTGCAGGTGCGGTCCGGCCGGGTGGTGGTCCACGTCCCACCAGGCGCCCTTGCCGCTGACCGCGGTGTAGTCGTGCTCCAGCCGGGTGGTGCCGCCCACGGCGGTGCCCAGGGAGACGCCGGTGCGCCAGGCGTCGGCGTCGCCGGCGGACAGGTCGAGTCCGGCCTGCCGGACCGCTTCCCGGGCGGCCACCAGGGCGAACTGGATGTACCGGTCGCAGCGCGCGACGGTGTCCTCGTCGAGGCCGTTGTCGGCGGCGTCGAAGTCCACTTCGGCGGCGATCCGGGAGCGGAACCCGGTCGGGTCGAAGAGGGTGATGCCCCGGGTCGCCGTCCGGCCGTGGGACAGCAGGTCCCAGAAGGCCGGGGCGCCGATCCCGCCGGGGGCGACCACGCCGATGCCGGTGACGGCCACCCGGCGGGTCACGAAAGGGCCTCGGACGGGGCCGGGGCCGGGGCGTGGGTGGGGACCGGGTGGTGGGCGCCGGCCGGATTGGTCTCGGTGTCCACGTGGCCGAGTTCGGGCCGGGGGGCCAGCGGGCCCAGGTGGAACACCATGCGGGACTCCTCGGCGCCGACGTTGCGGAAGCGGTGCCGGACGTTGAGCGGGATGAGGAGGCCCTGCTCGGGGCGCATCTCGTGGGTGACTCCGTCCAGGTCCACCTCGACGTGACCGGCCACCAGGAACACGAACTCCTCGGAGTACGGGTGGTAGTGCTCGGCGATCCACTCGCCGGGCTGCATCAGGGCCAGGCCCATGAATCCGGTGGTCGCCCCGCAGGTGGTCGGGGTGAGCACGGCGCGTACGTCACCTCCCCGCCGGCGGTTGGGCTGAGTCTCGCTGAGGTCCACGATGCGTGGGGCGTGCGTGGTCATGGCTGCGTTCCTCCTGGCGGGGGCCTGCTGGGACGGGAGGCCGGTCGGGGACCGGCGGGAGGGCGGGGGTCTGGGGGCCGGAGCGGGTCCGGCGGGCGGGCCGGCGGACCGGGGGTCAGGAGTCCTGGTCCGCGTGCCGGTCGGTGACCAGCTGCATCCGGGCGCCGGTGAGGAGCTGTGCCGGGCGTGCGGCGCAGGCCTGCGGCGCGTACGCCTCGCTGTCCAGCAGGCGGTCCAGGACGGCGGCCTTGCGGGAGCCCTGGATGCCGAGGGCGGCGGCCGGGTCGTCGGACAGCGGGCCGGTGGTGTCGACCAGCCGGACCACGATGTCGTCGCGGTGGAAGACGGTGCTCCGCAGCACCGGGCCGCCGGGGGCCGCGGCCTGGGCCTCGGACTGCCGGGCGAGGAACCGGGCGAGTGCCGTGCCGCGTCCGGGCTTGGCCCGGTAGAAGAGGGCGTGCCGTTCCACTGTGCCCGATTCCGGCGCGTCCGCGCGGTCCCGGTCGGCCACATGGTGGACGGCGGGCATCGCCGCCCGGGTGAAGAACACCCGTGCCGCGTCCGGGTCGTCGAGGTCGCGGTCCTGTTCCAGGTAGGGGTTGATGGCCTCCTCCACGGCCCGCACCTCGGGCTGGCGGGCCACGTGCCGCAGCGCCTTGGTGAGGTCGCCCTTGACCTCGACGGTGCGGACCACCCGGTTGCCGTGCATGAACAGGGTGGTGCGGCAGAGCCGGGTGGTGTCGTCGACCCGGGCCGAGGGGGCGGCGTAGTCCGCGAGGATCTTCGCGACCCGGTCCTCGGTGCCGGGGCGGACGGTGAAGGTGATCGAGTGCCGCACCAGGTCGTCGCCGAGCCTCGGGGCCAGCTGCACGGAACCGCCGGTGGCCTTCCGGCCGGTCTCCCGCAGCACGTTGAACCGCAGCGAGGAGGTGGTGCGGATGCAGGCGCTGAGCGGCCGGATCATCTCGATGTGGGACTCGCTGTTCACCCAGTCGAGGAACTGCGGGGCGTTCGCCCACTCGCTGGTGATGAGCCATTGGGAGGGATTCTCGAACGACTGGCACAGCTGGTCGCTGAGGTGGCCGGGGGTCGCGGCAACATTGTCCCGGATCTCCTCGTAGGCCTCCAGGAACCGCTGCTGGGTGCCCTCGTGCAGGTCCACCAGCATCACGACGCGCAGCCTGGACCCGTCGAAGGCCGACTGCGACACACGTTCCGGCAGGCTGATCGTCATTTCGTACGCTCCCTTGCGACAACGGCCGCGCTCCGCATGGCGCTGCTCCTCCTGAGACAGATCGTTGCCCCAGCCTGCACAGAACGCGACACATGCGGATCAAGCGGGTGAACAACGGCGCACTGTGGCCGGTCAGCGGGCATAGAAGGTTGGGTCACCCCCGCGGGAAGGAGCCGAGCAGGCCATGGAAGAGAAGTTCGACGTAGAAGTGCCGGTGCTGGTCGTGGGGGGCTCCCTGGTGGGCCTCTCCACCTCGCTGTTCCTCAGCCGGCACGGCATCAGGCATCTGCTGGTGGAGAAGCACGCGGGGGTCTCCCCCCACCCGCGTGGCCGGGGCATCAACGCCCGGACGATGGAGCTGCTCCGGGTCGCCGGCGCGGAGCCGGACGTCCGCGAGGCGGCCGAGGTGCTCTCCGACAACAAGGGCCTGATCCAGGCCACTTCACTGACCGGCGGGGACCACCGCTGGCTGGTGCAGAACACGGACCCGGGCGGCGCGCTGAAGAAGTTCAGCCCGACCTCCTGGTGCCTGTGCAGCCAGAACAACATCGAGCCGGTGCTGGCCGCGCGGAGCCGGGCCGCCGGCTCCGACCTGCGGTTCTCCACCGAGCTGATCTCCTTCGACCAGGACCCGGACGGCATCAGCGCCGTGGTCAAGGACCGGGAGACCGGCGAGCACGTCCGGGTCCGCGCCCAGTACCTGGTGGCGGCGGACGGCCCGCGCAGCCCCGTCCGCGAGCAGCTGGGCATCGGCCAGACGGGCAACGGGGCGCTCTTCCACAACGTGAGCCTGACGTTCCGTTCGCGCCGGCTCCCGGAGGTCCTCGGCGATCTGCGGTTCATCGTCTGCTACCTCATCAAGCCGGGTGCGGACGGGGCGCTGCTGCCGGTGGACAACGCGGAGAACTGGGTCTTCCACGCCCCCTGGCACCCCGAGGTCGGCGAGACCATGGAGGACTTCACCGACGAGCGCTGCGTGGACCACATCCGGCGCGCCATCGGGGTCCCGGACCTGGACGTGGAGATCGGCGGGAAGGCCGCCTGGCACGCCGCCGAACGGGTCGCCGACCGGTACGGCTCCGGCCGGGTGTTCCTGGTCGGCGACGCCGCCCACGAGATGTCCCCGACCGGCGCGTTCGGCTCCAACACCGGCATCCAGGACGCCCACAACCTGGCTTGGAAGCTGGCCGCGGTGCTGTCCGGCGGCGCCGGACCGGAGCTGCTGGACACCTACGAGGAGGAGCGCCGGCCGGTGGCGCTGGCCACCAGTGAGCGGGCCTCGGCCCGTTCCGTGGAGCACGACCACCCGGGCTACTCCCCGCTGCCCGGGGCGCCGGGCGTGCCGGGGGCCCCGGCCGGCAAGGCGGGCAAGGACAGCCGGATGCTGCCCACCGCGATGGCGTACTGCTACCCGCGCGGCGCGGTGGTGGGCGGCGACCCGGGCCGGGAGATCATCCCGGACGGGATGCGGCTCAACGGGGAGCCGGGCTCCCGGGCCCCGCACCTGTGGCTGACCGGCTCCGAGGGCCGGATCTCCACCCTGGACCTGTACGAGCGGACCTTCACCCTGCTGTGCGCCCCCGGCACCCCCTGGCAGGAGGCGGCGGCCCGGGTGGCGGTGCGCCTGTCGGTGCTGCTGGCCGGCTACACGCTGGGCGGCGCCGCGGACGGCGGTGCCCCGGAGGCCCGTACCGACGAGGACGTCGACTGGGCGGCCGCGCACGGGGTGGGCGCCGAAGGGGCGGTGCTGGTCCGCCCCGACGGCTTCGTGGCCTGGCGCTCCGAGGGCCCGGTGGACGACCCGGAGGCGGTCCTCACCCGGGTGATGGAGCAGGTCCTGAGCCGCCGTTCCTGAACCGGCGGCCCCGCGGCCGTCAGCGGCAGGCCCAGCAGCCCGCCCAGCAGGCCGCGTGCAGGAGGCCCGGTCCCCGCGTTCCGCGGTGGCCGGGCTTCTTCGCGTGTGCGGCGGAGTGCGCGGCGACGGCCAGGGCCCGGCCGGCGGCGCAGGCGGTGAGGACGGCGGCTATCGCGGCCAGTTCCTCCGGCTCGGCGTGGCCGCGCTCTATCCGGAGCAGGGTGGTGACGGATTCGGTGTTCGGCATCGGGTCGGCTCCTCGCGCGGAGTGGCCGGCCGGGCCCCGCCCGGACGGCAAGACGTTTCCCAAGCCCCCCGGCGTTGCTGGCTCGACGCTACAAGCGCCCGCCCGGCGTGTCGTGCGGGAACTCCCCGTCGGGACGCGTCCGTCCGTGTCACCGCCGGGCGGGCGGCGGGATCCGCCCGGTCGGCCGGACGGGGGTCCGCGGGGCCGTTCAGGTGACATACACGCGGCCGTCCGGTCGGGTGCCGGGCCGGTTTTCCGCATGCTGTCGGGATGGACTATTCAGGGGTGGACAAGGACGCCGCGCGGAAACTGCCCGCGGCACAGAACTGGCGGGCCCTGTACGGGCACTTCCGCCCGCACCGGTGGGCGGTGGCACTGGGCGCGCTGCTGTCGCTGATCGGGGCGACGAGCGCGCTGGCCCAGCCGCTGGCGGCGAAGGCGCTGGTGGACCGGCTCGGCGACGACCAGTCGGTGACCGGGCTGATCCTGGTGCTGACCGCGCTGGTGGTGCTGGGCACGGTGATCGACGCGCTGGGTTCGTTCGTGCTGGAGCGGACCGCCGAGTCGGTGGTGCTGGCGGCCCGCCGGACCCTGGTGGGCCGGCTGCTGCGGCTGCGGATGCCGGAGGTGGAGCGCACCCAGCCGGGTGATCTGATGTCCCGGGTGACCTCGGACACCACCCTGCTCCGCGAGGTGACCACCAAGTCGGTGGTGGCGGCGGTGACCGGCGGACTGACCTTCCTGGCGACGGTGGCGCTGATGGCCGCCATGGACGTGGTGCTGCTGGGCGTCACCCTCGGGGTGATCGTGCTGGTCGGCGCGGCGGTGGGAGTGGTCTACCCGAAGATCGCGAAGGCCTCGGAGCAGGCGCAGGCGGCGGTCGGGGAGATCTCCACGGTGCTGGAGCGGGCGTTCGGCGCCTACCGGACCATCAAGGCCTCGGGCGCCGAGGCCCGGGAGACGGCCCGGGTGGAGCGGGCCGCGGAGGAGGCCTGGCGGCACGGACTGACCTCGGCGAAGTGGCAGGCGGTCGCCGGTCCCTCGATCGGCCTGTCGGTGCAGGTGTCGTTCCTGGCGGTGCTGGGCATCGGCGGGGCCCGGGTGGCCTCGGGCGAGATCTCGGTGTCCACCCTGGTCGCCTTCCTGCTGTTCCTCTTCTATCTGATCGACCCGATCTCCAAGCTGGCCGACGCGGCCTCCCAGTACCAGGTGGGTTCGGCGGCGCTGGCCCGGATCGTGGAGGCCGAGCAGCTGGAGACCGAGCCGGTGGACGGCGGGCCGGGCCCGGTGGACGCGGGCGCGGCCCGGACCCCGGCCACGGTGGTCTTCGAGGACGTCCGGTTCGGCTACGGCCCGGAACTCCCCCCGGTGCACCACGGGGTGAGCTTCTCGGTGCCGGGCGCCGGCATGACGGCCTTCGTGGGCCCCTCCGGCGCGGGCAAGACGACCGTGTTCGGGCTGATCGAGCGGTTCTACGAGGCCACCGGCGGGCGGGTCCTGATCGACGGCCGGGACGTCCTGGACTGGCCGCTGGCCGAACTGCGGGCCGCGATCGGCTATGTGGAGCAGGACGCCCCGGTGCTGGCCGGCACCCTGCGCGAGAACCTGCTGATGGGTTCCCCGCACGCCACCGAGGAGGAGATCTCCGAGGTGCTGGGGCGGGCCCGGCTGGACGCCCTGATCGCCCGCCTCCCGGAGGGGCTGGACTCGGTGGTCGGACACCGCGGCTCCACCCTGTCCGGCGGCGAGCGCCAGCGGGTGGCCATCGCCCGGGCGCTGCTGCGCAAGCCGCGGCTGCTGCTGATGGACGAGGCCACCTCGCAGCTTGACGCGGTGAACGAGCTGGCGCTGCGCGACGTGGTGGCGGAGGCGGCCCGGCACACCACGGTGCTGGTGGTCGCGCACCGGCTGTCGACGGTGACCCTCGCCGACCGCATCGTGGTGATGGAGGCCGGCCGGGTCCGGGCCACCGGAACCCACGAGGAACTGGTGGCCGGGGACCCGCTGTACGGGGAGCTGGCCGCCACCCAGTTCCTGGCGGCGGCGGAACTCTCCCAGGACCGGGTGGCCCAGGGCGCGCCCGCCTAGACCGTCCCTTCCGGATCGGGTCCGGGGCCCGGGGTCCCGGGTCCGGGGTCCGGCCGGATCAGGTCCGGCGGGCCGTGAACAGCAGGTACTCCCAGTCCATGGCGCCGTCCTCGGCCGCGCTGTCCGCCGCGAGCGCGGCGAGTTCGGCGTCGAGGGCGGCGACCCGGTCGGGCTGGTCGGCGATGTTCCGGTACACCGCGATGGTCGGCCCGTAGCAGGCCTTGAAGAACTCCCGGAAGTCCTCGGGCCCGGCGAACCGGTCCACCCGGACGGTCTCCCGCCGCGCCTCGACCTCGGTGACCCGGTCGCCGAGCAGTGCCCGGACATGGTCCTCGTCGCCCCAGAGCGGGGGCGGCTGGGCTCCGGGCGGCGGCGGGGGCGCGTACGGCTTCATGGTGCGGAACATCCGGCCGATGAACCCCTGCGGGGTCCAGCTGGCCAGTCCGATGGTGCCGCCGGGGCGGCACACCCGGACCAGTTCGTCGGCGGCCGGCTGGTGGTGCGGGGCGAACATGACGCCCACGCAGGACATCACGGTGTCGAAGGAGGCGTCGTCGAACGGCAGCGCCTCGGCGTCGGCCTCCCGCCAGTCCAGGTCCACCCCCGCCTCGCCGGCCAGCCGGCGGCCGGTCTCCAGGAGTTCCGGGGTGAGGTCGGAGGCCACCACATGGGCCCCGGCCAGGGCGGCCGGGATCGAGGCGTTGCCCGATCCCGCCGCGACGTCGAGGACCCGGTGCCCGCTGCCGATCCGGCAGGCCCTGGTGAGCGCGGTGCCCAGCTCGGGGATCACCTGGACGGCGACGGCCGGATAGTCCCCCAGGGCCCACATGGCCCGGTGCTTGCCCTTCAGCGCGCGGTCGGCGGCGACCGCCTCATCCGCCGCCGGCGCCGGCTCGGTCGATTCGGTCATACACCGAGCATCCCGCACCCGCCCCCGGCCCGCGCGCCGGGCACCTTTGGACTAGCCCTCCTGCACCGTGCGGTTGGGGAGGAGGTCCGGGCGCAGCAGGCGCTCGTGGTCCTTGAGTTCCACCCGGGACTCGGTGCGGTGGCCGCGGGCGATGTAGTCCCGGACCAGTGCCTCGATCGCGTCCTGCGGGGAGCCGACCCCGGACAGCACCATGACCTCCACGACCAGTTCGGCGTCCAGGCTGATGTTGATCTTCGCCATGTCTCCCCCTCGTCTCGCTGCCGTCGGGTACGGACTCTAGCGCCCGGAATATTGGGTGGAGCGGTTTCCGTGCCGGTTCCTACAGTGGCGGCATGCGCACCCACTACCCCCGTACTCCCCATCTTCCCTGGTCTCCGGGGGCGAGTTCGGACGACGTACGGGCCCGGGACCTCTCCGGGCTGGCCGGGCGCGAGGTGGTGGTCACGGAGAAGCTCGACGGGGAGAACACCACCCTGTACCGGGACGGGCTGCACGCCCGCTCCCTGGACTCGGGCCACCACCCCTCCCGGGCCTGGGTGAAGGGCCTGCAGGGCCGGATCGGCGCGCACATCCCGGCGGGCTGGCGGATCTGCGGGGAGAACCTGCACGCCCGTCACTCGCTCGGCTACCGCGACCTGGACGGCTGGTTCTACGGGTTCTCCGTCTGGGACGCCTCCGGCCGCTGCCTGGACTGGGACGGCACCGTCCGCTTCCTGCGGCGGCTGGGCGTGCCGGTGCCCCGGGTGCTGTGGCGGGGCGTGTTCGACGAGCGGGCGATCCGCCGGATCCGCCCCGATACCGGCCGTGAGGAGGGGTACGTGGTGCGGGCCGCCGGATCCTTCCGGCAGGAGGAGTTCGGGCAGCGGGTCGCCAAGTGGGTGCGGCCCGGGCACGTCACCACCGACACCCACTGGATGCACGCGGCGATGGTGGAGAACGGGCTGGGCCCGGCCGCCGCCCTCTGGGCCGTACGCTCCGGGGCCCCGCCCGAACCGGCGGCGCTGACGGCCGCCCTGGACCTGCCCCCGGAGCCCGGCGGGGTGCCCGGCGCGGGGGCCGGGCGGCGGGACGAGGCGGTGCGGGAGACGGCCGGGCGGCTCGACGTCCTGGGGCGGACCGGTGACGCCCGGCTGGCCGGGGTGCTGGCGGCCGCCCTGCACGACCGGCACCGCGGCCGGCTCGCCGCCGCCCTGGCCGGACCGCTCGGCGTGCCGCTCGCCCGCCGCACCGCCGACCTGGTGGGCCTGCACCCGCTGCTGCACCGCCCGTACCCCGACGAACGGCGCCGGGAGGGGCTGCTGCGCCTCTCCCCCGCCGCCGACCTGGGGGTGCTGCACGCGGTGGCGGAGGCCGCCCTGGCGGGGCGGACCGACGCGGAGGCCGGGGCGGCGCGCGGACAGCTGGAGTGGTCCGCGCTGTACGCACAGGACGCGGGCCTCCTCGACGGGTCACCGCTGGAGCGGCTCCGGACCGGGCTGCGCGCAGCCCTGGACGGACTGGACCCGGACGCCGCCGACCGCTGCTGGGCGGAGGCCCGGGAGGCCTTCGTCGCGGGCCGGATCGCCGGCCCGCAGGAGGCGGTGGCCGCGACCTGGCGATGGCGGGAGCCGGGCCCGCCACGGCTGGTGCAGCTGGTGGGGCCCTCGGGCAGCGGGAAGAGCACGGCCGCCCGGGCGCTGCCCGGGATCGGCACGTACGTGTCGCTGGACGATCTGCGGTCGGCCCGCGGGGACCGGTCGGACCAGCGGGCCAACGCGGAGGTGCTGCGGGCCGGACTGGACCGGCTGGACGGCGCCCTGGCGGCAGGCGGCAGCGTGCTGTGGGACGCCACCTCGCTGACCGAGCAGCAGCGCGGGCTGGTCCTCGGGGTCGCCGGGCGGCGGAACGCCCTGGTCACCCAGTTGGTGCTGCTGGTCGACGAGCGGGAGCTGGAGCGGCGGAACGGGATCCGCCCGGACCCGGTGCCGGAGCCGGTGCGGGCCGCGCAGCTGCGCCGGTTCAGCCCGCCCTATCCGGGGCGGGGCGCCCACCGGACCTGGTACGCGGGCGCGGACGGCCGGGTGGCCGACCGGGCCGGCGGCCTGGCCGACCCGGACGGCTGGGACGGCGGGAACAGCCAGGACAGCGGGGACACTGGAGACGGGCCAGACAGGCCAGACGGGCCAGGGGCGGGGAACTGATGCGGACCAGCGAGGAGATCTACCACCAGGTGCGCTGGGACCCCCGGCTCGACCCGGCCCGGTTCACCCTGGGACTGCTCCAGCGCGGGGCGGCCCCGAAGCGGATCCCGCTGCCCTCCTTCGTGCCCGGCGGAGACATCCCGTGGCACCGGGTGCTGTTCATGGAGGCCGACGGGGAGCTGGTGTGGGACCGGGCGAGCGGGGTGGACCGGGTCGGGCTGGGCGACGCGGGCCGGGTCCGGGAGCCGCGTGCGCTGCCGGACCCGTTCTTCACGGCCCGCACCCCCTACGCCTGGGACCGCGCGGCCGGCCGCTGGAGCCCGGCGGACACCGGCTCCCCCACCGCCGGACCGGCGGGCCCGGTCCCGTCCCGGGTGCGGCTGCTGACCTGGAACACGCTGTGGGACCGCTACGACTCCGACCGGATCGACACGGCCCGTCGACGGCCCCGGCTGCTGGCCGCGCTCCGGGCCGCGGACGCCGAGGTCATCGCCCTCCAGGAGGTGGAACCGGCCCTGCTGGAGCTGCTGCTCGCTGCCGACTGGGTGCGCGACCGCTACACCCTGGGCACCGACCCCGGCAGCCGGGACGTCGAGGACTGCGGGCTGCTGCTGCTCAGCCGGCTTCCGGTGGCGGAGGCCGGCCACCACCGGCTGGCCCGGCACAAGGCGGTCGCCGCGGTCACCGTACGGACCGGGCACGGGCCGCTGTCCGTGGCCGCGGTGCACCTCAGCAGCGACCATTCGCAGGACGGGGCGGGCCGCCGGACCGCGGAACTCGGCCGGCTGGCCGAGGGGCTGGGCGGGATCGCCGGGGAACTGGTCCTGCTCGGCGACTTCAACGACGGTCGGGAGGGCGCGGCCGGACCGGACGCCGTCCTGGGGCTGCGGGACGCCTGGACGGAGGCTCGCGGCCCGGCGGACCACACCCCGACCTTCGACCCGGGGGCGAATCCGCTGGCCGCCGTCGCCTCGCTGACCGGCCGGGCCGGGCGGATCGACCGGATCCTGCTGCGCGGCACGGCCCGGGTCCTGGACACCGGGCTGCTGGGCGAGGTCCCGGCGGCCGACGGGCTGTTCGTATCGGACCACTACGGGGTACGGGCCGACCTGTCCCCCGCCGGAACCGCCGCCGCCCCCGGACAGGGGCCGGAAGCGGAGGTGCTGGACTCGGCCGGCTCGCCCCGGACGGCGCTGGCCTGGCTGCCACCGGAGGACTGGCTGCCCGTGCTGGAGCGGATCCGCCGGGACCGCGACCCCCAGGTGGACCGCTGGCCGGCCCATGTGAACCTGCTCTTCGGCTTCGTGCCCGAGGTGGACTTCGAGCGGGCCGCCGAGCTGGTCGCGGCCGTCGCGGCCGGGACGGAACCGTTCCCGGTGCGGGCCGGCGGGGCGCACACCTTCGGGCACCGGGAGGACGCCACCGTGTGGCTGGACCCCGCCCCGGACGGGGACGGCCCCTGGCAGGAGCTGAGGGCCGCGCTGGCCGCCCGGTTCCCCGGCTGCCGGGGCCGCTCCGGGGGCTACACCCCGCATCTGACCCTGGCCCGGACCACCGACCCCGGGCGCACCGCGGCCGACTGCGCGGCCCTGCTGGCCGCCGCCGCGCCGCCGCCCGCCCGGGCCGGCGCGCTGGCCCTGCTCTCCCGGCGCGGCGACGGCCCGATGCGGGTCCGCGCCACGGTCGCCCTGGGCACCGGCGAGGTCCGTTGGCTCCCGGAACCGGACGGCGCACGCTCGTCGTACGGGGACTTGGCGGCGGATGCCGGGGTGGTGGCCGCGCGGATCGCGGAGGTGTTCGGGGACGGGGTGCTGGAGGTGGTCGGCTCGCGCCGGATCGGGGGTGCGCTGCCGGGCGCCGATCTGGACCTGGTCGCGGTGCTCCCGGACCCGGCCGCCGTGGCCGGTGCCCGGGCCCGGATCGCCGCCGCGCTGCCGGAGGCGGTCCGGCTTCGGGAGGTCCGGGGCGCCCGGGTGCCGGGCCTGCGGTTCACGGTCGCCGGGCTGGCCGTGGACCTGGTCCTGGTCAGCTCCGCGCCGCTGGCCCCGGAGGCCGCGGTGGCCCGCCGGGCAGAGCTGGGCGAGGCGGCCGCGCTGGCCCTCAGCTCGGTCTCCGACGCGGCGGCCGTCCGCCGCGCGGTGGGCGAGGACCTGGCGGGGGCCTTCGCGGGCCTGACCCGCCGGGTCAAGGCCTGGGCCCGCGCCCGGGGCCTGGACTCCGCCCCGCACGGCGGCCTGCCGGGCATCGCCTGGTCGGTGCTGTGCGCGAACACCGTCCTGGCCGCGCACACCGTGCCGTCCTCGCACACCGCGCCGTCCCCGCCTGGGCCCGGCCCTGGGGTTGCGCTGCTGCGGGAGTTCTTCGGGCAGTGGGCGGCCTGGGACTGGCGGCAGCCGGTCCGGCTGGCCGGCGGCGACCCGGCGGAGGCGGAGACGGTGGAGGAGGCGGAGGCGGACGGTGGGGCGCTGCGGGTGCTCACCCCCAGTGCCCCGGTGCGCGGCTGCACCGGGCAGGTCGGGCCCGGGTTCCGGGATCTGCTCGCCCAGGAGCTGTATCTGGCCTGGGAGGCCCTGGAGGCGGGTGCCGGGCCGGAGACCGTGGCGGTACCGCCCCCGCTGCACCGCAGGCACGCCGCCTGGGCCGTGCTGACCGTACGGGCCGAGGACCAGGCCGAGCTCGACGAGCGGCTCGGCCGGGCCAGGGGCCGGCTCCGGGCCCTGACCGGCGCGCTCGCCGAGGCCGGTGCCCCGGAGGCGCACGCCTGGCCCCGGCCGTTCCGGTCGGCCCCGACCCGCGCCCGGTTCGCCGTCGGGCTGGGCCGCACCCCGCCGCCCCGGGAGCGGATCGAAGCCATCGGCGCCTCCTGGGCCCGGGACCTTCCCGGTGTGACGGTCGGCTGGGCGGACGGCCCGGACCTCCCCTCGGCGTACTGACCCGTCCCGCGGCCTACCGTCCCGCGGCGTGCCGTCCCGCCCGGCCCGGGGCCCGGGCGGGCGCCCGGGGGTGCCGTGGGGCGTGCCGGGCGGTGGCAGGATGGGGACATGTCCGGTATCCGGGCCCGGTGGCCCCGGGCCGATTCCGCCGAGGCCGACTGGCTCGCGGAGTTCTGCGAAGACCCGGGGATCCTCGGGTTCCCGACCCCCGGCCGGCCGGATGCCGTCTGGGTGCTGCACGCCATGTACGAGAGCGAGATCGGCCCCGGGGTGGTCTCGCACGACGAGCTGCTGCGGGCCGACATAGCCGCCGGGGACATCGGGATCCCGGACAGCATCGGCGGGGTGGACTTCAGCCGTCTCCCCCAGGGCGTGGCCACCGGGGTCCGGGTGGGCCGGGCGGAGCCGCCCGGGCCGGGCTGGCGGCGGCTGCGCTGGGCGGAGCTGGCCGAGCGGACCGGGCGGCCGGTGGTGGCCGAGGGGGAGCTCCCCTCGGCGTCGGGCGCGCCCGACGGCCGGCTCGCCGACGGCAGCTGGCCGGCCGGGATCCGGCCGCCGGCCGAGGGCGGTCTGGACCGCTTCACCTGGAACCGGCTGGCCGCCGTCCTGGCCGCCGCCACCCCGGCCGCGCGGAGCGGGCAGGCCGGGCGGGACGGGCGGGCCGGGCAGGACGGGCCGCGCTGCTTCGCGTACTACTGTCCGTACGCCGCCCGGGACTGGGCCGGGCTCGGCACGCACCACGTGGTGACCGGGCGTACGGCGGACCTGGCGGCCCTGTACGACTATCCGGGTGTGGTGTCCACCCCCTCGAACCTGTGGCCCGAGGACCGCTCCTGGGTGACGTACACCGACTGGGAGCTGTGGGGCACCAAGGTGGTGGGCCCGGCCCCGCTGGTGGCGGCCGTGCTGGCGGATCCGGAGCTGGAGGCGGTCCGGCTGCCCTGGCACGCCTGAGCCGGGCCCGCCGCAGACCCGCCGCAGATCCGCCACGGACCCCCCACGCACCGGCCCCGGACCGGCCCCGGACCTCCGGGACGGCCGTGGGGCGACCCCGCCGGGGTCCGGGTCCGCACCGGGCTGGTATTCCTGGTGGGGTGACCGGAGAAAACGCGCATACGCCGCCCACCCCCACCGACCAGCGCCGCACCGACATGATCGAGTCGCTGATGCACCGCTTCCCCCAGGTACCCCGGGAAGCGGTGATCAAGGAGGACCTGCTGCGCGGCGGCATCGCCTTCGACGAGTCCGCGCTCAGCGACAACGAGTCCGGGGACGTCAAGCCGAAGTCGTACTTCATCTTCTCGTTCGACCACCGCACCCTCCCCGAGCTCGGCGCGGCCGCCCTGCGCCGCCCGCCGGAGGAGATCGTGCTGACCGGCGGCCCGTACGGGCTGCGCCGGACCGTGGTGTCGGTGCGGGTGAACCCGTCCTCGCCGTACCGGGTCGCGGCCGGGGACGACGGGGTGCTCGGGCTGTGGCTGGACGGGGCACGGATCGCGGACGTCGGCGTGCCGCCGATGCCGGAGTACTACCGGCACAAGCTGTCGAACGGGAAGTCGGTGATGGAGGTCGCGCCCACCATCCAGTGGGGCTACCTGATCTATCTGACGGTGTTCCGGGTCTGCCAGTACTTCGGCGCGAAGAGCGAGTGCCAGTACTGCGACATCAACCACAACTGGCGCCAGCACAAGGCGGCCGGCCGGCCCTACACGGGGGTGAAGCAGCTCGACGAGATCCTGGAGGCCCTGGAGATCATCGACAAGTACGACACCGCCAAGGCCTCCAAGGCGTACACCCTGACCGGCGGGGCGATCACCTCGCAGGTGGGCGGCAAGGACGAGGCCGACTTCTACGGCCAGTACGCGAAGGCCATCGAGGAGCGGTTCCCGGGCCGCTGGACCGGCAAGGTGGTCGCGCAGGCGCTGCCCCGCGAGGACGTCCAGCGGTTCTACGACTACGGCATCCGGATCTACCACCCCAACTTCGAGATCTGGGACAAGCGGCTGTTCGAGCTGTACTGCCCGGGCAAGGAGGAGTACATCGGGCGCGCCGAGTGGCACCGGCGGATCCTGGAGTCCGCCGAGGTGTTCGGCCCGCGCAATGTGATCCCCAACTTCGTGGCGGGCGTGGAGATGGCCGAGCCGCACGGGTTCCGGTCGGTGGACGAGGCGATCGCGTCGACCACCGAGGGCCTGCGCTACTTCATGTCGCACGGGATCACCCCGCGGTTCACCACCTGGTGCCCGGAGCCGACGACCCCGCTGGGCAAGGGCAATCCGGAGGGCGCCCCGCTGGAGTACCACATCCGGCTGCTGGAGGCCTACCAGGCGACGATGGCCGAGTTCGGGCTGAGCTCCCCGCCCGGGTACGGCCCGGCCGGTGCGGGCCGGGCCGTGTTCTCGGTCAGTTCCTTCATGGACAGCCTGCCCGCCAACGACGAGTAGCGGCCTGGCCGGGCGGCCGGCGGGCCGGCCGGCCCGCCGGTCAGGCGTACTCGGTGCCGCCCTTGCGGGTGAGGTAGGCGGGGCTGACGGCCTTGGCGATGGCCCGTCCGCCGGTCACCGGGCTGTACCGCTCGGTGACCGGGCGGATGACCACGCCCTCCCGCAGGTGCAGTCCGCGACCGCTGACGGTCTCCCGTCCGCCGGCCCGTTCCAGCACCGTGGCGAGCTCGTACGGTCCTTCGTACAGCCTTGGGACCAGCGGCAGTTCGCCGGTCAGCAGGTCGGCCGGGTCCAGCCAGCGGAGCTGTCCGCCGATCTCGGCGCAGACGTCGAAGACGGCGTAGCCGGGGCCGGTGGTGCGGGCGTCCGCGCCGTACGACAGGTCCTGGACCCCGGCGCCGAAGACCTCCCCGAAGAGCCCGATCCGGGTGGCGCCGAGGCGGGCGGCGAGCCGGGCGGCGGCCTCCGGGACCCGGTGGGCCCGGACGGCCCGCCAGTAGACGTTCCGCTCGTCCTCCTTCAGCGCCAGGCCGTTCCCGCCGAACCCCTTGGAGGAGACCAGCACCCGGCCGTCCTCGGCGAGATGGCTGAGCAGGCAGGCGGTTCCGTGCAGCTTCTCGGTCAGGACCACCGGCTCGCCGGGTTCGAAGATGTGCGGGTAGCGCTGCAGGTTCTCGATGTCGACCCAGGGCAGCAGCTCGGGCGCGGCCTCCACCTCGCCGTTCATGGTGGTGGGGACCGGGGGCACCCATTTGGTGATGCCGAGCAGTCCGGAGAAGTCGGTGCCCTCCTCGGCGGCGCGGGCCAGGTCGGTGCCGGCCAGCGCGGCCGGCCGGCAGACCAGGCCCTGGGAGAGTTCGCCGCGCAGCCGGACCGCCTTGACCCGGTTGGCGGCGCTGCCGGACAGCCGGCCGGTGAGCCCCAGCTCCTCGATCAGGCCGTCCGGGAGCACGGCCTGTTCGGGTATGTAGAGGGCGATGTCACCGGTCCGGTAGGCGCCCTTCGCGACGACGGCACGGTACAGGCCGACCTGGGCCAGCTCCAGGGCGTCGGCGTCGGGGTGTTCGTGGACGGTCAGGACTTCGGCGGTCACTCTCAGGGTCGACATGGGGATCACTGTGCCCGGACCGAAATCCGGTGGGCGACCCCTTTCCCACCTGCTAGAACGCCGTGGCTACGATCATTCGATGAGCAGGGGAAATCACATGGCGCGGTCCACCGGGGCCGGTCGGCCCGTCACCGTGGTCACCGGCGGCAGCCGCGGCATCGGGGCCGCCACCTGTGTGCGGCTGGCCGCCGAGGGCCACGACCTCGCCCTCGGGTACGTACGGGACCTGGCGGCGGCCGAGTCCACCGCCGCGGCGGTCCGGGCGGCCGGGGGGCGCTGTGCGGTGGTGCGGGTGGACACCTCCGTCGAGGCCGATGTGGAGCGGCTGTTCGACCTGGCGGCGGCCGAACTCGGGCCGGTGACCGGGCTGGTCAACAACGCCGGGGTGACCGGGCCGCTCGGCCGGCTCGCCGACGCCCGGACCGAGGACCTGCGCCGGGTGGTGGAGGTGAACCTGCTCGGCTCCCTGCTGTGCTGCCGGCGGGCGGCCCGGGAGATGACCGCGGCGGGCGGCGGGGCGATCGTCAACCTGTCCTCCGCGGCCGCCACCCTGGGCAGTCCGGGGGACTACGTGCACTACGCGGCCACCAAGGCGGCGGCGGACACGCTGACCCTGGGCCTGTCCAAGGAGCTGGGGCCGGCCGGGATCCGGGTCAACGCCGTCGCGCCCGGCATCATCGAGACCGACATGCACGCCGCCATGGGCGACCCGGACCGGCCCGCGAAGGCGGCCGCGGGCATTCCGCTGGGCCGGCCCGGGGCGCCCGGGGAGATCGCGGCGGCGGTGGCCTGGCTGCTGTCCCCGGAGGCCTCGTACGTCACGGGCACCGTCCTGCGGGTGGCCGGCGGCCGCTGAACCGGTCGGCTTGAGAGCCCGGTTCAGCTGCCGGTGAGCACGGACCGGGTCTCCGGTCCGAAGACCCCCGAGGGGTCCCGGTGCAGATCGCGGTCGCTCTGGAACTGCCGGACCCCGCGCCGGGTGTCCTCGTCGAAGCTGCCGTTGACCGAGACATAGGTGAACCCCTGGCCGTGCAGGGCCTGTTGCAGGGCGGTCACCTCGGCACCCCGGTCGCCGAACCGGAGGGTCCCGGCGGGCCGCTGCGGGGTCCGCGTGGCGGCGTCGCGGGGCGGCGGGGCGGGGGTGCGCCCGCCGGTGGCGGAGGGGGTGGGCGCCGGGGCCGAGGCGGTCGGCCGGCCCGCCGGTGCCCCGCTCCGTGCGGCGGGACCGGTGGAGGCGGTCGGGTCGGGCTCCGCGGACGGGCTGTGGACCCGGCCCCAGCCGGGCAGTCCCGGCACCCCGGTCAGCGGCGGGGCCGCCTCCGGCGTCCGGGGCCCGGAGTCCCGGTCCGGGCCCACGGCCCAGAACAGCAGCCCGGCGAGGGCTACGGCCCCGGCCGCCCCGAGCAGCAGGGGCGTACGGCGCCGGGGCCGGGGACCCGGTCCGGGTATGGCGGGGCGGACGTCGGCGGTGACCGGCACACGGTCGGAACGGCGGTCGGAACGGCGGTCGGAACGGCGGTCGGAACGGCGGTGGGACACGAGGAGCTCCTGGCAGGCACACGGGCCGTGCCACGCTGCACCCCGGCCCCCGCCGCACTCTCGCGTACCGGACGGGCCAGGTCAAACCCTGCCCCGCGAGACCCCTTTCCGGCCGCCCGGGCCGCCCGCCACCGGGAGCGACGGGGCCGCCGGGCGGGTGCTCCGGCGGGTGGCCCAGACGGTGCCGGCGGCGGCCAGCGTCAGGACCGCGCCGACCAGCGGTGCGGCCCGGGTGCCGATGCCGTCCACGGCCAGTCCGCCGGCCACCGCGCCCACCGCGATGGCCAGGTTGAACATGGCCACCATCAGCGAGGAGGCGGCCTCGGTGGCCTCAGGCGCCGCCTTGTTCATCCAGTTCTGGACGCTGACCGACACCCCGCCGTACGCCAGTCCCCAGCCGACCAGCAGCAGCCCGCCGGCCACCGGGGACGGCAGCAGGGCCAGCGGCACCAGCACCGCGGTCAGGGCCAGACCGATCGCCAGCAGGGTGCGGCGGGCCTCCCGGCCGCCCGCCAGGAAGTTGCCCGCCACCCCGGCCAGCCCGTAGCCCAGCAGCAGGGTGCTGATCAGACCCGGGTCCACTCCGGACACGTCCTGGAGCACCGGCCGGACGAAGGTGTACGCGGCGAACTGCCCGGTCACCACCAGGAAGGTGACGATCACCCCGGCCCGCACCCCCGGATGTCCGCGGAGCAGGGCGGGCAGTTCCCGGAAGGTCACCGACCGCCCGGGCGGCAGCGGAGGCAGCAGCAGCACCAGGGCCAGCAGGCTCAGCAGCCCCAGGCCGCCGACGGCGGCGAAGGCGGCCCGCCAGCCGGCCAGTTCACCGACCAGGGTGCCGGCCGGGACGCCCAGCACGGAGGCCACCGACACCCCGCCGAAGATCACCGCCATGGCCCGGCCGACCCGGTGCTCGGGCACCAGCCGCAGGGCCAGCCCGCCCGCGATCGCCCAGAACCCGCCGACGCTCACCCCGACCAGCAGCCGGGCGGCCAGCAGCACCCAGAACTCCGGGGCGAGGGCCGCCGCCAAATTGGCCGCCGCCATCAGGGCGATCAGCACGCAGAGCACCGGCCGGCGGTCCAGCCGCCCGGTGCCGACGGTCACCAGCGGCGCGCAGAGGGCGGCCACCAGCCCGGGCACGGTCACCATCAGCCCGGCCGTGCCGTCCGAGACCCCCAACTCGGCGCCGACCGGGGTGAGCAGGCCGACCGGCAGCAGCTCGGAGGTGATGAGACAGAAGATGCCGAGCGACACCGCCGCCACGGCGGACCACGCACGGACGGACGAGGGCGGCTCGGACGAGGGCGGCTCGAACGCGGGCGGCTCGGACGCGGGCGGCTCGGACGCGGGCGGCTCGGACGCGGGTGGGACTGGGGCCATGCGGACGCTCCGTACGACGGGACCGGGTGACGAACAGTCGTTCCCTTTCCCGGCCCTGAGCTGGGCATACCTTCCCGGACCTCACGATCCGATCGCGATGGCCGGCGGCGGCCGCCCGCACCGCCGACGCGGGTGCGGCATCGTGGACGCATGCAGTTGCGCCCGGCCGCCCGCCTCTCCCTCTCCCTCGCCGCGCTCCTGGCCGGCGCCGGCTGCGTCTCGGCGGCCCCACCGGCCCCGCCCACCCCACAGCTGGACCCCACCCGGACCCCGGCGGCCACCCGCCCCACCACCTCCCCGCCCGCCCCCGACCGACGGGCGGTCCCCCCACCCGCCGCCGGAAAACCACGCGCCCGAGGCGGCCCCCGCCCCGCCCGGCCGCCCCGCCCACACCACCACCCGGCCACCCCCACCGACCCCTGCGCAACCCCCGAAACCACCGTCCCGCCCTCAGTGGTCGACCTCTGCATCACCGAATCCGGCCCCCCACGCTGACCCCGCGTCGACAGCCGGTCGGTGCGCGGCCGAGCGGGTCACCGAACTGCCGGCATCCGGCGCGGTGGTGGCTTCGGCGCCGGCCGGCTGACCGGGGCGCAGGGCGCGGGCCCGGTGGAGGGCGCCGCGGCCGCAGCCGCGGAGGGCGGCCGCCCCCAGCCGGGCCCGCGGCCCACCGCCGGTGATCAGGGCGTTCACCGGGGACATCGGGTCGCCGGCCATCGCCTTGGCCAGCAGCACGCCCACCACCAGGGGCAGCAGCGCACCGGCCAGCGCCTGGCCCGCCAGGGTGGCCTGGCGGACCTGCGGGTGGCTCCGGGCGTTCCGCAGCGGGGTGGCCAGTCGGGGGGCTGTCAGCCGGGGGGCGGTCCACAGGGGGGCGGTCGGCCGGGAGGCGGTCGGCCGCCGTACCTGGATCGTCATGATCCCATTCGAGCAGGGACCGCCGGGGCGGGAATCGGGGCGGCTACTCAGTCGTTGCGGTGGCAGGTACTCAGACGGTCCTGCGGGGGTGGCGGTGGCGGCGGAAGAAGCGGGCGGGCAAGGGCCCTTCGAGGTGGCGACCGGGGACGGCCCGCCGCCCGGTCCAGGGGCCTCCGGTGCCCGCGCGGCGGAGGTGCGTACGGCCTTCGAGGGACTGCTGGGGATCCGCCGGGTGATGGGCGGCGGCGGGCCGGCCGGCTGGGAGCGGGAGCGGCCGCTGCGCGCGGTGCCGCTGGCGCTGGAGGCGGCCGGGTTCCCGCCGTCCGCGGTGGATCCCTCGACCGGCCGGCGGGCCGCCACCGGCTATCGGACCGGGCCCGGCGAGGGTCCCGGTCTGGTGCGGGTGACCTGGGAGGGGCCGCCGGGCGGCCGGGCCGCCGAGGAGGAGACGGAGCGGCTGACCGCCTGCGCGGCGGCGCTGGAGCGGCTGGGCTGGACGGCCCTCCTCTACCGCGGCCCGCGCCGCCGGCGCTTCCTGGAGGTGGAGGCGCCGGCGGCGGGGCCGGGGGCGGCCGGGGGTCAGTCCCGGTAGCGCAGCAGGCGCAGGGCGTTGGCGACCACGACGAGGGTGGATCCCTCGTGGACCAGGACGGCCGGGCCGATGCCCAGGCCCAGCGCGGTCGCGGGGACCAGGACGGCCACGATGCCCAGGCTCAGCCAGAGGTTCTGGCGGATGATCCGGCTCGCCCGGCGGCTCAGTCCGGTGACGAAGGGCAGCCGGCGGAGGTCGTCGGACATCAGGGCGATGTCGGCGGTCTCCAGGACGACGGCCGAGCCGGCGGCGCCCATGGCCACGCCGACGGTGGCGCCGGCCATGGCCGGGGCGTCGTTGACCCCGTCGCCGATCATGGCGGTCCGGCCGTCGGCGCGGAGCCGGGCCAGTTCGGCCGCCTTGTCCTGGGGCATCAGCCCGCCGAGCGCCCGGTCCACGCCGACTTCCCGGCCCACCGCCTCGGCCACCCGTCGGTCGTCCCCGGAGAGCATCACGATCCGGTCGACGCCGAGCCGGCGCAGCCGGGCGATGGTGTCGGCGGCCTCCGGGCGGGGGGTGTCCATCAGTCCGAGGGCGCCCAGCCAGCGGTCGCCGTACCGGACCAGCATGGTGGTGCGGCCGGCTTCGGCGAGGCGTTCGGTACGGGCCCGGAGCCCGGCCGGCACCGGCGGTCCGGCCAGGGCGTCGGCCAGGGCGAGGCTGCCGATGTGGACGGTCCGGCCGTCGAGTTCCCCGCTGACGCCGCGGCCGACCTCGGCCCGTACGTCGGTGGCGGTCGCGGTGGCGGTCGTGGGGAGGGCGGCGTCCCGGACCACGGCGCGGGCCAGCGGGTGGTCGCTCTGCCGCTGGACGGCGACGGCGACGGCCAGCAGTTCGGCGGCCTCGACGCCCTCGGCGGGCTCGATGTCGGTGAGCCGGGGGCGGCCCTCGGTGAGGGTGCCGGTCTTGTCGAAGGCGATGGTCCGCAGCCGGCCGAACTCCTCCAGCGGGGCACCGCCCTTGACCAGGACCCCGCCGCGGGCGGCCCGGCCCACGGCACTGAGCACGGCGGCCGGGGTGGCGATGGCCAGGGCGCAGGGGCTGGCGGCGACCAGGACGGCCATGGCCCGGTAGAAGCTGTCGGTGAAGGGCTCCCCGCTGAGGGCTCCGGCGGTGAGCAGCACCGCGACCAGGGCCAGCACGCCCGGGACGAAGACCTTCTGGAAGCGTTCGGTGAACCGCTGGGTGGGGGACTGCCGTTCCTCTGCCTCCCGGACCATGCGGACCACCCGGGCGAGGGTGTTGTCGGCGGCGAGCCGGGTGACGGCCAGGTCGAGGGAGGCGGGTCCGTTGACGGTGCCCGCGTAGACCCGGCTGCCGGGGTCGGTGCCGGCCGGGTCGGCGAGGGCGGCGGCCCGGTCGGCGACCGGGTGCTTGTCGGCGGGGACGCTCTCGCCGGTCAGCGCGGACTGGTCCACGCTGCCGGAGCCCAGGACCACGATGCCGTCGGCGGGGATCCGGGTGTGCGGCCGGACCCGGACGGTGTCGCCGACCGCGAGTTCCTCCACCGGCACCTCGGCGGGGCCGTCCGCGCGCACCAGCAGGGCGGTACGGGGGGTGAGTGCGCCGAGGGCCTCCACGGAGCGGCGGGCGCGGCCCAGGGCGTAGCCCTCCAGGGCGTGGCCGAGGCTGAAGAGGACGAGCAGGACGGCGCCCTCCTCCCAGCGGCCGATGGCGGCGGCGCCGGCCGCGGCGATCAGCATCAGGGAGTCGACCTGGAAGCGGCCCCGGCGGGCGGCGGCGAGGGACTCACGGAGGGTGAAGGTGCCGCCGGCCAGGTAGGCGGCGAGGAAGAGGGCGAAGGAGACGGTGCCGCCGCTGCCGGAGAGCTCCAGGCCGAGGCCGGACAGATAGGCGGCGAGGGCGAGCAGGGCGGCCAGCAGTTCGGCGCGTTCGTGGCCGCCGGTGTTCGGCGGGCGGGACGCGGTCGGGAGTTCGGCGGGGACGGGCCGCCGGGGCGGGGGTGCCTGCGGGGCGCAGGTGGTGCAGCCGGGTTCGGCGGTGCGGTGGCGGAGGTGTTCGGTGGTCGAGGTCATGGCATCAATATATCAGCATGTTCAAATATGTGAATGAATAGGGCGGGCGTTAGGCTGCCGGACATGGACACCCTCTCGGAGGCGGACGCCGAGGCCGTCGCGGAGGTCATGCAGGGGCTGGCCGCGCCCGCCCGGGTGCGGATCCTCGCCCGGCTGCTGGACTCCCCCTGCCCGGTCGGCGAACTCGCCGCCGACCTCTCCCTCGGCCAGCCCACCGTCTCCAACCATCTGCGGCTGCTCCGCCACCTCGGGCTGGTCAGCGGCCGCCGGGAGGGCCGCAGCGTGGTCTACGAGCTCCACGACGACCATGTCACCGCCCTGCTCCGGCAGGTCCTGGACCATGTCCGTCACTCCCCGCGATCCCGGTGAGCCGCCCGCGCGCCCGCTGCGCGCGCGGACCCTCCGGTGGCGGCTGCGGTTCGACGGGCACCGCCTGAGGGTCACCCGGCGGCTGCTGCCGGTGCCCTGGCTGCGGACCCGCACCCTGCGCCTGGACGACCTGGTGTCGGTGGCGTACGCCCCGCCGGGCGGGCGCGGCCAGGACGGGCCGACCAGCCTGCGGCTCGTCTGGGCGGGCCGGCGCGGGCCGGGCTCGCTGCGGATACCGCTCAGCCAGTGGCCGGCCCGGCGGGTCGGTCCGGCCCGCCTCGCCGACGGGGTCCGCGAGGCACTGGCGGAACGGGCCCGGCTGGCGCTGGGCGAGCCGCCCGCCGGGGGGTCGGCGGAGCCGCCCGCCGAGGAGGCCGCCTACCGGCGGCTGCTGGAGCGGCGGGACGCCCTCGGCGACTGGCGGGCCCGGCTGGACACGGAGACGGCCCGCGCCGCCTGGGCGGAGCGGGCCGTACTGGTGCTGCGGCGGGCCGGCTACCGGGCGGCCGGGCCGCGGCCCCGCTGGGAGGCGGACCCGTGGAACCGGACCGCCCGGACCCTGCTCGCCGAGGCGGTGGAGCACGCCCTGGCCCGTCCGGACCGGGACGTCCGCCGCCGGCCGCTGCTGCTGCGGCTGCGCTGGCGGCGGCTGGGCATCGACCCGTACCTGGTGGCCCGGCAGGCCGGCCTCCGGCAGGCCGGGGACCGACCGGAGCCCGGCCGCGCCACCTGACCCGGCCGGACCGGTCCGACCGGCCGGGCCTGACCGACCGGCCGGACCGACCGAGCCGACTGACCAGGCCGACTGGCCGAACCGGGCCGGACGGCCGGGCCGGACGGTCCGACTGAGCAGGTCGGGCCGGCCGGTCAGTCCTGTCGGCCCGGGCCGGTCAGGGCCGCTGCCCGGTCACGGGCCGAAGGTGAGGGTCAGCTTCGGCGTCCCCTCCCCGGCCGCGGCCTCCGAGGCCCACAGCCACAGCGCGTCCGTGCCGGGACTGGTCAGCGCCAGGGCGTACGAGCCGCCCAGGGCGCCGGCCACCGTGGCGGTGTCCAGGGCGGTGGTGTGCACCGAGGAGCCGTCCGGGATCCCGGCGAAGGTGCCCAGCGCCGGGGCGCCGAGGGCGGGGCGGTTGGTGAAGGTGGTGCCCGTCTCCGTCCACGCCCCGGTGACCGGCAGCACCGACACCGTGTCCGTGGTGCCGGCCCCGGCCTGGGTGCTGGTCTTCACGCTCAGCGTGGCGGCCTTCAGCACCGTCCCGGACGGTGCGGCGGGCAGGTCGAAGCGCAGGTAGGAGCCGTAGTAGGAGCTGCCGCGGACGGCGAGGGAGCTGGAGGTGCCGTAGTTGGTGCCCGGGGCGCCCGCGTTGACGTACGTGTCCTCGGTCGCGGTGACCTCGGTGACGGTGGCGGCCGGGGCGGTCGCCAGGGTGAAGTGCTGCTGGATCTGCGCGGCCGACAGCACCGTCGGGTACACGGCCGTCTCGTCCAGTTGTCCGGCGAGGTAGTCGCTGGTGGGGCGGTTCGGCCAGCTGCCGAGGTTGTCGCCGCCGACCCGCCAGTAGCCGGCGAAGTTCTCGTGGGTGGTGACGTTCAGGGTGCCCTTCTGCACCCCGTCCACGTAGAGGGTCATCCCGCCGGGGCCCTGGGTGGCGACGACGTGGTGCCAGACGTTGTCGTTGTAGCGCTCGGGGCCGCCGCTGGTGATGGTGCGGGCGGAGCCGGTGTAGACGCCGAACACGATCCGGCCGTCGTTGGTCATGTACAGGTGCTTGTCGTACTGGTTGCTGGAGCGCTCCTGGTTGTTGCCGAAACCGAGCAGCTTGCCGCCACGGGTGGTGCCGGTCCTCACCCAGGTCTCCAGGGTGTACGCGGAGCCGACGGTGGTCCGCCGGTCCCCGTACACCTTGGAGTCCGTGCCGTTGAAGCCGATGGCGGTGCTCGGCCCGGTCACCGCCGCGGGGGTCTGCCGCAGGGCGGGCGCGTTGTCGTGCACCCCGGCGGCGTTCCCGCCGTCGGAGGAGTCCGCGACGAACGGGACCGCGGACTCGTCCCAGCGCCAGTAGAGCTGGGCGCCGTCGGCCCGCACCTGGCTCGGGTAGGCGTCCGGGGTGACCGGGACGGTGACGGCCGCGGCGGCGGACAGGGCGCTGGTGTTGCCGGCCCCGTCGGTGGCCGTCACCCGGTAGGTGTACGACTGGCCGGGCACGGCCGTGGTGTCGTTCCAGGAGGCCTGCGGGCGGCGGAAGAACAGCGATTCGGCGGCGACGGTGCCGATCGGGGTGGCCGAGCCGTTGCGGTAGATCCGGTAGGTGAGCAGGCTGTCGTCCAGGTCCAGGCTGGTCCGCCAGCGGACCTGGACCTGGCCGGGCGCGAAGCTGACGGCGCCGGCCACGGGTGTGGTGGGGGCGCCGGTGTCGCCGGTGGAGGCGAACCGGGTGAGGCTCTGCTGCCCGGCGCCGTTGACGGTGGTGAACTCGCCGCCCACCCACAGGTACCGCACCCCGGCCTTGGCGCCGACGGCCATCACCCGGGGGCCGATGCCCTCGCCGATGCCGTCGTTGGTGTCGGGGGCCCAGCCGAGCTTTCCGGTGCCGGTGGTGGGCTGGGCGAGCAGGTGGTGGCGCTGGCCGTCGGGGAACTCCCCGACGCTGGAGCAGTCGTGGGCGTGCGAGGCGCTGTAGAGCACCTCCTGGAAGGGCAGCACGGCCTGGGTGGCGCCCAGGCAGGTGTCCCGCCAGCGCTGGTTGAAGTCGGCCAGGTTCAGGGCGATGCGGCCGTCGAAGACCCCGCCGCCCGTACCCTCGTTGGCCGTGTAGAAACCGGCGTCGTCGGTGGCGATGTCCTTGACCACCGAGTTGTCGTGGATGAACCCGGGATAGCTCTTGGTGACGGCTCCGGTGGTGGCGTCGGCCACCGCCAGGGCGTGGCTGGCGGTGCCGTTGACGGTGAAGAAGTCGCCGCCCAGCAGCACCTTGCTGCCGTCGGGGGTGACCTCGACGGCGCGGCCGGGCTCGTCGGCGTCGGCGGTGAAGGGGAGCAGCGCGCCGTTGGTGCGGTCGACGGCCGCGAACCGCTGCCGGGACTGCCCGGCTACGGTGAGGAAGTCGCCGCCCGCGTAGACGGTGTCCTCGGTGACGGCCAGCGCCCGGACGGTCGCGGCGAAGGCGGGCCGGAATCCGGTCTTCACGGTGCAGCTCGGCACGTCGATGGCGGCCAGGCTGCTGACCGGGACGCCGTTGACGGCGCCGAAGTAGCCGCCGGCGTAGAGGGTCTGCTGGTCGGGCGAGAGGGCCAGGGCGCGGACCGTGGCGGTGCCGCTGCCGATGGTGAAGGACAGCTTGCAGGAGGTCGGGGCGCCGGTGGCGGCGTCGAGGGCGGCGAAGTTCACCGCCTGCTGCTCGCTCCCGGAACCGCCGGTGGGCGGGCGGACGGTGGAGAAGGTGCCGCCGGCGAAGACCGTGCCGGCGGTCTCGGCGAGGGCCCAGACGACCCCGTTGGGCTGCCAGGTGGGCAGCGCGTCGGCGGTGAAGGCCACCGGCGGGGTGAGGGCCGCGGCCTTCGGGGCGGCGTGGAGGCCCAGCCCGGCACCGGTGCCGGCCAGGGCGAGTACGAGAGCGGTTGTCAGCCATCTGGATCTACGCAGGGAACGGCGCATGAACCCCCCAGAGCGATGCGATTGTCGTACACATGGCACGCGTACGGGCGCACTTTAGGAGGTTTCACCCGCCGTGGCACCCGACTTGGCACATCGGATGCGAAACGGTGCCTTCCGGCCCGGCCCGGCCCCTTCCGGCCACACCCGGCCCGCGGCCGATCAGAATCGGCCACGGGCCTCGGGCGGGTGCGTTCAGCCGGTGGGCAGCGAGCGGCAGAGCAGGGCCGCCGGGGAGGGGCGGGCGGCGAACCGGGTGGTGAAGGCGATCCCGGCGGCGTACTCGTCGGTCCGGCACTGGCCCTTGTAGTGGCCGTGGGCGAAGTCGCCGCCGGGGTTCCCGGCCGGCCGGGCGTCGCCCCGGTCGAACCAGACCGTACGGCCGCCGGTGGCGGGCAGCGCGGCGGCGGCCGGCGCGCACAGGGCGGCGGAGACCCGTTCGCCGCGCAGGCTGTAGCCGATCAGGAACCCGTTCGCGGGGCACTGGAGCTTGGTGTAGCCCCCGGCCCAGTCCCCGCCCGGCGGCACATGGGCCTCGTCCCGGACCACGGTGTGCGCCCCGGCCGCCGCCCGCAGCGCGGAGTCCAGGCACAGACCGCGGCCCCGGGTGTGGCTGAGCCCGGCCAGCGCGGACCCGTCCGGGCAGACCGCCTTGCGGGCCCCGCTGTCCCAGTCCCCGCCCGCCCGGGTGAGCAGCGAGGCGTTGTGGTCCCGGTGATCGGTGGTGAGCATGTGCCAGGACGGGGTGACCGGCACCGGGCCGGTGCGGCCGGCGGCCCCGGTGAGCCCGGTCCAGGCCGGGGTGCGCCAGTCCTCCGGGTCCAGGACGCCGGTGCGCCGGCCGGTGGTGTCGTAGCGGAGCAGGGCCCAGCTGTCCCCGGGGTTCCAGCCCACCAGCGGCCAGTAGGCGAAGTCCGCGTCGGTGGCGGTGAGGTTATCGGTGAGCCGGCCGAACCAGGTCCGCGGGGAGGTGTTCCGCTCGTCGGCGCCGATCCCGAACTCGCTGATCCAGACGGGAGCGGTGAAGTGGTTGCCGGGTTCCCCGGACACGTAGAAGGCCTGGTCGCGGAGGACCTGGCGGAGCTGCTCGGCGGTGAGGTCCTGGTAGCGGGGGTCATGGGTCTCGCCCATGCCGGTGGCGCCGCTGTGGTTCGGGCCGGTGTAGCCGTAGAAGTGCGCGGAGTAGACCAGCTTGCCGGAGACCGCGAGGGTGTGGGACAGGTTCCGGACGGGGGTGAGGACGGGGCGGCCGTGCGGCAGGCCGTCGGCGGGGATCCCGGTCCAGTTGATGCCCTCGACGACGATCAGCAGGTTCGGGTTGGCCTCGGTGAGGATCCGGTCGGCGGCCTCCTGGGCGGCGGTGTACCAGTCGTGGTTGTCGCCGAGGCCCCAGTTGGGGTCGTCGAGGAAGTCGCGGCGGACCTCGTTGTAGAGGTCGGCGCCGACCACCCGGGGGTTGTCGCGGTAGCGGCGGGCGAGGAACACCCAGTCGTCGGCCCAGCGGGCGGTGCTCTGGCCGCTGCTGTTCCAGCGCTCGTTGCCGTCCAGTCCGCAGCACCAACGGCTGGTGACGGTGTGGTTGTTGAGGATCACGGCGAAGTCGGCGGCGGTCAGCGCGGTGATCACCGCGTCGAAGACCTGGAGCGGGGTCTTGCCGCGCAGCGCCGGGTTGGCGGCCACGGCCGCGTCCGGCACCGGGGCGGTGGCCCGCAGCATCTCGTTGGAGAACGGCAGCCGGACGCTGTTCAGGCCCAGGGCCCGGAAGTCGGCCAGCAGGGCGGGCAGCGGCACCCGGTCCAGCCCGAGCGGGATGTCGTGGGAGGGCTGGCCGCTGTGGTGGTTCGCGGGGTCGGCACGGTCGCCGGAGCCGTTCCACGAGCCCTGGGCGCCGTCCCAGTTCCCCGACCGCAGCCGGAACCGCTCGCCGCGCGCGTCGACGATCCAGCGGCCCCGGGTGGACAGCGGCGGCGCCCAGGAGGCGGCCGCCCCGGCCGCCGGGCCGGGCGCCGCCGGGGCCCCGGGGGCGGGGCCGGGACTGCCCGCGGCCGGTGGGGCGAGGGCGAGGAGCAGCGCGCACAGCGCGAGGACGCCACGGAGGGTCTTCATCACACACCTGGGGGGGGTCGGAGGTCTCAACGGAGGCCTGGCGGCGACAAGTTACCGTCCGGTTGTCGACGAGGGAACCCGCCCGGGGCCGGGGAGCTTGGGCGAATCGGCCCCCTGCCGGCCTGCCGGGCTCTACCGTGCGGGGAGGGCAACGGCGGGCACGGGAGACGGGGCGGAGCGGCGGCGATGGAAGACGAAGAGGACCTCCGGCTGGCCCGGATCACACCGGAGATCTCCTGCCGGACCATAGGGCTGCTGCGCGACCTGGTCGGACTGGAGCCGCCCGAGCGGGTGCCCGAGGGGGCCATGCGGCTGGCCGACGAGGTGCTCGCGGAACACGGCACGGACGGTCTGCGGGTCCTGGTCATGACCCTGTCCGCCTGGGCCACCGCACAGATCGAGAACGTGGCCGAGCTCAGCCGGCGCAGCCACGAGGCGGTACTGGATTCCATGGAGCTGGCCTGTCTGGAGGCGCAGACCGAGGACTGATCCCGGCCTCGGAAGGGTTTCTTCCGGCCGACAGCGGACACTGGAGATACGGGGGGCCCTGATCGGAGGCCGTCGTGAGCACACCTTCCCCCATACGCATCGCCGCCGTCCTGTCCACCGAGCACCGCGGACGGCTGATGAGCCAGGCCCGTGAAGTGAACTTCCGCGAGGGCGCGCGGATCTTCGACGAGGGGTCCCGGGCCGACTCCTTCTGGATCGTCCGCTCCGGCACCGTCACCCTGGAGCTGCCGGTGCCCGGCCGCCGGCCCGCGGCCATCGAGAGCCTCGGCCCCGGCGAGCTGGTGGGCTGGTCCTGGCTGTTCCCGCCGTACGTCTGGCAGCTCGGCGCGGAGGCGATGACCCCGGTGCGGGCGTACGAGTTCGACGGGCCGAGCGTCCGGATGCTGATGGACGCCGATCCGGCCTTCGGATCGGCCGTCGGCCACTGGGTGGGCCGGGTGCTGGCCGCCCGCCTGCACCAGACCCGGACCCGGCTGATGGACCTGTACGCACCGCGTCTGACCCAGCTCGGCTAGCCGGAGCGGCCGCGGCCGGCGCGTCCGGCGCGTCCAGCGGGTCCGGCGGGTCCGCCGCGTCCGGCGGGTTCAGCCGGTGCAGGTGATCGAGAAGGGCACCGGGTCGGAGAGGGCCCGGACCGGGCTCTGGAGTTCCACCGCCATGCCGGTGGTGAGGGTGCCGGTCCTGGCGTAGGCGGTCAGCCGTACGGTGTCCCGGGCCGGCGGGTCGCCCTCGCCGCCGACCGACAGGGTCCGCCACCGCGGATCCACCACCGAGCCGTCGCCGGACACCCAGCGGTAGGAGACCAGGGTCGGTTCCGGCGCGGTGAAGGTGGCCGTGAAGGCCGGGGCCAGGGCCTGCGAGGTCGGGCAGCCGCCGGTGTAGCGGGTGTGCTCCCCCGCCACCGACACCCGGACCCCCGTCCCGGCAAGGGCCCCGGTCCCGGCCCCGGCGCCACCGCCGTCACCGTCCCGGTCGCCCAGTACGAGGGCCAGCCCGCCCGCCGCCAGCACGCAGAAGCCCGCCCCGGCCGCCACCAGGCCCGCGATACGGCGCCTGCGGCGCGGTGCGGCGGGAACCGCCGCGGAGGCCGTCGCGGGGACCCCAGGGGCCGCCACCACGGGCGCCGTCTCGGTGGCCGGCGGCACCGGGGCGGCGGCCGGCGCGGCCACGGTGACGGTCGGCACCGACGGGACCGGGCCGGCGGCCTCGGTATCCGGCAAGCCCGGGACCGGGGCGGCGGCCGGGGCCCGGACGGCCGCCGGGGACGGCAGGGCCGGGCCCGCGGCGGCCGTGGTGCCGGGCCCGTCGGCGATGTCCCGCAGCGCCTCCGCCAGCTCGGCGGCGGGCGTGCGCTCGCCCGGCTCCTTGCGGAGCAGCCCGGCGATCACCGGGGCGAGCGGCCCGGCCCGGACCGGCACCGGCGGCTCCTCGTCCACCACCGCCCGCAGGGTGCTCAGCGCGGTGTCCTGCCGGAACGGGGAGCTGCCCTCCACCGCCGCGTACAGCAGGACGCCCAGGGACCACAGGTCCGACTCGGGTCCCGAGGGGCGGCCCAGCGCCCGCTCCGGCGGCAGGTACTCGGGCGAGCCGACGACCTCGCCGGTCAGGGTCAGCGCGGTGCCGCCCTCGACCACGGCGATGCCGAAGTCACCGAGCACCACCCGCCCGTCCTCGGCGACCAGCACGTTCCCCGGTTTGACGTCGCGGTGCTCCACCCCGACGGCGTGCGCGGCCCGCAGGGCGCCCAGCACCTCGGCGCCGACCCGCGCGGCCCGCCGGGGGGTGAGCGGGCCCTCGTCCCGCAGGAGTTCGGCCAGCGACCGGCCGCGGACCAGTTCCATCACGATCCACGGCCGTCCGTCCTCCGTCACCACGTCGTGGACGGTGACCACGTTCCGGTCCGGGATCCGGGCCGCCGCCCACGCCTCCCGCTCCAGCCGGCCGTACATCCGGGCGATGTCCGCGTCCCGCAGGCCCGCCGGGGCCCGCACCTCCTTGACGGCGACCTCCCGGTGCAGGGTCTCGTCCCGGGCCCGCCACACGGTGCCCATGCCTCCTTCGCCGAGGCGGGACAGCAGCCGGTAGCGGCCGGCGATCAGCCGCTCACCGCCCGGCGGGCCCGGTGCGGGCGCGATCTCGGTCACGGTCTCGGACTCCTCGTCGTACATGGGGGCGTGTCTCCCTCTCGTCGCCGGCCGACGCGAACATCACGTACGGATCGGGCCCCCGGTTCAGCACGTTCGGAAACTTTTCGGGGAAGAGATTGAACCGAACACCTTCTCCCCGACGTGTCGCTCACGTACGGGTCGTCAAGCAGGCTGATTTCCAAGGGGTGTGGAGTGCCATCGGTCATCGTCGGGCGCACGGGTCCGTTCACCGGACAGAGCGTGGTTCTGGGCAGCGAGCCCCTCAGCTTCGGGCGCAAGAGCGACAACAGCATCGTGATCGTCAGCCCCAGCGCCTCCCGGCTGCATGCCGAGATCCTCACGGAGGAAGCCGGGTTCGTGCTCTACGACCGGGAGAGCCGCAACGGCACGTACGTCAACGACCAGCGGGTCACCCGGCACGTCCTGCGGCCGAACGACCGCATCCGGATCGGTGACGAGACCTTCCTGTACGAGGCGCAGGACGCCATGGAGACGGTCATGGACCTCTCCCTGCTGGACCTCCCCCGGGTGAGCGCCACCGACCCCGGCACCCTGCGGGTCACCGTCAGCGGCGGCGGCCCGGTGGGCCTCGCCTTCGCCCTGGCCCTCGACGAGATGCTGCCCGGGCGGACCGCCATCACCCTCTACGACGGGCGCTGGACCCGGAAGGGCCGCACCGTCGTCTGGAAGGACGAGACCCAGGGCAACTTCCGCCGCCAGCAGGTGGTGACCGTCCAGAGCCGGCAGTACCTCGCCCTGTCCGAGGAGGTGCTCGGCGCGCTCTTCGAGGACTCCGGCGCCTACTCGGAGATGTGGCCCGTGGGCCCGGACTCGGTCGACGGCCGGCCGCCCCGCAACATCCGGATCGCCCACATCGAGGACCGGCTGCTGGAACTGGCCGGCCGCCGGCCCGCGATCCGGCTGGTCCCCGAGCGCTTCGACCCGGCGGAACGGCAGGAGCTGATCGCCCGCAGCCATGTCCTGGCGGTCTGCGAGGGCGGCCGCTCCCGCACCCGCGAGCACTACGCCGACCGCTTCGGCACCGCCGACTCCTCGATCTACTCCCTGGACGGCGAGCACCTCCAGGACGTGGTCCTGGGGCTCCGGGTGAAGTCACGGCTGCCGGACCCGATGAGCGTGCTGCTCACCGTGTCGCAGAACCGCTTCCTGCTCAACTCGCTGCGCGGCGAGGGCTTCCTGAACATGCGGCTGACCCGGGAGGAGACCCGGAACGTCATCGGGATCGACCCGGTGCGCCAGGTCTTCGAGGAGTGCATCGCCGCCCGGCCCTGTCTGATGAGCCGGCAGGAGGAGGACCACGAGTTCCGCTGTCCCACCCACGGCACCCTGTTCCTGCCCGCCCTGCTGCGCGGCTCGCCGCTGTGGAAGGAGATCCGGCAGGGCCTGCGGCTGTTCGGGGTGGCCGAGGAGGACCTGTCGGCGATCACCTCGTTCCGCCTGGACATGGTGCAGCGCCCCCGGTTCACCGCACAGTTGCACCGCCCGACCGCGGGCACTCCCGGCACCTACGGCTTCCTGCTGGGCGACGCGGCCAACGCCATCCACTTCTGGCCCGGCCGCGGACTCAACAGCGGTCTCGCCTCGGCGACTTCGCTGGCCCGCTCGCTGAGCCGGGCCTGGCGGGGGAAGCCGCTTCGGGACGCCGACTTCATCCGGCACGAGGCGGCGATGTCCATGCTCCAATACCGGCACAAGAGCCGGGCCTGGAACGCCATGGTGACCACCGACGAGCAGGGGGTCACCCGGGCCATCAAGGACATCATCGCGCGCGGCGCGGAACCGGCCGGGGTGCGGCCGGCCGGCCCGGTGGGCGGCGCTCCGGCGGGCGGCGGCCCGGCGGTCGACGACCTGACGGGCGACGACCTGGAAGCGCTGCTGGAGCGGATGGCCGGGATCCGCGACCGGCTGGGATCCCGGCTGCCGGGGCTGCCCGGCGACGCGGAACTCCGCTCCCACCTGGCCTCGGTCGCCCCCGCCACCCTGCGCACCCTGCGGGAGAGCGGGGCCTGGGACACCCTGATCGTCGGCGGCGAGGAGGCCGACATCGACCTCTTCTACCAGTCGGAGTCACCGGTGTTCGTGCCCCGCCAGGACAGCGGACCGGACAACGGGCCGGACAGCGGACCCGGCAGCACCCCGGAGGGCCTCGCGCAGAGCCCTTCGCAAGGTCCCCGGGACGACCCCCGGAAGGACCCGCGGAGCCTCTCCCGATAGCCGCGCGGGACGGCGGCCCGGTGGGCTTCGGCCTAATCCCCGGGCCGCTGCGCCGCAGGTGGCGGACCCGCCGTCGCCGCACTCTGCACACATGCGGTCACGAAACGTGACGTGAATTGGTACCAGGAGGCAGCGACCGCGCCGAAGGTGAGCAAGACTCGTGTCCGTTATCCGGCACGACGAACCGAGGAGTGTTCGCAATGCGATCCATCGTCCGCAGTCTGGCATTCTCGTCCGCCGCCATGGCGCTCACCGCGGCCGCCGCGCTCGCCGGGTCCGGCACGGCCGGCGCGGCGCCCGCCGGGACGGAGAGCCTCTACGCCCCGTCCGCGCTGGTGCTCTCGGTCACCGCCGGGGAGGACCCGGCGAGCGGCACGGTGCTGCGCGCGGTCACCCTGTCCTGTATGCCCGGGCCGACCGGCACGCACCCGGACGCCACCGGGGCCTGCGCCGAATTACGTGCCGAGCAGGGCGCGTTCGAATCCATCACCGGGGGCGGCTCGGAGCTGGCCTGCACCCGCGAGTGGGACCCGGTGACGGTCAGCGCGACCGGGGTGTGGCAGGGACAGCGGGTGGTCTTCGACCACACCTTCGCCAACCGGTGCCTGATGCGCAACGGCAGCGGAACCGTGTTCGGCTTCTGAGGATCAGCCGAGTTCCAGGCTGGTCACCCCGTACAGCCCCGCCAGGTCGACGGCGGGAGCCGGGCCCGTGTACATCCGGGCCGTCTCGAAGGCGGGCTCCAGGCCGAGTTCGGCCGCCAGGGCCACCGCCGCCGGGTTGGCGTCCGGTACGTCCAGGGCGATCCGCACCGCCCCGCCGGGACGACCGTCCGCCGCGGCGCCCGCCACCCCGGCCCCGGCCGCGGCCGCCAGCGCCCGCACCAGGCCGGCGGCGACGGCGGGCCGGTCGGCGTACAGCGGGCCGACCCGGTGCGCGCCGACGGCCGGCCGGATCACCCCGAGCCCCTCGATCCGGCCGTCCCGGACGGCCGCCAGGGCGGTGCGGCCGGGCAGTCCGGTCCAGGCGGCGAGGAAGGAGTCCCGCCGCTCGGGGAAGAACCGCCGGTCGTAGGCGGCGAGGGCGGCCGTCGGCAGCCCCGCCGCGTCGACCCACTCGACTCCGGCTCCGGCTTCCGTTCCGGAAGCCTCCCCGGCCCCCTCCCCGGAGCGGGAGCCGGAGCCGGCCCCTTCGGGGACCCCCTCGAAGCGGATGTTCGTCCAGGCCGGAAGGAAACCGGACCTGCGGTAGTTGGCCTGCTGGTCGACCACCCCGTCGAGTCCGGTCAGCCGGCCTTCCAGCCGGCGGGTCCCGGCTTCCCACAGCCGGATCCCGTACCCCCGGCCACGGAACCCGGGACGGACGATGTAGAAGCCGATGAATCCGAAGGAGGTGCCGTAGCGGACGGCGGAGACGCAGGCCACCGGCTCGCCGTCGAGCCGGCCGAGCAGGAAGCCGGACGGATCGGCCACGGCGAACGCGTACCGGTCGCCCTCCCCCGGGTTCCAGCCCTCGTCCTCGGCCCAGGAGCGGAACAGTTCCAGGTCGGCGGTGCCGGCCTCATGGATCTCGAAACCCGTCATGCCGGGTGTTCTACCAGATACGGGACACCAGGCCGGGCCACCCGGCCCGGTGGCTCAGTGGCCGCCGCGGGGTTCCAGGCAGCCGCCCTCCATGTAGGCGCCGTGGGCCTCCACACCGACCGGCCGGCCCAGACTGCCGGTGACGCAGGAGCCGCCGCCGCGCACCGCGAAGGCGAAGCCGAGCGAGCCGCCCGACCGGTACACCTCGCCCTCGGAGGTGACGTAGCCCAGGCCGTACAGGACCCGCCGGAGGGCCTCCTCGTCCACCGGGGCGGGGGTGCCGGCACCGGTCAGCGCCTTCGCGATCCGGGCGGCGTGCGCCCGCCCCCGGCACTCCGCCTCCGGGCCGAGCGTGCCCCGGATCCGATAGGCGTGGTTCTCCGCGTACTTGGCGGCCTCCGGGTCCAGCGCCCCGGCGGCCCCGCCCTTGGAGGGCGCGGCGCTCGCGGCGGCCGCCGCGTCCTTGCAGCGGGCGGCGATCTCGGGGAACCGCTCGTCGTGCCAGGTCCGGTCGGCCGCCATCGCCGCCTCGGCCGCCCGCGCCAGGTCCGGAGTCGGCGAACCCGTCCCGCCGGAACCCGTCCTGGTGGTGCCGCAGGCGGACACGGCCAGCAGACCGGCCAGCCCGGCGGCGATCAGGACGGCAGGGGCGGTAGGGCGCATCAGACGTTCTCCAAGGGGCCGGTCGGGCACGGCGGACAGTCGATTATGGCTGGTGGGAGCCCCCGGCCTCCTGAGTACCCGTACTCAGTCCCGCCCGGCGGAGCCGCAGTTGTCCGTCCCCGGGCGTATAAGGGAAGGGACCTCGATCGACCGAAGCCGACCGCAACCGGGAGCCCCGATGACCGCCGTGACCGCCGTGGAATGGAAACTCGTCGTGGACTGCGCCGACCCGCTGCGGATGGCCGGGTTCTGGTCCGCGGCCATGGGATACGAGCGCGAGGACAACTCGGTGCTGATCGAGCGGCTGATCGGCTTCGGCGCGGTCACCGAGCAGGACTGGACCGTGGTGGACGGGCACAAGGCCTGGCGGCTGGCCGCGGCCGTCCGGCATCCGGCCGACCCGGTGGACCCGGCCACCGGCGGCGGACTGGGCCGGCGGCTGCTGTTCAACGCGGTGCCCGAGCCCAAGCAGGGCAAGAACCGGCTGCACATCGACCTGCACTTCGGGCCCGACCGGCGGGACGCCGAGGCGGAGCGGCTGACCGGGCTCGGCGCCACCGTGCTGCGCCGGGTCGAGGAACACGGCAGCGTCCATCTGATCCTGGCCGACCCGGAGGGCAACGAATTCTGCGTCCAGTGACTGGAACCCGTCACCGTGAGGCATGATCCCTGCGCGGTGCGTGCGCACAGGGCGAAGGGCACCGCCCGGTCAAGGAGGCGCGGTGCTCGTCGAGAGTCGCGCGGCGCGGCAGGACGCGCTGGTGTTCTACGGACTGACCCTGCTCGGCGGCGCCGGCCCGGCCCTGGCCGCCGCCCTGCTGGTGCCGCTGCCCGGGTTGCTGGCGGCCGCCCTCGGCCTGCTCGCCGGCACGGCCGGCACCCTGGGCCTCACCGCCGGGATCGCCACCGACGGCCGTGAACTCCAGTCCCTGCTGACCTCGGTGGCCCTCCTCTGGACGGCCACCGCCACCCTCCTCCTGACGGCCTCCGCCGTCCGGTAATCCGGTGGCCGGGTTCGGGAGCCGTGTCTAGAGTCCCGGCATGGGGAAACCGCTTGTCGCCGTGCTCAGTGGGGCCGGACTGTCCACCGACTCCGGGATTCCGGACTACCGCGGGCCCAACGGGCTGTGGCGCCGTGATCCGGGGGCCGAACAGCTCGTCACCTACGGGCCGTACATGGCGGATCCGGAGGTCCGGCGGCGGTCCTGGCTGATGCGGGCGGAGCTCGCCGCCCTGGATCCGCGGCCGAACGCGGCGCACCGGGCCGTCGCCGAGCTGGAGCGGACCGGGACCCCGGTCCGGGTGCTCACCCAGAACGTGGACGGGCTGCACCAGGCGGGCGGGATGCCGGACCGCAAGGTCTTCGAACTGCACGGCACCGCCCGGGCGGTGGTCTGCACCCGGTGCCGGGCGCGTACCGGGATGGACGAGGCGCTGCGCCGGGTGGCGGCCGGGGAGCCCGATCCGGCGTGCGCCGGCTGCGGGGGGATCCTCAAGGCGGCCACCGTGATGTTCGGCGAGGCCCTGGACCCGGAGGTGCTGGGGCAGGCCATGGCGGTGGCGAAGGCCTGCGACATCCTGGTCGCGGTGGGCACCACGCTCCAGGTGCGGCCGGCGGCGGCGCTGGCCGGGATCGCGGCGGAGCACGGGGCCCGGCTGATCGTCGTCAACGCCGAGGAGACCCCGTACGACCCGCTCGCGGAGGAGGTCGTCCGCGAGCCGATCGGTACGGCCCTGCCGGCCCTGCTGCGCCGGATCGCCCGGGACGGGTGACCCGGCCCGGGCAATGCCGTGGAGGCATGGCGGGCGGGGGCAGGGGGTCAGGCGGTGCCGGCGTGGGCCCGGCGCAGTGCCGGCAGGTCCAGTTTGGTCATGGTGAGCATCGCGGCCGTGGTCCGGGCCGCCTTCACCGGGTCCGGGTCGCTGATCAGGTCGATCGCCTCGGTCGGGGTGACCTGCCAGGAGACCCCGAAGCGGTCCTTCAGCCAGCCGCAGGCCACGCCCTGGCCGCCGTCCCGGGTGAGGGCCTCCCAGTAGTGGTCGGCCTCCGCCTCGTCGGCACAGCGGATCTGGAAGGAGACCGCCTCGTTGAAGGTGAACTCCGGGCCGCCGTTCAGGGCGACGAACTGCTGCCCGTTGATCTCGAACTCGACGACCATCACCGAGCCGGCCGGGCCCGGTCCGGCCTCGGTGTAGCGGCCGACGCGGCCGAGCCTGCCGTCCTTGAACACCGACAGGTAGAAGTCGGCGGCGGCCTCGGCCTGGCCGTCGAACCACAGGCACGTGGTGAATCCGGTGCTGCTCATCGCTGCCTCCTGGGCGGTCCGGGGGCGGGGACCGCTGCCCGGTCCCCGCTTCCCCACCCATACGGACCGGAGGCGCCCGCGGAACTCATCGGTGGACGCGCGTCCGTCCGCCGGATTCACCCGTCCGGGCGCGTTTTCAGATCTCCAGTCCGGCCTCGATGCTCTTCAGCTGGTGGCGGGCCATCGCCAGGTTGGCACGGTTCTTGTCCAGGGCGAGGTAGAGGAAGAGGCCCTGCGCGCCCCGGCCCTTGAGCAGCCGGATGAGGTGGTACTGGGTGCCGAGGGTGATCAGGATGTCCTCGATGTCGTCCTGGAGCTTGAGCAGTTCCATGGTGCGGACCTTGGCCCGGACCACATCGGTGTTTCCGGCGGCGGCGACGTTCAGGTCGAGGTCCTTGCCGCCGCCGGAGATGCCGAGGGCCATGCCGCTGCTGTAGTCGACCAGGGCGGCACCGAGGGCGCCCTCGATGGTGGTGACGGCTTCCTTGAGGACGGTGTCCACGTTGGCCATGATGCTCTCCTTCTGGGGAACTGCTTCGGGATTTCTTCGGGGTTTCTTCGGGTGTGCGGGTACTCAGGGACGGGCGCCGGGGCCCCGGCGGCCGAGAGTGGTCTCGATGAGTTCGGCGATGTGCAGGCTGGAGCGGCGGGCTTCCAGATGGAGCCGGCCCACATTGGCGCGGGGTTCCGCGATCAGGGTCAGTACGGCCGCCTCACCGGCGGCGTAGGTGGCGACGTAGCCGTGTTCGCCGCGGACCAGGAGTTCCCGGAAGCCGCCCTGGCCGGTGGTGTCGGCGAGGCGCTGGGCGACTCCGAGGGCGGCGGCGGTGAGCGCGGCCACGGCCTCGGCCTCGGTCGCGGCGGTGTCCTGGGCCAGCACCAGGCCGTCGGCGCTGGCGGCGAGGGCGCCGGTGAGCTGGGGTACGCGGGCCCGCAGCCGCCGGAGCTCGGCGAGTATCTCGGCTTCGGCTTCGGCAGGCACCATGGCCGTTCTCCTTTCGGCCGCTCGCCGGTCCGCGCGGGGGCGCAGTGGGAGCCTCACAGGCTTGCCTCCAGTGCGTCGCGTAACCGGCGGAGCAGGGCCACGTCCGGGCTCTGGGTCTCGGTGATCCAGTCGGGCAGGGGGACCGCGGCCGGGGCGGGGGCCGGCGCGTGGGGGGTTTCGACGAGTCCGGCCGCGGCGAGCCGCCGGACGTCGAGGAGGGTGTGGAAGGCGGGCCGGCCCAGCAGCCAGGCCAGGGCGGCCGGGGTGCGGACCCCGTCCGCGTGGTGCAGCAGGTTGCGCTGGCGGCTGGTGAGCGTCTGCCCGGGGGCGGCGGGGCGGGGCACGACCGGGGCGGTGTCCAGGGCGGGATAGGGCCAGACCGCGTCCAGCAGTTCGCGGCGGCGGCGGGTCTCGCGTTCCACGGAGGCGGCGGGCACGGAGTGGTCCGAGCCGATCCAGTGGGTGGCGCCGCGGCGGAACCGGGAGGGGCCGCTGCCCGGGGAGAGCGCGAAGAACGCGGCGTCGTACATGGCGGCCAGGTGGCATATCTCCAGTTCGCCGCCGGCCAGTCCCCCGCTGTCGACCAGGAAGCGGGCCACCTGTCGGCGGGCCCCGGCCCGGTCCACGGCCTCACGCCAGCGTTCGGGCGTGAGGCCGCCGCCTATGGTGAGGAGGACGTCCAGTCCGGGGGTGGCGGGGCTCTCCGCGTGGACGATCCGGCCCTCCTCCAGGAAGAGGGTGCCGCGGTCGCGGAACAGGGCCCCGGTGGCGCGTTCGGCGGCCAGCCGGGTGAGCAGCGGGGAGACCACGGTGGGGTCGGCGGTGCTGAACTGGGTTCCGCCGGGCAGGAGTCCGGTCATCTGAGCACCAGCCCCTCGGCGAGGTCGCGGAGTCTGTGCCGGGCGAGGGCCAGGTTCCCCTCGGTGCGGTCCAGCCAGAGGTGCAGGAACACGCTGCTGTCGAAACTGGTCTCGACGAAGCGCAGCACGTGGTAGCCGCTGCGGGTGGTGACGATCAGGTCTTCGACGGGCGGTCCGGCCGGCTCGTCCGCGGGACCGTCGGGATCGGGGGGCGCGGCGGCGAAGGACTCGTACTCGGCCGCGGCGCGGGCCAGTTCGGCCGTCTCGGCGGCGGTGGTCTCGTGGTCGCCGACCGGTGAGTCCCCCGCGGTTCCCAGGGCCAGCCCGCTGCTCCAGTCCACCAGTGCGGCACCTCGGGCACCGGGCAGTGCCATGGCTTCGAGCAGGCATTCGTCAATCCCGGGCACGCGGGCTTCCCTCCCGGCCAGATGTCCGTAGCTCACGGTCGTACGGCGGCGACAGAGAGGAACTTACTCAAGTTCCACACAGCGGAAGGGTGTTCTGGCATTTTCCAACGGAACATGCGCGGAAGCCGACCGGGATTGGCCGAATCGGGGCGCGCTGGATCAAGAACCGTTGCGGGATGCCGGCCCCCGGGAGTCTGGCATACGATCCGCTGCCGCCCGACTACTGCCCGGCGGTCGGCAGCAGCGGGAGCAGCCGTGCCACCATCGCCTCGATGAGCTCCTCGGGCGGGTAGGGGGCGAGCAGTTCGGGTGCGGTCAGGTCGTCGACGATCAGACCCAGCATGGTCAGGTACAGGAGCACCACTCCGGTGCGGTCCCCGGGCAGTCCGGCGTCCAGGTGCCAGGTGACGTTGGCCTCCAGCTCCATCCCCTGGAACCGGGACAGCTCCTCGCGGAGTTCGGGCCGGCGGGTGGCCTCCAGACGGAGTTCCAGCATGGCGATGTGCACGCTGCGCTCGCGCCGCATCCGGGCCAGCAGGTCCCGCAGCAGGGCGGCGGTGTCCAGCGGGCCCGCGAGCGCCTCGGCGTCCGGGACCAGCCGCTCCCGGGTGCGGCGGAGGATCTGGCCGAGGAGCTGGCCCCGGTCGGCGAAGTAGTTGGACGCGGTGCCGGTCGGCACCGCGGCCTGCTTGTCCACCGCCCGCAGGGTCAGTCCGCGGGAGCCTTCGCGCGCGAGCACTTCGATGGCGGCGTCGAGCAGCGCGGCGCGGCGCTCGGGGTTCTGGCGCATGGCGGATCCCTGACTGGACTGTCCTGAGCACTGCAAGCGCAGTGCTCCGCCCACGGTAGCGGACCCGCTCCGGCCCCCTCCCCATCGGCCCGACACCGTGACACGCTGCGCGCCATGGAGAGGATCATCGAGGAGATACGCGAGGACCTGGACCGCCGGATCGCCGTCGTCGCGGAGCGGCTGGCGGACCGCACACTGGCCGAGGACCCCTCGTACGCCGCCCTGCTCGGCCGCGCCGAGCTGCGCGAGCGGATCCACCACAACCTCCGGCAGGCCGTCGAGGGCCTGGTCCGCGGCGTCCGGGGGCTGCCGGTGGACACCGCGGACGCCCGCGAGACCGGCGCCCTCCGGGCCGGCCAGGGTCTCCCGCTGGCCTCCCTGCTCCGCACCTACCGGCACGGCGGCCGGCTGCTCTGGGGGACCCTGACCGAGGCGGTGGCCGCGTACGACCGGGCCGCGCTGCCCCGGCTGCTGCCGGCCGCCGCCGTGCTGTGGGACGTGATGGACCAGCTGACGGACGCCGTCGCCGAGGCCTACCGGCACACCGAGGCCGCCCACGGGGCCCGCGACCGGGAGCGCCGGGCCGCCCTGCTGGACGCGCTGCTGGACGGCACCGGCGCGGCGGGCGGGCTGGTCTCGGAGGCCGCGGCACAGCTGGGGCTGCCGGAGCGCGGCCGGTTCGCCGTGGTGGTGCTGGCCCCCGGGGCGCCCGGCCCCGGCCCCTCCGCACCCACCCGGTCCGGGCACCCCCGGGTGCTGTGGCGGATCCGCGCCGACGGCGAGACCGGCCTGGTCGACCTGGGCGGCCGTCCCCTGGAGTCCGTACGGGAGCTGCTGGCGCCCCTCGGTGTGCGGGGCGGGATCAGCCCGGTGGTGGAGACCCCGGCCAAGCTGGTCCGGGCCCGCTGGCTGGCGGAGCTGGCCCTGCGGACCGCCCCCGCCCCGGCCGGACCGCGGACCGTGCTGCTGGACGAGCGGCTGCCGGCCGCCCTGGTGGCCGCCCAGGGCGAACTCGCCGACCGGCTGCGGCAGGTGGTGCTGGGCCCGGTGCTGGCCCTGCCCCTGGAGGACCGGCGGGTGCTGCTGTCCACCCTGGGCACCTGGCTGGCCTGCCAGGGCTCCACCACCCAGGCGGCCCAGCGGCTGTTCTGCCATCGCAACACGGTCTCGAACCGGCTGCGCCGCCTCGAACAGCTCACCGGCCGCACCCTGTCCGACCCGGCGCAGCTCGTCGAACTGTCGCTGGCCCACGCCGCGGTCACCCAGCGCGGCCTCGCCTGACCGCCCCGCTACGGGGCCTGCGCCGTCACCGGGCCTGCGCCGTCACGGGGCCTCCGGCTTCGCCGAGTCCAGCAGATAGGGCACGTCGATCACGGCCACCCCGGGGGTGAACAGCAGCCGGGCCTTCAGCCGGAAGGCGTTCTGGTTGTGCAGCGGCTGCTCCCACCAGTTGCCCACCACGAACTCGGGGATCACCACGGACAGCATGTCGGTGCCCTCCGCCGCCGCCAGTTCCTGGATGTACGCCAGCAGCGGCCCGGTCAGGTCCCGGTAGGGCGAGTGCAGGATCTTCAGCGGGATGCCGGGGTCGTGCTCGGCCCAGGCGTTCCGCAGCCGGTCGGCGTCGGCCTCGTCGGTGGCCACGCTGAGGGCGGTCAGCGTGTCGGGCCGCAGGGCCTGGGCGAAGCCGACGGCCTTGAGGGTGGGGGCGTGCACGGCGGCCACCAGCACCACCACATGGTGCCGGGCGGGCCGCCGCGGACGGACCCCCGGGGCGACGGCCACCTGGCGGGCCACCTGGTCGTAGTGCCGGCGGACCCCCTTCATGCCGAGGAACAGCATGGGCATGGCGATGACGACCAGCCAGGCGCCGTGGGTGAACTTGGTGAGCAGCACGATCACCAGGACCACCGAGGTCATCACCGCGCCGACCGCGTTGATGGCCCGCCGGCGGTGGATGTGGATCCGCTCGGCGGCGGGGGTGGCCGGGTCGGCGAGCTCGCGTTTCCAGTGCCGGACCATGCCCGCCTGGGAGAGGGTGAAGGAGACGAACACCCCGATGATGTACAGCTGGATGAGGCGGGTCAGTTCGGCGTCGAAGGCGACGATCAGGGCGATCGCGGCGAGCGCCAGCAGCACGATGCCGTTGGAGTAGACGAGCCGGTCGCCGCGGTTGAAGAGCTGGCGCGGGGCGTAGCGGTCCTTGGCGAGGATCGAGGCGAGCATCGGGAAGCCGTTGAAGGCGGTGTTCGCGGCGAGGATCAGCACTCCGGCGGTGACGGCCTGCAGCAGGTAGAAGAGGAAGTGCAGGTCGCCGAAGGTGGCCCGGCCGATCTGGGCGAGGGCGGTGGACATCGGGGTGCCGGGGGGCAGGCCGAGCTCGGTGGGGTCGGCGGCCACGTGCACCTTGTAGACCATGGCGAGGACGGTGATGCCGAGGAACATGGTGACCGAGAGCGCCCCCATGGCGGCCAGGGTGGTCGCGGCGTTGCGGCTCTTGGGCTTCTGGAAGGCCGGTACGCCGTTGCTGATGGCCTCGACGCCGGTGAGCGCGGTGCAGCCGGAGGCGAAGGCCCGCATGGCGAGCAGCACCAGGGCGAGGCCGGTGAACTCCCCCTCGGCGATGATGGGCAGTTCGGCGGACTCGGCGCGGATGGTCTCGCCGGTGGCGAGCCGGACCGCGGCGAAGGCGAACATCACGTAGATGACGAGGACGAATCCGTAGGTGGGGATGGCGAAGATCCGGCCGGACTCGCGGACCCCGCGCAGGTTCATCACGGTGAGCAGGGCGACGAAGGCCACCGACATGACGACCTCGTGGTCGCTGAGGGCGGGGATGGCCGAGGTGATGGCGGCCACCCCGGAGACCACCGAGACGGCCACGGTCAGCACGTAGTCGACCAGCAGGGCGCTGGCGGCGGTCAGCGCGGCGGTCGGTCCGAGGTTCTCGGAACTGACGATGTACGCGCCGCCGCCGCCCGGGTAGGCGTGGCAGGTCTGCCGGTAGGAGGCGACGACCACGATCATCAGAAACACGATGGCGGCGGCCGCGTACCAGGTCAGGTGCAGCAGGGCCACTCCGCCGAGGGCCAGGATGAGCAGGATCTCCTCGGTGGCGTAGGCCACCGAGGAGAGCGGGTCGCTGCAGAAGATCGGCAGGGCGAGCCGCTTGGGCAGCAGGGTCTCGCCGAGCCGGGCGGTGTCGAGCGGCTCACCGACCAGCACGCGTTTCGGGTTGATACGCCTCATTCAGAAAGGATCAACCGGTTTGGCGTGAATCAGTCGGTGTGACACTCGGCGAGGTCGGTGCTCCGGCCCTCCCGGAGGGCTTCGGCCCGGTGGGCGAGCCAGAGGTCGTGGCGGGCGCTGGGCGACTGGAGCAGGGAACGCTCCAGCAGGGCCTCGATCCGGGTCAGCCGTTTGCGGGCGCCCGGTACGGAGATCCCCAGGGCGGCCGCGGTGGGGACCAGCCGGGCGTCGTGCCGCAGCCAGGTCCGGATGGTGTCGCGGGCGCCGGGCGGGGCGTCCGGGCCGGTCAGCGGGGTCAGATGGGTGCGGGACCAGCGGGCCAGGCTCGGATGGCGGAGCACCTCGTCCAGCGAGCCGGCGGCGGCCGTCCCCGGCCCGGATCCCGCCGTACGGGGCGGGGCGCCGCCGGGGGTGAGCCGCAGGGCGAGGGAGAGCGAGGCCTGGTCGGGCAGCCGGGCCAGGTCCAGGCCGAGGATCTCCTCGACCACCCGCAGCCGGGTGGCCAGGGTGTTCCGGTGGATCTTCAGCAGCCGGGTGGCGTGCGAGGTGAAGTTCAGCCAGGCGTGGGCGGTGGTCCGCAGTTCGTGGCCGCCCGGGTCCTGGGGGCGGCGGGGCGCGTACCGGTGCAGCGGGTCGAGCAGGGCCCACGCCCAGCCGGCCCCGGCGGTATGGGCGGCGAGGGCGAGTTCGGGCCCGGGGCCGAAGCCCGCGTGCCGTTCGGGCCGGCCCCGGGCCACGGCCAGGGCGTGGAAGGCCTGGGTGTAGGCGGCGGGGGACTCGCGCAGCGGGACCCGTTCGCTGACCCCGACCACGCACTCCCGGCTCAGCCCGGTCAGCGCCTCGGCGAGGGCCGGGCCGTCGGGTCCGGTCCGCGCCGGGCCGGCCGGGACCAGCACGATCAGGTGCCGCAGATAGACCGGGCAGCGCAGGATCCAGGCCCGTCCGCCGGTGAGCTCCGCGCAGCCCCGGGCCGCCTCCTCCCGGGTGCCGGGGCGGCACTCGACCACGTACATCCGCATCGGGTCGGGCAGCGAGGGGGTGAGCGCCTCGGCGATCTGGTGGGCCAGGGCCAGCCGGCCGTTCATCAGCAGGTGCAGGACGGTCTCCCGGGCCCGCGCCTCCGCCAGCCGGGCCCGCTCCTCCCGCCGGGTGGCCTGCTCGGCCCGCCACACCAGGGACAGCGGCACGGCGGCGTCGGCGAGCAGCGCGGACGCCCCGGGCGGATAGGGCCGGGGCAGTACGGCGGCCAGGGCCCGGCCCTCCTCCAGCGCGAACAGCAGCGCGGTGGCGGTGGGACCGTCCAGCACGGCCGAGCGGACGCCCCGGGCGGCCAGCTCGGCGGCGGCCCGGGCGGCCAGCTCCGGCTCCGGGCCGGCGGCGGGGTGGCCGGGGTCCAGCACCCCGGTCCAGCCGGCCAGCCGGACGGCGAGCCAGCGCAGTACGGCGGCGGAACCGCCGGTGTGGGCGAGCCGATGGGCCTTGAGGATGTCGTCGGAGCGGTTCCAGGGCTGGATGGCGGGTCCCTTCCTGCGGGGTCGGCCATTCAACCACCGGGCGCACACTGTGCGCTGTGATACCCGTCTCCTTGAACGACTGGGCACAACGAATCCTGCAACGGGCCGCGCACCGGCCTAGGTTGGAGCCCGAGCGGACGGGTCCCGGTGTTACGGGGGTGCACCGGGATCCCTCCCCTCGCTCCCCCGCGCCCCGGTTTCCGATGTTCCGTCACATTCTGTCGGCGGCGCTGCGGATGGCCTCGCGGATCCTGAAGTAGGTGCCGCAGCGGCAGATGTTGGCGATGGCGTCGAGGTCCTCCTCGGTCGGCCGGTTGGTCCGTTTGAGCAGGGCGACGGCCGCCATGATCTGACCCGGCTGGCAGAAGCCGCACTGGGCGACGTCCTGCTCCAGCCAGGCCTCCTGCACGGGGTGCAGGGTGTCGCCGTCGGCGAGCCCCTCGATGGTGGTGACCTCACGGCCCGCGCAGGCGGAGACCGGGACCACGCAGGGCCGGATGTCGGTCCCGTCGAGGTGGCTGGTGCAGGCCTTGCAGACGTCGACCCCGCAGCCGTACTTGGGGCCGCGGATCCCGAGCAGGTCGCGCAGCACCCAGAGCAGCGGCAGGTCGTCGGGGGCGTCCACGGTGACGCTCCGCCCGTTGACGGTGAAGGTGTGCGAGGGCACGGCGACGCTCCAGGAGGGGATGGCTAGCGGGGGTAGGGGGTGAAGTCCACGTCGAAGTCGAGGGGGAAGCTGCGGGGTTTGGTCCCGGTGGCCCGGGCGTAGGCGTTGGCGATGGCGCCGACGGCGGCGGGGACCCCCAGTTCGCCCGCCCCGCCCGGCTCGGCGCCCGGGGTGGCGGGCATGACCACGATCTTCACCTGGCGGGGGGTGTCCCGCTGGGTGGCCCAGTGGAACTGGCTGTAGCTGCCCTCCAGCGGCAGCCCCCGGTCCAGGTGCAGTCCGGACCGCAGGGTGGTGGAGAGGGCGTCGGTGAAGCCGCCGAGCATCTGCGCCTCCAGTCCGCGCGGGTTGACCGGCAGGCCCACGTCCACGGCGATGACCGCCCGGGTGACCCTGATCCGCTCCCGGTCGCGCGTGTCGATCTCCACCAGGCATGCGGTCCGGGACTTGTACTCCTCGTGGAAGGCGATGCCCTGGGCGCAGCCGGGTTCCATGGGTCTGCCCCACTCCCCCTCCTCGGCGGCCCGGTCCAGTACGGCGCGCTGGGCGTCGGTCTTGAGGAAGGCGCGGCGGAACCGGTAGGGGTCCCGGCCGGTGCGGGCGGCCAGCTCGTCGACCACGATCTCCTCGGCGCCCCGGGTGTTGGCCGAGTACACCGACCGCCAGGAGCCGGTGGGGATGCCGGTGGGCACCTCGTGGAGCAGTTGGGTGGTGAGGCCGAAGTGGTAGGGGGACTTCACGGTGGTGAGGAACAGGGTCTGGGCGAGGGTGGCGTTGCCGAGGCCCGTCGGGAGGCTGGCGGCGGTGGCGGTGAGGATCTCGCCGAGGCCGTGCCGGAAGTCGGTCTCCACGGCCGCCACCCGGTGCTCGAAGCTGAGCACCTCGCCGAGGGCGTGGGTGGCGCGGATGCGGTGGTGGGTGGCCGGGCGCATCCGGCCGTGCCGGGTGTCGTCCACCCGGGTCCACATCAGACGGACCGGGCGGCGGCAGGCCCGGGAGATCCGGGCGGCCTCCAGGGCCGCGTCGAAGAACAGCCGGCGTCCGAAGGACCCGCCCGCCTGCACCACATGGACCGTCACCCGCGAGACGGGGAGGCCGAGTTCGGCGGCGATGGTCTGCCGGGCGACGATCGGGGACTTGAGGCCGGACCAGATCTCCGCGCGGTCCTCGCGCACGTCGGCGACGGCGCAGTTGGTCTCCAGCGGGGCGTGGCCGACGAAGGCGAAGTCGAACTCGGCGTCCACGTACGGGGTGAGCAGCGGGGGCACCAGCAGCGGCGGGACCGCGGCGCGCAGCCTGTCGCGGATCTGGGCGTCGGAGAGGTGGTCGGCGGGGCCGGGGCCCCAGCCGACCTGGAGGGCGGCCCGGGCGTCGAGGGCCTGCCCGAAGGTCTCGGCGACCACGGCCACCCCGGTGGGGACGGTGACCACGTCCAGCACCCCGGGCATGGCCCGGACGGCGGCGGCGTTGGCGACGGACCGGACGGTGCCGCCGAGGGTGGGCGGGCGCCGCACCACACAGGGTTTGGCCCCGGGCACGTCGAGGTCGAGTGTGTACTCCAGCTGTCCGGTGACCATGGCGCGGGCGTCGATCCGGCTGGTGGGGCGGCCGACCAGGGAGTGCCGGGCCTCGGGTTTGGGGGTGGCGCCGAGGACGACCAGCGCGGGATCGGCGGCGGCCGCGGCGAGTTCGCCGTATCCGGCGGTACGGCCGTCGGGGGCCCGGACGGCTCCGCCCTCGGTGGTCAGCCCGGCGGCCGGGAGGCCCCAGCGGGCGGCGGCGGCCGCGACCAGCCGGGCCCGGGCGGTGGCGGCGGTCCGGCGGACCGGCCCGTAGAGCGAGCGGATGGCGTTGGAGCTGCCGGTGAGCTGGTTGAAGAGCAGTTCGGGTCGGGCGTCGTCGAGTTCCACCCGGACCCGGTCCAGCGGGGTGTCGAGTTCCTCGGCGACCAGCATGGCCACGGCGGTGGTGAGGCCCTGGCCGACCTCCTCGCGGGGCAGCCGGAAGACCGCGGTGCCGTCCGTCTCCACGGTCAGCACCAGCATTCCGGCGGTGGGCGCGCCGGCCAGGATGAACAGGTCGCCGAGGTCGACCAGGTCGGCGGGCGCGGGCAGGGTGGGGATCGCGGCGCGGGCCGGGCTCGGGACCAGCGCGTCCGCACCGGCGGTCGCGGCCACGGCCAGGGTCGGGGCCGCGACCAGGTACATGAGGAAGTCTCGGCGGCTCCGCCCGGCGGGTCCGCCCTGTCGCTGCCCTGTCATAGAGGTCCGAACTCCGTATCCACCGCTGTGCGTACCGGCTCCGGTTGATTACCGGCACGTAGAGTAGCCACCCCTTCGGGCGGTGGGAAGCGGGGGGTGCCGGGTCCCCCGTTCGTGGGAGCTTCCGGCCGGTCCCGGAAGTTCACCCTTCCGGGAATCTCGGCCGTACGTGCGGCGAAAGCCCCTCGCGAGGCCGGTTTCCGGCCGTGGGCCCACCATGGAAGGAGGAAAGAGGAGGTGCGGGAAATGGCCACGTTCATGGATGTCCACACCGGCATGAAGGGCATCACCGAGGAACAGCTGATGGAGGCCCACCGGGCCGACCTGGCGATCGAGGGAGACGAGGGAGTGCAGTTCAAGCAGGCCTGGGCGGACCCGGAGGCGGGCACCGTGTACTGCCTGTCCGAGGCCCCGTCGGCGGAGGCCGTGCGGCGGATCCACGAACGGGCCGGGCACCCGGCGGACGAGATCCATCCGGTTCCGGTCACGGTGTGACCTGGCGGGTCGACGGCCCGGCCGGGATCCGGCCGACTTGAATCATTCGCACAGAGAACGGGCACCGGGAGGCCTCAGGCATATTCCTAGGGCAAGGCCGCTACGGATGTTGCCAAACGCCTTACGGGCCGTCGCACGCTGTGCCACAGTCGTGACAAGTCCGTCCTGTTTGGCCGTACTACTAGGCCGTGCGCGCCTGTATCGGAGTCCTCCATGCCGTCCCACCTGTTCGCGGACCGACCCGCGCAGCCGCCCGAGTCCGGGTCGGTGGACGCGCTGATCAAGCAGACACGGCGGCTGCGCGGTGAGGTGGACGCGGTGCGCCGCGACACCGTCGTGGACGACCACGACCCGCAGGGCCGCTGGCAGCGCGCCCTCTGCGACCTCGCCGTGCACCATCTCGACGACCTCGGCGAGCACTTGGGACAGCTCAAGGAGGGCATGCCCCCGTTATCCGGGGCCGAACACGAGGCACTGCCGCAGTCCGCCCCGCTGGAGGCCTGCTCCGACCTCACCCGGGTCGGCAGCGCCGAATGGAACCTGCTCACCGACGAGGTCAGCTGGTCCGAGGAACTGTTCCAGATCTTCGGCCGCTCCCCCGAGGCCGGCCCGCTCTCGCTGGACGAGCTCGGCTCCACCCTGTTCTCCGAGGACCAGCCGGTCCTGACCTCGATGGTCACCGCCTGTCTGGTCGACGGCCGTCCCATAGACGGCGAGTTCCGCATCGTCCGCGCCGACGGCCGGGTCCGGACCATGCAGATGAGGGGCGAGCCGGTACTCGACTCCGACGGCTGCACGGCCTCCATGTGGGCCGTGCTCCGCGATGTGAGTGAACTGCGCAGGAGCCAGCGGGCGGTACGCGAGTCCCGGGACTCGCTCCAGCGCCAGCGGGAGATCGCGCAGACCGAGCACCGGCTTGCGGTCGAGCTGCAGGAAGCCGTGCTGCCCCCGTGGCGCGGCTCCCTGCGGTTCCCGCACGGCAGCACCGGCACCCTGGACGTGGCCGCCCACTACCTGCCCTCCGCCACCAGCGCCCTGATCGGCGGCGACTGGTACGACGCCCTCGAACTCCCCGACGGCGGCTCCATGCTCACGGTCGGCGACCTCACCGGACACGGGGTCACCGCCACCTCCGGGATGGCCATGATGCTCGGCGCGCTGCGCGGCATGGCGATGGCCGGGATCGCGCCCGGTCCCCTGATGGGCTGGCTCAACCAGCTGCTGGAGACCTCCGTGCAGCCCGCCCTGGGCTCCGCCGTCTGCTGCCGCTTCGACCCCGACCGGCGGGTGCTGACCTGGGCCCAGGCCGGACACCCCGCCCCGCTGCTGTTCCGGCACGGCGCCGGCCGCTCCCTGGCCCCGCCGGAGGGGGTCCTGCTGGGCGCCACCTCCGGAGCGGTGTACGGACAGGCCGAGGTGCCGCTCGAAGCGGGCGACGTCCTCGTCCTCCACACCGACGGACTCACCCCCCGCAGCATCGAGTTCAGCCAGGCCGACGGCACCCAGCGGCTGCTGGCCCTGGCCCCCCGGTTCTCGGCGGCCCGGTCCGCCCAGGACTGCGTACGGATGGTCATCGAGGAGTTCGGCGAGACCGAACGCGAGGACGACGCCTGCGTCCTGGTCGCCCGCATCGGCGGCTGAGGCACGGCTCCGCGAACCCGACGGCGGCGCCCGGACCCACCGGTCCGGGCGCCGAGCGCCGTCCCGGCCCGTACCCGCACCCACCGGCGGCGGATCAGACCCGGCGCGGCGGGGCCGGGCTGTCCGGCAGCGCCAGCTTGATCTCCGTCCGCAGGTCCTCGATCTTCGCGAAACCCGAGTACTGCCCGGTCAGCCGGTACATCTCGCGCAGCCGGTCCCAGGTCCGGTGCGAGGAGGTCTCGTTCATCGAGACCAGCGCCAGACGCGCGTACCGGTCCGCCTGCTCGGGATCGTCGGCGATGAAACAGGCCGAGGCCAGGGAGATGTAGTCGAAGATCTGCGACCGCTGGTGCCCCGAACCGCGCAGCCGCAGCGCCTCCTTGGCGTGCCGGGCCGCCACCGGGGCCGCGGAGGCGTCGTGGTCCGCCAGCGTCCGGAAGGCCAGTGCCTGCATCCCGTGCAGGTCCGCCTCGTCGAAGTGCTGCATCCACGAAGGCGGCGGCACGTCCCCCGGATCGGACACGAACAGGTCCTCGGCCTCCCCGAGGGTCCGCCGCATCGCCTGCCCCTTGCCCATCGCCGCCTGCGCCCACGCCTCGATGGTGTGCAGCATCGCCCGGGTCCTGGGCAGCGCCTCCTCGCCGGCCCCCGAACGGGCCAGCTTCATCAGGTCCAGCGCCTCGTGCGGCTTGCCCAGGTGCACCATCTGGCGGGCCGCCCGGGACAGCGCCTCCCCGGCCCGCGGCCGGTCCCCGCCCTCCCGCGCCGCGTGCGCGGCGATCACGAAGTACTTCTGCGCGGTCGGCTCCAGACCCACGTCGTGGGACATCCAGCCGGCCAGCACCGCCAGGTTGGCCGCCACCCCCCACAGCCGTCGCTGGAGGTGGTCCGGGTGGTGGTAGGCGAGCATCCCGCCCACCTCGTTCAACTGGCCCACCACGGCCTTCCGCTGGAGACCGCCGCCCCTGGAGGCGTCCCAGGCCCGGAAGACCTCCACGGAGCGTTCCAGCGCCTCGATCTCCTGGGAGCCGATGGGCGCCGCCTCGTAGCGGTCGAAGCCCGCCTGGTCCGCCTGGAGGGAATCGGCGAACCGGCCGGGATCCGCGGGCCGGGCCGGAGGGGTGTGCAGCCAGTCGTACATGGCAGTGGTGAGGGCGGAGCCGGCAGTCAGCACGGCGCCCGCTCCCATCAGGCCGCGTCGGTTGAGCATGAGGTCCATTCCCGTGAATTCGGTGAGGACCGCGGCTGTGCGTTCGGGCGCCCAGGGCACACCGTCGGGGTTCTCCTTCGCCCCGTCCGGCTGCCGTTTCGAGGTGCGCCGCTGCCGTACGAACCCGAGGTCCTCGATGGTCACGACACGACCGAGCCGCTCGGTGAACAGGGCCGCCAGTACGGTGGGCACCGGCTCGCGCGGGGTCTCCCCCATGTCGATCCAGCGCCGCACCCTGGAGGTATCGGTGGCCAGCTGGTGGTGGCCCATGGCCGCCGCCTGGCGGTTGACCATCCTCGCCAGCTCGCCCTTGGACCACCCGGCCAGGCCGAATAGGTCGTTCAGACGGGTGTTTGGTCCTCTGCTCACGTCAAGCCCCCAGGTTCTCGGCTGAGTTGACAGTAGCCCCGGGTCAGATGCCGAGCGACTATTCGCCAGGCTTCGCCAGGGCACGCGAGATGGTTCGCCACCCGCACCCGGGTGTCAGGTAGGAATGCGCCTCCCCGACCCGGTCCTCCGGCGGAACTCCCCAGGGCGAAGCCCGGGATCCGGCGGGGCGGCGTACGCACCACGCGACACGCACCACGCAACTCGTCGGCGCACGAAGGGATCCGTATCCACCATGTACGCAGCATCGTCCTCCGTGACCGCCCCCGTCCGGCCGCACCGCACGCTCCAGGCCGGTGGCAGCCCCTACCTCGAACCCGGGCGTCCCGCGGTCGCCGACCGGGGCCCCGTCCGCGCCCGGCGGATGCCGGGAGCCGGCACCCAGCCGCTGAGCGGCAGAATCGACCTGTCGGGGCCGCAGGGCGCGCAGCTGCGCACCGCCCTCGCCTCGGTCCAGCGGATCTGTCCCGAGTTCGCCCCGGTGCAGGTGCTGCGCCGCAGCGGCCGCTCCGTGCTGCTGGTCGGCACCACCGGACGCACCACCGCCGTCGCCAAGGTCTTACTGGACCATTCGCCGGAGTGGCGGGAACGCTACCGGCACGAAATAGCTGCCTACCGGGCCTTCGTCCGGCACCGCCCGCCGGTCCGGGTGCCCCGGCTGATCGCCGCCGACCCGGAGAACTGCACGCTGGTGGTGGAGCGGATGGCGGGCCGGGTCGCGGCCCTGCAGCGCCACCCCGTGGAGGCCCCGCCGAGGCCCGACGTGCGGGCCGCCCTGGGCGCGGTGGCCCGGCTGAACCAGTGGCGTCCGCCGGCCGAGCTCTTCGGGCACCCGATGGACTACACCCGGCGGATCGCCCGGGACCACGAGCTCGGGCTGCTGACCGACCGCGATCTGAGCGATCTGCAGAAGCTGCTGCACGGACTGGCGGTGGGAGGCCCGCAGTGGCAGTTCAACCACGGTGACGCCCTGCTCTCCAACCTGCTGCTGTCCCCCGCCGGCCCGGTCCTGCTCGACTGGGAGCACGCCGGCTGGTACCTGCCCGGCTACGACCTCGCCACCCTGTGGACGGTCCTCGGCGACGCCCCGGCCGCCCGCGGCCAGATCAGCCGGCTGGCGCAGGCCGCCGGGCCGGCCGCCCGGGACGCCTTCCTGATCAACCTGATGCTGGTCCTCACCCGGGAGATCCGGATGTCCGAGATGGCGGTCCAGCGCTCCATGCAGGCCGCCGCCCCGGCCCAGCCGCTGCCGGCCGGCACCCTCTCCTCCGGGGAGGAGCAGCGGCTGCTGCTCCGCCGGCTGCACGACGACTGCGGGATGGCCCGCCGCGCCGTCCGGGCGGCGGTCGGCACCCGCTGACCCACCGCACCGCCCCTCCCCCAGCAGAGCCCCCGGGATCCTCCTCCTCCCGGGGGCTCCGCGGCATGTCCGGGGGTGCCGTGCCTGTCGTATGCCTTGACATCACATGATCCCCCGAAGACCTTTTCAGACTCCGGTATGTGACTTGTCGTCAGATGTCTCCGGAGTCCGCGCCGAGCCCCGCACCGCGTCCCGCGTCCCCGCTTCCCCACACCGCTGGAGCCCGCCCATGTCTTCCTTCCCCACCCGCCGTACCGTCCTGGCCGGGACCGGTGCCGGGGTGCTCGCCGCCACCGTGCTGCCGGCCGCGGCGGCGCGGGCCGCCGACGCCCCGGTGCTCGGCGAGTTCGATGTCGTCGTGGTCGGATCCGGTGCGGCCGGGATGACCGCCGCGCTCACCGCCGCGAAGCGCGGACTGAGCGTGGTCGTCGTCGAGAAGGCGCCCACCTTCGGCGGGTCGGCGGCCCGTTCGGGCGCCGGGATCTGGCTGCCGAACAACTCGGTGATCCTCGGCGCGGGGGTGCCCGACACCCCGCAGAAGGCGGCCCAGTACCTGGCGGCGGTGGTCGGCGACGGCTCCTCCGCGGACCGGCAGGCCGCCTTCCTCGCCAACGGGCCGCGAATGCTGGACTTCGTCATGGCCGCCAGTCCGCTGAGGTTCCGCTACATGGAGGGCTACAGCGACTACTACCCCAACCTGCCCGGCGGTCTGCCGAACGGCCGCTCCATCGAGCCGGACCAGCTCGACGGAAACGTCCTCGGCGCCGAACTGGCCCGGCTGAACCCGGCGTACATGCCGGTGCCGGCCGGCATGGTGGTGTTCAGCCAGGACTACAAGTGGCTGACCCTGGCGGCGGTCAACGCCAAGGGGCTGGCGGTCTCCACCGAATGCCTGGCGCGCGGGACGAAGGCCGCCCTCCGCGGGGAGAAGCCGCTGACCATGGGCCAGGCCCTGGCGGCCGGCCTGCGGGCGGGGCTGCTGCGGGCCGGGGTGCCGGTCTGGCTGAACACCGGACTCGTGGACCTGGTGCAGGAGTCCGGGGCGGTCACCGGGATCGTGGTGGAGCAGGCGGGCGGGCGCGGGGTGGTGCGGGCCCGGCGCGGGGTGGTCGTGGGGTCGGGCGGCTTCGAGCACAACGCCGAGATGCGGGCCCAGTACCAGCAGCAGCCGATCGGCACCCAGTGGTCGGTGGGCGCCAAGGAGAACACCGGCGACGGCATCCGGGCCGGCCGGCGGGCCGGCGCGGCGCTCGCCCTGATGGAGGACGCCTGGTGGGGGCCCTCGATACCGCTGCCCGACGAGCCGTACTTCTGCCTGGCCGAACGCACCCTGCCGGGCGGCCTGATCGTGAACGGGCGGGGCGGCCGCTTCGTCAACGAGGCCGCGCCCTACAGCGACGTCGTGCACGTCATGTACGAGAAGGACAAGGGCTCCCCCGGCTCGCACATCCCGGCCTGGCTCGTCGTCGACCAGAACTACCGCAACCGCTACCTGTTCAAGGACGTGCTCCCGACGTTCGCGTTCCCGGACGCCTGGTACCGGTCGGGGGCGGTGAAGAAGGCCTGGACCTGGGACGCGCTGGCCGATCAGATCGGGGTGCCGGCGGCGGCGTTCCGGTCCACCCTGAACCGCTTCAACGCCCAGGCCTGGAACGGCGAGGACCCGGACTTCGGTCGCGGCAACACGGCGTACGACCACTACTACACCGACCCGGCGGTGCACCCGAACTCCTGCCTGGCCCCGCTGTGGGCACCGCCGTTCTACGCCTTCCGGATCGTCCCGGGCGACCTGGGCACCAAGGGCGGCATCGTGACGGACGCGCGGGCGCGGGCCCTGCGGGAGGACGGCTCGGTGATCCGCGGCCTGTACGCGGCGGGCAACGCGAGCGCCGCCGTCATGGGCACCAGCTACGCGGGGGCGGGCTCCACCATCGGCCCCGCGATGACCTTCGGCTACGTGGCGGCCAACGACATCGCGGACACCCCTGCCTAGCGGCTCCGGCGGAGGTTGCTATGCGGAAGAGACGGCCTAGCCCTGCTGGAAGAGCTCGGCGGGGAGCGGCTTCAGCAGCGCGTACAGGTCGTCGGTGATCGGCCGGTCCCAGCTGGCGATGGTGACCAGGACGTTGTCGCTGCGGTCGAACTGCACGCAGGAGATCCGCGACTCGGACAGCTTCACCTTGCGGACGATGAGGAGGTTGTCGCCCTGCATGACGGGGCAGTCCTCGACGCCGGTCACCTCGACGTCCTCGTCGTTCTCCAGGGCGTCGAGGAGCTGGGCCACCTCGAAGGGGACCTGCTTGTCGGCCAGCTCCCGGGCGGGCGAGCCCTCCGGAAGGTTGCCGATGATCATCGCGGGGCCGCGTCCGCCGAACAGGTCGTAGCGGAGGAAGACACCCTGGCAGCTGCCGTCGGCGGCGGGCAGCAGCCCGGCACCGAGGTTGCCCGGCCAGTCACCCGGATCCATGGCCAGGACATCGAAGTCCGGACCGGCGGGGGTGGCGGAGCGGTGGCGGCGGAGGAAGGACATGCCGCCATGGTACGTGGCCGGGCGGGATATCCGGCCCCGGGGCCCGATCCGTCTCCGCACCCGGGCGGGCGCTCGGGCCGGCCCCCGCGGGCGCCGGTTCAGGGGCGCACCGTACGCGGGCCCGCGCAGTCCGGGGCGGGGCCCGGAGATCGGGCGCGGAGCCCTGGTGGCACAGGCTGGGCCAAAGGCGCGCAGGCCCGGTGGCCCGGTGGTCCGGCCCTGGGTCGAGGGCCCGGTGGGTCAGGGGCGAAGGGTGCGGGGGCCCGTGCAGGTGGCGCCCAGGGGGTGGAGTCGGGCGCGGAGGGCTCGGTCGGCGGTGACGACCAGGACCGGGCGTCCTTGGGCCGCGCAGCGGGCGGTGAGCTCCACGATCAGGTCGTCGCCGCTGCCGGGCGCGCTCTCCACGCGTACGCCGGGCACGGCGGCGATCCCCCGGGCCGCGCCCTCCACGACCAGGACGGTCTCCTGGCCGGCCGGCCCGGCGGGCCGGGCGGCCAAGGCGTCGCGGAGCCGTTCGGCCGCGCCCCGGCGGTCGCGCCACCAGCCGTCGGGGACGGATCCGACGACGTTGGCCCCGTCCACGATCACGGTTCCCGGAAACGCCGACGGGTCGGCCGGGTCGGGCCGGGCCGGTGGGGTGGGCGGGGTGGGCGGGTCGATGGGCGCGCTCATGGGAACCATGGGACCACAGCCGGGCCGGCCGCCCGCGACCCGCGGCCGCGACCCGCGGCCCGGAGCAGGGCGGCCAGGCCGTCGCTTTCGGGGCTTGCCGGGCGGCGCGGGCCCGGCAGGGCCCGGAAGGGGCGGGCTACGGGGCCGTGCGGTCCAGTACGGCCAGGGCTTCGGCCAGGCCGGCGCGGTCGGTGCCCAGTTTGCGGAAGGCGGCGGACAGGACCGGGTCGACCTCGCCGGGCGGGGGTCCGGGCCGGGGTGCGGGCGGGCCCTGCGGGCCGGGGCCGACGGGGGCGGCGGGGTCGGCGGGCGGCTCGGCGGCGAGGCGGGCCGCGGCCCGTTCCGCCGGGGTGAGTGCCGTCGGGTCCGCGGATCCGGGCGGCTGGCTGCCCGCCGGGCCGGGCAGGAGTCCGGCGAGGGTGGCCGCCAGGCCGTCGGCCCCGCATTCCCGGGCGGTGGCGAGGGCCCGGCCGAGGAGCTCGGGGTCGGAACGTTCGGTGCCCAGTGCCGCGAGGGCGCAGGCCAGCTCGTAGCCGGCCGGGGAGGCGGACAACAGCCGGACCGACTCGGTGAGCAGTCCCACCCGTTCCTCCGGCGGGGCGACCTCGGCGGCGAACCGCAGGGCCTGGCCGACGGCGGACGGCGCCCCGAACACCCGCGCCTGCCGGACGGCTTCGCCGGTCAGCGCGCGGGCCCGCTCGGGGTCCTCCGCGGCGACCGCGCGGGCGAGGTGGAGCCGCCAGGGGCACCAGGCCGGGTTCTGGATGCCCCGTGGCGTCAACCGCCGTGACACCGCTTCGAGTTCGGCCGCCGCGGCCTTCAGGTTGCCGCGGGCGATCAGCAGTTCGGCGTACACGGTCTGGGAGTCCGGGAAGACCACGGCGGCCGGGAAGGGTTCGCCGTACTCGTGTTCCTGGGCGAGTTCCCAGGCCTCCTCGGTGCGGCCGCGGGCCAGCAGGGTCTCCACCAGGATGGCGATGGCGTACCAGTGCACGGGGGTGCGCCGCCCCACCCGTTCGGCGAGCCGCAGTCCGGCGCGGGCGAGTTCCTCGGCCTCCGCGAGGCGGCCGCGCCGGAAGCGGATGTAGGCGCGGAGGCTGTGGGCGAAGGACAGGTGGGCGCCGCGCCAGCCCTGGCGTTCGAATTCGGCGGTGCCGGCCTCGAAGAGTTCCTCGGCGCGGCCGGGCCGGTCGGCGTAGAGGTGGGTCAGGGCGACCAGGACCGGTACTTCGAAGCCCCGGTCCGGTTCGGCCCAGCTGAACCGGTCGCCGAGGGCCCGGCGGGCGTGGTGCAGGACCACGTCCACCGGTTCGCCGCGCAGGGTGGCGTCCCAGGCGCGCAGGCCGATCACGTACCGCTCGGTGAGATCGCGTCCGGGCAGCCGGTCGGCCAGTTTGGCGAGGCGGCGGGAGCGGGCCGGGGAGTCGGGTTCGTCGGCCCGGAAGGCGTCCCACATGAACTGTTCGGACTGGAGGCGGAGCCGGTTGCGGACGTCGGGGGTGTGCGGGATCTCCCGGGCGAGGGCCTCGGAGGCCTCGGCGAGCAGGTCGCTGTGGGCGAGGACCTGGGCGAGGCGGATGACGATGCCCTGGCGGAGGGCGTCGTCGTCGAAGGGTTCGGCGAGTGCGGCCCGCAGATGGTTGACGGTGTTGGCGGGTTCGGTGAGGAGAGAGGCGCAGCCGAGTTCGTAGAGGACGGCGGCGCGTTCGTCGAAGTCCGGGGGTTCGCGCAGGGCGCGGGCGAGTTGGCGGCGGGCGGCTTCCGGGGCTCCGGCACGGAGGTTCTCGGCGGCGGCCTCGCGGAGGGTGCGGACCACCCAGGGGTCGTTCTCCGGGTGGGTCTCCAGCAGGTGCCGGGCGGCCGCGGAGGGTCCGAGTCCGGCGTCCAGGACGGCGGCCGCGGCCTTGCCGTGGAGGGCGACCCGCAGGGCGTCGGGGATGGACCGGTAGAGGGCGGTGGCGATCAGCGGGTGGACGAACTCCAGTCCGGGCTCCGGCTCGTCGGTGCCGGCTCCGGAGGCGGCGCCCGACCCGGTCCCGGCACCGCCCGGGCCGACGAGCCGGAGGCCGGCGGTCTCGGCCGGGCCCGCCGCGAGACCGCCCGCCACCGGCCCGGGCCCGGAGAGGATACGGGCGTCCCGCAGCCGTTCGGTGGCGCCGACGGCCTCCTCGGTGCCCAGCGCGGCGACCCGGGCGGCGATCTCGCGCGGGATGGCGGTGCCCAGGACGGCGCAGGCCCAGGCGAACCGGACGGTGGAGGGGCCGAGGTTGTGCAGCCGGGCGACGAGCCCGCTGCCGCGCTGGGCCGCGGCCAGGTCCCGGAGCAGCGGGGCGCTGGACTCGACGGGTGCCAGCGCCCGGTCCCGGACCTTGGCGGTGAGTTCGACCGCCTCGAAGGGGTTCCCGGAGGTGACCGCCCAGGCCTCCCGGCAGAAGGCCTCGTCGGCGTGCTCGCCGACGGCGTCCCGGACCAGGGTGCCGACGGCCTCGGCGGTGAGCGGTTCCAGGGTCAGCGGCCGCTGGCCGGCCCGGCCGGGCAGGGTGCGGAAGGCCTCGGCGTGGGCGGGGAGTTCGTCGGGTCGGTAGGCGACCACCATGACCAGCGGGAGGTGTTCGGTGCGCGGGGCGAACCCGGCGAGCCAGCCCAGGGACTCGGGGTCGGCCCAGTGGGCGTCGTCGAGGACCAGGACCATGGGGGCGCGCTGGACGGCGAGGTGGGTGAGCACCCAGTCGAGGCCGTCCCGCAGGCCCTGGGGGTCGGGCGGCGCGCCCTGCTCGGGGGCACAGAGTCCGAGGGCGGGGCCGATGATCGCGTACCAGCTGCCGAGGGCGGCCCGGAGTTCCGCCTCCGAGGTGCGGGCCAGTTGCGGCTGGAGGAGCTGCCGGGCCACGTGGAAGGGCTGGCTCTGCTCCTGCTCGCCGCCGCGCGCGGACAGCACCGTGTACTGGCGGGCGTGTGCGCGGCGGCGTATTTCGGCCAGCACGGTGGTCTTGCCGAGGCCGGCCGGGCCGGAGAAGGCGAGCAGGGTGCCGCCGCCGGCCGTGCCCCCGCGGGCTCCGGTGAGCTGACCCAGGGCCTCGTCCGCGACGGCGAGTTCGGCCTCGCGTTCGAGGATGCTGCGCCGTAGGCGGGTCCGGCGTTCCGTCATGGCTGGTACCCCCCAGACCTGTTCGGAGGCTCAGCGTACGCCCGCGCACGCGCGGGTGGAGCCTCTGCGGGAGAAGAACCCGATCTTCTTTCCGGTTCCGTTCCCCGCGGGTTCCCCGGCGGACGCTTTCGGCCAGCGCGGAGGGTCTGCCGGTCAGGGACGGACAACGCCGTCCCGGTGGGCCACCGGAGCGGCGGCTCCGCGCCCGGTGGCCTCCGGCAGGGGCCCGGGATCCGGTCCGGACCGGGCCCGGAACCGTTCGGGCAGGCGCCCGGATCCGCTCAGGTGAGGTCGAACTCGCCGCCGCGGGCGCCGAGGACGAAGGCCCGCCACTCGTCCGGGGCGAAGATCAGCGAAGGGCTCTCCGGGTGCTCGCTGTTGCGCATGGCGATGAACCCCTCGACGAAGGCGATCTGCACGTCGCCGGCGCCCTGGCTGCTGGACTGCCAGTCGGCCCTGGTCAGATCGATGTCCGGCTTGCCCCAGCCGGTGAGCGGATGCTGCGGGACCTGCGGTCCGCCCCGCCGTGAACTCCGCTGCGAACGCTGTGTGGTCATGCTGTCGGCCACGTGGTGCTCCTCCCGAACCGGCTGTGTCGTCCGGGGCCAGGTTATCCACGACGGCGCGTGCCGCACAGGCCACGGTGCGTCACCCGTGGCCGGTGCGGCACCCCGCGCGGAAGCCGGATTCCGTTCAGGTGGTGGGGAGTTCGGAGCCGACCAGCCACATCGCGAAGAACTGCGCGCCGCCGCCGTAGGCATGGCCCATCGCCCGCCGCGCGTCGGTGACCTGGTGTTCTCCGGCCAGGCCGCGCACCTGGAGGGCGGCCTCGGCGAACCGGATCATCCCGGAGGCCCCGATGGGGTTGGTGGACAGCACCCCGCCGGAGGGATTGACCGGGAGGTCACCGTCGAGTTCGGTGACCCCGGCCTCGGTGAGCTTCCAGCCCTCGCCCTCCTCGGCGAAGCCGAGGTTCTCCAGCCACATCGGCTCGTACCAGGAGAAGGGGACGTACATCTCGACGGCGTCGATCTCCCGGCGCGGGTCGGTGATCCCGGCCTGCCGGTAGACGTCCGCGGCGCAGTCCTTGCCGGCCTGCGGGGACACGAAGTCCTTGCCGGCGAACAGGGTGGGTTCGGAGCGCATGGCCCCGCCGTGCACCCAGGCCGGCGGCCGGGGGGCGCGGGCCGCGCCGGCCCGGTCGGTGAGGATCATCGCGCAGGCGCCGTCGGAGGAGGGGCAGGTCTCGGAGTAGCGGATCGGGTCCCACAGCATCGGGGAGGCCTGGACCTTCTCCAGGGTGATGTCGTGTTCGTGGAGGTGCGCGTAGGGGTTCTTCAGGGCGTTCCGGCGGTCCTTGTAGGCGACGAGGGAGCCGACGCCGTCGGGGGCGCCGGTGCGCCGCATGTACGCCCGTACGTGCGGGGCGAAGAAGCCGCCCGCGCCGGCCAGCAGCGGCTGCTGGAAGGGGACGGGCAGCGAGAGGCCCCACATGGCGTTGGACTCGGACTGCTTCTCGAAGGCGAGGGTGAGGACGGTCCGGTGGACGCGGGCGGCCACCAGGTTGGCGGCGACCAGGGCGGTGGATCCGCCGACCGAGCCGGCGGTGTGCACGCGCAGCATGGGCTTGCCGACCGCGCCGAGGGCGTCGGCGAGGTACAGCTCGGGCATCATCACCCCCTCGAAGAAGTCGGGGGCCTTGCCGATGACGACCGCGTCGATGTCCGCCCAGGTCAGTTCGGCGTCCGCGAGGGCGCGGGTGGCGGCCTCGCGGACCAGCCCGGCGATGGAGACGTCGTGCCGGGCGGCGACGTGCTTGGTCTGCCCGACGCCGACGACCGCCACCGGCTCCTTGTGCGTACGGGACGCGGCGGGGCCTGCCGGGGCCGCGGGTGCTGCGCTCATCGGGGGTCTCCTTCCAGGACGGCCACCAGGTTCTGCTGGAGGCAGGGGCCCGAGGTGGCGTGGGCGACGGCCCGGTCGGAGGCGCCCCGGTGGATGCGGGCCGCGGCCTCGCCGATCCGGATGAGTCCGGCCGCCATCATCGGGTTGGCGGCGAGGGCGCCGCCCGAGGGGTTGACGGTGACGTCCGCGCCGAGGCCGAGGGCCTTGCGCAGGACCACTTCCTGGGAGGAGAACGGGGCGTGCAGTTCGGCGGTGTCCACCGGCCGGTCGAACAGGCCTGCGTGTTCGGCGGCGGTGCGGGCCGACGGGGAGTCGGTGAGCTCGCGCAGGCCGAGGTTGTGGGCCTCGATGCGGTGGTCGATGCCGGTGATCCAGGCGGGCCGTGCGCAGAGCGCGCGGGCGGTGTCCCCGGCGGCGAGGATCACGGCGGCGGCGCCGTCGCCGATGGGCGGGCAGTCCCCGGTGCGCAGCGGCCGGACCTGGTAGTCGCCCTGCGGGACGGCGCCGCTGAGCTGGGCGTGCGGGTTGCCGGCCGCGTCGGCGCGGCTTCGGGCGCCGATGGCCGCGAGGGCCTTCTCGTCGGTCTCCCCCGCGTCGATCAGGGCCTGGGCCTGGAGGGCGGCCAGGGCGACCGCGTCGGGCCAGAGCGGCGCCAGGTAGTAGGGGTCGAGCTGGCGGGTGAGGACGTCGCGGACCGATCCGGGGGAGGCCTTGCCGTAGGAGTAGACGAGGGCGGTGTCGGCCTCGCCGGTCTGGATCTTCACCCAGGCCTCGTAGAGGGCCCAGGCGCCGTCCATCTCGACGTGGGACTCGGAGATGGGCGGCCAGGCGCCGACCCCGTCGAGGGTCATGGTGAAGGAGAAGGCGCGGCCGGCCAGGTAGTCGCTGGACCCGGAGCAGGTGAAGCCGATGTCGCCGGCCTTGAGCCCGGTGGCGGCGAGCACCTGGTGGAGGACCGGCATCACCATCTCGACTTCGCTGAGTTCGTCGGTGCGGCGCCGGTGGTCGCTCTGGGCGAAGGCGACCACCGCGACCTCGCGTGCTGATCGGGCCATCAGATGAGCTCCTTGTACGCCTCGTAGTCCGCGTCCGGTTCACCGGTGGGGCGGTAGTGGTCGGGGTAGCGGCCGCCCTCGGTCCAGACGGGTTCCACCCGCAGGCCCATCCGGACCTGGTCGTAGGGGATGCCGCCGATCCGGCCGTGCAGGGCGAGGTCGGCGCCGTCCAGGGCGATGTGGGCGTAGACGTAGGGGACGTCGATGTCGAGGTTCTTGGCCTTGATGTTGACGATGCAGAAGGTGGTGACGGTGCCGGCCGGGCCGACCTCGACCCGGTCGGTGGTGGCGACCCCGCAGGTGGGGCAGGCGCCGCGGGGCGGGACGTACACCTTGCGGCAGGAGGGGCAGCGCTCGCCGACGGTCTTCCGGTCGGTCAGGGCGTTGATGTAGGCGGTCTGGGCGCGGCCGGGACTGTAGGTGTAGTCGAGCCGGGCGTGCGCGACGATGCCGGTGACGGCCTCGGGGAACTCCCCGTCGTGCGGGGCGGGTTCGGCGGACTGGGCGGGGTCCTCGCAGGGTTCGAAGCAGGCGATGTCGGTGATGGCGCCGGTGCGTTCGGCGGCCCAGCGGATCCGGACCCGCATGCCGGTGCGCACGGAGTCGGGGCCGGGGGCGTCGAGGGCGTGCAGCAGGCCGGTGCCGGACCCGTCGAGGCGGACCAGGACCCAGGCGAAGGGGGTGCCGAGGGGCTGGCCGGGGCGGGGGTGGTCGTTCCAGGCGAAGGTGGTGACGGTGCCGGTGGGGGCGACCTCGACCAGCTCGCGGATCTCCTCGGCGGTGACCGGGTCGTATTCGGTGGGCGGGACCATGACGGTGCCGTCGGAGGTCTTCACGCCGAGGACCACGCGTTCGCGGAGGCCGGTGAGGAAGGCGCTCTGGACCGGGCCGAGGGAGCGGGTGAAGGGGAACTCGACGACGAGCGGGGCCCGGAGCACTTCGGGCGGGGGCGCGGCGGCTGCTGCGTCTGCTGCGGCTGCGGTCATGGGGGGGCGACTCTCCGATTCTGTCGGCCGGAGCACTGCTCTCGGTCCGGGCCGGTGCTCCGGAAGCGGGCTGGCGCTCCAAGGCCGGAGCAAGGGTCCCGATCCGGAGCGCCGCTCCGGGTTGGGAGGGGGAGGAACGAGGCGGAGGGAGATGGGGTGGGGGCGGCGGGTGGGTACGGAGGGGTGGTGCGGGCGGGTACGGGCAGAGCGCCCCGGGTGCGTACGGCGCGTGGGGCACGCGCGCCCGGCCGGGCCCCGGTCGGGCCGCCACCCCCGGTGGGGCAGGCGGCCCGGCCGGGCGGGCGCCGGCCGGTGGATGCCCGCCCGGCCGGAACCGACGGGCGGCCGCGGGCCCGGGGTCCCCGCCGGTCAGGCGCGGCGGTAGACCGGGGGCCTCTTCTCGGCGAAGGCGCGGGCCCCTTCCTTGGCGTCGGCGGTGTCGAAGACCGGCCAGCCCCGCACCAGTTCGGCCGCCAGCCCCTCCGTCTCCGTCATCTCGGCGGTCTCGTAGACGGAGGCCTTCACCGCCTCCACGGCCAGCGGGCCGCAGGCGTTGATCTGCTCGGCGATCTCCAGGGCCTTGGCCAGCGCCGTGCCGTCCGGCACCACCTGCCCGATCAGCCCGATCCGGGCGGCCTCGGCCGCCGGGTACGGCCGGCCGGTCAGCAGCATCTCCAGCGCGTGCGTCCGCGGGACCTGGCGCGGCAGCCGGACCGTGGACCCGCCGATCGGGAAGAGTCCGCGCCTGACCTCGAACAGCCCGAAGGTGGCGCCCTCCCCCGCGACCCGGATGTCGGTGCCCTGGAGGATCTCGGTGCCGCCGGCCACGCAGTAGCCCTCCACCGCGGCGATCACCGGTTTGCGCGGCCGGTGGTGCCGGAGCATGGCCTTCCAGTGCAGGTCGGGGTCCGCTTTGAGGCGGTCCCGGTAGTGGTCGCCGGCCATCCCCTGGCCGGCCAGGGCCTTGAGGTCCATTCCGGCGCAGAAGTCACCGCCCGCGCCGGTGAGCACCACGGAGCGCACGGTGTCGTCCGCGTCCGCCTCCAGCCAGCCGTCGTAGAGCCCCACGAGCAGGGGCAGCGAGAGCGCGTTCTTCGCCTCTGGCCTGTTCATGGTGAGCACCAGTGTGGCGCCGTGGCGCTCCACGGTGAGGTGTTCGGTCCCACCCATTGCCGTCCTCCCGTCTCAAGACCTAGAACAGGTTGCAGTAGGGGCGGGTGCAGTTCAATAGCTTTCTGACACCTAGTCAGATTTCTTGGGCGCCGGGCTTCCCACTTGCGGGGGGCGGCGCTGTAATGACCGCCATCGGATGAAGAGGTCAGGAGGAACGGTGGAGTACAACCTTGCCGACCTGTTCGAGTCGGTGGTCGACGTGGTACCGGACCGCGAGGCCCTCGTGTACGTGGACCACCCCGGGACCGGCGCCGAGCGCAGGCTGACCTACCGCGAGCTGGACGAGGCCGCCAACCGCCTCGCCCACCACCTGCTGGACAGCGGTCTGGAGCCCGGCGAGCACCTCGGACTGCACCTCTACAACGGCATCGAGTACCTGCAGACGGTGCTGGCCTGTCTGAAGGCGCGCCTCGTCCCGGTCAACGTCAACTACCGCTATGTGGAAGAGGAGCTGGTCTACCTCTACAACGACGCCGACCTGGCCGGACTGGTCTTCGACGCCGAGTTCACCCCGCGGGTCGCGGCGGCCCTGCCGCAGACCTCCAAGCTGCGCCATCTGGTCCGGGTGGGGGAGGTCCCGACGGACGCCCCCGACCTGGAGGTGGTCCCGTTCCCCGAGGCGGAGGCGGCCGGTTCGCCCGCCCGCGGCTTCGCACCGCGCTCCCCCGACGACCTGTTCATCATCTACACCGGCGGCACCACGGGCATGCCCAAGGGCGTGATGTGGCGGCAGGAGGACCTGTTCTTCGCCGGTCTGTTCGGCGGCGCGCCGACCGGTGAGCCGGTCAAGCGGCCCGAGGAGCTCGCCGAACGGGTGGCCGCCGGCGGGGCCGGCCTCACCTTCTTCCCCACTCCCCCGCTGATGCACGGCACCTCCACCCTCACCTCGTTCGTGGCCTTCAACTACGGGCAGCGGATCGTCATCCACCGCAAGTACGCCCCCGAGGAGGTGCTGCGGACCATCCAGAAGGAGAAGGTGTCCAGCGTCTCGCTGGTCGGTGACGCGATGCTGCGGCCACTGGTGGACGCGCTGCGCGGACCGCTCCGGGGCACCGACATGTCCTCGCTGTTCAGCCTCTCCTCCTCCGGGGCGATCATGTCGGACACGGTCCGCGCCCAGTTCCAGGAGCTGGTCCCCAACGTCCTGCTGCTCAACAACTTCGGTTCCTCCGAGTCCGGTTCCAACGGGAAGGCGACCGCGGACTCCGGCCCGGAGAAGGGCTTCCGGCTGGAGGTCAACGAGCGGACCCAGGTGATCGACCCGGTCACCCACGAGCCGGTGCCGATCGGCGAACCCGGCCGTCTGGCGCAGCGCGGCCACGTCCCCCTGGGGTACTACAACGACCCGGTGAAGACCGCCGACACCTTCTTCCAGCGGGACGGGGAGCGGTGGGTGCTGCTCGGTGACATGGCCACGGTGGACGAGGAGGGCATCGTCACGGTGCTGGGGCGCGGCTCCCAGTGCATCAACACCGGCGGCGAGAAGGTCTATCCGGAGGAGGTGGAGGAGGCACTGAAGTCGCACCCCGACGTGTACGACGCCCTGGTCGCCGGGGTGCCGGACGCCCGCTGGGGCAGCCATGTGGCGGCGGTGGTGCAGGTCCGGGCGGGTGCGGCCGAACCGAGTCTGGAGGAGATACAGACCCACTGCCGGACCCGGCTCGCCGGGTACAAGATCCCCCGGCAGCTGGTGATCGCCCCGTCGATCCAGCGTTCGCCGAGCGGCAAGGCGGACTACCGGTGGGCGAAGTCGGTGGCCACCGCCGCCGATCCGGCCGCCGCCTCGCCCGAGCGGGCCGCCGGGGCCTGATCCCGGCGGGCCGGATCAGGGCAGTACGGTTCCGGGGCCGCCGTCCGCCGCCCCGGCCGCCCCGGCCGGCGGTGCGGCCGCGCGGACGCCGGTGCGGCGGAGCAGCGGGAGCAGGGCGACCGCGCCGGCCAGGGCCAGGGCGGCCGCCACCCGCAGCACCGACTCGATCGCCGGACCGTCGGCGGCCGCCCGTGCCGCGGACCCGGCGAGCGTTTCCAGGACGGTGGCGGCCACCGCCACGGCCATCGCGCCGAGGAGTACCAGCGAGGTCAGCACCAGCCCGGAGGCGGCGGCCAGCCGGCTGCCCGGGACGTACGCCTGGGTGGCCACCTGGGTCAGCGCCCAGCCCAGGCCGAGCCCGACGCCGACCACGGCGAACACCACGGTGTAGAGGGCGATCGAGGTGGTCCAGGTGAGGGCCAGCAGGCTGAGCCCGCTGAGCATCAGCCCGAAGGCCATCAGGGCCTCCGGGCGCCAGCGCCGGGCCAGGTGTCCGGACCGGTAGCTCGCGCCGCCCGCACCCACCGACAGGGCCAGGAACACCAGTCCGGATTCGAGCGGGCTGAGCCCGCGGGCCTGCTGGAGGTAGAGCGCGGACAGGACCGCGACCAGGCAGTAGACGATGTTGGAGACCGAGCCGGCCAGGGTGACCGTGACGAACGGCCGGTTGCGCAGCAGCGACAGGTCGAGCAGGGGTTCGGCGGTACGCCGCTCGATCACCAGGAACGCCGCCAGCAGCAGCACCCCGCAGGCCCAGCAGAGCAGGGTGAGCGGGGAGGCCCAGCCCCAGCGGTCGCCCTGGTCCACGGCGAGCATCAGGGCGGACAGACCGCCCGCCACCGTGACGGCCCCGGGCAGGTCCAGTCCGCCGCCGGCCTGTTCGTCGCGGCTGTCGGTGACGCAGCGGAGCATCAGCAGCACCGCGGCGGCACAGAAGGGCACGTTCAGCAGGAAGACCGCGCGCCAGCTGACGTGTTCGGCGAAGGCCCCGCCGACGAACGGGCCCAGGGCGGTGCCGACCGCGCTGAAGGCCAGGACCGTGCCGACCGCCCGGCCCTGCCGGGAGTCCCGGAAGTGGGCGGTGACCACGGCCACCGCCACCGGGAAGATCAGGGCCGCGGTCACCCCCTGGACGACCCGGCCGGCCACCAGCCAGGCGGTGTTCTGGGCGGCCGCGCACACGACCGAGACCACCGCGAAGCCGGTGAGCCCCCACAGGGCCACGGTCCGCCGGCCGTGCACGTCGGCCAGCCGACCACCGATGATCATGAAGGCGCCGAGGGTGAGCATATAGCCGCTGACCAGCCATTGGAGGTCGGTGGTCGGCGTGCCGAAGTCACGGGCGATGACCGGCAGCATCAGGTTCAGCGCGAACCAGTCCATCTGGACCAGCAGCATGGAGATCGCGGCCGCCGCGATGACCCCGCGGTCCCGGCCCGAGAACAGCCGGCCGGGCCGCCCGGCGCTCACAACTTCCCGCGGAGCTCGGCGGCCAGGGTCCGCGTCCACTCTGCCAGCTCGCGCCGGCCGATCCCCTGCCCGAGCTCGGCGGCCTGCGCGTCGGTGAGGCCGTTCGGGCCGGGATCCCCGAGCAGGTACGCCACCTCGGCCAGCAACCCCACCAGGCGCCGCGCTTCGGAGGAGCCGAGCCGTACGGACACGGCGGGTTCGACCTCGGACATGCGGGCCTCCTTCGACGAGGACCTCTCCATCCGACGGTACGCCCCGCCACCCGATCGGGCAGCGCCTCGGGAGAACCACTCGAACGAGTTATTGATTTCCCCGGTCCCCCTCGGGCAATCTACCGAATGATCGGTCGGTCATGCGCGGGTTCGGAGTTCGGGGGAGACATGGGCGGGAACGGGCAGGACCACGGGGACGCGGGCGAGCTGCTCGGCGCCCCGGAACTGGCGGCGCTCCAGCTGGAGCGGCTGCGGGCCACCCTGCGGCGGGTCTACGAACGGGTCCCGTTCTACCGCCGCTCCTTCGACCGGGCCGGCCTGCGCCCCGAGGACTGCCGCACCCTCGCCGATCTGGCCCGTTTCCCCTTCACCACCAAGGCCGACCTCCGGGACGAATACCCCTTCGGGATGCTGGCGGTCCCCCGCTCCGAGCTCCGCCGCATCCACGCCTCCAGCGGCACCACCGGCCGCCCCACCGTGGTCGGCTACACCGCCCGCGACCTCGACATCTGGGCCGAGGTCGTCGCCCGCTCCCTCCGCGCGGCCGGCGCCCGCCCCGGCGACATGGTCCACATCGCGTACGGCTACGGCCTGTTCACCGGCGGCCTCGGCGCCCACTACGGCGCCGAACGGCTCGGCTGCACGGTCGTGCCCGCCTCCGGCGGGATGACGGACCGCCAGGTCCGGCTGATCCAGGACTTCCGGCCCGAGGTCATCATGGTCACCCCCTCCTACATGCTCACCCTGCTCGACGAGATGGAACGCCAGGGCATCGACCCGCGCGGCACCTCGCTGCGCACCGGGGTCTTCGGCGCCGAACCGTGGACGGAGGAGATGCGCCGGGAGATCGAGCAGCGGCTGGACATCACCGCGGTGGACATCTACGGCCTCTCCGAGGTGATCGGCCCCGGCGTGGCACAGGAGTTCTCCGGCAGCCAGGACGGGCTGCACATCTGGGAGGACCACTTCCTCCCCGAGGTCGTGGACCCGGTCACCGGCGAGGTCCTCCCGGACGGCGAGCCCGGCGAGCTGGTCTTCACCTCCCTCACCCGGGACGCCATGCCGCTGATCCGCTACCGCACCAGGGACCTGACCCGGCTGCTGCCGGGCACGGCGGCGCCGGCCTTCCGCCGGATGGAGAAGGTGACCGGCCGCAGCGACGACATGATCATCCTGCGCGGGGTCAACCTCTTCCCCTCGGCCATCGAGGAGATACTCCTCCGCACCCCCGGCATATCCCCGCACTTCCGGCTGCGGCTGACCCGGGAAGCCCGGCTGGACTCCCTCACCATCCGCGCCGAGGCCCGCCCGGACACCGGCCCGGCGGACCGCGAGGCCGCCGCGGCCGCCGTGGTCCGCGCCGTCAAGGAGGACCTCGGGGTCTCGGTCCGCGTGGAGGTGCTGCCCCCGGACACCCTGGAACGCTCGGCCGGGAAGCTCGCCCGCACCGAGGACCTCCGCGACCGCTGAACGCACCTGATCGGGCGCATTTGGGGAGAACCGCCGAGCCGCTCCCGGCCCGGCGGGTAGGGCACTGGGGTGATCCCGACTCTCCGACGGCTGGCGGACCGGCTCCGGGCCTCACCCGCCGGGCTGGCCTGGCGGCGGGGCCGGGAGATCGAGCTGATGCACCGGGCCATGGGCTTCGCCGCGCTCGGCTTCCTCACCCTGGTGCCCCTGCTGGTGGTGGTGGCAGCCGCGGCACCCGGCAGCGGCGAGAACTTCGGCCGCTGGCTGGGCCAGGCCCTCGGAGTGAGCGCCTCCTCACGGGCCCGGGTCGAGATGCTCTTCGGGGCCGCCGACCAGGCCCTGGAGCGCACCACCGCCTTCGGTCTGGCCCTGCTCGCCGTCTTCGGCCTCACCTTCGGCTCGGCCGTCCAGACCGGCTACGAGAAGGTGTGGGACCTGACCACCGCCCGCTGGCACACCATGTGGCGGCATGTGGTCTGGCTGGCCCTGCTGGTCTGCTACCTCGGCCTGCTGGTCATCATCCCGGCCCCCTCCAGAAGCCTCCTCGGCACCCTGACCGGCACCCTCGGCGACCTCATCGGCACCTGCGCCTTCTTCTGGGGCTCCCAGCGGATGCTCCTCGGCGGCCGGGTCCGCTGGCCGGCCCTGCTCCCCGGGGCCGTCGCCACCAGCCTCGGCCTGCTGGGCCTGCGGATCTTCTCCCAGCTGGTGTTCTCCCCGCTGATCGCCTCCAACGCCGTCACCTACGGCTCCTTCGGCACCCTGCTCGTGGTGCAGTCCTGGCTGGTCGGCGTCGGCTTCGTGGTCTACGGCGGCGCCCTCGTCGGCCGCCTCATCCACGAACGCCGCACCCTGCGCCGGCTCCGCCGGGCCGGGGTGCTGCCGTTCGAATGAGCGGGGGTAGCGTGGGGCGACGATCACCCGAGGAGCCGAACCGTGCCCAGCTGGCGCCGCACCCTGACCGCGGCCGAGATCTCCGACCCCGCCGCCCGGGCCGACCACACCGCCGCCGCCCGCCGGGTGATGCGCCGTGAGAAGGCCCCGTACCTGGCCCTGCGGCTGCTGGCCGCACCCGCCCTGGTCCCCCATCTGACGGCCGGTCTGGCCCTGATGAACCTGGTCGACGACACCGCGGAGACCGGTACCCCTCGGCAGCGCGCCGACGGTCTCGCCGCCCTCGCCGCCCGGGTGGACACCGTGCTCTCCGGCGGCCATGACCCCGACCCGGTCCTGCGCGCCTTCGGCCGCGCGGCCGCCGCCCGCGGACTTCCCGCGGACTGGGTCCGCCGGTTCCTCGCCGGAGCGGCCACCGCCGAAGCCGGGTTCACCGGATTCGCCGACGAGCGGGAGTTCCAGGACTACCTCGACGCCTACGCCTGGCCGGGCATCGTGGTGTTCACCGGCCTCCAGTACGAGGGCGGCCCCGACGAGGAGCAGGCCGCGGCCTGGCGCCGGTTCGTGGACGCGGCCCAGCGCGTCGACTTCCTCGCCGATCTGGCCGGCGACCTGGCCGACGGCCGGCTGTGCCTGCCGCTGGACCGGCTGGCCGCGCACGGGGTGGCCCGTACGGACCTGGAGCGGGCCCGGGACACCCCCGGGGTGCGGGCCCTGCTGGCCGCCGAGACCGCCACCGCCCGCACCGCCCTCGCGGCAGCCGCCGATGTGGTGCACCGGGCCCATCCCGGGCTGCGCCGGGTCGGGCGCACCATGCTGGAGCTGATGGACCGCCAGCTGACCCTGGTCGAACGGGCCGGCCCCGCCGCCCTCCGCAAGGACACCGGCTACGGCGCCCTCGCACCCCTCCGGATCCTGCTCCGCGCCCTCCGCGACCGCCGGGTGTAGGCACCGGACGGGGCGGATCTGGAACCGGGCTGATCCCGAACGGTGGAGATACCGAACGGTGGAGATACCGAACGGGATGTCGGCAGATCACCGTGCCCGGCGGTGTGCGTGTGGGAGCGTCGATTCCGCACGCACACAGGCTATTTGGGAGGGACGTTGCACACTTCCGAACGACACCCCGGGCGCCGGGGCGGTGCGCTGTCGCGGCGGATCGCGCTGGCCGCCGCCGCTCTGCTGGCGGCCTCCGTCGCGCTGCCGCAGAGCGCGGCCGGGTCCTCCGGTCCCGGCGCGGCCGCTCCTCCGGCCCGCTCCGACGGGCGGCTGTCCGCCGTCATCCGCTACACCGAGCACGGCATCCCGCACATCCTGGCGAAGAGCTATCCGGACCTGGGCTTCGGGACCGGATGGGCGCAGGCCGCCGACCAGGTGTGCGTGCTCGCCGACGGGTTCCTGACCGTGTCCGGGGAGCGGTCCCGCTGGCTGGGCGCGGACGGGGTCCCGGACGGTTCGCTGTCCTCCGCCACCCGCAACATCTCCAGTGACCTGTACTTCCGGGGTGTCCGGGACTCCCGGACGGTGGAGAAGCTCCTGGCAACGCCGGCCCCGGCCGGTCCGAGCCGGCAGCTGCGGGAGCTGATGCGGGGCTGGGCGGCCGGCTACAACGCCTGGCTGGCGCAGAACCGGATCACCGATCCGGCCTGCCGGGGCGCCGGCTGGGTGCGTCCGGTCACCGAAGCGGACGTGGCCGCCCGCGGTTACGCGATCGCGGTGCTGGGCGGTCAGGGCCGCGGAATCGACGGGATCACCGCGGCCGTACCCCCGGCACCTCCCGTACCCCCGGCGTCCCCCGCACCCCCGGCACCTCCCGCGCCTCCGGCACCTCCGGTGGTGCCCGGGGACGCGGCCCGGGCCGCCGCCGCGTTCTTCGGCACCGCCGCCCTCGACCGGGGTTCCAACGCGGTGGCCTTCTCGGGCGCCACCTCGGCCACCGGCAGCGGACTGCTGCTCGGCAACCCGCACTACCCCTGGCAGGGCGGCCGCCGGTTCTGGCAGTCCCAGCAGACCATCCCCGGCGAGCTCGACGTCTCCGGCGGCTCGCTGCTGGGCACCGCCGTGGTCAACATCGGGTTCAACGAGCGGGTGGCCTGGAGCCACACGGTGGCCACCGGCACCCCGGTCAACCTCCACCAGCTCGCCCTCGACCCGGCCGACCCGACCGCCTATCTGGTCGACGGGGTCTCCGAGCGGATGACCGCCCGGACGGTCACCGTGCCCGTCAAGGACGGCGCCCCGGTCACCCGCACCCAGTGGTGGACCCGCTACGGCCCGGTGGTCACCTCCCTGGGCGCGGCGCTGCCGCTGCCCTGGACCGCCGGTACCGCGTACGCGCTGAACGATCCCAACGCGCTGAACCTGCGCGGCTCCGACACGGCCCTCGCACTGGCCCGGTCCCGGTCGGTGGACGGCGTCGGGCGGGCCCTGGCCCGGACCCAGGGCCTGCCCTGGGTGAACACGGTGGCCGCGGACTCGGCCGGCGGGACCCTGTTCACGCAGAGCCAGGTGCTCCCCCGGATCACCGACGAGCTGGCGGCCCGCTGCTCCACCCCGCTGGGCCGGGCCACCTATCCGGCCTCCGGGCTTGCCGTGCTGGACGGTTCGCGCGGGGACTGCGCGCCGGGCTCGGACCCGGACGCGGTGCAGCCCGGGGTGTTCGGTCCGGCGAAGGCGCCGGTGCTGCGCGGCGCCCCGTACGCGGAGAACTCCAACGACAGCGCGTGGCTGGCCAATGCCGACCGGCCGGTACGGGGCTACGAGCGGATCTGGGGCACCGTCGACACCCCGCGCAGCCTGCGCACCCGCGGGGCCCTGGAGGACGTGGCGGCGATGGCCGCGCGGGGCCGGCTGACGGTGGCGGACCTGCGGGCGCAGCAGTTCGCCAACCGGGCTCCGGCCGGTTCGCTGGCGGCCGCGGACACGGCCCTGGCCTGTGCGGCACTGCCGGACGGCCGGGCGACCGGGAGCGACGGCGCGGTGGTGGACGTGTCGGCGGCCTGCCCGGTGCTGGCGGCCTGGGACCGGACCACGGACACCGGCAGCCGGGGCGCGCTGCTGTTCGACCGGTACTGGCGGAAGCTGGTGGCGGGCACCGCGGCGAAGGACCTGTGGGTGGTGCCGTTCTCGGCGGCCGATCCGGTCCGCACCCCGCACACCCTGAACCGGTCGGCTCCCGGGGTCGCCCGGGCCCTGGCGGACGCGGTGGCGGAGCTGCGGGCGGCCGGGATCGCCCTGGACTCGGCGCTGGGCGAGCACCAGTTCGTGGTGCGCGGCGGGCAGCGGATCCCGGTGGGCGGCGGCACCGAGGCGCTGGGGGTGTGGAACAAGGTGGAGGCGGCCTGGCTGCCGGCCGCCGGCGGCTATGCCGAGGTGACGCACGGCACCAGCCATGTGCAGGCGGTCGGCTGGGACGGCGGGCGCTGCCCGGTGGCGAGCACCCTGCTGGCGTACGGGCAGTCCTCGAACCCCGGTTCGCCGTACTTCGCCGACCAGACCAGGCTGTTCTCCCAGGAGCGCTGGGTGCGGTCCCGGTTCTGCGAGCGGGACATCCTGGCCTCGCCGGCCCTGCGGGTGGTGTGGGCGCGCGAGCGCCGCTGAGCCGGGGTCAGCCCCTGTTCCCCGCCGTCACGGGCTGACGGCGAGGAACAGGTAGGCGGCGAGGATGACCAGGTGGACCCCGCCCTGGAGGAGGGTGGCCCGTCCCGGGACCACGGTGAGCGCGCCCACCATCACGGTGAGGGCGAGCAGCACCATGTGGGTCGGGCCCAGGCCGAGCATCAGGGGGCCGGAGAGCCAGACGGAGGCCAGGGCGATGGCCGGGATGGTCAGGCCGATGCTGGCGATGGCAGAGCCGTAGGCCAGGTTGAGGCTGGTCTGCATCCGGTTGCGGCGGGCCGCCCGGACGGCGGCGAGGGTCTCGGGGAGCAGCACCAGCAGGGCGATGATGACGCCGACCACGGCGTGCGGGAGTCCGGCGTCGGCGACCGCGGACTCGATGGTGGGCGAGACGGCCTTGGCGTCGCCGACCACCGCGATGAGCGCGACCAGCAGCAGGCCCAGGCTGATGAGCGCGGCCCGGGAGGTGGGGGGTTCGGCGTGGTCGTCGGTCGTGGCGGCGGCGGGGGTGCCGGCCGGCGGCTTGGTGTCCACGGGGAGGAAGTAGTCCCGGTGCCGGACGGTCTGGACCGCGACGAACAGTCCGTACAGGGCCAGGGAGGCGACGGCGGCGAAGGTGAGCTGGGCGGTGGAGAACTCCGGGCCGGGCTTGGAGGTGGTGAAGGTGGGCAGCACCAGGCTGAGGGTGGCCAGGGTGGCGACGGTGGCCAGGGCGCCTCCGGAGCCCTCCGCGTTGAACACGGCCACCCGGTTGCGCAGGGCGCCGACCAGGATGGACAGGCCGACGATGCCGTTGCAGGTGATCATGACCGCGGCGAAGACGGTGTCCCGGGCCAGCGAGGAGGTCTTGTCGCTGTTGCCGTCGGCCATCAGGGTGACGATCAGGGCCACTTCGATGACGGTGACGGCGACGGCGAGCACCAGGGAGCCGAAGGGTTCCCCGACCCGGTGGGCGACCACCTCCGCGTGGTGGACGGCGGCGAGGACCGCCCCGGCCAGGCAGAGCGCGACGAGCGCCACCGCCGGGCCGGGCAGGTTCCGCCCCCAGCTCAGCAGCAACGCCACCAGCGCCACCACGGGGACCAGGACGGTCCAGTCGGTCAGGGGAGAGGTGCGCTTCGCCGTACTCATGCCGCTACGCTGTCATATGCCCTGCCTGTCATCAAATACCCCCGCTGGCCGGGCGTACGGCTAGATGGCGCGGGTGTGGCCCTCCCAGTAGGGGTCGCGGAGGCGGCGCTTGTAGAGCTTGCCGTTGGGGTCGCGGGGCATCGTCTCGATGAAGTCCACCGACTTGGGGCGTTTGTAGCCGGCCAGTCGGCGTTCGCAGTGGGCCAGGATCTCGGCGGCGAGGGCGTCGCCGGGGACGAAGCCCTCGGCCGGTTCGACCACCGCCTTGACCTCCTCGCCCCAGGACGGGTGCGGGATCCCGAAGGCGGCGGCGTCGGCCACGGCGGGGTGGCCGAGGAGTTCGGACTCGATCTCGGCCGGATAGATGTTCACCCCGCCCGAGATGATCATGTCGATCTTGCGGTCCCGGAGGAAGAGGTAGCCCTCCTCGTCCAGCACCCCGAGGTCCCCGACGGTGAAGAAGTCGCCGATGCGGTTCTTCCGGGTCTTCCCCTCGTCCTTGTGGTAGCTGAAGCCGCCGGTGCTCATCTTCATGTAGACGGTGCCGAGTTCCCCGGCCGGCAGCCGGTTGCCTTCGTCGTCGAAGACGGCGAGCTCGCTGATCGGCCAGGCCCGGCCGACCGTGCCGGGCTTCTTCAGCCAGTCCTCGGCGGTGGCGAAGGCCCCGCCCCCCTCGCTGGCCGCGTAGTACTCCTCCACGCAGCTCCCCCACCAGTCGATCATCGCCCGTTTGACGTGGTCCGGGCAGGGCGCGGCGCCGTGGATGGCGTGCCGCATGGAGCTCACGTCGTACCGGTCCTTCACGGGCTGCGGGAGGGCCAGCAGCCGGTGGAACTGGGTGGGGACCATATGGGTGTGGGTGGCCGCGTGGGTGTCGATCAGGCGGAGCATCTCCTCGGGGGTCCACTTGTCCATCAGGACCAGCGGGTGCCCGATGTGCAGGGAGGCGCCGGCGAACTGGAGGACGGCGGTGTGGTAGAGCGGGGAGCAGACCAGGTGGACGTTGTCCTCGAAGGGGCGGACCCCGAAGATGCCGAGGAATCCGCCGAGATAGGTCTCCTCCGGGAGTTTGCCGGGCAGCGGGCGGCGGATGCCGCGCGGCCGACCGGTGGTGCCGGAGGTGTAGTTCATCACCCATCCCAGGGTCCGCTCGGCGGGCGGTTCGGCGCTCTGCCCGTCGAGGAGTTCGGGGTACGGGCGGAAGCCGGGTACCGCTCCGACGGCGAAGCGGTGGCTCCCGGGGAGGGCGGCCTCGTCGGCCGCCGCGGTGGCGGCGGCCCCGAACCGCTCGTGGGCGATCAGCACCTTGGCGCCGGAGTCGGCGACGATCCAGGCGATCTCGGGGCCGACCAGGTGGTGGTTGACCGGGACCAGGTAGAAACCGGCCTGGGAGGCGGCCAGGTAGGCGGTGAAGAACTCCACCCCGTTGGGCAGGACCACGGCGAAGGCGTCGCCGCGTTCGAGGCCGGCCGCGCGCAGTCCGTGCACCAGCCGGTTGACGTCGGCGTGCAGCCGGCCGGCGGTCCACTCCTCGCCGGCCGGGGTCACCAGCACGGTCCGGTCGGGGTCGGCGGCTGCCTGGGCCCAGAAGCCGTTGGGCCGGCCGGCGGTCGTGTCGGTCATCTCGGGAACGCTCCTCAGGCTCGGCCGGCGATGCGGTTGATGCGGTCCACGACCCGCTCGAAGCCGCGGGTGAGGTCGTCGAAGACGGCCCGGACACTGCGCTCGGTGTTCATCCGGCCGACGATCTGTCCCACCGGGGTGCCGAGCAGCGGCTGGACCTCGTACTTCTGGATCCGGGACACGGCCTCGGCGACCAGCAGTCCCTGGAGCGGCATCGGGAGGGCTCCCGGGCCGTTCGGGTCGTCCCAGGCGTCCGTCCACTCGGTGCGCAGCTGGCGGGCGGGTTTGCCGGTGAGCGCGCGGGAGCGGACGGTGTCGCCGGAGCCGGCGGCGAGGAGCTTCTCGGTGAGGGCGCGGGAGTGCAGGTCGGCCTCGGTGGTGGTGAGCCAGAGGGAGCCGAGCCAGGCGCCCTGGGCGCCCAGGGCCAGTCCGGCGGCGATCTGCTCTCCGCTGCCGATCCCGCCGGCGGCGAGCACCGGCAGCGGGGCCACGGCCTCGACGATCTCCGGGACCAGCACCATGGTGGCGATCTCGCCGGTGTGGCCGCCGGCCTCGTACCCCTGGGCGACCACGATGTCGATGCCGGCTTCGGCGTGCCGGCGGGCGTGTTTGGCGCTGCCGGCCAGGGCGGCGACCAGGACCCCGTGCTCGTGGGCGCGGGCGATGACGTCCTCGGGCGGTGAACCGAGGGCGTTGGCCAGGAGTTTGATGGGGTAGTCGAAGGCGACGTCGAGCTGGTTGCGGGCGACCTGCTCCATCCATCCGGTGATCCGCCAGCCGGAGGCCTCGCCCTCGGGGAGGCCGGGGACCCGGTGCTTGGCGAGGGTCTCGCGGACGAACTCCCGGTGGCCGGCCGGGATCATGGCCTCGATGTCGGCTTCGGTGATCCCGCCGACCGCGTCGACCGCCTTCTTGGCGGGCATCACCACATCGAGGCCGTAGGGCTTGCCGTCGGTGTGGTCCTGCATCCAGTCGAGATCGCGTCTGAGGTCGTCGGGGGCGGTGTAGCGGACGGCTCCGAGCACTCCGAAACCTCCGGCCCGGGTGATGGCCGCGGCGACTGCCGGGAAGGGTGTGAAGCCGAAGACGGCGTGCTCGACTCCCAGTTTGCGGCTCAGCTCGGTCTTCATGGGCGGCAGGATGCCGCAGCGCGGCGACCGAGGGAAGAGGTTTTCTGATGCAGTGTCAGATTCTTTGCCGGGCCGTCCGGGCGGGGAGTGCGCGGCCCGCGGGCAGATAACCGTTAGCGTGCGCGACGAGCGACAGGAGGTCCGGCCATGGGCGGACACACGGGGGCACCGGCACGATCCGGCGGAACGGCCGTCGGCCACGGCGGGCCCGGACCCGGCGGGAACGGACCCGCGGCCGGGGGGACGGAGCGGACCGGCGGAACGGAACGCGCCGGGGTCGGGCGGCGGCGGCTGGGGGTCCGGCTGCTCGCGCTCGGCGGGGTGCTGCTGCTCGGGGCCGGACTGCCCCGGGGGACCGGAGCCGCGGCGGCCGGCGGGTCCGCCGGCGGGGCGGCCGAACGGCGGGCCCTTCAGGGCCTGCGGCTGCGCTACGGCTCGGCCCGGCAGGCCGGACTTCTGGAGCGCCAGCTGGAGGCCACCGCCGACGCGGCCCGCAGGTTCCTCGGCCCCTCCCCCGAACACCCCTACTACGCCGGGGCCGTGGTCCTCGCCGGCCGGGGCCGCACCGTGGCCCTGCACCGGGCGATGGGCGACGCCGTCCGCTACTCCGACTACGACGGCCGGACCGACCGGGCCGGCGAGTTCCCGGCCGCCGAACGGATCGCGATGGCCGAGGACACCGTCTTCGACCTGGCCTCGCTGACCAAGCTGTTCACCTCGGTGCTGGCCGTGCAGCAGATGGAGCGGGGCCGGCTGGCCCTGGAGGCGCCGGTCCGCCGCTACCTGCCCGAGTTCACCGGCGGCGGCAAGGAGCTCGTCACCGTCCGCCAGCTCCTCACCCACACCTCCGGACTGCGCTCCTGGGCGCCGTTCTACCTACAGCCCGACCGGGCGGGACAGCTGAGGCTGCTGTGGTCGGTGAAGCCGCAGGAACCCCCGGGGAGCGTCTACCGATACTCCGACCTCAATCTGATCGCCCTGCAACTGCTCCTGGAACGGATCACCGAACGCACCCTGGACGTCCTGCTCCACGACGAGATCACCGCTCCGCTCGGGATGCGCCGCACGCGTTTCAACCCACCGCTCTCCTGGCGGCGCGGCACCGCCGCCACCGAGGTCCAGCGCCCCCCGTGGTCCGGACTGGACCGCGGCCTGGTCTGGGGCTCGGTCCACGACGAGAACGCCCACGCCCTCGGCGGGGTCGCCGGCCACGCCGGGGTGTTCGGCACCGCCTGGGACCTGGCCCTGCTGGCCCGCGCCCTCCTCGACGGCGGCGCGTACGCCGGGAAGCGCATCCTGCGCCCCGCCTCCGTGGAACTCCTGTTCACCGACTTCAACACCGCCTTTCCCGGCGACGACCACGGCCTCGGCTTCGAGCTCTACCAGCACTGGTACATGGGCGCCATGGCCACCCCGCACTCCGCCGGCCACACCGGCTTCACCGGCACCTCCCTCGTCCTCGACCCCTCCACCGACTCCTATCTGGTCCTGCTCGGCAACTCCGTTCACCCGGTGCGGACCTGGCGGGCCGGCAGCGCGCCGCGGGTGGCCGTCGGCAACGCCTTCGCCCGAGCCGTCCCGGTCCGCACCCGGCACGGCGGGCCCGCCTGGTTCTCCGGGATGACCCCGGCCGCCGCCGGCACCCTGACCCTGCCCCCGATCACCCCGTCCGGCCCCGGGGCCCGGCTGCGCTGCGCCGTCTGGTGGGACACCGTGCCCGGCGAGGGCTTCCTCCACCTGGAGGCGGCCCCGGCCGACACACCCGACACCCCCGACGGGCCGTGGCGCCCGGTGCCCTTCCGTACCGAACGCACCGGCGGGGGCAGCGCCGAGGAGTGGCCCGAGGGACGGGTCGGCGGCTGGTCCGGCCGGATCTGGCACCGGCTGGAAGCCTCCCTCGCCGACTGGGCCGGCCGGCCCCTGCGCCTGCGGTTCCGGCACACCGCCGACGGCCGCTACGTGGGCCGGGGCGTCTACCTGGACGTCCTGCGCGTCGGCGAACCGGGCCGGCTGCTGTTCTCCGAGGACCGGCCCGCCGACGCGGCCCGGATCGAGGTGGCCGGCTGGCAGCGCTCCGCCGACTGAACGGCATCCGACCCGCGTGGCCGTCCGCCCTGCGGTGGTCAGCGGCCCAGGGCCGCCATGGCCGCGTTGTGGCCGGGGATCCCGCTGACCCCGCCGCCCCGGCGGGCGCCCGCCCCGCACAGCAGGACCGCCGGGTGCCCGGTCTCCACCCCCCAGCGGCCGCCGGTGCCGTCCGGGCCGGCGGGCTCCTCCTCGTACGGCCAGGACAGGTCCCGGTGGAAGATGTTGCCGCCGGGCAGCCGCAGTTCGCGGTCCAGGTCGAGCGGGCTCTTCGCCTCGATGCAGGGCCGGCCGTCCGCGTCCAGGGCCAGGCAGTCGGCGATCGGTTCGGCGAGGTGCCCGTCCAGTTGGGCCAGGGTGGCCGCGAGCAGCACCTCCTTCGCCTGGTCCGGGCCCCCGCCGTGCTTCTCGAACAGCCGGGCCGGGGTGTGCAGTCCGAAGAGGGTGAGGGTCTGGTAGCCCTGGGCCGCCAGTTCGGGGGCCAGGATCCCGGGATCGGTCAGCGAGTGGCAGTAGATCTCCGAGGGCGGGGCGGACGGGAGTTCCCCGGCCGCCGCCTGGGCGTGCGCGCGGGCGAGTTCGGCATAGCCCTCCCCGATGTGGAAGGTGCCGGCGAACGCCTCCGCCGGGTCCGCCGAGGTGTCCTTGAGCCGGGGCAGCCGGCGCAGCAGCATGTTGACCTTCAGCTGGGCGCCCTCGGCCGGTTCCGGCGGGGTCTCGCCGAGCAGCCGGGCCAGCTCCCGGGGTGCCGCGTTCACCAGGACCCGGCGCCCGGCGACCACGCCCTCGCCGCCGGCCGTACGGAAGGCGACCTCGGCGCCGGCGGTCCCGTCGGGGTCGATGCGCAGCGCCTCGTGCCCGGTGACGATCTCGGCGCCGGCCGACCGGGCGGCGACCGCGAGGGCGTCGGTGAGGGCGCCCATCCCGCCGACGGGCACGTCCCAGTCCCCGGTGCCGCCGCCGATCACGTGGTAGAGGAAGCAGCGGTTCTGCGCGAGGGAGGGGTCGTGGGCGTCGGCGAAGGTGCCGATGAGTCCGTCGGTGAGGACCACCCCGCGCACCAGGTCGTCGGCGAACCGCTCCTCGACGGTCCGCCCGAGGGGTTCCTCGAACAGGGTCCGCCAGGCCGTTTCGTCGCCGACTCGTTCCCGCAGGGCGGCACGGCTGGGGAGGGGTTCGGTGAGGGTGGGGAAGACCCGTTCGGCGACCCGGGCGGTCATCCCGTAGAAGGCCCGCCAGCGCTCGTACTCCCGGTCCGAGCCGGTGAGCCGGGCGAAGGACTCCCTGGTCCGGGCCTCGTCGCCGCCGACGAGCAGGCCGGTGGGGCGGCCGTCGCGGACGGTCGGGGTGTAGGAGGCGACGGTGCGTTTGCGGACCTCGAACCGCAGCCGCAGATCGCGGACGATCTTCGGGGGTAGCAGGGACACCAGGTAGGAGTAGCGGGAGAGCCGGGCGTCCACGCCCGGGAACGGGCGGGTGGAGACGGCGGCCCCGCCGGTGTGCCCGAGTCTTTCGAGGACCAGTACGGAGCGCCCGGCGCGGGCCAGATAGGCGGCGGCGACCAGCCCGTTGTGGCCGCCGCCGACGATGACGGCGTCGTACACGTCCTGTGAGAAGCCCCGGGCCCTGCCGTTCCAGTTCGTCATGGCTCTTCGTAACACGCCCCGGCCCGGCCGGACCAGAGGCCGGACGGGAAGGGGTCACGCGCCGACGGCGGGCGGCAGGGCGCTGCCGTAGGTGGAGCCGCGGCCGCGGAGGTCGGCGATCCGGGTGCGGAGCGCGGCGGCCTCGGCGGCCAGGGCCAGCCGTTCCAGGCAGTGGGCCTGGTCGCCGAGGGCGTCCAGGGTGTCGGGGTGGTCGGCGCCCAGGGCCCGTTCGCGTGCTCCGGCGATCTCCCGGTACAGCGGGAGGGCCTCGTCCCAGCGGCCGAGCCAGCCCAGTCCGACGGCGATCTCGCGGCGGCTGACCAGGGTGTCGGGGTGGTCGGCGCCGAGGACCCGGGCGCGCAGTCCGCCGACCTGGCGGGCCTCGTCGAGGGCCTCCTCCCAGCGGGCCAGACGGCCCAGGTTGACGCCGAGGACATGGCGGGCGCGGAGGGTCTCGGGGTCGGTGGCTCCGTAGGCGCGGGTGCGGTCGCGGACCAGCGAGCGGTACAGGTCGAGGGCCTCGGGGCCGTGGCCGAGCCGGCCGAGGGCGATGCCGACCTCGTAGCGGGCGTCGAGGGTGTCGGGGTGGTCGGGGCCGAGGCCGCGTTCGCGGGCGGCGGCGACCTGCCGGTAGCCGTCGAGGGCCTCCTGCCAGCGGCCGAGCCGGCCGAGGGCGTAGGCGGCCTCGTAGCGGGTGAGGAGGGTGTCCGGGTGGTCGGGGCCCAGGATCCGGGCGCGGATCGCGGCGACCTCGTCGGCGGCCCGGTGGGCTTCGGCGTGCCGGCCGAGCCGGCCGAGGGTGCAGACCAGGTTGTGGTGGCAGAGGAGGGTGTCGGGGTGCTCGGCGCCGGTGGTGCGGACCCGGTCGGCGAGCACCGCGGTGTACACCTCGTGGGCCTGCTGGTAGCGGCCGAGCTGGCCGAGGACGTATCCGGTCTCCTGGCGGGCGGCGAGGGTGTCGGGGTGGTCGGGGCCGAGCACCCGGGCCCGGATCGCGGCGATCTCCCGGAATTCGGCGAGGGCTTCGGCGGGCCGGCCGGCCCGGCTGAGGTCGGCGGCGGCCTCGTGGCGTACCGCGAGGGTGCCGGGGTGCTCGGGGTCGTGGGCGCCGAAGGTGCCGTGGGCCGCGGGGATGCCGTACGGGCCGGTCAGCCGGGGGTCCTCGGCGGGTCCGGGCCGGGGTGCGGGCCACGGCCCGGTGTACGGGGCGGCGTTCCGGCCGGGCGGCGCCACGGCGGGCCCGGCGGGACCGGGGGACGGGACGGGGGCCCCGGGCAGCACGGAGGGAACCCCGGCACCGGGCGGGGCGGACGGCACCGCGGCACCGGCCGGGGCGGTGGCTTCGGGTCGGGCGGGGGCGTTGGCTCCGGCCGGGGCCGGGGCCGGGGCCGGGGTCTGGGCGGCCGGGGTCTGGGCGGCCGGGGTCTGGGCGGCCGGGGTCTGGGCGGCCGGGGCGGCGGGCGGCTGGGGGGCCGTCCACGAGCCGGTGAGGACCGTCCACGCGCCGCTGGCCGAGCGGGCCTCCAGGTTCGCCTTGCGGCCGGCGGTCATCCCGCGGGCCCAGCCGGGCAGCTCGGCGGCCGGGGCGGCGGGGGCGGCCAGGGGGCCGCGGCGGCCCTCGACCAGCCGCAGATGGAGCCGGCGGGCGTGCGCGGGCCGGTCCTCGGGCCGCTTGGCGAGGAGGTCCAGGACCACCTGTTCGAAGTATTCGGGCAGCTCGGGCCGGTGCCGGCGGAGCGGGACCGGTTCGGTGTCCCGGTGTCCCACCAGCACCGACCAGGAGTCGCCGAGGTCGAACGGCGGCGCCCCGGTGGCGATCTCGTAGAGCACGCAGCCCAGCGAGTAGAGGTCGCTGCTGTGGTCGACCTCGCCGCCCGCGATCTGCTCCGGGGACATGTAGTGCGGGGTGCCCATGGCCATGCCGCCGCCGGTCAGCTTGGCGGTGAAGCCGATGTCGTGGGCCAGCCGGGCGATGCCGAAGTCGCAGATCTTCACGGTGCCGTCGGTGAGCCGCATGATGTTGGCCGGCTTGAGGTCCCGGTGCACCACGCCCTGCTCGTGGGTGTACGCGAGGGCGCCGGCGACCTGTTCGGCGATGTCCACGACCATGTCCACGGGCAGCGGGCCGCGGCCGTGGTCCTCCATCAGCTGGCTGAGGTTGCGGCCCTCCAGTAGCTCCATCACCAGGAACAGCATGCCGCCGGAGGCGCTCTCGTCCCCGAAGTCGTGGACCACGGTGACCCCGCGGTGCTGGAGGGAGGCCGCCACCCGGGCCTCCCGACGGAACCGCTCGCGGAGCACCTGGGTGAAGTGGGCGTCCTGTTCCGGGCCGAGCGGCTTGAGGCACTTGACGGCCACCTGGCGGCCGAGGGACTCGTCCCGGGCCCGCCAGACCTCGCCCATACCGCCCCGGCCGATCAGGTCGAGTGACCGGTACCGGCCATGGATCAGTCTGCTTTCCGCCATCTCCTGGTGTCGCCCCCGTTGTCGTGCTGTGCCGTCATGGCCTCCCCGGCTCGTCCAGTATGGCCGCCCCCCGCCGCAGTGTGTACGCCGAGGGGCGGCTGGTGGGGCCCATGCGACGCATCGCTCTCAAGATGTGACCTGGGGGCAGCTGCCAGCGCAGACCTGCGGGAACGGAGCGCAACAGGAGTCCGGTGAGGCGCAGGCGACGGGTGACGCTGCGGGGGCCGGGAGCGGTCCGGCCGTACAGCCGGTGCGCCCAGCCGGGCAGGCTGCCGTACGCGAGCCTGGCCAGCGGGCGCCACAGCAGTGCGCGGGCCGGGCGCAGCAGCGGGGGGACGGGCGGGCTGCGCAGGAAGGCGTCGACGGCGGCGGCATCGGCTCCGGCGGCCAGCTCCGGGCGGACCCGTTCGAAGTAGCCGGCGAGCTCGGCGACGGTGGCCGGGACCCCGTCGGGGTGCAGGCCGACCAGGCGGGCGTTGACCCGGTTCTCGTCCACGTACCGGTCCGCCTGGGCGGGGGTCAGCGGCACACCGGAGCGGCGCAGGGTGTGGAGGAAGGAGTCGATCTGCGCGCAGTGCACCCAGAGCAGCAGCTCGGGGTCGTCGAGGGGGAAGGGTTCGCCGGTCCCCGGGTCCTCGGCGGTCAGCGAGCGGTGGATCCTGCGGACCCGGGCACCGGCCCGTTCGGCGGCCTCGGTGGTGCCGTAGGTGACGGTGCCGACGAAATCGGCGGTGCGGAGCAGCCGTCCCCAGGCGTCGGTCGCGAAGTCGCTGTTGGCGATCACCCCGCGGACGGCGCGGGGGTGCAGGGCCTGGAGGTAGAGCGCCCGGACCCCGGCGATCCACATGATCGGGTCCCCGTGGCACTGCCAGGTGACGGAGTCCGGCCCGTACAGCCCTCCGTCGGGCTCCGGCCCGGGCTCGGGCGGCGGGCCGTGGTGCGGGGTGGTTCCGGTGTCGGTCCCCATGGGTCCAGCCTACCGACCGGCCCCTGGTACGGGGTCCGGCCGGTTGCCGAGGAGCTCGGCGAGGCCCTGCCGGGTGGCGGCGACCACCACCCGGTCGTGCGCGGCGAGCACATGCCCGGGGTGGAGGTCGAAGAGCAGCCCGCTGTCGTGGCCACGGCCGTCGAGCCGGGTGGTCCGCAGGTCCGGGCGGCGGTCGGCCGGGGCGGTGGTGTCCAGGGCGAGGATCCGCCAGTGGCCCGCGCGGAAGGTGTCGGCGATGGTGCGGCCTTCGAGATGGGGCAGCCCGGCGACGTCCAGGGCCGCGAACAGCAGCACCCGGCGTTCCACCGGGATGGCTCCCAGGATCCGGCGGCCCATCATGGCGCTGGCGAAGGCGGGGGCGGCCAGTGAGGTGACGCTGCGGATCCGGGTCAGGGCCCGGGGGTGGGCGGTGCGCAGGGTGCGGTGCACGGCGTTGGCGAAGTCGTCGTCGTACAGCCGCAGGGCCACCCGGAGGCGGGGGGTGAGCGCGCGGGCGCACAGGATGGCTTCGAGGTTGGTGGTGTCGGAGCTGGTGAGCGCCAGCAGGGCGCGGGCCCGGTCGGTCCGGGCCGCTTCGAGGACCCCTTCCTGGGTGGCGTCGCCCAGGACGACCGGCACCCGCAGGGCCCGGGCCAGGGGAATGCCCCGGGCCTCCGGGTCCTCCTCCACGCAGACCACGGGAATGCCCAGTTCGCGGAGCCGGGCCAGCACCCGGGTGCCGACCTTCCCGAGTCCGAGCATCACCACGTGGTCGGCGGTGCCGCGGGGCGGCCGGCGCAGGGCCGAGGCGGAGCGGAAGGAGCCGAGGGCCTCCAGGACGGCGGCGACCAGCACCGGCAGCAGGAGCAGTCCGACCAGCCCGGTGAAGAGCTGGAGCAGCTGGCGTTCGGTGGGGTCGCCGATGGCGGGCTCGTTGATGGAGAACAGGTCGAGGAGGGTGATGTAGGCGGCGTGCACGGGATGGTCCCCGGTGGTGGCCCACGAGGTGACGGCGATGGCGATCACGGCGGCCGTGAACCCGGCCAGCGACCAGCGCACCCGGCGGGAGAACAGCTCCATCACCGGCAGCCCGGCCGGTCCGAGCCGACGGCGGCCCGGGGGCGGGGCGGTGTGGCTGACGGCTTCGAGCACCAGAGCGCCCCGCCGCGCCGATCCGGCGATCTCGGCGGAGGCGGGCAGCAGTTGGGGGCCGGCCGGGCCGCTGCGGTCCGATCCCTCGGTGCCGGCGGGGTCCTCGGTGGTCGAGGACAGCAGGGCCAGGGTGCACAGTGCGGGCGCGTTGCTCTCGCGGCGCTGCCGCGGGGTGCGTTCCACGGCGCGCAGCAGCAGACCGTCGGCCTGGAGGACCTTGCCGGTGCCGGCCACCACGGTGGCCGCGAGGGCGGGGGCGGCGGTGTCGGCGTCGGAGAGGACCACGGTGCCTTCCAGGCCGTCGGCCCGGGGGGAACCGGTGGTGACGGAACCGGTGGTGACGGAACCGGTGGTGGCACCGGTGGTGGCACCGGTGGCGGTGGCCGTGGCGTCCTCCGGGGCAGCGGCGTCTTCCGGGGCGGTGGCGCTGACGGCGGCGGCCTGGTCGAGGAGTTCGGCGAGGTGTCGGCCCAGTTTGCGGTTGTAGAGGCGGATCACCAGCCGGATCCGGGGGTTGATGCGCCGGGCGGCGAGCGCGGCCCGGATGTTCGTCTCGTCGTCCTCGTAGACGAGGGCGGCGGCCTCGGCCCGCTCCAGGCCGGCCGCGCGGAGGGCGGCGTCGTCCGGGGTGCCGGCCTCGACCGACCGGACGGCCGCCGGGGGCGGCGGGCCGTCGGCGGCGGATCCGGGCCGCAGCAGGGTGACGGACTGCCGGTAGATGTCGTGGAGTTCGCCGGCCAGCCGGACGGCGAGCGCGTCGTCACCACAGACCAGCATCCGCGCGGACGGCACCTGCGACCGCACCCCCGACAGTGACGACACCGGTACCCGCTCCCCTCCCCCAACCCGCCCGCACCCGACGTGACCTGCGGCGGGTGCCATGTCCCCGCCGCAGCCTGCCCCGCCGCGGCGGTGCTGTCCATCCGTGCTGACACCCATATCGTCCGGCCCGCGCGGGATGGCACGATGGGCCCGTGCCGGGCCCGGGCTCCTGCCGCGAGCCGGCCGGCACCGCACCACAGTCGATGAACAAGAGCAAGGGGGGACAGAGCTGTGCCCGCTCCACGGATGCGCACCACACCGCTGCCCGGAATCGGTGTCCAGTACGACCTCACCACCCGGGAGCACCGGCACCTGTCGGTGGTCGCCCACCGGGACGGCACCCGGACGGTGAACGTCTACCGCGCCGACGACCCCGACGCCTGCGCCCAGTCCCTGCACCTCAGCGGGGCGGAGACCACCGCGCTCATCGACGCGCTGATGCCGGCCCACCACAGCCCCAACCTGCTGCACACCACCGATCTCGGGCTGGTCGCCGAGCGGATCGAACTGTCCGCCCACTCCCACTGGAACGGCCGGCTGCTGGGCGAGACCCGGATGCGCACCGAGACGGGCGTGTCGATCGTGGCGGTGCTCCGGCGGGCCGAGGCCCGCCCCTCCCCGGCACCCGATTTCCGGCTGGCCGGCGGGGACACCCTGATCGTGATCGGCACCCGTGAGGGCGTCGACGCGGCCGCCTCGATCCTCGGACGGGAGTGACGCCCGTGCACTCCGCGGTGTTCCTCATAGAGTTCGGCGCCATCATCCTCGGTCTGGGCCTGCTGGGCCGGCTGGCCGGCCGCTTCCACTTCTCGCCCATCCCCCTCTACCTGCTGGCCGGGCTGGCCTTCGGCACCGGCGGGCTGCTGCCCATGGGGGCGAGCGAGGAGTTCGTGGCGATCGGCGCCGAGATCGGCGTCATCCTGCTGCTGCTGATGCTGGGTCTGGAGTACACGGCCAGCGATCTGGTGTCCAACCTCAAGACCCAGTACCCGGCCGGGCTGGTCGACTTCGGCCTGAACGCGGTACCGGGCGCGGTGGCCGCGCTGCTGATGGGCTGGGGGCCGGTGGCCGCGGTGGTCCTGGCCGGGGTCACCTGGATCTCCTCCTCCGGGGTGATCGCGAAGGTGATGGGCGATCTGGGCCGGGTCGGCAACCGGGAGACCCCGGTGATCCTGTCGATCCTGGTCCTCGAAGACCTGGCCATGGCCGTGTACCTGCCCATCGTCACCGCCCTGCTGGCCGGGGTCAGCCTGGCCGCGGGCAGCATCACCCTGGCCATCGCCCTCGGGGTGGCCGGGGCGGTCCTCTTCGTCGCGGTCCGCTACGGGCGGCTGATCTCCCGGTTCGTCTCCAGTGACGACCCGGAGAAGCTGCTGCTCGTGGTCCTCGGTCTGACCCTGCTGGTCGCGGGCATCGCCCAGCAGCTCCAGGTGTCCGCCGCCGTGGGCGCGTTCCTCGTCGGCATCGCGCTCTCCGGCGAGGTCGCCGAGGGCACCCACACCCTGCTGAGCCCGCTGCGCGACCTGTTCGCCGCCGTGTTCTTCGTCTTCTTCGGCCTGCACACCGATCCGGCCAGCATCCCGCCGGTGCTGCTGCCCGCGCTCGCCCTGGCGGTGGTCACCGCCGGTACGAAGATCGCCACCGGCTACTGGGCGGCGAAACGGGCCGGGGTCGGGGTCAAGGGACGCTGGCGGGCCGGTGGCACGCTGGTGGCCCGCGGCGAGTTCTCCATCGTCATCGCCGGTCTCGCGGTGACCGCGGGGGTCGAACCCGAGCTGGGACCGCTGGCCACCGCCTACGTGCTGCTCCTGGTGGTCATCGGACCGCTCACCGCCCGCTACACCGAGCCCGCGGCCGTCTGGTTCGCGCGACGCCGGGACGGCGGGGTCCCCGCGCCCGCCGGGCTGCCGGTGGTGCCGTCCCCGGCCAAGTCCGCCGAGGCGGCCGAGGCGCCTGAGGCTGCTCCGGAGCAGGACCCGGCCGCCCGGACCTGAGGGCGGGCACCCCGGGGCCCCGGGCCCGCTCTGGCCTCCGGCCCGGTCAGCCGGTGTACAGGGTCCGGAAGCGGCCGGGTGCCGCCGGATCCCGGTCGGCGACCTGGACCGGCGGCCACGCCCACTGCCACACACCGGTGCCCGGCGCCCGCGCGAACCGGATCTCGCCCCGGCTGCCCTCGACCGCCAGGTGCGGCCAGGATCCGGCGACGGCCGCCCGGTCCGTGCCGTGGGTGCGGAGCGCCTCGGCGAGGACGGTGCCGGTGTCGTAGCCCTCGTAGGCGACGAAGGACGGGATCCGGCCCAGCCGTTCGCGGAGGGCGGCCCCGACCCGGGTGCCCAACGGGCCGAACCGCTCGGGCAGATAGCGCAGGAACGGGATTCCGGCGCCGTCCGCGCCGAGCGCCTCCGCCCAGTCGGGCAGTTCGGGCTGTCCGGCCGGGGCGCCGATCAGAAGGCCGTCCAGCCGCCGGTCGCCGCGGACCGCGCGGACGATCGGCACCGCCGGTTCCGGATGCCCGGCCAACAGCAGGAGCGCGGTCGCGCCGTGGGCGAGGACCTCCCCGCCCACGGCGGCGGGCGGCAGCCCGCGGAGGTCCAGTTCGGCCAGGGTGGCGCCCCCGGCGGCGAGCCGCTCCCGCAGGATCCGGGTCCCGGCCGACCAGTACGCGCTCGGCTCGGCCGCGACGGCGACCCGGGAGTGCCCCGCGCCGAGCAGGTACTCCGAGTAGACGCGCCAGCCGTGCGACTGCGCGGGCGCGATCCGGGCCACCCACGGGCTCTGCCGCTCGGTGATCCCGTCGAGCACCGCGGAGGAGCAGAGATACGGCAGCCCCAGGGCGTCCGCCCGAGCGGCGACCGCCCGGGCGACCACGCTGTGGTACTCCCCCGCCAGCGCGGCCACGCCGAGCCCGGCCAGTTCCGTCACGGCCGCCTCGGCCCGGCGCGGATCGGCCGCGGTGTCCCGTACCAGCAGTTCCAGCGGCCGGCCGCCGATCCCGCCGGCCCCGTTCGCCTGCTGGACGGCCAGTTCGAGCCCGGCGAGCAGTTGCCGACCCGCCTCCACCCAGCCGGGCCGCGTCAGCGGAACCAGGACCCCGATCCGCACGCCGCCCGGCCGTACCGCTGTGCCCATCCGCTGAACTCCCCGCACGAGGTCTCCGCCGCCGCCGGCCATTGCACCCGCTCCCCGTCCGTCCGGCAACTGGATACTTCCTTGCCGGACAACTCCTTCCGTCACACAAGTGTCACTTCGGAATCGAGCATGTCCCTGCCCTGTTGCCCGAGCCATGGCTCGGCGCGCAGTTCACTGAACTCACGTCCCACGGGAGCATCAAGGGTGTCTGGAATCCACGGCACCTTCGCCGAGTTGCTTCGCTCAAGCTCGTCCAGTGCTCAAGCGTGGATCTCGGCCACCTTCATCGCCAGCCTCCACAGCATTGCTCCGCTTGTTCCCCGACGAGCATCCGGACAGCCGGGTCACCATGGCGGTACCCGGCCGGAGCCGTGACTCCGGGCCTGAGCAAGGGCCGGACCGCCGGAACCGTCGAAGGGACGACCGCGGCGTGTTCCGTCGCCGGAACGCACGCCTTACACGCCTCGGCCAGCATTCAGCGGCGCCCGCCTTCACGGCCGCGGACCGCGCGTCCCGACCTGCGCTCTTCACGCTGCCGCGGCTGTGACAGCTGAGGACCGGCCCGTATTCGAGGCCCTGGTGCTCGCCGCGGGCGGACCGCTCGCCCGCCCCACCCGAGAGTTCAGGATTTCCTGAATTCATAAGTCGATGTACTGTCGAGGTGTGCTGAACATCGCCGAAGACATCGAGGTCCTGGCGCGCTTCGGGCGCGCGCTGGCCGATCCCATCCGCTGCCGTCTGCTCCTCGAGATCCGCGAGGCTCCGGCGCACCCTTCCGACCTCGCCGACAAGCTGGGCATCTCCCGCACCCGGCTGTCCAACCACCTCGCCTGCCTGCGCGACTGCGGCCTCGTCGTCGCCGTCCCCGAAGGCCGTCGCACCCGTTACGAGTTGGCCGACCCCCGGCTCGGCCATGCCCTGGACGACCTGCGCTCCGCGGTGGTCACGGTGGCCGCCGACCGGACCTGTGCCGAGGCGGACGAGGAGGGGTGCTGCTGATGGCGACCTTGTCGCTCGGCCCCTCACCGGCCCGGCGCGATGTGCTGGCCCGTCGCATACGTCTGCTCGTGGCCCTCACGATCACGTACAACGTCATCGAGGCGGTCGTCGCCCTCACCGCGGGCACCACGGCCTCCTCCACCGCCCTGATCGGATTCGGTCTCGACTCGATCATCGAGGTCTCCTCCGCCTCGGCGGTCGCCTGGCAGTTCTCCGCCAAGGACCACGCCGTCCGGGAGGCCCGTGAGCACCGGGCGCTGAGGATCATCGCCGTCTCCTTCTTCGCGCTCGCCGCCTACGTCGCTGTCGACGCCGTGCGGGCGCTGACCGGCGCGGGCGAGGCGTCTTCCTCCGTGCCGGGCATCGTCCTGGCCGCCCTGTCGCTCGCGGTGATGCCGTTCCTGTCCGCCGCCCAGCGCAGGGCGGGGCGCGAGCTGGGCTCCGCGTCGGCCGTGGCCGACTCCAAGCAGACCCTGCTCTGCACCTACCTGTCCGCCGTCGTCCTCGCCGGCCTCGTCCTCAACGCCACTCTCGGCTGGACCTGGGCGGACCCGATCGCCGCCCTCGTCATCGCCGCCATCGCCGTCAAGGAAGGCCGCGACGCGTGGCAGGGCAAGGGCTGCTGCGCACCCACCCCGCCGGGAGCACGGCCCGCGCCCTCCGCCGCAGAGGGCGGAGGCTGCGCTGCCGGGCCGGCCAGCACGTGCTGCAGCACCGATGCGAAGGTGAGGACGAAGGTGAAGACGGAGGAGGAGCGGTGAACAAGTGGGCATGGACCGCACTGGCGTTGTTCGCCCTGTGGGCGGTGACCGCGTTCGGCATTCGCGCCGCCGTGCAACGGCGCCGCACCGGTGACGCCGGCTTCCGGGGCATCTCGGGCCGGCCCGGATCCGCCTCGTGGTGGGCCGGCGTCCTCTTCGTCCTCGCGCTCCTGGGCGGAGCTGCGGCTCCCGCCGCCGCACTCGCCGGAATGCCCGCGCTGCCCGGCGCGGGCGACAGTACGGCCCTTCGTTGGACGGGGCTCGCCGTGGCCCTGGCGGGGATGGCCGCCACGCTGGTCGCGCAGAGCGGGATGGGCACCTCCTGGCGCGTCGGCGTGGACGCCATCGAGCGCACGGAACTCGTGACCTCCGGACTCTTCGCGTACGTACGCAACCCGGTCTTCACCGCCATGACCGTGACCGCCGCGGGGCTGGCGCTGATGGTGCCGAACGGCTTGGCCGTCCTCGCGTGGCTCGTCCTCATCCTCGCCATCGAGCTCCAGGTCCGTGTGGTGGAGGAGCCGTACCTGGCCGGGGTCCACGGCCGTGCGTACGTCGACTACACCGCGCGGGCAGGCCGGTTCGTACCCGTCGTCGGCCGGCACGCCGACACCGCCGGGGCCTGATCGAGACCGGGCTCAGGAAGGCGTGAGGAAACGGAGGATGGCGGCCGTGGCCTCAGCGGGGTGGGTGAGCAGCCCGCCGTGCGCCCCGGGAAGCGTCATGAACGTGCCCTGCGGCAATGCCTCTGCCGCGACCTTGGCAGCACGTGGCGGGAAGTACAGGTCGGCCTCGAAGGCCAGCACCAGTACGGGCACGAGCACATCGGCCAGGGCAGCCATCCGGCCCGGGTCGCGCAACCAGCCGTCCGCCGCGGTCGACTGTCCGACCGCGCCGTCCGGCGACGCCCATACGTCCTCCTGGGCACCCAGCAGCTCCAGCCATCCGCGTACTTGCTTCTCGTCTTCCAGCAGCACCTGGCCAGGCAGCGTGGTGAGGAGAGTCTGCAGCCGCAGGAACGCCGCGGGGAGCCGACCGGTCGCCCCGATCAGCTCGGCTTCGGCGTCCAACACCGCCTCCAGCACTCCCGTCACGGGCCCCGCGCCGGCCATCAGCACCATCGACCGCACGAGGTCGGGGCGCGCACGGACCAGCAGTTCGGCCGTGAAGCTCCCCAGTGAATACCCGATCACCACAGCACTCCGGATGCCGAGCACGTCCAGCAGGCCAGCGAGATCACCGGCCATGTCGGCCATCGAGTACGGAGCGGGCGGGGCATCGGAGGGAGCCACGCCTCGCGCCGCGTACGTCACCACTTCGCAGCCCGCGTCCACCAGCGCATCCCGGAGCCCGCACAGCTCCCAGGCGACCGGCGGCATACCGGTCCCACCCACCAGGACCACCGGCTGCCCGGCCCCCCGCCGCTCATAGGCGATCCGGACCCCACCGTCCAGCACGACCGACTCCATACCCACGCCCTCCCGATGCGGTGAACCGACTCTCCCATCATCGGTACGGCCACCGAAGTCGGAAGGCCCTTGCCGGAACATGCCCGTGGCGTCCGCGGCTTCGGGCCCCACCACTGCCAGGCTGACCACGGGCTCAGCCGGCGCCACAGACCAGGAGGAACAGCACCATGGGACACGGCCACAGCCACGGCTCCCCGCCCGAGAACGACGGTGGTGACGGGCACGCCCACGGCCCGCGGATCGGCAGCGCCGGCGAGCGCCACCAAAAGCCGTTGGCCATCGCCTTCTCCATCACCGCGGCGTACGCCCTGGTGGAGGTCGTGGCCGGCGTCATCACCGGCTCCCTGGCCCTGATCAGCGACGCCGCCCACATGGGCACCGACGTCCTGGGCCTCGGCCTGGCCCTCGCCGCGATCCGTCTCGCGAAGCGACCGGCATCGGGCCAGCGCACGTACGGCACCTACAGACTCGAAGTCCTGGCCGCGGTCATCAACGGCCTCCTGCTGTTCGGCGTGGCCTTCTACGTCCTCTACGAAGCCGTGCAACGCTTCCGCGACCCGTCCGAGGTCCCCGGCCTCCCCGTGCTGCTCGTCGCCGTCATCGGCCTCGTCATCAACCTCATCTCCTTCCGCCTGCTCACCGCCGGCGCCAAGGAGAGCCTCAACGTCAAGGGCGCCTACTTCGAAGTCCTCGCCGACATGCTCGGTTCCATCGGTGTGATCATCGGAGCCCTCGTCATCTGGACCACCGGCTTCGAGTACGCCGACCCGATCATCGGCGCCGCCATCGGCCTGTTCATCCTGCCGCGCACCTGGAAGCTGATGCGCCAGGCGCTGCGGATCATCATGGAAGTGGCGCCACCCGACGTCGACGTCGAGGCGGCGGAACGCGACCTCGCCGCCATCCCCGGCGTCCAGCAGGTGCACGACCTGCACATCTGGACCATCACCAGCGGCATGGAAGCGGCATCGGCACACGTGATGATCAAGGACGGCGCCGACTGGCACGCCGTCCTCGACCAGAGCCGCGAGATCCTCGCCGAGCGGTACGGCGTCACGCACCCCACGATCCAGGTAGAGCCCGCCGACCACACGGAGGAGCCGGTCGGATTCTGACCGAACCGTCGGGCAGCAAGCCGGTCAGGAGTTGGCGCCGGCGCCCTTGGCCAGCAGCGGGAGGTCCTTCACGAACGAGTCGATCGGCGTTCCGCTGGTGCAGAGAACACCGGGGGCGGCCCGCCCGCGTGGTCAGTGATGCGGAGACGGAGCAGGAGCCGATGGTGCCGGCGGTGACGGCGAGTCGGGCGCGGGCATCGCGCCGCGCCGGGCGAGCATCTGGGTCATCAGGTCGACCTCCGACTGCTATGCCCTGTCGATGCCTTCGGCCAGCGCCTTGACCTGGGGGTCCTTCGCCTGCTTGACCGCGGCCTGCGCCATCGCGACGCCGCCTTGGTGGTGGGGGATCATCAGCTGGAGGTACAGGACTTCGGCGTCACGCCCCTTGGCGTTCCTCAGACGGGCGAGCTGTTCGCGGGTCGCCATGCCGGGCATCTCTGTGGCGGCCATGCCGCTGCCGTGGCCCTCCATCCACGCCATCGCCCCATCGGCGGAGACCTTGGGGGCCTGCCACATGTCCAGCCGGCCCAGCATCATGCCGCGTTGGTTGGCCCGGGTGTTGATGACGTCGAAGGCAAGGGTGCGGACTTCCTCGTCATCGGTGTTGTCCCGGACGAGGAAGGACATCTCCACCGCCTGCTGGTGGTGGACGGCCATGTCGCGGGAGAACCCCGTGTCCGCCGCGGTGGCAACAGCCGGTGTCGCACTCGCCTGCCGATCAGTGGGGGTGGCGAGTGCCACGGCCACGGCCGTCGCACACAGCAACAGCCAGCCCGCGCCCCATGCCATCCAGCGCGACTGGTGCTTGGAACCGGTCACGCCGACAGGCCGTTCGTGCCGGTCTTCTTCACCTGCTCCCCCAGCGACTTGACGTCCTCCGGGGCTGCCTTGTCGCTGTACGTGATCCAGACGGCACCGTGTTCGAGGGCGTGGACGGCGTTCTCCTGCCGGACCTCCTTCTCGTACACGTCGCCGTTGCAGTTCATCCATGCCTGGGCGTGGTCACCGCCGGCGGCCGGGGTCATGGGGTAGGTCACCGGTTGCGCGACGTGGTTCTGGGTGAGCTTGTCCCATGACTTCTCACCGGAGATGGGCGCCTTCTTGACCGCTTCCTGCTTCTTCTCCTCTCCCTTGACCGTGAAGAGGAAGAACGTGGTGGCGCCGGCCAGCACGACGAAGACGAGGGCGCAGACGGTGATGGTGATGATCTTGTTGCGGCGTTCGCGTGCGGCATCGGCGCGGCGCATCTCGTCGAGTTTGGCGCGTCGGGCCGCGGCAGCGGAGTTCTTGGGCAGGGGCATGTCGATTCCTTCACTCGCCGGACGGGGCTGCGGTTGCAGGATGGGGCGGCAGCCGCACGGCACGGTGCGGTGCGGCGGGACCTGCCTAGATCCGCAGGACCTGCAGAGCGTGCAGGTCGATACCGCTCGGGTCGGCCGAGGAGGCGATCCCCGGCCCCGCTCGCGACGGGGCCGGTGTCACCAGGTGTCCACCGGCGGGTACCACGGCGTCATCCGGAAGCGGGACGATGGTCTGCGGCAGGTGCTGCAGACCGGTGAGACAGGGATCGCCCGGCTGGTGGTGCACGCACCACGCCGCGTCTCCCATCGGACCGGCGTGTTCCGCGCCGACAGCGGTGGTCGGCGCCGAAACCGACGACCTTACGGCGGCCGTGGCGAGAGCAGGCCGGTGGCACACCGTGACGGCGAGCAGGAGTGCGGCAACGCAGCACAACCAGCTCAGCAGCATGCGCCACCGCGACGCCCGGGTGGGCGGCGGGAGCGTCGATGTGATCGTCATGGTGGGCAGATCCTAGTGAAAGCGGAGGCAACAGCGCTGGGAGCAGCGCGAATTCACAGGGTCCTGGCTGCTTCCAGGGCGTCGGCCAGGGCCTGCGGGGTGCGGGTCGACAGGTAGACGATGGATCCGGGCGCAGCTGCAGACTATCTCGGCATTCCTGCCAGCTGGCACAGCTCACACATCAAGCAGTCAAGGCTTCCGAGCCATTGACACTACGGTTACAGCCGGGAAAGACTGCGTGAGGCATTCTCGCGTCTCGTGTCATGCGCACCTGCCGAATCGACTGCCATCGACTATCGCGCCCGGCGTCTACGCCATATGGACTGGACTCTCACCGCGCGGGACGGGGAGCTAATCTCGATTCGAATATCGAAAAAAGACGAGGGCCTGTCGCCTTCCAAGTCAATTCTGCTTCCCTTGGACGAGTCACTGCGCGATGTTGCTTCTACCTTCATCTGGTCTCGCGTGACGGGCAGTGAATGGTGCCTCGCTCCGACCATCGGCGCCCCGGAGTCCCCTGCGGAGCGCCGGCTCACTCAGATCGAGAACCGGCGGCTTCAGGCCATCACGCGCTCAGACTCTCGGCGAGGCCGGCTCCTGCAGGAAGCGCTCACAGAATTTGCAGCCACGCTGAGTTCCAGTTAGGTCGTTCTCCGCCCGGGCAGGGTGTCAGGAACTGGTGCTGTCGGCTGGGTGATCGAGCTGGCAGTGGACGTCCACTATGCCCTCGACGGAGTGGGTGAGGCGTTCGGCCACGGGGATCAGGCTGCCGTCGCGAACCTCGCCGGTCAGGGTGGCGATCCCCTGGAACACGGTGATCTTGACCGCCTCGTGGGAGAGGGGGAAGAGGCGGTCGATGACCGTTCGGCGGATCTCGGTGGCCAGGTCTTCATCGGTGCGGAGGAACACCTGGAGGAGGTCGGCGCGGCTGACGATGCCCTGGAGGGTGCCGTCGGCGTCGACCACCGGGAGGCGCTTGATGTGCCGGTCGGCCATGAGGCGGGCGGCTTGGGGCAGGGTGGCGTCGGGGCGGATCGTGACGGCCGGGGTGGTCATCATGTTCTCGGCCCGGGTGGAGCCGGCCTTGGCGGTGTCGCCCAGGCGGCGCATCTGCTCGATCAAGCCGGGGCGGTGCTCGTGGAACTCCTCCTTGGGGAGGAGATCGGCCTCGGAGACCACGCCGACCACGTGGCCCTCGCCCTCGATGACGGGGAGGGCAGTGACCTTCCATCGTTCCATCGCGGTGGCGATGTCCTTGAAGCCGGTCGATGGGGTGATGGCGATGACCTTGGTGGTCATGACGTCGGCGACGGTGTACGGGGTGGAGGTCATGGCGGGGTCCTCAGCGTGCGTAGGCGAGCGGGGTGCCGCTGCCGTGAGGGGCGAACAGGTCGAGGAGCCGGGTGCGGGCGGAGTCGAGCCGGTCGGCGATGACGGCGGCCACGGCGATGGAGACGGACCGGCCGACGGCGGAGTCCTCGTTGCACAGTTCGCGTACGGCCGCGGCGTCGAATTCCAGGGCGCGTACCTCGTGGGAGGCGGTGGCGCCGAGGTGCCAGCTGTAGGGAGGGAACATCCAGGACCAGCCGAGGAGCTCGCCGTAGCCGAGGGTGTCGACGACCACGTTCTTGTGGCCGGGGACGTGGGTGTCGAGGTCCACGGTGCCGCACTTGATGATCCAGAACTTCTCGGCCCGTCGACGTTCGTTGAAGATGCGCGTGCCGGCCGGGAAGGTCACCTGGTGGGAGTGGGCGAGCAGAGCCTCGCGGGCTTCGGGGGCCATCGCTTCGAGGATGGTGTGCATGGTGCTCATGGAGTGCCTCCAACCCTTCGCATCCACCCTGCTCGGCGGGCCGCCGTGCCCGGGAGGGCCGCGCGGTGCACACCGAGGGACCGCCCGGCCCACCTCAGCGGACCAGGACGGCCTCCCCGGACTTGGGTACGACGGCCGTCCAGCCCAGCTCGTGGTCGATGCGGTCCCGCAGGGTTTCGGCGGCGGTCTCCTCGCCGTGGACGAGGTAGGTGGTGTGGGGGGCCGGGGCGTCTCGCAGCCAGTCGATGATCTGGTCGGCGTCGGCGTGTGCGGAGAAGTGCGGGACGTCGGCGACCTCGGCGCGTACGGGGACGTACTCGCCGAACATCTTGAGTGTGCGGGCGCCGTCCACGAGGTCGCGGGAGCGGGTGCCGGCGGCGGCGAAGCCGACGATGACCACGGCGTTGCGGGGGTCGGGCAGGATCCGGTGGAGGTGGTGCAGGACGCGGCCGCCGGTGGCCATGCCGGCGGACGAGACGATGACCGCCGGGCCTGTGGAGTTGTTGATGTCGATCGACTCCTGGACGGTCCGGGCGGCCAGGAAGGGCTCCGGGTTGATCGCCGCCTCGCCCTGGGCGAGGATCTCGGGACGCAGCTCGGGCGAGTGGGACCGGACGGCGTTGCGGTAGACGTCGAGGGCCGCGAGGGCCATGGGGCTGTCGACGTAGACGGGTACGTGGCGGGGCAGGGTGCCGTCGCTGCGCAGGGTGGCCAGCTCGTGCAGGACGACCTCGGTGCGGTCGATCGCGAAGGCCGGGATGACCACGGTCCCGCCCCGGGACAGCGCACGGGTGATCACCGAGGCGAATTCCCGGCGGGCGCTCTCGTGGTCGTGGCGGCGGTTGCCGTAGGTCGACTCCATCAGCAGGACGTCGGCGCCGGAGAACGGCTCCGGCGGCAGCAGGAGCGGGTGGCCGGGGCGGCCGAGGTCGCCGCTGACGGCGAGGGTGTGGCCGTCCTCCAGGGTCAGGTGCGCCCAGGCGGAGCCGAGGATGTGCCCACCGTGGTGCAGCATCAGCTTCGTGCCGGCCATGATCTCGATCTCGCTGCCCACCGGTACCGGGTCGAAGTACGTGATCGTGTGCTCGACATCGTCATCGTCGTAGAGCGGCTTGGCGGGGCGGTGCTTGGACCAGCCGTGCTGGTTGGCGTGCTCGGCGGCTTCCATCTGGAGGCGGGCGCTGTCGCGGAGCACGATCTCGGCGAGCCTGGCGGTGTGGGCGCTGGTCAGGATCGGGCCGCGGAAGCCGTGCCGGACCAGTCGAGGCAGGTAGCCGCAGTGGTCCAGGTGGGCGTGGGTCACGACGACGGCGTGGATGTCGGAGGCGTCGCAGGGCAGCTTGTCCCAGTTGCGGCGGCGCAGGTCCGCGACACCCTGGAAGAGTCCGCAGTCGACGAGGATCCGGGCGTGGTCGCTCTCGACCAGGAACTTGCTGCCGGTGACCGTCCGCACTCCGCCGAGGAACCTCAGCAGGGCCGGGCGCGCGGAAGCAGGTGACGGGGCTGACTGGGACATGGCAGCAGCCCTCCTTTCGGAACGGATACCGGTCTCCACCGTCGCACCGGAACGTGCTGGCCGCTGGGGACCTACCGGGCCCTGGTGGGGGCCGACCGGCCCAAGCGCGACGGAGGAACACAGGCACAGCCTGATGGTGCCCCCCTCCCGCACAGCACACAGAGAGAAGGCCCGCCATGAAGGCACTCGTCTTCCACGGTCCCGGGCAGACCTCCTGGCAGGACGTCCCGGACCCCTCCGTCAAGGACGCCGCCGACGCGATCATCAGGGTCGACGCCGTCACCATCTGCGGCACCGACCTGCACATCATCAAGGGCGACGTGCCCGAAGTGACCTCCGGCCGGATCCTGGGCCACGAGGCCGTCGGGACCGTCGTCGAGACCGGCGGCGACGTCCGCAGCGTCCGCCCCGGTGACCGCGTCCTGATCTCCTGCATCTCCGCCTGCGGCCGCTGCCGCTTCTGCCGCGAAGGGCACTACGGACAGTGTCGCGGAGGCGGCGGCTGGGTCCTGGGCCACACCATCGACGGCACCCAGGCCGAATACGTGCGCGTCCCCTTCGCCGACCTCTCCGTCCACCCGCTGCCCAGCGCCCTGGCCAGCCACGACGCCGTCCTGCTCGCCGACATCTTCCCGACCTCCTACGAGGTCGGCGTGCTCAACGGCAACGTGCGCCCCGGCGACACCGTCGTCGTGGTCGGCGCCGGCCCCATCGGCCTGGCCGCCATCGCCACCGCACAGCTCTACAGCCCCGGGCGGATCATCGCCGTCGACCTCGCCGCGTCCCGGCTCGCCGCCGCACGCGATCTCGGCGCCGATGCCACAGCGAGCGCGGACGAGGAGCCCGAGCGTCTGGTGGAGGACCTCACGGACGGACTCGGGGCGGACGTGGTCATCGAGGCCGTCGGCGTGCCCGAGGCCTTCGAGATGTGCACCCGCATGGTCCGCCCCGGCGGGCGGGTCGCCAACATCGGTGTCCACGGCAAGCCCGCCGTCCTCCACCTCGAAGACCTGTGGATCAAGGACGTCACCATCACCACCGGCCTCGTCGACACCCACTCCACCCCCATGCTGCTGCGCATGATGGCCGCAGGCCGCCTCCCCGGCACAGCGATGGTCACCCACCGCTTCGAGCTGGACCAGATGGAAGAGGCCTACGACGTCTTCTCGCGCGCCGGCGAAACCGGCGCCCTCAAGGTCGTGCTCGGCGGACCGCAGCACGACACGGTCGCCGTACCGCCCCAGGAGCAGTGAGTGCCGTGAAGAGCACACCGAGCACCCACCCGCAGCAGTCCGGCGAGATGGCCGGACACACCGACCTGGGCCGCCGCCTGGCGGCCCGCCGCGAAGCCCTCGGTCTGAGCCGCGACGAACTGGGCCGGCGGTGCGGCGCCGACGGCACGTACATCGCCTACCTGGAGGAGCACGCCGCCAGTCCTGCCATCGGCACCCTCGTCCGGGTGGCCGACGCCCTCGGCCTCACCGTCGACGACCTGACCGGTGCCAGTGCCCACCGCGTCGCGGGCCGAGCAACCGCCCGGCGCGACAGTACGCTCGTACCGCTGGACGAGACCGAATGTCGACGGCTGCTGAACACCCACGGCGTCGGCCGTATCGCCACCTTCACCCCCGAAGGCCCAGCCGTCCTCCCCGTCAACTACCTCGTCGCAGGACCCGACATCGCCTTCCGCACCTCCGCGGAAGCCGTCACCGCCAGAGCCGCCGGAACCGAGGCCGCCTTCGAGATCGACAACATCGACGACGTGACCGCCACCGGCTGGAGCGTGCTGGCCGTGGGTGAACTGGCAGCCGTCACCGACCCGGACGAGATCCACCACCTCAACACCACCGCGCGCTCCCAACCGTGGGCCGGTGGCCCGCGCAGCCACTGGATGAAGCTCACCCCCGCTCGGATCACCGGCCGCCGCGTGGTGCACGACTCATGAGCGACCTGCACGCGGTCGTCTTTGACACCGATGGAGTGCTCCTCGCCACGGCGGACCGTCACGCGGCAGCCTGGAAGGAGACCTTCGACGGCTGCCTCACCGAGTGGCAGCCGTCGCCCCCCGGTGCACGACCATGCCCGTTCGACGCCGTCCGCGAATACCGGGACCTGGTAGACGGCAGGTCCCGCCTCGACGGCGTACGCGCCTTCCTCGGCGCCCGTCACATCGACCTCCCGCCCGGAACGCCTGAAGATCCGCCCGGGTGCGCCAGCGTTCACGCGGTCGCCGCCCGCAAGGAGGCGGTCTTCTCCGCGATGCTGCGGACCCAAGGCGTCCGCGCCTTCGACGACGTACGGCCCACGCTCCAGCGACTACGGGAGATGGGGGTGCAGTGCGCAGCCGTCTCGGCCTCGCGGCACGCCCGCTCCCTCCTGGCAGTCGCAGACCTCATCGGCCACTTCGACGCCCTGGTGGATGGCAATGACGCTGCCGCCCTTGACCTTCCAGGCAAGCCGGACCCCGCCCTCTTCCTCGAAGCCGCCAGCCGTCTCGGGGCGACCCCCGGTCACACCGCCGTTGTGGAAGACGCACTCGCCGGCGTCGAAGCGGGACGCCGAGGCGGATTTCGCCTAGTGGTGGGACTCGACCGAGAAGACGACCCGCACATGAGGGACGCCCTGCGCGCGCACGGCGCCCAGCTCGTCCTCCCCGACCTCGGCGGGCTGCCCGCCGCACTCGCAGGCGACCTCCCGTGACCCCGGCCTGGCGCTGGGAATACCACCGCTACGACCCCAAGACCGAGCGGCTGGTCGAGTCCCTCTGCACTCTGGGCAACGGCCGTTTCGCCACGCGTGGTTCGGCCCCCGAAAGCGTCGCCGACGACGTCCACTACCCCGGCACCTTCCTCGCGGGATGCTACGACCGGCTCGACTCCGCCGTCGGAGGACGCACGGTCTCCAACGAGGACATGGTCCGGCTGCCGGACTGGACCGCGCTGCGGTACCGCTGCCTGCCCGAGGGCGCACCGCCCGGCGACTGGCTCACGCCCGACCACCCGACCCTGCGCCACAGCCACGTGTCGCTGGACCTGCGCGCCGGGACGCTCACCCGCCGCATGCTCTTCCACGACGCCGACGGCCGCCGCCTGGGCGTCGCCCACACCCGCCTCGTCCACATGGGAGATCCGAACCTGGCAGCTCAGAACACGGTGTTCAGAGCGTACGGCTGGAGCGGCCGGATCGAGATCGAGTCCGTACTCGACGGCGACGTCACCAACGCGGGAGTCGACCGCTACCGCGCCCTGGCCGGGCGGCACCTCGTCGAGCACCGGGCCGGAGTCGAGGCGGAGGGCACCGCCTGGATCGCCTGCACCACGGCCACCTCCCGGATACGGATGGGGCTCGCGGTCCGGACGACGGCACGTCCACTGGCGCCGGTGGGCCGGGCGTGCACAGCCACCGCCGCCACGCAGACGTTCGTCCTGCCGATCAAGCGGACCGTCCCGGTCGTCGTGGTGAAGACAGCCGCCCTGTGTACCTCGCTCGACCGTCCCCCGGGCGAACCCCTGCGGCGGAGCATCGACTTCGCCACACACGCCCCGGACTTCCCTTCCTTGCTGGCCTCCCACCGGGCGTCCTGGCAGCGTCTCTGGAGCGAAGGAGAGCTGAAAGTACCGGGGGAGACGGGCAAGGTCCTGCGGCTGCACGCCTTCCACGTCCTGCAGACCCTCTCGCCGCACACCGCCGAGCTCGATGCCGGCGTCCCCGCCCGCGGCCTGCACGGCGAGGCGTACCGGGGCCACGTCTTCTGGGACGAGCTGTTCGTCCTGCCCTACCTGGCCCTTCACCTCCCCGAGACCGCTCGCGCCCTGCTGAGGTACCGGCACCGACGGCTCCCCGCGGCCCGGGAGGCCGCTCGCCGGGCCGGGGCGAAGGGAGCCATGTTCCCCTGGCAGAGCGGCAGTTCCGGTACCGAGGAGACACAGCGCCTGCACCTCAATCCACGCTCCGGCCGCTGGCTGCCGGACCACTCCCACCTCCAGCACCACGTGGGGTCGGCCATCGCCTGGAACGTGTGGCAGTACGGGCTGGCCACCGGCGACGCCGGGTTCATGCACGGCCCGGGCGCCGAACTCCTGCTGCACACGGCCCACTTCTGGGCGGACACGGCGACGTGGGACACCACCCTCGCCCGCTACCGGATCCGCGGCGTCGTCGGCCCGGACGAGTACCACGACGCCTACCCGGACGCCGCCGATCCCGGCATCGACGACAACGCCTACACCAACGTCACCGCCGCCTGGGTGCTGGCCCGCGCCCTCGACCTGTACGGGGAACTCCCTGCCGCCCGACGCGCCGAGCTCCTCACGCAACTGGGCATCGGCCCCGACGACCTCACCGTCTGGGAGGACGTCTCCCACCGCCTGTACGTGCCGTTCCACCGCGACGTGATCAGCCAGTTCCACGGCTACGGCGACCTTGACGAGCTCGACTGGGACGGCTACCGCGCCCGCTACCGCGACATCCGCCGCCTGGATCGCATCCTGGAAGCCGAAGGCGACACGCCCAACCGCTACCAGGCGTCCAAGCAGGCCGACACCCTCATGCTCGGCTACCTCTTCCGCCCCGCAGAGCTCGAACACCTCTTCCTTCGGCTCGGCCACCGCCTCGACGACGGCCTCTGGCGCAGGACGGTGGACCACTACCTGCGGCGCACCTGCCACGGCTCCACGCTGAGCAGCCTCGTCCACGGCTGGGTCCTGGCCCGGGAGCAGGGCCCGGACGCCTGGCGCTACTGCCAGGAAGCCCTGCTCAGTGACATCACGGACGTCCAGGGCGGCACCACGGGCGAGGGTATCCACCTCGGGGCCATGGGCGGCACCCTGGACCTCGTCGAGCGCGGCATCGTCGGACTCGATCCCCACGACGACGGCCTGCACATCGACCCGGTGCCCCTCTCCGAAGTGCCCGGTTCCTCGTTCTCGATCTCCTACCTGGGGCACCGGGACATCCGCATCCGGTTCCGGCCCGGACGGCTCGGCATCAGCGTCCCTTCGTCACTTCTGGGCCCGGTGCCCCTGGTCCTGCCCGGAGACCGGCACGAACGCATTTCCGCAGGCCAGGAGCGGTGGTTCCGGCTACCCAAGGGCTGACCGGCAGTGCCGCAGGCTCGCGTGGCGCCGCGTGCGCAATGCGCACACTGTGGATGTATCAGCCGTCGGAAGGATGAGCGGAATGGACAGGCAGCAAGAGGCTCCGCGGATCGTGGTGGGCGTCGACGGATCGCCCTCGTCCCAGGCCGCGCTGCGCTGGGCGGTCCGGTACGCAGGGCTGGTGAGCGGGCGGGTGGAGGCGGTCGCGGCATGGGACCTCCCCGGTGCCGCATCATGGTCGGCCCCAGCGGTGGACACCACGTTCGACGAGGAGGAGGCCGAGCGACGTCTGGTCGAGGAGGTCCGCTCGGTCCTCGGTGAGGACGGCGCCTCCTCCGTGCACCAGCGCCTGGTACGCGGCAATCCGGTAGACGTCCTGGTGGATGCGGCAGACGGCGCGGACATGCTGGTCGTGGGCAGCCGTGGTCGCGGCGGCTTCAGCCGAGCCCTGCTCGGTTCGGTGAGCCATCAGACGGCGCTCCACGCACCGTGCCCGATCACCATCGTCCGGGCGGACATCGCCGTCGAATAGCTCCACCTCGGGCCGGCGCATAACCTCACGGAGTTCGACCTGCTGCGGGACCTCCTCGAAGCGACGGCTGCCCGGCCCGGGAAGGTCTGCTGAGGCTCCCGTCCCCGCTCGCCGTGGTCATCGGCGGCCCGGCGCGTGGTGAACGGTGTTTCCGGCATGGTCCTGAGCAGGACGGACACGGTCCTGCCGCAGGCCAGGCAGCCACTCAGTACCGGGACCTGGGCCGATCGGCCCCGCGTGAGTGGCCCCCTCGGCACTGCGGTCCCCCTGGCCTACCGCGTGATCGTGGAACCCAGACGCCAATCCGGCGCCGCCTTCCGAAGAGGGTGACCACGATGCAGCGCATTCGGATCCGAACCCGGCCCAAGCAGCCCCACAGGCCCGCGCCGCTGGATCTGCGCACGCCGTCCGGCCGCCCCCTGCCGTACTGATCCCTGCCGACACGCAGCCCCGGAGGACGTCATGGGACACACGCGACGCGTCGTACCGTTCACCGAGCTCGGCCGAGGCGACATCGGCAGGGTCGGCGGCAAGAACGCCTCCCTGGGAGAGCTGACCAGACGGCTGACCGACGCGGGCCTGCGTGTGCCGGCCGGCTTCGCCACGACCGCCGACGGCTACGAGGAACTGCTCGACGGCCACAGCCTGCGCACCCGCATCCAGGAGCAGCTCGACCGGCTCCACGACGGTGTCGCGCTCGAAGACGTCGGAGCGGGCATCCGCTCAATGATCATGGGCGAGACCCTGCCCGACGCCCTGACGGCCGAGATCATCACGGCGTACCAGAAGCTCGGCCGGGAGCTGGGCCGCTCCGACCCGGTGGTCGCCGTACGCAGCAGCGCCACCGCCGAAGACCTGCCGGAGGCCAGCTTCGCCGGCCAGCAGGAGACCTACCTGAACGTGAGCGGCACCGTGCAGCTGCTGGACGCCGTGCACCGCTGCTTCGCCTCTCTCTACACCGACCGCGCGATCGACTACCGGGAGCGGATGGGCTTCGACCACCTCCAGGTCGCCCTGTCCGTCGGTGTCCAGGCAATGGTCCGCTCCGACCTCGCCGGGGCCGGGGTGATCTTCACCCTCGACCCTGAGAGCGGCTTCCCGAACGTCGTCGTGGTGAGCGCGGCCTGGGGGCTGGGCGAGACCGTGGTCAGCGGGCAGACCGATCCCGACGAGTACACCGTCTTCAAGCCCGGCCTGAAGGATCCGGCCCTGAACCCCGTGATCGACGTGCGGATCGGCGCCAAGCGTCGCAAGGCCGTGTACGCGGAGCGCGGGCTGACCGACACCGTCGACACCACCCCCGAGGAACAGGCCCGGCGGGTTCTGACCGACGCCGAGGTGCGGCAGCTCGCCGAATGGGCCGTCGCCGTCGAGGACCACTACGGCTGCCCGATGGACCTGGAGTGGGCGAAGGACGGCAGCACCGGCGACCTGGCGATCGTGCAGGCGCGGCCCGAGACCGTGCAGTCGCGCCGCCGCACCGCGACCCTGCGCCGCTGCCGTCTGACCGTCGCCCCGGGCGATGCCCTGGTCGAAGGAATCGCGGTGGGCGAAGCCATCGGAGCGGGTGCCGTATGCCGCATGGACACGCCGGTGGACCTGGACCGCTTCCCGGCCGGAGCCGTGCTCGTCACCTCGATCACCGACCCGGACTGGGAACCGGTCATGAAGCGTGCCGCGGCCATCGTCACCGACCACGGCGGCCGCACCTCACACGCCGCGATCGTGAGCCGGGAACTCGGCGTCCCGGCGGTCGTCGGCACCGGGAACGCCACCGAGGTGCTGCGAGACGGCGCCGACGTCACCGTCGCGTGCACCGAGGGCAGCCGGGGCAAGGTCTACGAGGGCCGCCTCCTGTACGAGGAGACCCAGACGGACCTCGCCGCTCTCCCCGCCACCCGAACCCGTGTGATGCTCAACCTCGCCGACCCGTCCGCTGCCTTCCGCTGGTGGCGGCTGCCCGCGGACGGGGTGGGCCTGGCCCGTCTGGAATTCATCGTCGCGCACCAGGTCAAGGTCCACCCCATGGCCCTCCTGCACCCGGAGCGCCTGGATCCCGCCGACCGCTGCGCCATCGACCAGCTCACCGAGGGCTATCTCGACCGTGGCCGGTACTTCACCGACCGCCTCGCGTACGGCATCGCCCGGATCGCCGCCTCCCGCTGGCCCGACCCCGTCGTCGTCCGCACCAGCGACTTCAAGACCAACGAGTACGCCAAGCTCCTCGGCGGCCGTTCCTTCGAACCGGTGGAGGCCAACCCGATGATCGGTTGGCGTGGCGCGAGCCGCTACTACAGCGACGGCTACCGGGAGGGCTTCGCCCTCGAATGCCAGGCCCTGCGCCGGGTGCGCGAGGAGATGGGCCTGACCAACGTCATCGTGATGATCCCGTTCTGCCGCACGTTGGAAGAGGCCGACAAGGTCCTGGAGGTCATGGCGGCTGAAGGCCTCCGGCGAGGCGGGAACGGCCTCAAGGTCTACGTGATGGCCGAGATCCCGGCCAACATCCTCCTCGCCCAGGACTTCGCCGAGCGCTTCGACGGCTTCTCCATCGGCAGCAACGACCTCACCCAGCTCACCCTCGGTGTCGACCGCGACTCCGAAGCCCTCGCCCACGTCTTCGACGAGAACGACCCGGCCGTCACCGACCTCATCCGGATCCTCCTCCCACGGGTCCAGACCCTGGGACGCCCGGTGGGCCTGTGCGGCCAGCGTCCCAGCGACGACCCCGCCTACGCCGCCTTCCTCGTCCGCGTGGGAATCGACTCGATCTCCGTCGCCCCTGACAGCTTCGCAGCCGTCAAGCAGCACGTCGCCGCCGCCGAGGAGAGCTGCTACGGGGAGGACCGGATGGTCCCCACAGGGATCCGTCCGGCCCAAGCGGACCAGCCATCGGCCGCGTGACAGTGGCATCAACAACGCGCCATGGAACCAAGGAGCACCCGCCATGAGCACCAAGCGAGTCCTGGTCGCCTACGGGACCAAGCACGGAGCCACCGCAGGGATCGCCGAACAGATCGCGGTGACCCTCCGAGAGGACGGTCTCGACGCCGTCGTCCTGCCCGCCGACGACGTCCACGACGTCCGCGCCTACGACGCCGTCGTCCTCGGGGGCTCCCTCTACGCCGGCCACTGGAGCACCAAGGCCAAGCACTGCGCCGAACGCAACGCCGACTCCCTGCGGCACCGCCCCGTGTGGATGTTCAGCAGCGGCCCCCTCGACCGCTCCGCCGAGGAACACGACATCCCGCCGGTCTCCGCGGTCGCCCGGGAAATGCAGTTGGTCGGAGCACGCGAGCACATGACCTTCGGCGGCAGCATCACGGCCCACACCCCGGGCTTCCTCGCCAAGGCACTGACCCGCCAGGGCAAAGGCGGAGACTTCCGCAACCCCGAGCGGATCCAGAACTGGGCCCACCACATCAGCGCCGAGCTCGCCGCCTGAAGGGACGGCCCGGCTCGACACGCAGCAGCACGGAGGCGTGCCATGCACCACCGGACGCAGGGGACGGGGGCCAACCCGCTCAGGCGTGATGCCGACCGCACCCGGACCCGTACGCACGCCGCCTGGACCGACGGGAACCGTACCGCCGAGAACGTAGCGCGCCACCGGCACCACGTGACGGCCACCACGGTCGGCGAGACCACCTACCGAGCCGGAGGCGAGCCGAGCAGTCGGCCGATGGCCGTAGCGACCGCCACATGGCACTACCCCACGCAGCGCCTGCACACGGACACCATCCCCGTTCCGGCGGGAACCCGGAACGGCAGCACGGTCCGCCTGTGGGTTGACGAAAACGGCAGGGCGATCACCGCGCCGCCCCGCCGAGCCGACGTCGCTCTGAACGCAGTGGCCATCGGCACCGGAGCTCTGGCCGGGATCGTGCTCGTCGGCGGCGCCCTCGTCGCCGCGCGCCTCCGTAGCGTGGACGCGCGCAGTGCAAGGGCCTGGGAATCCGAGTGGTCAGGCATCGAGCCCCTCTGGTCCGGACGCCTGCGCCCCGGACAGGGAGCCGGCGATGACTGAGACCGCCGCCGGCCGGGACCTCACGCCGGACACCGCGCCGGATCCCCTGGAACCGCTTCCCCTGCTCCGTCGCGAGCTCCACACCGGCCCTCTGGGCCTGTCGAGCCGGGAAGCGGCACGCCGCCTGGCCGTCTACGGCCCGAACGAGGTCCGCCGCACCGCCCGGACGAGCGTTTTGAGGGAACTGCTGCGGCAGCTGGTCCACCCGCTGGCCCTCCTGCTGTGGGCGGCGGCGGCCCTCGCCTTCATCGCCGCCATCGCGGTGCTCGGCTGGGCGATCGTCGCGGTCATCCTTGTCAACGCCGGATTCGCCCTCGTCCAGGAACGCCAGGCTGAGAAGGCCGTCGAAACCCTGGCCCAATACCTCCCCGCGCAGGCCCAGGTGATCCGCGACGGGCAGCCGCAGCACGTCCCCGCTCGGGACCTGGTCCCCGGGGATCTCATCGCCCTTGACGAGGGCGCTCGGGTACCCGCCGACGCGCGCCTGACCGAGGGGGGAATCGAGGCCGATCTCTCGATGCTGACGGGCGAATCCACGCCCGTCGAGCGTGTGGCCGGCCCGGGTCTGGAAGGTCTTTCGCCGCTGCAGGAGCCCAACCTCGTCTTCAGCGGTACCACCGCCACCGAGGGGCAGGCGCGGGCGATCGTCTTCGCCACCGGAGACCACACCGAGCTCGGCCGGATCGCCGCCCTCAGCCAGCGCACCCGCCGCGAACCCAGCCCGCTGGAAACGCAGGTCAAGAAGGTCGCCTGGCTGATCGCAGCGGTCGCGGTCGCCATGGGAGGCGTCTTCCTGGTGCTGGGCGTCGCGGTGGGGCTGCCGCTCACCGATTCGCTGATGTTCGCGATCGGCCTGCTCGTTGCCAACGTGCCGGAAGGGCTGCTGCCCACCATCACCCTGGCGCTCGCCGTCGGCGTACGGGTCCTCGCCCGTCAAGGCGCCGTGATCAAGCGGCTGAGCGCCGTGGAGACCCTCGGATCCACCAACGTCATCTGTACGGACAAGACCGGCACCCTCACCCGCAACCAGATGCGCCTCCATTCCGCATGGACCCCGCCGCACGAGGCTGCAAGCGGTTCGGAGACCGCCGAACTGGTCCGTGCCGCGGCCCAGTGCACCACCGTCACCCGCGAAGGCGATGGCCGGCTGCACGGTGACCCGACCGAGATCGCGCTGGTCGAGGGAGCCGCGCAACACGCCGCGCCGGTCGACCCGGCCGACCGCGATGTCCGCCGACGAGCCTGCTTCCGCTTCGACCCGCGCCTGCGCCGCATGTCGGTGATCCAGGCTGGGGAGAACGGCAGCCGGCGCGTGATCGTCAAGGGAGCACCGGAAGCCGTCCTGGCGCTCTTGGCCGAAGGAGAGCCGACCGGCGGGGCCCAGGACGCCGCCGACACCCTGGCCGCGGACGGAATGCGCGTGCTGGCCGTCGCGGTGCGCGAACTGCCGCCCGGCACAGCAACACCGCCGCAGCGGCAGGACGCCGAGAGGGACCTGCACCTGCTCGGACTGGTCGGCCTGTACGACCCGCCGCGCCCGGAGGTCGCCGCCGCAGTCCAGCGTTGCCACGATGCGGGCCTCACCGTCCACATCGTCACCGGCGACAACGGAGCCACCGCCGCGGCCGTGGCCCGCGCCGTCGGCATCGGCACACCGAACCTCCAGGTGGTCGCCCAGTCCGAGGCGATCGATGACCACGAGCTCGACCGCCTCCTCCGCCAGGACGGCACGGAGATCGTCTTCGCCCGCTCCTCGCCCGAGACCAAGCTGAAAGTGGCCGATGCCCTGCGTGCTCATGGGCAGATCGTGGCCATGACCGGCGACGGCGTGAACGACGCTCCGGCCCTGCACCGTGCCCACATCGGCGTGGCCATGGGGCTCTCGGGCACCGACGTCGCCCGCGAGGCGTCGACCATGGTCCTCACCGACGACAACTTCGCCACCATCGTCACGGCCATCGAGTCCGGCCGCCGCGTCTACGACAGCGTTCGCAAGTTCATCGTCTACATCTTCGCCCACCTCACTCCCGAGGTCGTGCCCTTCCTCGTGTTCGCCCTCTCCGCCGGGGCCGTACCGCTGCCGCTGACCGTCCTGCAGATCCTCGCCATCGACCTGGGGACCGAGACCCTTCCCGCCCTCGCCCTCGGCCGCGAGCCCGCCGAGCCGGGGATCATGTCCCGGCCGCCCCGACCCAGTTCCCAGAGCGTCATCAACAAGGACATGCTCATTCGCAGCTGGGGCTGGCTCGGCACCGTCTCCGCCGCCCTCGTCATGACCGCCTTCTTCTACGTCCTGTGGCGCGCCGGCTGGCACCCCGGCGACCCCACCGGACCCGGAACCCCGCTCCACCACGCCTATCTCACCGCGACCACCGCCACCTTCGCGGGCATCGTCACCTGCCAGGTCGGCACGGCCATCGCCGCCCGAACCGACCACGCCGCGCTGCGCGACATCGGCTTCTTCAGCAACCCGCTGCTCCTGGCGGGCATCGCCTTCGAACTCGTCTTCACCGCGGCGCTCGTGTACGCGCCGCCGCTCCAGAACCTCTTCGGCACCGCCGCCCTCCCGCTGGACGTGGTCCTCCTCCTCGCCGCCTTCCCGCCGCTCGTCTGGGGAACAGACGAGATCCGGCGCTGGGCCCGACGCCGACACCACCGCTACTCCTGATCCGACCGGAGGCACACCATGTCGCACACGAGCGAATGGAAGACCCACCTCTACCTCTTCGAGGAAGAGCACACCACCAAGGTCCGCGTCGAACTCGACACCGGAACCACCCGCCTCACGGGCCACGGCACGGCGCGCTGCAACCCGACGGACAAGGACGTGCCCGAGATCGGTGGCGAACTCGCGGCCGCCCGGGCACTGGAGAACCTGGCGGAACAGCTCAAGCGCACCGCCTACGGAGACATGGCAGCGGCGGGGGCCGCACCGCAGCACGCCCCCCTCACGGCCTACGACCTCGGGTGAGCGGGCGGCTCTGCGGCAGCGGGCTCAGACTGGACCCATGGGTGACGGGCCGGCGATCGAGCTGACCGGGCTACGGTCCCTGACCGGACTGCTCCGGCCGAGAGGCCGGCGCAGCGGCCGACCCCGTGCCCGAGTCCGCGGTGGCCTCAATACGGCCAGGACCAGTCCGCGACCTCCGGGAGGTCGGTGCCGTGTTCGCGGATCCAGTCGTGGTGGCGGAGGCGCTGGTCGGCCATGGCCTGACGCAGCCCCTCGGCCCGGTCGGCCAGGCCCGGGACGCGGTCGATGACGTCCATCACGAGCCGGTACCGGTCCATGTCGTTGCGCACGACCATGTCGAAGGGGGTGGTCGTCGTTCCGGACTCCTTGTACCCGCGCACGTGCAGATTCGGGTGGCCGGTGCGGCGGTAGGCCAGCCGGTGGATAAGCCACGGGTAGCCGTGGTAGGCGAAGATCACCGGCTTGCCGGTGGTGAGGAGCGCGTCGTACTCGGCGTCCGTCATGCCGTGGGGGTGTTCCTCGTGGGGCATGAGCCGGGCGATGTCGACGACGTTGACGACCCGGACGGCCAGCGAGGGGTGGTGCTCGCGGAGCAGAGCCGCCGCGGCCAGCACTTCCATGGTGGGCACGTCACCGGCGCAGGCGAGTACGACGTCCGGTTCGCGGGAGCCGTGGTCGGTTCCCGCCCACTCCCAGACGCCGGCACCGCGCGTCACGTGGGTGCGGGCCTCGTCGATCGGCAGCCAGTCGAAGCAGGGCTGTTTGCCGGCGACGATCACATTGACCTGGTCGCGGCTGCGCAGGGCGTGATCGGCCACGGCGAGGAGGGTGTTGGCGTCCGGCGGCAGGTAGACCCGTACGACCTCGGGGCTCTTGTTGAGGACATGGTCGACGAAGCCGGGGTCCTGGTGGGAGAAGCCGTTGTTGTCCTGGCGCCAGACGTGCGAGGTGAGGAGATAGTTGAGGGAGGCGGTCGGCGCCCGCCAGGACAGTTCGCGCGAGGTCTTCAGCCACTTGATGTGCTGGCCGACCATGGAGTCGACGATGTGGGCGAAGGCCTCGTAGGTGGAGAAGAGCCCGTGGCGGCCGGTGAGGAGGTATCCCTCCAGCCAGCCCTGGCAGACGTGTTCGGACAGGATCTCCATGACGCGGCCGTCGCGGGACAGGTTGCGGTCCGTCGTCTCCGTCATGCCTTGCCAGGCTTTTCCGGTGGCGTCGTACAGGTCGTCGAGCCGGTTGGAGGCGGTCTCGTCCGGTCCGAAGACCCTGAAGTCCCGCCGCGCGGCGGTGTCGCGCATGATCTGGGTCAGGAAGTGCCCGAGGACGCGGGTCGGTTCGTGGAGGCGGCGGCCTCGCTTGTCGACGGGGACGGCGTAGGTGTCGCGGGCGGGCAGCGGGAGGGGCCGCAGCAGCCGGCCGCCGTTCGCATACGGGACGGCGCCCAGGCGGTGATCGCCCTGCGGGAGACAGGCGAGGACCTGCTCGGTGGGCCGCCCGTCGGCGTCGAAGAGCTCCTGCGGCCGGTACGAGCGCAGCCAGTCCTCCAGCTGCTTCAGGTGCGCCGGGTTCTCGCGTACCCCGGCCAGCGGGACCTGGTGAGCCCGCCACGTGCCCTCTACCGGGTCGCCGTCGACGGTCGCGGGGCCGGTCCAGCCCTTGGGGGTGCGCAGCACGATCATCGGCCAGCGTGCGCGCTCGCGCTGCGTGCCGGTACCCGCTCGGGCTTCCTGCTGAATGAGCGCGATGCGGTCCACGGCGTGGTCCACGGCGCGGGCCATGGCGTGATGGACCTGGGCGGGGTCGCTGCCGGTCACGTACAGCGGATCGTGCCCGTAACCGCGCAGCAGCGCGTCGAGCTCGTCCTCGGGGATCCGGGCCAGCACCGTCGGATTGGCGATCTTGTAGCCGTTCAGGTGCAGGATCGGCAGGACCGCGCCGTCGTGGACCGGGTCGAGGAACTTGTTCGAGTGCCAGGACGCGGCCAGCGGCCCCGTCTCGGCCTCGCCGTCCCCGATGACGCAGGCGACCAGCAGGCCGGGGTGGTCGAAGGCGGCTCCGTAGGCGTGGGCGAGGGCGTAGCCGAGCTCGCCGCCCTCGTGGATGGAGCCGGGCGTCTCGGGGGCCACGTGGCTCGGCACGCCACCGGGGAAGGAGAACTGCCGGAACAGTTTGGCCATGCCGGCCGCGTCCCGCGTGATGTCCGGGTAGATCTCGGTGTACGTGCCTTCCAGCCATGAGTTGGCGAGGACGGCAGGGCCGCCGTGGCCCGGACCCCAGACGCACAGTGCGTCCAGCGACCGGCCCTTGATCACGCGGTTGAGGTGGGTGTGGACGAGGTTCAGGCCGGGAGAGGTGCCCCAGTGGCCGAGCAGTCGCGGCTTGATGTGCTCGGGCCTCAGCGGCTCGGTGAGCAGGGGGTTGTCCATGAGGTAGATCTGGCCGACTGCCAAGTAGTTGGCGGCGCGCCAGTGCGCGTCGAGCTCCGAAATGGGGTACGAGGTCATGCCCGCTCCTGAGTGCGACGGTCCGGGACGTTCGTCGACTGAGCCGATGCCTCCACACTGCCTTCCCCGAGTCGGCGCCGCGAGGGGAGGACCGGCCCCGGGGGAGGGACTGTTGGCCCCTGTGTGCCACGGCGTTCAGCCGGGAGGGTGAGGTCAGCGGCGCCGGTCCCCCGGCCGGCGCCGCTCCCCTGACGACCGACCTCGATGCCCCGGCATCGGTACGGAGGACAGACTCGTGAAGCGCACCCTGGTTGTCGGAGTCGACGGATCCCCGCAGAGCCGGGCCGCGGCGGACTGGGCCGCCCGGGAAGCCGTACGGCGCGACCTGCCCCTGCACGTGGTCCACGCCTGGCTGTGGCAGCCGCTCGCGGCCCCGATCGTCCAGGACCGGAACACCGAAGCCCGGCGCGCCGACGACGTCCTGAAGGAGGCGGAGGGCGAGCTCACCCGCCGGTACCCGGGGCTGGCCCTCACCGCGGAAGTGCTCTCCGACGCCCCCGTGCCGGCCCTGCTGCACGCCGCCAAGGGCGCCGAGATCCTGGTCGTCGGCTCGCGCGGATACGGAGCCCTGGTCGGTTTCCTGCTTGGCTCATATGGTCGGCAGGTGATCGCCGCCGCCGAGTGCCCCGTCGTCTCCGTGCGCTCCTCGCACGGCAGGCCGGTGGCCGTGCCGGAAGAGGGCGAGGTCGTCGTCGGACAGCAGGGCAGCGTGGAGGAGTCCGCCGAGGTGCTGCGCGTCGCCTTCGAGGCGGCCGCGGCACGCAGGGCGCCGCTCCGGGCGGTCCGTGCCTGGAGCCTGCCGCCGGTCTACGGCTACAGTCCCGGGTCGATGTGGATCGCCGACCAGTTCGGTGGCCTGGAGCCGTACGAGAAGGCCGCGCTGGAGCAGGCGCTGGAGCCGTGGCGGCTGAAGTACCCGGAGGTCGAAGTCATCGCGCACGTGGAGCTGGGCAGCGGTGGCCAGGTGCTGCTCAGCGCCGCGTCGGACGCGCAGCTGCTCGTCGTGGGCCGCCGCGTCCGCGAGTCGGCGGTGGGGGCGCACATCGGGTCCGTGGCCCATGCGGTCCTGCACCACGCGGTCTGTCCTGTCGCGGTGGTCCCGCACGCCTGATCCGGACAGGACCAGGATGGCGGCCGGGCACGCGGAGGTACCGCGTGCCCGGCCGCCGGCTATTCCGTGGCCGGGGCGGGGCGCTGGCTCGGCGGGATCAGCGTATGACTGGCGATCACGGCGGCTTGGACGCGGCGCTCCACGCCCAGTTTGGTGAACAGGCGCGAGATGATGTTCTTGACGGTCTTCTCCGCGAGGTACATCCGTTTGCCGATTTCCCGGTTGGTGAGCCCCTCGCTGACCATGACGAGGACCTCCTTCTCCCGGCTGGTGAAGCCGGGCAGGCCGGGGACCCGCTCCTCCTTGGGGACATCGCCGCGCATGCGGGCCATCAGCCGGGTCGTGGCTCCGGGATCGAGCATGGACTGGCCGGCCGCGACCGTGCGGACGGCGGTGACCAGGTCGGTTCCGGTGATCTGCTTCAGCACGTAACCGGAGGCGCCCGCCATCACGGCGTCCAGCAGGGCCTCCTCGTCGTCGAACGAGGTCAGCATCAGGCAGGCCAGCTCGGGCATCCGCGAGCGCAGCTCACGGCACACGCTCACGCCGTCACCGTCCTGGAGCCGAACATCGAGGACCGCCACCTGGGGACGCAGCGCGGGGATGCGGATCAGGGCCTGTTCCGCCGTGCCCGCCTCGCCGACCACGTTCAGGTCGGGCTCCGCGTCCAGCAGGTCGTGCACCCCTCGGCGTACGACCTCGTGGTCGTCGAGGAGGAAGACCGTGATCGGCGTCCTGGTGGGGGAAGGGCCACCGCTGTCGGTCATGACGCAACTCCTTCGCCTGGGTTCGTCCTGGGAGGACCAACTCCCGCATCCTGCCTGCCGAAGGGGCCGAACGGACAGGGCCGATCGGCCCTCATCCGGCCCTCTCGCGAGCGACGGGGCCCCCGGGGAACGGGGACGAGTGCTCGACTTCCACACGGCGCGGCAGGTGGAACCCCGACTCACCGCCCTCTTCCTGCGCGTGCACCACCGCTGCCACTCGGCCGGAACCCGGTTCCGGTTGCGCGGCGTGCCGCCTCTGATGGCCAAGTCGATGCGGGTGTTCGGCGCCGACGGCGAGCTGCGGCTCGTGGTGGCTTGACCACCGGGGCGGTGTCCGAAACCGGGGCCCGGTTCGGGACCGTTGGGCCCTGGTTCTCGTGGTGAGCGAGAGAGAGGCCGGCAACCGTCAGCTCCCGGTGGGGAGCGGCGCCCGCCAGACGAGTCGGCTGCCCCCCTCGTCGGGGGTGTCCACGGTGAAGGACCCGCCCAGGCCCCGCGCCCGGTCGTCGAGGTTGCGCAGACCGCTCCTGCGGCCCTGGACCGGGATGCCCCTGCCGTTGTCGGAGACCGTCAGGACGATCTCGCCCGGTTCCGCCTTGAGGGCCACGGCGACCCTGGTCGCCCCCGCGTGGCGCGCGGCGTTGCTCAGGAGCTCGCCCAGCGCCGCCATGACGTGGTCGGCCACCTCGGACGGGACGTCCGTGTCGAGCAGGCCCTCCATGCTCAGGCGCGGCGGATGGCCGAGGGTGGTGGCCGCGTCGCCCACGGCCCGGGCAGCGCGGGCCCGCAGACCCGGTCCGCTCTCACGGTCCTTGGTGCGCAGACCGAAGATCGTCGATCGGATGATCTTGATGGTCTCGTCCAGGTCGTCGACCGCACGGCTGATGCGCTCGGCGGCCCCCTCGTGTTCGACGAGCCGTGCAGCGCTCTGGAGGGTCATGCCCGTGGCGAAGAGTCGCTGGATGGCCAGGTCGTGCAGGTCCCGTGCGATCCGGTCCCGCTCCTCCAGCAGTGCGATCTGCTCGGTGTCGCGGCGCCGCTCCGCCAGCTCCAGGGCGATGGCCGCCTGCCCCGCGAAGGCGACGAGCGGCTCCAACTCGTTCTCGCCGAAGACGGGCTCGCCGGCTGCGCGTGCGAGAAGGAGTACGCCCCGGCTTTCCCTGCCGGCGGTGCCCAGCGGGACCGCGACGGCAGGGCCCAGCCCGCCCTGTATCTGGGCATCGGCCGGATGCCGGTCGTCGTCCGCGGCGTGAACGACCGCCACGGGTTGCCCGGTCCGGTGAGCGGTTCCCGAGAGGGATCCCGCGAAAGGGACGACGAGTCCCTGCCGGGCCTTGCTGTCCGCACCAGCCGCGAACTCCACGAACAACCCCTCGGCGCCGGGAACCGGCATGGAGATGTCCGAGATCCGGGCGCCAGTGATCTCCCGGGCCCGCAGGGCGATGAGCTCCAGCACCGCCGGACGGGAACTGCCCGACAGCAGACTCTCGGTGATCTCCGCATTGGCCTTGAGCCACCGCTGCTGGCGCTGCGACCCCTCGTAAAGCCGCGCGTTGTCGATCGCCACGCCCGCCGCCACGGAAAGGGTGGAGATCACCGTCTCGTCCTCGGTGTCGAAATCGACGCCGCCCCGCTTGTCGGTCAGATAGAGGTTCCCGAACACCTCGTCCCGCACCCGGATCGGCACGCCGAGAAAGGTGCGCATCGGCGGGTGGTGCGGCGGAAAGCCGTACGACGAGGTGTGCGCGCCGAGATCGGTGAGGCGCAAGGGCTCCGGGTGGTGGATGACCTCCCCGAGCAGACCGTGACCGGCCGGCAGGGGACCGATTCCGGCGATGGCCTCCTCGTCGAGCCCCACGGTCAGGAACTGCGACAGGGTGCGGCCGTCGGGGCCGATGACCCCCAGCGCCCCGTAGTCGGCGTCCACGAGCAGGGCCGCTGCCTCCACGATCCGCCGTAGCACCTGGGCCAGATCCAGCTCCCGGCCCACCGAGACGACGGCCTCCAGCAGACTGTGCACCCGGTCGCGGGTGCCGCGTACGGCGTCGATACGCGCTTGGAGCTCGTCGAGCAGCTCGTCCAGCCGCAGCCGAGGCACCTGCGTCAACGGATCCCCCACACCCATGTGATTCCCCTTCGCTGCCCGCCCCGTGCGGAGCCAGCGTATCGGCGCGCGGAGGACGCCCGCTTGGTCGTCGTCTTCTCGGGGTGTGACGCCGCGGGCAAGGGGGGCACCATCGAACGCACCGTGCTGGCGTGGAGCACGTCATGGGCTTCTGCACACCCGCTGGGCACCAGCGCTGTCCGCGCCAGTGCCCGGTGTCCGAGCGCATGCCGATCGAGGACGGGATCGCGCTCCGCGAGGCCGTACCCTTCCCTGACCTTGCCGCCGAGGCCCGCTCCACGGGCCACGAGCGTCCGTCCAAGGAGTTGCAGACCGCCGTACCCGACCACGCCGCCACCTCGGGAAGAACTGACCCGCAGTGGACGCCGGTGGTGTCTACTCCCGGATTTCCAGGACCTCGGTCAACGGGCGGCGGGGCGTGTCGGGACCTGCGGGGCCGTAGCCGAGGCGGAAGACCATCTGCACGTGTCCCATGGCCGCGACCGGGTCGCGGACCGTCCAGCGCAACTCCGGCCATTCCAGGGGATGGGACGTCATCGACGTGGCGAGGCCGTCGGCGGTGGCCTGCAGGAGGACCCGCTCCATCGCCTGGCCGGCGCGCAGCCAGTCGGCTCTCGTGTCCTCCGAGGTGCTCAGCAGGGCCAGCTGCGGCCGCTTCTCGAACACGGCCCAGCCGCGATCCGGTATCGGGTTGGCCCAGCCGAAGTCGCGTACGGCGGTGCGGCCGCCGGAACCCTTCGGTCCGAATGCGGCGGCGGGAATGCCGTCACTACGCGGGCGCGAACCGTCCTGCGTGGGGGAGGTCCAGGCCGTGGTTTCCGCACGGGCGAGCGGATCGATCTCCTCGCGGTGTTCCGCGTCCCGTACCAGCCCGAGCACGGTGTCGATGTGCCAGGTGTCCGGGACGGTGAGGCGGCAGCCTTCCAAGTGGGCCGCGGCCCACAGGCCGTCCAGGAGCGCGGTGGGCACCGGCTCCTCGCTGAAGGGGTACCGGCTGGTGTGCCGGCGCCGGACGGCATCGTGCAGGGCGGCCAGCTCGCGGTCCTCCCCTGCGGTTTCGTCGATGGTCACCGTGGCGAGCAGCCACGGTTCGGCGTCGTCGGGCAGGAGCTGCACGCGGACGGGGAGACCGATCCAGGCCGCGGACACGCGCAGGTTGAACAGGGCCGCAGCGCAGCCGAGGTGGAGGCTGCGGTGAACCGGGTCGGTTCGGGTCATGGCGCGTTCCGGATCGCCGTACAGGGAAAGTGCACCCGTGCCGACATGGAATACGAACTTCCACGGCTGGGCGTTGTGCATGGACGGGGCGGTGACGGCGTCGCCGACGAGCTGGATGACGGTGTCGGGGTCGAGGTGTGTTTCGGTCACGGGACTGGTCCTGTCTGTGCGGCCTCAGTCGTGCGCCACGACGGCGACCGGTGAGGTGGCGTGGTGCATCACCGCGTGGGTGATGGGACCGATGCGGGCACCGAGTGCCGGACGGCGGATGCGCCGGCCGACCACGACGAGTGCCGCGCCGGATGCGGCGTCCAGGATCTGGATGGCGGGCTGGCCGATGACGATGCGTGCGTCGACGGCGAGTTGCGGGTACTTCTGCTCCCAGGGGCTCAGGAGCCCGCGGAGCGTGGCCTTGAGTCCGTCGGCCATCTCCTTCTCGACACCGGGATCGAGGGCGGGAGCGTAGGAGAGGACCGGTGGGAGCGACCAGCCGTGGACGACGACGAGTGGGCCGGACCGCCGGTCCGCTTCCTCGCAGGCGAAGGCGAGGAGCCGGTCGCAGTTGCTGCGCAGGTCCACACCGAGCACCACCGGTCCGGCATCGTCCGCGTGGCGGGGCGGACGCTCTTCGCCGTCGATCGAGCGCACGAGGACGACGGGTGTCTCGGTCTCCGGGATCGTCGCCGAGCCGGTCGAGCCCACGATGAACCCGGCGAGGGTGCCCAGCCCTCGTGAGCCGAGGACGAGCAGGTCCGCCTCGGCTGCGGCGGAGGCGAGGACCTTGGAGGCCGCGAGCCCTTTCGTGCCGCGGGTGCTGATGCCGAGCGTGGGGTGTTCGCGCAGCAGCCGGTCCCGCGTGAGCGAAAGGAGGTCCTCGGCCCACTGCGGACGCGGTTCGGTGGGCGGCGCGGCGAAGGGCCCGTACTGTGCCCAGTCCTCCGCGTGGACGCGTTCCAGCGCCGCGCCCCGCAGCTCGGCCTCAGCGCAGCCGAGTCTGTCGTCGACTTCGACGGTGATGGCCGAAGGAGCGGGGTGGAGTGTCCGGGTGAGGACGTCCTCAAGGATCTCTTCCTGTATCGCGTGATCGCGACGGAGGAGGAGCTGGATCAGATCGCTGCGACCGAGGATGCCGACCGGGTGGCCGGCTTCGTCCATCACCGGTATGGCGGTGATGTCGAACTCCTTCAGGAGCCGGGCGATCTCCTCGAACGCGGTGGCGCGCCGAACGGTGACGACGCTGGGCGTCATCAGGTCCGCGACACTGCGATGCCTCATGGCGGTCGTGCCCTCATGCGGAGACGGTGGCGGTGAAATCCGACTTGACGTCGACGACCCCCGGTACGGTGCCGGCGGCGCGTACGACGATGTCTTCCATCGCGGGGTCCGGCAGCGAACCGGTGAGGTAGGCGATGCCGTTGGCGACGTGGACGTGCACCTCGGCGGGGCCGTGCGCGTGGACGTGTGCTTCGGAGGGAATCTGCGGGAGCAGCTGGTACATGATCAGTTCGCGGATCTCGGCACCGATGTCCTCGTCCGGCCGAAGGAAGACCTTGAGCAGGTCGCCGCGGCTGACGACGCCGACGAGGCGGCCGTCGCCGTCGACCACGGGAAGGCGCTTGAGGTGTCTGCGGGCCATCAGACGCGCCGCGGTGGGGATGGTGGCGTCCTTCGTGACGGTCACGGCCGGGCGGGTCATCAGCTGCTCGGCCGTGGTGTCGCGAGCCGTTTCGGTGCCCTGGGGCTTGAGCAGCAGGTCGGCTTCGGAGACGACGCCGACCACCTGTCCGTGATGGTCCAGGACCGGGAGGGCACTGACGTTCCACATCCGCAGCTCTTCCACGATGTCCTTGAACGCGGTTCCCCGGTCGACCGAGATCACGGCGTGCGTCATGACGTCCTCGACGTTGCGCAGGTGCTTCATGGTCTTCCTCCTCGATGGGACTGCCGGTACTCGCGATGGTGTGCGGGGCGAGCTTCCCGTGGGCCCTCGCTGTCTGCCTCACACCGCCGTTCACCGGTTTCCGGTCCTTCACTCGTGGGCGATGACGGCCACGGGGGCTGCTGCGTGGTGCAGGACCGCGTGGGCGGCCGAGCCCAGGTGTGCGCCGAGGGGAGAGCGGCGCACATGGCGTCCCACGACGACGAGTCCCGCGCCCTGCGAGGCACGGACGAGATGTCCGCCCGCCGATCCCATGAAGACGTTCTGGCTGACGTCCACGTCGGGGAACTTGTGCTGCCAGGGCAGCAGCATGTCGTCCACCATGTGTGTGACGCTCCTGCCGATGTCCCGTTCGTTGTCCGGGTCGAAGAAGGGGACGTAGCTGTAGGCGGCCGGCATCTTCCAGCCGTGGACAGCCCGCAGCGGGCAGTTGCGCCGGGCCGCCTCTTCGAAGGCGAAGGCGAGTACCCGGTCGCAGGCCTCGTGAATGTCGACCCCCACGACGACCTCGGCTGCGAATCCGGTGCCCGGGCCGTCCGGGTCGTCGGCGATGCGAACGAGCACGACCGGCGTGTCGGTCCCGACCACGGTGGACATCGCCACCGAGCCGACGATGAATCCGACCAGGCCGCCCAGGCCGCGCGATCCCAGGACCAGCAGCCCGGCGTCGGCGGCCTCGGCCGCGAGGGCGGCGGCCGGCCGTGCTGTCAGGCAGCGGGTCGTGATCTCCAGCTGCGGGTGGCGCCCGTGCAATTCCTGTGCGGCTTCGGTCAGGGCCTGGTCCGCCCAGCGGTCCGCGTCCTGGCGGCCCAGGCCGGGGAGCACCGGGTCCATGGGCCAGTCGACGGCGTGCACCAGGCGCAGCGGCACCTGCCTCAGGGCGGCTTCCCGCGCGGCCCAGCGTGCTGCCGCCCGGCTCTCCTCGGAGCCGTCGACTCCGACGGTCACGTGGTTCTTCATGGCTCTGACTCCCTTCGTGCGGTCCGGCGCTCATCACCAGGGCATTGCGTGCCGGGCATGGTCCGCGTGGGTTGCCGTGTCGTCGGTGCGGGCGGTGACACGAGATGCCACCGCGACGACCCCGTCGAGCCGTTCGACGAGGCTGAGAAGTGCGGGGAGCTGACTGCGGCGCTCGACCTGGCCGTCCAGGGTGACGATGCCGTCCACCACGTGGACGTCGACGTCACCGGCGGGCACACCGAGCACGTCCGTGAGGACGTCGTCGGTGACCCGTCGGCGTATCTCGGAGTCCGGCCGCAGGAACATGCGCAGCAGGTCCCGGCGGGTGACGATGCCGACGAGCCGGTCCTCCACGTCCACGACGGGGAGGCGTTCGATACTCCGGCGGGTCATCAGCCGTGCGGCGTCAGCCGCTGTCTCTTCGGCATGGACGGTGATCGCGGGCGCGGACATGACCTCGCCCGCGGACGGCGGCCCAGCTGCCGTGCTGCCCTGCTCGGCGGGATGGGAGCCCACCATCGTGTGGGCGAGCAGGTCCGTCTGCGAGACGACGCCCACCACGCGGTCCTCGTCGTCCAGGACGGGGACTCCGGAGACGTCGTACTGGGCGAGGAGCTTCACGACGTCCTTGAAGGCCGTCCCCGGGGCCACGGAGACGACCTCGTCGGTCATCAGGTCCGCCACCTTGAGATGCTTCATGAGGCCCTCCTGCTCCGCCGTGTCACGCGAGGCTGATGTCCGGTGTGGGTGTGCTCCCACCATCCGTCGCCGACCGCTGGTGAGCGAGGGCCGAACGGTCCCGTCCGGGGACCGTTCGGGGCCCGGGGTGCCGGGCGTGACGATGGGGACCTTTGGTCCCGCCTGCGGCCCCGGGCGGCCCTCTTCCCAGAGCGTCAACGGTGCCAGCGTGAGGGGTGTCCCTCATCGGCTTCTCGGTTGGGAGGAATCGTGGAAAGCACCTTCCGCACCCCGGACACCAGCTCGGTCACGGTCGGCGTGGACGGCTCGGAATCGGCGCGCGTCGCTGCTCTGTGGGCGGCCAAGGAAGCCGTCCGCCGAGGCCGTCCCCTGCGCATCGTCTACGGCGCCGACACCGACGGGAGAGCCTTGTACCTGTCGGCGGAGGCCATCGAACGGGTCCGCATCAACGGCCGGGAGCTCCTGGACGACACGGCGAAGGCGGTGTCGGCCGAGTACCCGGGGCTGAACGTGACCACCGAGTTCAGCCGCGCGGGCGCCGTCGACAGCCTCCACCGGGCTGGCGGGCTCCACGGCACGGTCGTCGTGGGCAACCGCGGCCTGGGCGGGTTCAATTCCCTCATGCTCGGCTCGGTCGGGCTGGAAACCGCGGCCATCGCCATGACCCCCGTCATCGTCGTCCGCGGCATTGACGGGGCCGAGGAGACCGGCACGGTCCTCGCGGCGATCCGCGATGAGCACGACCTCCTGATCGCCAGGTACGCCGCCAAGGAAGCCGAACTGCACAAGGCCTCCCTGCGGCTGCTTCACGTGTGGAACGTGCTCCAGTCCGTCGGTGAGGTGGTCAGCATGCTCGACGGCATCGACGAGATCGCCGGCGGCCACGCAGAGACCCTGAGGGCCGTCACGGACGTGGTCCGCGACGAGTTCCCCGACCTGGAGGTTCAGGCCGATGCGGAGAAGAGCATCTCCGTGGCCGGTGTCCTGGTCGAGGCGTCCCGGCACGCCGACCTGCTCGTCATGGGCGGGCGCCGGGTCCCAGGGTCCCTCGGACTCGCCCCCAACCTGGGCAAGGCCACGCACAGCCTGCTGCACCATGCCCACTGCCCCGTACTCCTCATCCCCCGTACCGGCAGCGACTTCGGGAGCCAGTCATGACCAGCCACCGGACAGGAAGCCACGACATAGTCGTGGGCATCGACCCGGACCGAAACTGGCACCTTGCCCTGGCCTGGGCCGCCGACGAGGCACAACGGCGCCGGCTCCCGCTGCGCCTGGTGCTCGCGGTACCGCCCCAGCACGACACCCAGCACGTCGATGACACCCCCGGCCAGACGGCCCTGGGGCAGGCCGGATCCGACAAGCTCGAACAGGCTTGCGACTGGGTGCGTGACCGCCACCCTGAAGTGAGCGTCACCGGCGATCTGCTCGGCGGCTTCCCCGTCCCCGTCCTGGGCGGCGCAGCGAAAGAAGCCCGGATGATCGTCCTCGGCTCCCGGCACCTGAGCCGCACCGCCGAGTTCTTCAGCGCCGGCTCCCTCGTGGTCCCCATCACCGCCCAGGCCCATTGCCCGGTCGTCGTCGTGGGCGACGCCGAGCACATCAGCCAGCAGCCGCCCTACGTCGTCGCGGGTAGCGACGGCAGCGCCTCCGCCACCGCCGCGCTGGCCTTCGCCTTCGACGAAGCCGACCTCCGGGGGGCAGCGCTGCGGGTCGTCTGCGTGTGGCAGAGGCCGCTGGTCATGCTGGACGACGAGGAGGTGGCACTGCGGGCACAGCGCACCTTGCTCTCCGAGGCCACCGCCGGACTGTCGGAGAAGTACCCGGACGTGCACGTGACGCACGAGGTGCTCACCGGCCACCCGGTCGAGGAACTGGCCCGCGCCGCCGAACACGCCCTGGCCGTCGTCGTGGGCCGCCGCGGCCGCGGCGGATACACCGGCATGCGGATCGGATCCGTCGTCCACGGCCTCCTGCACCGCGCGCACTGCCCGGTGATCACCGTCCCCACCGGCTGACCCGCCATGACCAGCCGCGCGATCGACACTCCGTCCGTCGGCTCCTCGGTCCCGGCGGGGCTGACGCAGGCCGAGGCCGAGCGCCGGCTGGCCCGCTACGGTCGCAACGAGGTGGCACCTCCGCGGCCCACGCCCCTCCACCGTCGGGTACTGGCACAGCTGCGTGACCCGCTGATCATGGTGCTGCTCGGCGCCGCACTCCTGACCATCGCGATCGGCGACCACCCGGACGCCATCGTCATCGGGCTGGTGGTCGTATTCAACACGACCGTGGGAGTCGCCCAGGAGGTCCGGGCGGACCGGGCGGTCGCCGCCCTCTCCGCTCTCTCCGCCCCGCACGCCCGTGTACGGCGCGACGGCGCCGCACACGAGGTGCCGGCAGCGCTGGTGGTGCCCGGTGACAGCCTGCTGCTGGGCGAGGGGGACATCGTCGCCGCGGATGCCGATCTCACCGAGGCGTCGGCTCTCCTCATGGACGAGTCCATGCTCACCGGCGAATCGGAACCCGTCGCGAAGACTGCCGGTGACACGGTCAGCGCCGGCACCGTCGTGGTGCGCGGTCGGGGTACCGCGACCGCCACGGCCACCGGATCCTCCAGTGCCCTCGGCCGGATCGCGGCGCTCCTCGGCGGGGAACACGAGCCGACCCCACTCCAGCGCCGCCTCGCCTCCCTCGGCCGCGTTCTGGCCGCCGTCACCCTTGCCCTGTGCGTGCTCTTCTTCGCCCTGGGTCTCGTCCGCGGGCTCGGCGTGAGCACGATGGCGGTTACCGCAATCAGCCTGGCCGTCGCCGCGGTGCCCGAATCCCTGCCCGCCGTGGTCACCCTCGCCCTCGCCCTCGGGGCACGCCGCATGGCGGCCCGGGGCGCCCTGATCCGACGCCTTCCGGCGGTCGAGACACTCGGCTCGGTGAGCGTGCTGGCCACGGACAAGACCGGCACCCTCACCGAGGGCCGCATGGTCGTCCAGCACGTGTGGGCGCCGTCCGGAGCCGCCGAGGTGTCCGGAAGCGGATACGAGCCCCACGGAGCCCTGACCCGTTCCGGACGCTCCTTGACGCCCGAGCAGCTCCGCCCGCTACAGGAGCTGCTCACCACGGCGGCACTGTGCAACGACGCGAGCCTGAAACCGCCCCAGAGCGGATCCGACATGTGGACGGCCGTGGGCGATCCCATGGAGGCCGCACTGCTGGCAGCCGCTGCCAAGGCAGGCTGTCCCGACCCGGCCGAGCTGCAAAGGGCCTGTCCCCGGATCGGAGAGGCACCGTTCGACAGCCTGCGCAAACGGATGACCACCCTCCACCATCTGCCCGACGGCAATGTCCTGGTCTGCCTCAAGGGGGCGCCCGAGGCCGTCCTGGCCCCCACGGTGCTCGCCGAGCCGCCCGAGGTCCTGGACCAGGCCCGCCGACGGGCAGCAGAGCTGGCCTCGCACGGATTCAGGGTCCTGGCGGTGGCAGGCACCGAACGGCTCCAGTGGAATCCGCCCGCCGCCGAGGCGGAACGCGGACTGGGCCTTCTCGGCCTGATCGCCATCAGCGATCCGCCGAAAGCGGCAGCCGCGGCCACCTTGGCCGCCTGCCGCGCCGCCGGCATCACCCCGGTCATGATCACCGGCGACCACCCCGCGACAGCCCACGCCATCGCCGTACGCATCGGCCTCGTAGAGGACGGTCCGGCCGATGCGGTGGTCACCGGCCCCGAACTGGCCGCAGCACCGGACACCGACCTGACCGCGGTCCGGGTCTTCGCCCGGACCGATCCACAGCAGAAGCTGGACATCGTCCACGCCTGGCGGGCGCGCGGAGCCGTCACCGCCATGACCGGGGACGGCGTCAATGACGGCCCCGCCCTCCGCCAGGCCGATATCGGCGTCGCCATGGGCGCCCGCGGCACGGAGGTGGCCCGCCAAGCCGCAGACCTCGTCCTCACGGACGACGAGCTCTCCACCGTGGTCACGGCCGTCGAGGAAGGCCGCCGCGTCTACGACAACATCCGGCGCTTCCTCGTCTACGCCATGGCCGGCGGAACCGCCGAGATCCTCGTCATGCTGGCAGGTCCCCTGCTCGGCCTGGCCCTGCCGCTGCGGGCGGGGCAGATCCTGTGGATCAACCTCCTCACCCACGGCCTGACCGGCGTGGCCATGGGCGCCGAGCCGGCCGCACCCGAGGCGATGCGGCGCCCGCCCCGGCCGCCGGGACAGCACATCCTGGCCGCAGGAGTGTGGCAACGCCTCCTCATCCTGGCCGTGGCCGTGACAGCGTTCAGCCTGATCGCCGGCATAGGCGCGCGTGGCATGGGCCTGCCCTGGCAGAGCGTGCTCTTCCTGTCTCTGCTCGGGGCCCAACTGGGCGTGGCTCTGGGGTTGAGGGCTCGGTTGTTCACCCGCCAGAACCTCTTCCTCCCGGCCTCCGTGGCGGCCTCCGCCCTCCTGGCGATGGCCGCCCTGCACGTTCCCGCTCTGCAGTCGCTGCTGGACACCCAGCCGGTCGGCTGGGCCGGCGCGGGGCTCGCCACGGCGGCAGCCCTCGCAGCATTCGTCACGGCCCGGCTGCTGCGCAGCGCATTCCACAGAAAGGCATGAGAGGCCGAACGGCGCAACGGCTCCCACTGAGTGGGAAGGCCGGGCCCTCCGGCCGGGGATACCGTGGAAGGGGTGGCCTTCTCGCCACCGCTTCCGGCCGGAGGTGGGCATGCGCACAGGGGAACAGCCCACCGGCAGCGGTGTTCCTCGACTGCGGCTCGACGAACTGCTGGACGAGCTGCAGGTACGGATCGACGAGGTCAGAGGCACGCGGGACCGGCTGAACGGTCTGCTCGAGGCAGTCATGTCCGTGGGCCGGGAACTCGACCTGCCCCAGGTCCTGCAAGGCATCGTCGAGGCCGCCGTGGTGCTCGTGGACGCCGAGTACGGGGCACTCGGAGTCATCGGGAACGACAAGAAGCTGGCCGAGTTCCTGCCCGTCGGCATCAGCGACAGCCTCCGCGCGCAGATCGGAGACCTGCCCTCCGGCCACGGCATCCTCGGCGAGCTGATCCGCCACCCCGAACCCCTGCGACTGTCGGAGCTGTCCGAGCACCCCGCCTCGTACGGGTTCCCGGACCACCACCCGCCGATGCACTCCTTCCTCGGCGTCCCGATCCGGGTCCGCGAGGACGTCTTCGGCAACCTCTACCTGACCGAGAAGCGCGGCGGAGCCGAGTTCGACGCCGAGGACGAGGCGGTCCTGTCCACCCTCGCCGTCGCGGCCGGCATCGCCATCGAGAACGCCCGGCTCTTCGAGGAGGTCCGGCTGCGCGAGCGCTGGCTGGAGGCAAACTCCGACATCACCAGCGCCCTGCTCTCCGGAGCGCCCGAGGAGGAGGTCCTCGAAGGCATGCTGGAACGGGCCAAGGACATCACCGGCGCCGACATCGGCGTCTTCTACCTGCTCGGCTCCGCCGGTGAACTGCGAGGCTCCCTCGCCCTCGGGGAGGGAGCCGAGGCGCACCGCGGGATCGTCCTGCCCAGCACCCAGGGAACGCTCGCCGAGGCCGCGCTGGCCCGCAACGGCCTCATCACGGTTCCCGACGTGGCGACCGACGCGCGCGTCACTGTGCAACCCGAGCGGTGGACGGGCTTCGGCCCGGCCGTGGCCGTCACCGTCGGCACCAAGGAAAAGCTCAGCGGCGTCCTGATGCTGGCCCGGCGGCACGGTCGCCCCGTCTTCGCCACCACGGAGGTCGCCGCGCTTCCGGGGTTCGCGGGCCAGGCCGCCCTCGCGTTGGAGCTGGCCGACCGGCGCCGCGACACCGAGCAGATGAGCCTGCTGGAGGACCACGACCGCATCGCCCGCGACCTGCACGACCTGGCCATCCAGCGCCTCTTCGCGACCGGCATGACCCTCCAGAGCGCCCAGCGCTTCGTCGACCACCCCCAGGCGTCCGAACGCCTCGCCCGCGCCGTGGACGACCTCGACGCCACCATCAAGATCATCCGATCGACCATCTTCGGACTCCGCGAGCACGACGCCCCGGGGGAGGCGTCCAAGCTGCGCTCCCGCGCCGTCCAGGCCCTGGACGAGGCGGCCGCAGCCCTCGGCTTCGCGCCGGCCCTCAGAATGGAGGGTCTGCTCGACACGGACGTCCCGCCGGTGGTCGCCGACGAGGCCCTCGCCGTGGTGGGGGAAGCCCTCACCAACGTCGCCCGTCATGCCGAGGCCACGTGCGTCGAGGTCTCCATCGTTGCGGCCGACGGGAACCTGACCCTCACCGTGACGGACAACGGCGTCGGCCTGCCGGCGGGCGGTCGGCGCAGCGGACTGCGGAACCTGGCGGAGCGGGCCGAAAGGCTGAGCGGCCGGATGGACGTCACAGCGCGGGGCGACGGTGAGCCGGGCACTCGCCTGGAGTGGCAGGTGCCCCTGGCCCCGCCCCCGCAGTGACCGCCGCCGACGTCCTACTGCTTCGCAGTCCCGATGTCGTGCTCGTGTACCTGGGCGGCGATGACGGCGGCCTGGACCCGCCGCTCCACGCCGAGCTTTCCCAACAGCCGGGAGATGTGGTTCTTGACCGTCTTCTCGGACAGGTAGAGCTGCTTCGCGATCTGCCGGTTGGTAAGGCCCTCTCCGATGAGCTCCAGCACCGCCCGCTCGCGTTCCGACAGGGCGGCCAGGCGGGCGTCTTCCGGTTCCTTGGCGCTCTCGGGGTCCCGCAGGGAGCGCATCAGACGGGCGGTGGTGGCCGGGTCCAGCATGGACTGCCCGGTGGCCACCGTCCGTACGGCGGAGACCAGGTCGGAACCCTTGATCTGCTTCAGCACGTACCCGGCGGCGCCCGCCATGATCGCGTCCAGCAGCGCGTCCTCGTCATCGAAGCTCGTCAGCATCAGACAGGCCAGGCCGGGCATGCGGGAGCGCAGCTCGCGGCAGACGGTGATGCCGTCGCTGTCGGGAAGCCGTACGTCGAGCACGGCCACGTCCGGGCGCAGCGCCGGCCCGCGGGCCAGTGCCTGCTCCGCCGTGCCCGCCTCGCCCACGACGCTGATGTCCGGTTCGGCGTCCAGGAGGTCTCGCAGCCCGCGCCGGACCACTTCGTGGTCGTCGAGAAGGAACACCTTGATCGGCGCCTCGGCGGATGCCTTCGGATCATCGGACATGATCGCCCCTGGTTCGGTCCCCATGACGCCTTCCATCCGCATTGTCTCAGGAAGGTGTGCAAAGCACCCCGTGGCTGTGGGACGTCGCTAGGCGGCGACGGCGCCGTTCAGCTCCATCCGGACGTCCACGACGCCCTCGACCGCGCGGATCGCCCTGGCGAGCAGGGGGACCAGGGCCCGGTCCCGCAGCGGGCCGCGCAGGGTGACGACGCCGTCCTGTACGGCGAAGCCCACGTTCACGCCGGGTGTCAGCTCGGTGAGCACGCTCTGGCGGATCTCCTCCTCGAGCTCCTCGTCGGGCCGCAGGAACACCTTCAGGAGGTCGCTGCGGCTGACCACGCCCTCCAGCATGCCGAGCGCGTTCACCACGGGCAGGCGCTTGACGTGCTTGCGCGCCATGATCCGGGCGGCTTCGGCGACGGGCGCGTCGGGATGCACGGTGATCGCCGGGCTCGACATGAGTTCCTCGGCCAGCACACCGGCGGCCTTCGACGCCTCCTCCAGCTGACCGGGTAGAGAGGGATCCGTCCGCCGGAACTCCTCCTTCGGCAGCAGGTCCGCCTCGGAGACGACGCCGACGACCCGGCCCTCGCCTTCCAGGACGGGGACCGCGCTGACCTTCCACTGGTGCATCAGCTCGACGATCTCCTTGTAGGACGCCTCGCGGCCGATGGCGACGGCGGTGTGCGTCATGACGTCACTGACGGTGTAGCGGGATGCGGGCATGACCGGCTCCTTCGCTGTGCGGACGATCAGAGGAAGCTGCCGCTGCCATAGGGCGCGTACAGATCGAGAAGGCGCACGCGGGCGGCCTGCAGCCGGTTGGCGAGGACCTGCCCGACCCAGCGGCCCAGGGCCGAGCCGAAGGCGGCATCGGCGTCCATCAGCGTTCGTACGCGCTCCGCGTCGAACTCGTACGCGCGAACGGGCGTCATCGCTTCGGCGCCCAGCCGCCAGGAGTACGGCTTGAAGAGCCACGAGCAGCCGACCAGCTGGCCGGCGCCGAGGCTCTCGATGACGGCGGCGCGCCGACCGGGCACATGGACGTCCAAGGTCACGGTGCCAGAGCGGACGATCCAGAACCGGTCGGCGTGGCCGCCCTCGCGGAAGAGACGCGTCCCTTCCGCGAAGCTGACCTCGCGGGCCAGTTCCATCAGACGGGAGCGGCAGTCGGCGGGCAGCGCCTCGGAGATACGGGCGGGTGAAGGGATGCTCATGAACGGCCTCCTGTTCGAGTCCGTCTTCAGTCTTGGCCTTCCCACCGGTCCCGAGCATGGGCCCTGTGGTCCCGTCCAGGGGCCGATCGGCCCATGTCCGGGATCGGCGCACGCGGACATGCTGGCAGCAGATGGCCCGTTCACGGCCTCCGACCCTGCCTGAGCGGCAGGCGTGTGACGTACGGGAACGGTCACGGCACGGAGACCGGAGGCATTCGCCTCCCTCACCACGCCGACTGTCCGGCCCGCGGCCTGCTCGCCCGACGAAGGACGCCAACGATGAAACCCCACCCGGCCGGTGCGACCACCAGTTCGCCTCCCGTCCCTGTGCCGGGACGGGAGATGGAAGAGCTCAGCGCTGACGAGGCGCTGCAGCTGCTCGGCACCGCCGAACTGGGCCGGATCGTCTTCACCCGTCACGCACTGCCCGCCGTACGCCCGGTCAACCACGTTCTCGACGCCGGCGACATCATCATCCGGGTTCAGGACGGATCGACGCTGGCGGCGCTGCTCGCGGCCCAGGAAGGCGCAGGCGTGGTCGTCGCCTATGAGGCCGACGACATCGATACGGGTGAACACCTGGGCTGGAGCGTGGTCGCCACCGGCTTCGCGACCGCTGTCACCGACCCCGACGAGATCGACCGGTACGTGCGCCTTCTGCGGCCCTGGGCCGCGGGCAGCGCAACCTGGGCGATCCGGATCCGGCCCGACCTGGTCACCGGCTTCCGCTTGCGCGAGGCCGGCCCGTAGCGGTGCCTGTTCGCGCGCTTCACTTCCACGCGGCCCTCCGCACGTCACGATGGTGCGGCACACGCCCGCAGGAGTTCCGGAGGTGCCATGCCGAAGCGCGGACGGACCGTGGCGGTCCCGCCTGCTTTCCACGGCTACCGCGCCGCCTGGCTCCGGGGTGACGTGCTGGCCGGCATCACGGTCGCCGCCTATCTCGTGCCGCAAGTCATGGCCTACGCCGGCGTTGCCGGCCTGCCACCGGCCGTCGGCCTCTGGGCCGCCCTCCCCGCCATGGTCCTCTACGCCCTCAGCGGGTCCTCCCGCCTGCTGTCCGTAGGCCCGGAATCGACCACCGCCCTGATGACCGCCGTGGCCGTGGGACCGCTGGCGGCCGGCGACCCCGCGCGCTACGCGATGCTCTCGGCGGCCCTGGCCGTCGTGGTCGGCCTGCTCTGCCTCGTGGCATGGGCCGTCAGGCTGGGCTTCCTCGCGGATCTCCTCTCCAGGCCGGTCCTCGTCGGCTACCTGGCCGGTGTCGCCCTGATCATGATCGGCGACCAGCTTCCCCGCCTGACCGGGACCAGTGGAAGCGGATCGGGCTTCTTCCCCCAGCTGTTCTCCTCCCTCCGCCGCCTCGGTGACGTGCACTGGCCCACGGCCGTGCTCGCCGCCGGATGCCTGGCCCTTCTGTTCGTCCTGCCCCTGCTGTGGCGCCCGCTGCCCGGGCCGCTCGTCGTCCTGGCGCTCGCCACCGCCGCGGTGGGGGGCTTCGCCCTCGACGACAACTACGGCATCAACGTCATCGGGGCCGTCCCGACCGGCCTGCCGGGCTTCGCCCTGCCCGATCCGGCGGCCTATGCCAACCTGGTCCTGCCGGCTGTCGGAGTGCTTCTCGTCGGATACTCGGACGTCGTCCTCACCGCGCGAGCCTTCGCCCGCCACGACGATCCGCAGCCCCTGGCAACCAACCGCGAGCTGCTGGCGCTCGGGGTGTCCAACATCGGCGCCGGCGTCCTGCACGGCTTTCCCGTCAGCAGCAGCGCCAGCCGTACCGCCCTCGCCGACTCCGCCGGCGCGCGCACCCAGGCGTACTCCCTCGTCGGCGCCGTCTGTGTGGCCGCCGTCCTGCTCTTCCTGGGCCCACTGCTGGCCCACACCCCGTCCGCCGCCCTCGGCGCGATCGTCGTCTACGCCGCCGTACGCCTGGTCGAGGTGGGCGAGTTCCGCAGGCTGGCAGCCTTCCGTCGCCGCGAGTTCCTGCTCGCCCTCGGCTGCGGTCTCGGCGTCCTCGCCCTCGGCATCCTGCACGGCGTCCTCCTCGCCGTGGCACTGTCCGTCGCCGAACTCCTCACCAGGGTCGCCCGCCCCCACGACGCGGTCGAGGGCATGGTGCCCGGGCTGGCCGGCATGCACGACATCGACGACTACCCGACCGCGCGCACCATTCCCGGTCTCCTCATCTACCGCTACGACTCCCCGTTGTTCTTCGCCAACGCCGAGGACTTCCACCGCCGGGCGCTGGCCTCGGTCGCTGCCCAGGCGGAACCCGTGCACTGGTTCGTCCTGAACACCGAGGCGAACGTCGAGGTCGACATCACCGCCCTCGACGCCGTTGAGGCCCTGCGCTCCGAACTCGCCCAACAGGAGATCGTGTTCGCCCTCGCCCGCGTCAAGCAGGACCTGCGTCACGCCCTCGACGCCTACGGCCTGACAGCGAAGGTCGGCCCGGAGCGCATCTTCCCCACGCTTCCCACAGCCGTTGCCGCTTACCAGGACTGGCAACGCACCACTGGTCACGATCCAGCCCTCTGAGTAGGTCCCCTGCCGAGAAACCGGACGCTGCTCAGAGGAGGATCAATGCCGCGCTGCGGCCCTCCCAGGCTCCAGGAGGGCCAGCATGACTTCGCCTCGCACCTGCTGTCTGTCTTGAGCGCTCCGTAGCCGCAGCCGTCCATACCGCGTCAGATGTGGTTCGAGAAGGTTGCGGATAAGTGCGCAGAGATCAGGGTGCCGACGGCCGAGCTCCTCGCGGGCCTCTCGCGCCGCTGCCACAAGGAGGGGCTTCTCGGGATGAGTGTGCTCGGCGACGCTGATGGCATCGTGCTGGGCGAGCCAGAGGAGTGCCTGCTCTCGCGGATCATCCGTGGCCGGCGGTCCCGGCAGGACCCCGGCGGCGGTGAGGTCCTCCGTACGGCGTCGCTGAAACTCCCTCCGGGCTTCTTGTGCGCGCTGCGCAACGGCCGCGTACTGCCAGTCGAGGTGTTGGGCTTCTTCGTCCCAACGGCCGACGACGAGGCACCGTTCTTCGCGACGGATCTGCAGGTCGTGCTGGGCGTACGTCAAGGCGTCGATGGAGGCGGACAGTCGGTCGCCGCCGTAGAGCAGTTCGGTCATCCCGGTCCGCTCGATTCCGCACTGCCGCCAGGGTTCGTTGTGCGCCACCGGGACGGCTCGCAGCGCCGGGCCGGTCTGCGGACGAGCAGTTGCCTGGGGCCCACCTTTCCGGGGTGTTGTTGCGCGCAGACCGAAGCGGCGATTCAGGTAGCGCGACGAACGTCCACGATGGAGAACGTTCAGGGGGCGGTTGCGCAGGCTCAGACAGGGCCGGCCCGTGGACGCATCACAGGTGGGGCAGTCGACAGACCGAACACGGTGGAGAGGTGTCTCTGCGCATGCCGCGACCCTGGCAGCGCCAGCATGAGGTGACGGGGTCGTGCGTGGCCTACGCCCCCGCACGACCGCACCGATTCAAGCTGCAATACGGCATGCGAAAACATGCACGAGTTCATTCACTCGTGAGCTGCCCCGAGTTTCGTAGAGTCCGATCTTGATTGGTTCACGCGGACCGCGGGGTTTGTTCCTGGCTCCGCCAGAAGGCTTCCTCGTACTCGGCCGGAGGAACGTAGTCGAGCGCGGAGTGGAGGCGTTCTTCGTTGTACCAGGTGCTCCACTGGAAGATCGCCCGTTCGACCTGGTCGACGTCCTTCCGGGGGCCCTGCATCTCGATCAGCTCGGCCCTGAAGGTGCCGTTCAGGGCCTCGGCCATCGCGTTGTCATACGAGTCCGCGACCGAGCCGACGGAGGCGGAGGCACCGATGTCGGCGAGCCGGTCGGTGTACCGAATTGATACGTATTGCCACCCGCGGTCGCTGTGATGTATCAGCCCGGAGTCCTTCTTGATCCGACGCTGCCACAGCGCCATCTCCAGTGCGTCCAGAAGGAGTTCCATCCGCATGTGGTTCGCGACCTGCCAGCCGACGATCAACCGCGAGTGCACGTCCAGGACGAACGCCACATACGCCCACCCCGACCAGGTGCGGACATAGGCCATGTCCGCCACCCACAGCTGATCAGGCCGCGAGGCGGTGAAGTCGCGGTCGACCAGGTCCGGCGGACGCGGCGCCGACGGCTCCGGAACCGTGGTCCGGCGCCGCCGGCCACGGATGACGCCCTCCAGGCCCAGCTCGGCCATCAGCCGCTCGACGGCGCAGCGGGCCACCGCGACGCCCTTGCGCCCCAAGGCCCGCGCGAGGGCCGACTTCGGCCGCTTCCTACGGGCGAAGTACGGCCCCGCCGCATGGTCAGCTGACGTGCGGGCTGCGGCGTTCCAGCAGCACCACGTCCCGCCACACACCGTGGTGGCGGCCTATGCGGTCGCGGGTACCGATGATGCGGAACCCCGCCCGCTGGTGGAGGGCGAGGCTGGCGGTGTTCTCGGGGAAGATCCCGGACTGGATCGTCCAGACCCCCGCAGCCTCGGTGGAGGCAATCAGCGCCTCCAGCAGCCCCCGGGCGACACCGCGGCCGCGGGAGTCCGGGTGCACATATACGGAGTGCTCCACGACCCCGGCATACGCGCACCGGTCGGAGACTTCGGTGGCCGCGATCCAGCCCAGCACCGAGCCGTCCTGGTCGAGCGCGGCGAAGCGGTGCCCTGGCAGCTTCGCCACGTCGAACTCGGCCCAGGTGGGGGCGGTGGCCTCGAACGTGGCGTCGCCCTCGTCGATCCCGGCCTGGTAGATCGCCAGGACCTCATCCGCGTGAGCGGCGGTCAGGGCCGTGACGGTCGGGTTCATGTGCCGGCTGCGCGGGTCAGGAGCTGGCCCATGGCCGCCAAGACGGAGGGCTCGACCCGGTAGTACACCCAGGTCCCGCGCCGCTCGAAGGAGAGCAGGCCCGCCTCCCAGAGCTTCTTGAGGTGGTGGGAGACGGCGGGCTGGGAGACGCCGACGTCGGAGATGTCGCACACGCACACCTCGCCGCCCTCGTGGGAGGCGACCAGGGAGAACAGGCGCAGCCGCACCGGGTCGCCGAGCGCCTTGAACATGACCGCGGTCCGCTCGGCCTCCTCGGCGGTCAGCGGGCGCTCCGACAGCGGCGGGCAGCACGGTGCTGCGGTGTCGGGCTCCAGCAGCGGCAATACCTTCGTCGTCATACCGCCCATCATCCACACAGCTTCGACGAATGCCTATGTTGATGAACGTCGATATGGAATGCCAGGCCAAACCTCAGGACATCGACAGCCGTCGAATCGAAGGGGGAGCCCCGTCGTGAACGCATCCACCCAAGCCCTGCCCGTCGTCGTGATCGGGGCCGGCCCCATCGGGCTGGCGGCCGCCGCCCGCCTCATCGAGCGCGACCTCCAGCCCCTGGCCCTGGAAGCCGGGCCCACCGCCGCGACGCACGTGCGCGCCTGGGCGCACGTGCGGCTTTTCTCCCCGTGGGCGGAGGTCGTCGACCCGGCCGCCGAAAGGCTCCTGGCCCCCACCGGCTGGGTCCGCCCCGTCGGGGCCGCCTACCTCACCGGCCCCGACGGGGCGGAAGAGCGGATCCACGCCCGCGCCGTGATCGACGCCTCCGGCACCTTCTCCACCCCCGGCCCGGCCGGTGGCAGCGGCCTGCCCGCCCTCGGCGAGAAGGCCGCATCCGACCGGATCTCCTACCGGATCCCCGGCCTCAAGGACCCTGCCGTCCGCGCCCGCTACACGGGCAAGCGCACCGCGGTTGTCGGCACCGGCGCCTCCGCCTTCACCGCGCTCGCCTACCTCGCCAAGACCGACAACGGCGCCGACACGCACGCCACCTGGATTCTGCGGCGCGGAATCTCCGGCTCCACCTTCGGCGGCGGGGACGCCGACCAGCTCCCCGCCCGTGGCGCCCTCGGCCTCGCCGCCAAGGCCGCTGTCGACGACGGATACGCCGACGCCGTCACCGGCTTCCGCACCGACGCCTTCAAACGGCATGGCGACGGCCGCCTGGTCCTTGTTGCCGAGGACAGCCGCCGATTGGACCCGGTTGACGAAGTCATCGTCCTGACCGGCCTGCGTCCCGAGCTCACCTTCCTCGACGAGCTCCGCCTCGGCCTCGACGAGCGCCTCCAGGCCCCCATCGCCCTCGCGCCGCTGATCGACCCCAACCAGCACTCCTGCGGCACCGTCTATCCCCACGGCCAGACCGAGCTCGCCCACCCCGAGAAGGACCTCTACCTCGTCGGCATGAAGTCCTACGGCCGCGCCCCGACCTTCCTCGCCATGACCGGCTCCGAGCAGGTCCGCTCCATCGCCGCCCACCTGCCTAGTCACGACGGGATCAGCGGCGGACTCGGGGCATGCCCAGGCCGATCCAGGAGATGATCTCGCGCTGGATCTCGTTGTTGCCGCCGCCGAAGGTGAAGATCACGGCGCTGCGGTAGCCGCGTTCCAGTTCGCCGTGCAGGACGGCGCCGGCCGATCCGTCCTTCAGCGGACCGGCCGCGCCGACCACCTCCATCAGCCAGGCGTAGGCGTCCCGTCGGGCCTCGGAGCCGTAGACCTTGACGGCGGAGGCGTCCTGGGGGGTGAGGGTGCCGTCCTGGACGGCGTTCACCATCTGCCAGTTGAGCAGCTTCATGGCGTCGAGCCGGGTGTGGGTGCGGGCCAGGCGGCCGCGGACCCAGCCGAGGTCGATGACCCGGCGGCCGTCGGCGAGTTTGGTGTCGGCGGCCCAGCGCTGCACGTCGTGGAGGGCGCGGATGGCCATGGTGCCGTGGGCGGCCAGGGTGACCCGCTCGTGGTTGAGCTGGTTGGTGATCAGCCGCCAGCCCTTGTTCTCCGGGCCGACCCGGCGGCCGGCCGGGACCCGGATGTCCTCGTAGTAGCTGGCCGTGGTGTCGTGCGAGGCCAGGGTGTTGATGATGGTGCAGGAGTAGCCGGGGTCGGCGGTCGGCACCAGCAGCATGGTGATGCCCTTGTGGGCGGGGGCCTCGGGGTCGGTGCGGACGGCGAGCCAGACCCAGTCGGCGGTGTCGCCGTTGGTGGTCCAGATCTTCTGGCCGTTGACCACGTAGGTGCCGGTCTCCTCGTCGCCCTCGCGGACGGCCTTGCAGGTGAGGGCGGCCAGGTCGGTGCCTGCGTCCGGTTCGCTGTAGCCGATGGCGAAGTCGATCTCCCCGGCGAGGATCCTGGGGAGGAAGTACGCCTTCTGCTCCTCGGTGCCGAACTGCATGATCGTGGGGCCCACGGTGTTCAGGGCCATCAGCGGGAGCGGGACGACGGCCTGGGCGGCCTCGTCGAAGAAGATGAACTGGTCCATGGGGGACATCCCGCGCCCGCCGTATTCCACGGGCCAGCCCACCCCGAGCCAGCCGTCGGCCCCCAGCCGGCGGATGGTCTCCCGGTAGAACCTCTTCTGGGAGGCCGGGTCCCCGTAGCGGGAGGCGACGTCTTCGGGCACGAGCTCGGCGAAGTAGGCACGCAGCTCGGCGCGCAACTGCTGCTGCTCAGGCGTGTATTCGAGGTGCACGGCCCCTCCGTAAGGCTGACTGCGGTGCTGCCGCGGTGGCGGGCGCACAGAGTAGAACCTGTTGCAGGAATCTGGAAGTGTCGTGACCGTGCCGGTCAGCCGGCCTGCGCGGCGGCCGCCCGCTCCGACAGCAGACGGGTCACCGTCTCCAGGTCCTCGCCGTTGTAGCCGCGGCTCTCGTTGTCCCGGCCGCGCACCAGGGTGACCAGGGTTCCGGTGCGGACCACGGTCAGCAGGGTGGTGCGCCCGGAGCCGCCGCTCAGACTGGCCGCGAAGCTCTCGTCGCCGAACGACGGCATGGCCAGCACCCGCGCCGAGGAGCCCGACCGCAGGTCCTCGACCCGCTGCGCGAAGGCCGTCCGCGCCGCCTCCTCGCCGGGGTAGGAGAGCACTCCGAAGGAGGTCTCCATGCTGTAGCGGCCCGTGTAGCCGACGCCCGCCGCGAAGGTGGAGCCGTCCTCCTCGGCGGAGGTCCGGACGGACGGGGGGTCCTGCTCGGTCCAGCCGGCCGGCAGGCTCGCCGCGTCCGGCAGGACCGCCTTGACCGACTCGGCGTCCGTGAGCGGGACCGCGCGGCGGACCGGTCCGCCGTCGCCGCCCCCGTCGCCGCCTCCGTCGCCGCCGGCTCCGCTGTCCACGCCGCCCGGGAGGTCGAACACATTGCCCGAGCCCGGCGCCCGGGGCCCCTCGTCGGAGCCTTCGAGGAGGCGGGTGCCCCCGTAGACGGCCACCACGGCCAGGGCGAGGACGGCGGCCACCACCGCCACCAGGGCCGCCCGCCCGGCGGGGCTGTTGTTGAAGGTCACCGGCCCCAGCGAGATGGTGCTGCCGCGCACCCGGGCGCCGCCGTCGATCACCACGCTGTTCAGGATCTGGCGGGGCGGCTCGGCCGGCGGGGCGCCTGCCAGGGCCCGCAGCAGCAGGCCCTCGAAGTCCGGTTCCGCGGCGGCCCGGGCCGCCACCGCCTCCCGCAGCGCCTCGACGGCCTCCGGGTCCCCGGGCCGCTCCCGCACCCCGTCGAGGGCCTCCCGGCCGGCCGGGTTCGCCCCGACCCGTTCGCGCACCAGGGCCGAGACGGCCTGCCCGACCTCCGCCCCCACCGCCGTGGTGGCCCCGCTCGCGAGGTCCGCCACCACCCGTACGGCCAGGGCGACCGCATCCGTTTCCATGCCCCTGCTCCCCCCGTCGGACCTGATCCCGCTTCCGTGGGTTCAGGGTCCGTCCGGCGACCGTCCACCGCATCCTGACGACCGGTCAATTCAGGGGTGCGATCCGGCCACCGGGCAAGGGGAGGCGTACGGGGCCGGGGCCTCAGTCCAGGGCCGCGATCATGGCGACGGTGGTGGAGGTCATCGCCGTACGGGCCGCCGTCAGATAGGGGCGGGGGTCCGCGGCGGTCAGGTGCTCCCGGATCGCCCCGGTCATGGCCACGTTCAGCGCGGTGCCGATGTTGACCTTGCGGATCCCCCCGGCGACGGCCGCCGCGAGCTCGCTGTCCGGCAGCCCGGAGGAGCCGTGCAGCACCAGCGGCACGTCCACCGTCTTGGCCAGCCTGGCCAGCAGCGCGTGGTCCAGGGCCGCGGTCCGCCGGGTCATCGCGTGGGTGCTCCCGATGGCGACGGCCAGCGCGTCCACCCCGGAGTCGGCGACGAACCGGCGGGCCTCGTCGGGGTCGGTACGGGCGCCCGGCGCGTGCGGGTCCAGCGGCGCGGCCCCGTTCTTGCCGCCCACCTCGCCCAGCTCGGCCTCGATCCAGAGGCCGTTGGCGTGCGCCCAGTCGGCCGCGGAGCGGGTGCTCTCCAGGTTCTCCGCGTACGACAGGTGGGCGGCGTCGTACATCACCGAGCCGAAGCCCGCGTCGGCGGCCTGCCGGAGCAGGTCGGCGCTCTTGACGTGGTCCAGGTGCAGGCCGACCGGCACCTCCGCCTCCTCGGCGCAGGTCAGGGCGGCCCGGGCGATGGGCAGCAGTCGGCCGCCGCGGAACGCGACGGCGTTCTCGCTGAGTTGGAGGATCACCGGCCGGCCGGCCCGTTCGGCCCCGGCGACGACCGCCTCGGCGTGCTCCAGCGTGATGATGTTGAACGCGGCGACGGCCCGGCCGGCCGACGCGGCGTCCCGGACGAGCTCGCCCGCGGGCACCAGGCTCATCGGACGGCCTCCTCGCCCGCGTCGAGGATCACCGACCGGGTGAGGTTCCTGGGCCGGTCCGGGTCCAGCCCCTGGCGGGCGGCCACGGCCAGCGCCAGCCGGTGGACCCGCACCAGTTCGGCGAGCGGGTCGAGCCGACCGGCCACCCACCGGGCGCCGGTGGCCGCCACCTGGTCGGCGAGGCCCTCGGGGGCCTCCCCCAGCGACCAGGTGAGGGTGCCGGGCGCGCTGACACTGATCGGCCCGTGCCGGTACTCCATGGCCGGGTAGGACTCGGCCCAGGCCAGCGAGGCCTCGCGCATCTTGAGGGCCGCCTCGTGGGCCAGGCCCACGCTCCAGCCCCGTCCGAGGAAGGTGAACTGGCCGCATTCGGCGAGCGGTTCGGGCAGCGGCTCGGCGAGCGCGGTGCGCCCGTCGGCGACCACGCCGGGGGTGTGCAGCCCGAAGTGGGCGCGCAGCAGGGTGAGCGCGGTGGTGGCGAAGCGGGTCTGCACCACGGACTGCTCGTCGGCGAAGTCGAGGACCACCAGTTCCCCGGCCAGGGTCATCACCGGGGTGGCCGGGTCCCCGATCACGGCGGTGCTGGGGGTTCCCGATTCCCGGAGTCCGGCCAGCAGGTCGAGGACCTCGGTGGTGGTGCCGGAGCGGGTGAGCGCGACCACCCGGTCGTAGCGGCGGTGGCGGGGGTACTCGGAGGCGGGGAAGGCGTCTGTCTCGCCCTGTCCGGCCTCCTCGCGGAGGGCGGCGGCGGCCTGGGCCATGTAGTAGGAGGTCCCGCATCCGACGATCGCCACCCGCTCCCCGGGCTGCGGGAGCACGGACCGGTGGGCGGGCGCGAGTTCCGCGGCCCTTTCCCAGCAGTCCGGTTGCGTGTTCAGCTCGTGTGCGACATGGCTCACTGTCGGCTCCCTAGGTCGCGTCGGACGCGGTCCGCATGACGTGCGCCGCATTTTCCTGCGATGCATTTTCCTGCAAGATATCCGTCTGTTTCAATCAACTTCAAGCATCTGAGGAGGGGTACTCGTTCATGTCCCGGGAAACGCGCTGGCAGGCGCTGCTGGAGTTGCTGGTGAAGCGGGGCCGACTGGAGGTCGAGGCGGCCGCCGAGGCCCTCGGGGTGTCGGCGGCGACGATCCGGCGCGACTTCGACCAGCTGGCGGACCAGCAGCTCCTGGTCCGCACCCGCGGCGGCGCGGTGCAGCACGGGGTCTCGTACGAACTCCCGCTGCGCTACCGCAGCTCGCGGCGGGCGGCCGAGAAGCGCCGGATCAGCGAGGCGGTGGCGGAGCTGATCGCCCCGGGCGAGGTGGTCGGACTGACCGGGGGCACCACGACCACCGAGGTGGCCCGCGCCCTGGCCTCCCGGCCGGACCTGTCCTCGGGGGGCGCCGGATCCCCCGCCCTGACCGTGGTGACGAACGCCCTGAACATCGCTGCCGAGCTGGCGATCCGCCCCCAGTTCAAGATCGTGGTGACCGGCGGGGTGGCCCGCCCGCAGTCCTACGAGCTGACCGGCCCGCTCGCGGACGCCGTCCTCGGCCAGATCTCCCTGGACACCGCGGTGCTGGGCGTGGACGGCTTCGACCCGGCCGACGGCATCTCCACCCGCCACGAGGAGGAGGCCTCGGTCAACCGGCTGCTGTGCGACCGGGCCCGCCGGGTGGTGGTCGCCATGGACTCCAGCAAGCTGGGCGTCCGCGCCTTCGCCCGGATCCGTGCGACGGCGGCGGTGGACGTGCTGGTGACCGACGCGGGCCTGCCGGACTCCGCCACGGCGGTGTTCGAGGAGGCGGGAGTCGAGGTGCGGCGCGTCTGAACGGCCGCGGAGGAACGGACCCGGAGGAACGGCCCCGGAGGAACGGCCCCGGAGGAAATCGCCGTGACACGACGGCCCGCGGTCTGCGACAACTGGACCGTGCACACGGACGACGACGCGACCCTCCCGGTCATCACCTGGCGCCGGCTCGGCGAACCCGACTTCCCGCTGCTGCGGGAGTGGCTGGCCCGGCCGCACGTGGCCCGCTGGTGGAACCACGAGACCTCCCCCGAGGCGGTGGCCCGGGACTTCGGGCCGGCGGCCCGGGGCGAGGAGCCCTCCGAGGACCTCCTGGTCCTCCTCGACGGTGAGCCGGTCGGGCTGGTCCAGCGCTGCCGGCTGGCCGACTACCCGGAGTACATCGGCGAGCTGGAGTCCCAGGCCGAGGTGCCGGAGCGGGCGATGAGCCTCGACTACCTGATCGGCGAGCCCGAACTGACCGGCCGGGGGCTGGGCACCCGCGTCATCCGGGCGGTCGTCGCGGCCACCTGGGCCGACCACCCGGACGCCCGGAGCATCATCGTGCCGGTGCACTCCGGCAACCGGGCGTCCTGGCGGATGCTGGAGAAGGCGGGCCTGCACCGCTACGCCGAGGCCTCCCTGGAACCCGACAACCCGGTCGACGACCGCGCCCACTACGTCTACCGGGTGGACCGCCCCGCCCCCTGAACCCCGCCCCCTGAGCCCTGCCGCCTGAGCCCTGCCGCCTGTGCCCCGCCCCCGGAGCCCCGGGAACGGGACCGCTCAGTGCGTGGGGAGCCGGCCCGCCTCCCGGGCCAGGGCCGCCAGCACCGGGGCGATCAGCGGGTGCGCCTCCGCGCCCCGGCGGGTGGCGGCGAACACCCGCCGGGTGGCTGAGGGACCGGCCACCGGACGCACCTGGACCTCCTTGAGGTCCATCCCGCGCAGGGCCGACCTCGGCACCAGGGCCACTCCGGCACCGGCGCCCACCAGGGCGACCACCGCCCGGAAGTCGTCCGAGGAGTGCACGAACCGCGGCTGGAAACCGGCCGATTCGCAGGCCAGCAGGGTCACGTCGTGGCAGGGGTTGGCCGGGTACTGGCCCACCCAGTCGGAACCGGCCAGCTCCGCCAGCTCCACCGCCGGGTGGGCGGCCAGCGGATGCGCCGGGGGCAGCACCGCGTCGAAGGGTTCGGCGTACAGCGGGAGCACGGACAGCCGGACGTCCTCCGCGCCCGGCCAGCCCCGGTACTCCACGGCCAGGGCCACGTCGGCCTCGCCGTCCAGCAGCATCGGCAGGCTCTGGTCGCCCTCCGCGTCGCGGACCCGGAGCCGGATGCCGGGGTGGTCCAGGGCCAGCCGGCCGATCGCCGGGGCCAGCACCTCGGCGATCCCGGTGGCGAAGGCCGCGACCGTGACCTCGCCGGCCGAGCCGCCCGCGTACGCGGCGAGTTCGGCCTCGGCCCGCTCCAGCTGGGCGAGCACCTCGTGGGTGTGGGCCAGCAGGATCTCCCCGGCGGCGGTGAGCCGGACCCCCCGCCCGCTCCTGGTCAGCAGCGCGTGCCCGGTCTCCTGCTCCAGCGCGGCGAGCTGCTGGGAGACCGCGGAGGGGGTGAGGTACAGGGCTGCGGCCGCGGCGGTCACCGTACGGTGGTCCGCCACGGCCCGCAGGATGCGCAGCCGGCGGGGGTCGATCACCCCTCCATGATGTCAGCCCGTCAGCCCCGGGCGGCACCGAGCGCCGCGCGGGCGTCGACGAAGGCGGCGACGGCGCGCTCCACGTCGGCGGTGGAGTGGGCCGCGGACAGCTGGACCCGGATCCGGGCCGCGCCCATCGGGACCACCGGGTAGGAGAAGCCGATCACGTACACCCCGCGCTCCAGCAGCAGCTCGGCCATCCGGGCGGCCTCGGCGGCGTCGCCGATCATCACGGGGGCGATGGCGTGGTCCCCGGGGAGGATCTCGAAGCCGGCCTCGGTCATCCGGGTGCGGAACAGGGCGGTGTTGGCGGCCAGGTGTTCGCGCAGGTCACCGGCGGATTCCAGCAGGTCGAGGACCTTGAGGGAGGCGGCGGCGATGACCGGGGCGAGGGAGTTGGAGAACAGGTACGGGCGCGAGCGCTGGCGCAGCAGGGCGACGATCTCGGCGCGGGCGGCCACATAGCCGCCGGAGGCGCCGCCGAGGGCCTTGCCCAGGGTGCCGGTGATGATGTCCACCCGGTCCATGACCCCGTGCAGCTCGGGGGTGCCGCGGCCGCCGGGGCCGACGAAGCCGACGGCGTGCGAGTCGTCGACCATCACCATGGCGTCGTAGCGGTCGGCGAGGTCGCAGATCTCGGCGAGCGGGGCGACGTAGCCGTCCATGGAGAACACGCCGTCCGTGACGATCAGGCGGCGGCGGGCGTCCGAGGCCTCCTTGAGGCGGGTCTCCAGCTCGGCCAGGTCGCGGTTGGCGTAGCGGTAGCGGCGGGCCTTGGAGAGCCGGATGCCGTCGATGATCGAGGCGTGGTTGAGGGCGTCGGAGATGACGGCGTCCTCGGGGCCGAGGAGGGTCTCGAAGACCCCGCCGTTGGCGTCGAAGCAGGAGGAATAGAGGATCGTGTCCTCCTGGCCGAGAAACGCCGACAGCCGCGCCTCCAGCTCCTTGTGGACCTCCTGGGTGCCGCAGATGAAGCGGACCGAGGCCATGCCGTAGCCCCAGCGGTCCAGGGCCTCCTTGGCGGCGGCGATCACCTCGGGGTGGTCGGCCAGCCCCAGGTAGTTGTTGGCGCAGAAGTTGAGCACCTCGCCGGGAGTGCCGCCGGCGGTGACCGAGACGGCCGCGCTCTGCGGGGTCCCGATGACGCGCTCCGGCTTGTGCAGCCCGGCGGAGCGGATCTCGTCGAGGGTGGTCCGGAGGTCTTCGCGTACGGACTCGAACATGCGGGCGTACTCCTTGTGCGGCGGAGGCGGGGCGGGGCGGGCGGGCGACGGGAGGGGGGCCGGACCCCGCGGAGGGGGGTGTGCGGGGTCCGGCCGGAGGGAGATGGTCCAGGGGCCCGGACCGGGGCCGGGGGGTCAGGCCGTCCAGTCCAGAATGATCTTGCCGCTGCGGGCGGTGGCCGCCTCGTCGAAGGCCGCCTGGAAGTCCGTGTAGGCGTACCGGCCGGTGATCACCGGGCTGAGGTCCAGACCGCCCTCCAGGAGCACCGTCATCGCGTACCAGGTCTCGAACATCTCGCGCCCGTAGATCCCCTTGATGGTGATCATCGAGGTGACGACCTTCGCCCAGTCCACCGGGAACTCCTGGGCCGGCAGGCCCAGCATGGCGATCCGGCCGCCGTGCGTCATGTTGTCGATCATGTCGCGCATGGCCTCGCCGCGGCCGGACATCTCCAGACCGATGTCGAAGCCCTCGCGCAGCCCCAGCTGCCGCTGCGCCTCGGCGATGGAGGACTCGGCCACGTTCACCGCGAGGGTGGCGCCCGCCTTGCGGGCGATCTCCAGGCGTTCCGGGCTGACGTCGGTGATCACCACGTTGCGGGCGCCGGCGTGCCGGGCCACCGCGGCCGCCATGATGCCGATCGGGCCGGCGCCGGTGATCAGCACGTCCTCGCCGACCAGCGGGAAGGACAGGGCGGTGTGCACGGCGTTGCCGAACGGGTCGAAGATCGCGGCCACGTCCAGGTCGACGGCGGTCCGGTGCACCCAGACGTTCTGCGCGGGCAGCACCACGTACTCGGCGAACGCGCCGTCCCGGCCCACCCCGAGGCCGATGGTGGACCGGCACAGGTGGCGGCGGCCGGCCAGGCAGTTGCGGCACTTGCCGCAGACCAGGTGCCCCTCGCCGCTGACCAGCGCGCCGGGCTCGATCTCGTCCGGGACGTCGGCGCCGACGGCGGCGACCTCGCCGACGAACTCGTGCCCGAGGACCAGCGGGGTGCGGACGGCTCCCTGGGCCCAGCCGTCCCAGGACCGGATGTGCAGGTCGGTGCCGCAGATCCCGGTGCGGAGCACCTTGATCAGCACGTCTCCGGGGCCGTATTCCGGCTCGGGCACGTCCATGAGCCACAGTCCGGGCTCGGCCTTGTGCTTGACGAGTGCCTTCATCGGGTGGCTCCAGGCATGGGAAGGGACCGCCGCGACCGCGGGGGGCCGTGTGACGGGTGGGACGGACACCAATCTGCCGATCCCGGAGGTGATCAGTCCATCGAGGATTTCTTAAGCGGGTCGACAGCCCAGCTTCACGCCTATGCTCCTCCCGTGACCGGGGCCGGGTATGGAGCAAGAACAGGGAACGGGGAGGTGGCGGGCTTGCCGAGTCTCAGAGGCAGGACGCTGTCGGCCGCGCTGATCGCCTCAGGGCGGCGCGGAAGGTTGGCGTCCGCCGAGGCGGTCCGCGAGCAGGTGGCCCGCTCGGCCCGGCGGCCCGCCTCGCATCTGCCGCCGCGCTCGCTGGGGAAGGTCGCGGAGGTGTCCCGGACCTTCGTCGGCGCGTGGCCGGTGTACGAGGTCTCCCCGCGCGGGGCCGAACCGGCGGCCCGGGTGCTGTACTTCCACGGCGGCGGGTACATCAACGAACTGGTGCGGCCGCACTGGTCGCTGGTGCGGACCCTGGTGACCCGGGCCCGGGCCCGCTGTGTGGTGCCGGCGTACATCCTGGCGCCGCGCGGCACCGCCGACCGGACGGTCCCGGTCGCGGCGGACCTGCTGAGCGGGCTGATCGCGGCCGGCGGCGAGGGCGGCACCGTGCTCCTCGGGGACTCGGCGGGGGCGGGGCTGGCGCTGGCCGCCGCGCAGCGGCTGCGGGACCGCAGCCGGGTGCAGCCCTCCCGGATCGTGCTGGTGTCCCCGTGGCTGGACGTGACGATGTCCCATCCCGACCAGGCCGCGATCGAACCGGTCGATCCGATACTGGCCCGGCCGGGCCTGGCCGAGGCGGGCCGGCTGTACGCGGGCACCCTGGCCGCGGACGACCCCCGGGTCAGTCCGCTGTACGGGTCCTTCGCCGGACTGGCGCCGCTGACCGTGTTCACCGGCACCCGGGACCTGCTGACCACCGACAGCCGGGAGCTGGTCCGGCGGGCGGCGGCGGAGGGGGTGCGGGTGGAGCTCCACGAGGCGGCGGGGATGCCGCACGAGTACCCGCTGATGCCGGTGCCGGAGGGCCGGGCGGCCCGGGAGCGGCTGGTGCGGCTGGTGCGGGCCGCCGCCGACGGATGAGCCTCAGGCCGTGCAGACCATCAGGGAACTGACCGGGGCGTTCCGGTAGGCCGCCCAGAAGGCCTCGTCCCGGTCCGCGGTCGGCGGCGGGGTCCGGCTGGGCTGCCAGCTGACGGAGGCGAACCCGGCCTGGACGGCGGCCTCCGCGTACTCGGCGTGCGGCCACTCCCGGAACCGGAAGGGCACCGGCGGATCGGTGAGGAAGGCGGCCCGCAGCACCGGGGCGTCGCCTTCCGGGATCCGCTCGTCCAGCCGGATCCCGTACGGGGTCCAGTCGGCCTGCGGGAAGGCGCCCGGGTTGGGCACGGTCGCCAGCAGCCGGCCGCCGGGCCGCAGTGCGGCGCGGACGGAGCGGAACATGGCGTGCAGGGCGGGCCGGTCGTCGGCGTAGTCGAACAGGTAGACGGCGGTGGCCAGGTCGAAGGGGCCGACGGGCGGCAGGTCGGCCGCGTCGGCCACCAGGTACTCGGTTGCGGCGGCCTCCCCGGCCGCCTCCCCGACGGGTCCGTCGGCGGCCTCCGGGGCGCGGGAGCCGGCCAGCCGGACCATCTCCGCGGAGCTGTCCACGCCGAGGCTGCGCCGGGCGCCGGCGCGGGCCAGCAGCCGGGTGAGGGAGCCGTATCCGCAGCCGAGGTCGAGGACGTCCAGGCCCTTCACCCCGCCGAGCAGGTCGAGGGCGGTGAGCAGGGTGAAGGTGTCGGCGGCGGAGAACGCCGCGGTGCCCTTCGCCTCTTCGAAGCGTGCGCCGAGCACGTCGTACTGGAGGCTGCCGGAGTCGTTGTGCCGCATGCCCGTATGCTGCCGCGCCCGACCGCCCGGCGGCGTTCCGGCTTCCGGCCGGTCCCCCGGACGGGGGAGGCAGTCGGCTCAGTGGGTACGGCGTACGGGGCTCAGCGCGACCAGGGCCGGGCCGGCCGGGGTGGCGCCGCAGCCGGCGTCGGCGGCCCCGGCGGTGCCGGGGCCGGCGCAGGAGCGGGTGGCGAAGAAGCAGCCGGAGCAGTCCGGGGCGCCGATCCCGGTCCGCCGCAGCCGGCCCCTGCGGACCCAGTAGGCGGCCAGGTCCGCGGCCTCGGCCCGGCTGATGCCGAGCCGGCCGGCGACGGCGTCGAGCCCCTCGCCGGGAGCGGCGTTCTCGCACTCCCGGAGCAGCCGCCGCAGCAGCCCCGGCCCGGACTCCGGCCGGGGCGCCGGTCCCCCGCTCACCGGAACAGCCTGACGAGTTGGAAGACCCCGGTGGCCAGCAGCCAGGCCACCGCCAGTTGCAGTCCCAGCCCGATCAGGGTGAGCCGGGTGCCGATCTCCGCCCGCTGGGCGGCCACGGTGGCCATGCACGGGGTGTAGGCGAGGACGAAGACCAGGAAGGCGAGGGCGGCGGCCCCGGGATGTCCTCCGAAGGACTCCTCGAAGGTGGCGCGCAGCCGGGCGGACAGTTCCGGCCCGGTGCGCTCCCCGTCGTCCGAGGCGGCGTAGGTCTGGGCGAGGGTGGAGATCACGCCCTCCTTGGCGACCAGTCCGGTGGCCAGCGCCGCCGTGGCGTGCCAGTCGCCGAACCCGGCCGGTGCGACCAGCGGTTCGGCGGCCCGGGTGACCGCCCCGAAGACGCTGTGCTCGACCGGGACGTCGCCGAAGCCGCCCGCCCCGGCGGACGCGGGGACGGCCATCAGCAGCCAGACGGCGGCCGCGGTGGCCACGATGATCCCGCCGGCGGTCCGCAGGAAGGCCCCGAGCCGCAGCCGCACCTGGGCCCCGGTGACCCGCAGGGTGGGCAGCCGGTACGGCGGGAGCTCCAGCACCAGCGGCTCCTCCCGCATGTCGCGGAAGAACAGCGGCCGCAGCAGCAGGCCCATCACGAGGACCAGCAGCACCGACAGCAGGTAGAGGCCGAAGACCACGGTGCCCGAGCGGGAGCCGAAGAACACGTCGGCGATCATCACGTAGACGGCGAGGCGCGCGGTGCAGCTCATGTACGGGATGAGCATGCCGACCAGCAGCCGGTGCGAGCGGCGGCCGAGGATCCGGGTGGCGGCGAGGGCGGGGACGTTGCAGCCGAAGCCGACGACCAGCGGCAGGAAGGCGCGGCCGGGCAGCCTCAGCGTCCGCATCAGCCGGTCGGCGACGAACGCGGCCCGGGCGAAGTAGCCGGAGTCCTCCAGCAGGGCCAGCAGCGCGAACATGATGACCATCAGCGGGATGAAGGTGAGCAGCTGGCCCACCCCGTCGATCAGGCCGTGGACCACCAGGCCGGTGAGCCAGCCGGGGGCCGACAGCGCGTCGAGGAGACGTTCCGCGCCGCCGCCGACCGGTCCGGAGACGAAGGCGCCCAGGGCGTCCTGGAGGGGTTTCGCCAGTGTGGTGGTGGCTTGGAACACACCCCACATCACGGCGAGGAAGAAGGGGATCCCGAAGGTCCGACTGAGCAGCAGCCGGTCCGCGCGGTCGCTCAGGGTCCGGGACCGCCGGGCGGGGCCCGCGGTCCCGGTGGTCCCGGCGGATCGCGTGGGTCGGGTGGGTCGGGTGGCCCGCTCGATCACCTGGTGCGCCCAGGCGTAGCGGGCCTCGGCGACCAGGGTCTCGGGGTCCGCGGACCAGGGGTCGTCCGCGTCCTGTTCGGCCAGGCGTCCGGCGGCCTCCCGGGCCCGGGCGGCGAGCGCCGCCGGGGCCTGCGGGAGGGGCTCGCCGCAGAGCAGCCCGACGGCCGCCCAGCGGCCCGGCCGGTCCGGCAGGGCCTCGGTGGCGGCCCGCTCCAGCGGGCCCAGTTCGGCTCCGACGGCCGTACCGGCAGCCCAGTCGGCGGGCGGCCCGGCGGCCGCGGGCCCGTCGGATGGCCCGTCCGGGGGTGTGCCGCCGCCCGGGCCGGACCGCCGGTCGTGCAGGGCCGCGGTCACCGCCGCCGCGAGGGCGTCCAGACCGGATCCGGTACGGCCGGCCACCGCCCGTACGGGCAGGCCGAGTTCGCGTTCCAGGGCCGCCGGATCGAGCGGGGCGCCGCGCCGGGCGGCGACATCCGTCATGGTCAGCGCGACCACCAACGGGATCCCGGTGTCGAGGAGTTGGGAGAGGAAGTAGAGGTTGCGGGCCGGGTTGGCCGCGTCCAGGGCGAAGACGACCAGGTCCGGCCGCAGCTCGGGCGGGCCGGTCAGCAGCTCGTGGACCAGTTCCTCGTCCGGGGAGTCCGGCAGCAGGCTGTAACTGCCCGGGAGGTCGGCCAGCAGCAGCAGTCGGCCGTCGGGGGTCCGCCAGTCGCCGCGGGCGACCGAGACCGTCTTGCCCGGCCAGTTGCCGACCCGCTGGTGCGCTCCGGTGAGGGCGTTGAACAGGGTGGACTTGCCGACGTTCGGGTTGCCGGTCAGGGCCACCAGGGGCGCGTCCGCGCGGTTCCCGGCGGGCGCCACGTCGGTACCGGCCGTTCCGGTGGCTCCGGTGTGGCAGCTCATCGGTCCCCCCAGCGCAGCCGGTCCGCGGTGGCCCGGTCGAGGGCGACCCGGGTGGCGCCGAGGCCGACCAGCAGTCCCCCGGTGGCCCCGCGGGCGATGACCTCGATCTCGGCACCCGGCACGAACCCGAACTCCAGGAGCCGCCGGCGTCCGCCGTCCCCCCGCCCCGCGCCGATACCGGTGAGGCGTACGGTCGCCCCGGGGCGGGTCTCGTTGAGTGACGGCACCGCTCCACCCTTCCCTGCGCACGGAGGACGGGATCGCGACCACGACCCGACTGAGGTAACCCTAAGCAGCGGAAGGCGCCCGAAAACACCGGAAAAGTACCCTCCGGCCGGTAGCTTTGGTCCCGCCGGCCTCGCGCCCGACCGTCGTAAACCGGACACCGGACAGCGCCGGATCGTCCGGAGATCGGTCGTGGATGCGCCTTCCGGCGGCACCGAGCCGGACTTTACGATCAGTCGGTGAACTTCCCTCCACGGCTGACCGGGGGCCGGCGCGGCGCCGGCATGAAGTCCATGCGCCGCACCCGGGACGCCCTGCTGACCGGACTCGACCTGCCCCCGCCCGTGGACCCCCCGACCGTGTTCGCCGCCCTCTGCGCCTCGATGTCCCGACGGCACCACCAGCCCGTGGACTACCGGCTGGTCCGCTTCCCGGTCAGCACCGTCAGCGGGATGCTGCTGCGCACCGACAGCCGCACCCTGATCCTGATCGAGGAGAACACCTGCGCCGAGCACCAGCTCGGCATCCTCGGCCACGAGTTCTGGCACATGGAGCTGGATTCCGGAACGGACACCGGCACCGCGTGCTCGCGGGCGGTGGAGGCGGACTGCGAGGTCTTCGGCTCGCTGATGGCCAGCCGCTGTCTGCACTGGCTGCGGACCGACACCGAGGCCGTCCCCGAATCGGCCAGCGGGTTCGGCCACCGACTGCACACCTCCATCGGCCGCACCAGCTGGTGAACGACCACGCCGGGTACTGGGTGCTCGCCACCGCGATGTGGGTCGCCGCCCTGATCAAGGCCCCCGGACTCCGGCACCGCAGGGGCCCGCTCTCCGTGACGGTCTGCGCCGTCCTCCTGATCGGCGGCATCGCGTACTGCTGCGCCAACCCGGACGTGATCGGATTCGTCAACGACCTGACCGGCGTCCCCAACTTCTCCGCCCCGCTGGTCTACTCCCTGCTGACGGCCGAGAGCGCCATGATCCTGACCCTGCTGGTGTACTGGCGGGAGGGCACCGAGGCCCGGGCCCGCCGGTCGGCCCGGATCTGGCAGTGCGTGTACGGGCTGGTCGTCGTGGCGCTGGTGGTGCTGTTCCGGATCGGCGAGGCGCCCGTGGAGCAGCGCACCGACTTCGACACCTACTACGCGCGGACCCCGTACGTCCGCGAGATGATCCTGCTCTACCTGACCGCGCACACCGGGGCGGCGGTCGCCGCGACCGTCACCTGCGTCCGCTGGTTCGCCGGGGTCACCGGACCGCCCTGGCTGCGCCGCGGACTGCGGGTGCTGATCTGCGGCTTCGTCCTCAACTTCGGACTCGACTTCGCCAAGTTCGCGGCCATCGGCGCCCGCTGGGCCGGCCGGGACTGGGACCGGCTGAACACCCTGGTGGCCCCGCAGTTCGCGTTCGCCTCCACCCTGTGCACCTGTCTGGGGTTCGTCCTGCCGGTGGTCGGCGGCCGGGCGGCGGGCACCCTGGCGGCGGTCCGTACCTACCTCCGGCTGGGGCCGCTCTGGCGGGCCCTGCGGACCACCGCCCCGGCGGTCGCGCCCTCGCTGCCCGTTCCCTGGTGGGAGGTGGAGCTGCGGCTGACCCGGCGGGTGGCCCAGGTGCAGGACGGCCGGCTGTCGCTGCGCCCCTACCGGGACCCGGAGGTCGCCGAGGAGGCACGCTCCCGGGCCCGGGCCGCCGGGCTGGACGGGGACGCGGCCGCCGCGGCGGTCGAGGCGGTGGTGCTGGCCGACGCGCTGGCCGCCGCACGGGCGGCGGGGGCGGCCTGCGACGATGGGGGCGCGGCGGCCGGCGGGACGCCGCCGGGGCGCGCGGACCTGCCGGAACCCCCGGAGATCGGCGAGGACACCGCGGTGCTGCCCCGGCTGGACCGGGAGGCGCTGGTGCTGGTCTCGCTCCGGTTCCGGTGCCCGGTCGGCCGGGCCCGCTTCACCAGATCCCGCCCGATCCGAGGGGAGAGGCCTGCCGATGGACGTCTCGGCTGACCGCGGGCGCCGCCGGGTGCGGCGGGCCGTGGTGCTCGGCGCGAGCATGGCGGGGATGCTGGCCGCCGCCGTGCTGGCGGACCACGCCGAGGAGGTCCTGGTCGTGGACCCGGACGAGCTGCCCGCCGGGCCGCAACCGCGGCCCGGGCTGCCGCAGGCCCGGCACGTGCACCTGATGTGGTCCGGGGGCGTCCGGGTGATCGAGCGGATCGCCCCCGGGCTGGCCGGCCGGTGGGTGGCGGCCGGTGCCCGGCGGCTGGACATGCCGGCCGATCTGGTGCTGCTGACCCCGCACGGCTGGGTGCGGCGCGGGCCGGGCCGCCAGTACCAGCTGGCCTGCACCCGGGACCTGCTGGACGCGACGGCCCGGCCGGTGCTGCTGGGCGGGCCGCGGATCCGGGTCCGTACCGGGGTGCGCGCGGAGGGGCTGTGCGGGACGGCGGCCCGGGTCCGCGGGGTGCGGTTGCGCGGGACGGCGGGCGGGCCGGTGGAGGACGTGGCGGCCGATCTGGTGGTGGACGCCACCGGGCGCGGTTCGCGGGCCCCGGGCTGGCTGACCGCGCTGGGGCTGCCCGCGGTCGCCGAGGAGTCCGTCGATCCGGGGCTGGTCTACGCCAGCCGGCTGTACCGGGCGCCGGCCGGCGCCGAGGGGTTCCCCGCGGTGTCCTTGCAGGCGGATCCGGGGCGGCCGGAGCCGGGCCGGATGGCGACCCTGCTGCCGGTGGAGGGCGGGCGCTGGCTGGTGACCCTGGCCGGGACGCGGGGGGCCGAACCGGGCCGGGCGGCCGAGGGGTTCGAGGCGTTCGCCCGGACCGCCCGGCATCCGCTGGTCGCCGACCTGATCGCCGACGCCGAGCCGCTGTCGGAGGTGTCGGTGAGCCGGAGCTGCAGCAACCGCCGCCGGTACTTCGAGCGGCTGCGGGACTGGCCGGAGGGTTTCGTGGTGCTGGGGGACGCGGTGGCCGCGTTCAATCCGGTGTACGGGCAGGGGATGACGGTGGCGGCGCAGAGCGCGGCCGTGCTGCGGGCCGCGCTGGAGGCGCACGGCCCGGCCGGGGCGCGGCTGGGGCGGGCCGTCCGGCGGGGGGTCGGGCGGGTGGTGGAGGCGCCGTGGGCGATCACCACCGGGCAGGACATCCGCTTCCCCGGGGCCACCGGCCGGCCGGCCCCGGCCGCGGCCCGGCTGACGCACGGCTATGTGGACCGGCTGGCCCGGACCGCGATGTCCGACGGGGAGGCGCTGGGGGCGCTGTTCGACGTGATGTCGATGGACTCCGCGCCGACCCGGCTGTTCCGCCCCCGGACCGTCCGCTCGGTCCTCGCGGGCCCCTCCGCACCCGCCCTGACGGAACCGCCGCTCTCCGCCGCCGAGCTCCGCCCGTTCGGGGCCGCCCGGGCGGTGGAGCGGGAACCGTCCGGCGGGACGGGCGCCGGGCCGGTCGCGGGGTCGTGACGAGATCCCGGCAGCCGCCGGGCAGGTCCGCCGGACGGTCCGGGCACCCTCGTGCCGGGCGGACGGGCGGACGGGCGAGCAGCCGGGCCGGGCGGGCGGCGGCCGGTGCGGTGGCGGGCCCCGCCGCCCGGATGGCCGGAATCCGCGGCGGGTTCGCCGTGGGCGGCGGCCCGGACGCGGCCCGGCCGGGAATACTGGGCGCGGTGACGGCCGCAGGGCCTGGATGCCGGCCGGTGGGTCCGGGACCGACCCGGCCGCACGGCCGGGGGCGAGGAGTTGCTGTGCGTGACGCGAAGATCCGCCGGACCGGGCCGGTGCCTGCCGGGGCGGACCGGCCCGCCCGGGCGGAGGTGGCGGGATGACCGCGCTGGTGGGGATCGTGCTGGTGTCGCACAGTGCCGAGGTCGCGGCTTCGGTGGCCGCGCTGGCCCGCGGGCTGGCCGACGGCGGCCCGCTGGCCCCGCTGGCGGCGGCCGGCGGCACCGCCGAGGGCGGTCTGGGGACCAGCGCCGATCTGATCGTGGCCGCCGCCCTTGCGGTGGACCGGGGCGCGGGCGTGGCCCTGCTGGCCGACCTGGGGAGCTCGGTGCTCACCGTGAAGACCCTGCTCGACGGGGACGAACTCCCCGCCGGGTCCCGGCTGGTGGACGCCCCGTTCGTGGAGGGGGCGGTCTCCGCGGTGCTGACCGCCTCGGCCGGCGCCCCGCTGGACGCGGTGGCCGCCTCGGCGGCCGAGGCGTACGGCTACCGTAAGGCCTGAGCACCGGGCCGGGCCGGAGCACCGGTCGGCCCGGCGGCGGACCGGGTCAGCGGCCGCGGAGGCCGTCGAGTTCGCGCCGGTCCCGCTTGGTGGGCCGGCCGGTCCCGCGGTCGCGGAGCCCGGTGGCGGCCGCCTCCACCCGGGAGGGCGGCGGCGGGCTGTTGTCCACGTAGGCCTCGGCCGCGACCGGGGCGCCGACCCGTTTGGTGAAGGCCTGGCGGACCACCACGATCCGCTCGCGCCCGTCGTGGTAGAGCCGGACCTCGTCACCGGGCTTCACCGACTGGGCGGGCTTGGCCCGGTCCCCGTTGACCCGTACGTGCCCGGCCCGGCAGGCCGCCGCCGCGATGGACCGGGTCTTGGTCAGGCGGACCGCCCAGATCCAGGCGTCGACACGTGCCGATGATTCTTCGCTTCCCGTGGCTGCCATGCCCCGAGCCTATCGAGCCGCGACCGGCGGAGCGGAGCGGATTTTGGCGGATACGACAAGGGCCGCGCACCTGCCATGTAGATCATCCCAAGAGAATTGCAAATGCGTCATGTGTACCCCTACCTTGTCGCACATGCAGTCCTACACCATCGGTCAGGCGGCGCGTCTGCTGGGCGTCAGCCCGGACACGGCCCGCCGCTGGGCCGACGCAGGCCGGGTCGCGACCCATCGCGACGACAGCGGCCGGCGGCTCATCAACGGCCGTGATCTGGCCGCCTTCTCCGTCGAGGTCGGCCAGGGGGCCCACATCGAGGACGAGGAGCCGTACACCTCCGCCCGCAACGCCTTCCCCGGGATCGTCACCGCCGTCAGGCTCGGCGACGTGGCCGCTCAAGTCGAGATCCAGGCCGGACCGCACCGGCTGGTTTCCCTGCTGACCCGCGAAGCCGTCGACGAGCTCGGCCTGGAGGTCGGAATGCGGGCCACCGCCCGCGTGAAGTCCACCAGCGTCCACATCGACCGCACCTGACCTTCCCCGCCGCCCGCTTCACCATCGGAGTGTCACGCCCATGTCCTCTTACCGCTTCCCCAACCGCCGTCGCGCCGCCGTCGCGGTGCTGTCCGCAGCCCTGCTGATGCCGCTCGCCGCCTGCGGCGGCGACAAGGACAAGAAGGACGAGGGCGCGAACTCCCCGTCCGCGTCCGCCCCGTCCTCCTCGGCCCCGAAGGACGTCAACCTGACCGTGCTGGCGGCCTCTTCGCTGACGGACGTCTTCAAGACGGCCGGCGAGGCCTACCAGAAGGCGAACCCGGGCACCAGGGTCACCTTCTCCTTCGCCGGTTCCCAGGAACTCGCCGCGCAGGTCAAGCAGGGCGCCCCGGCCGATGTCCTGGTCACCGCCGACACCAAGACCATGGACGGGCTGAAGGCCGAGACCGGCACCCCGGCGATCATCGCGAAGAACCGTCTGGTGATCGCGGCCGGCAAGACCAACCCCTTCAAGATCGACGACCTGAAGGACCTCGCCGACACCAAGATCAAGGTCGTGCTGGCCGCGCCCGAGGTCCCGGTCGGCCGCTACAGCAAGCAGATCCTGGACAAGCAGGGCGTCGCGGTGAAGCCGGTCTCCCAGGAGCCCAACGTCCGCGCCGTGCTGTCCAAGGTCGAGCTGGGCGAGGCCGACGCCGGCCTCGTCTACAAGACGGACGCCTCCAAGGCCGAGGACAAGGTCGTCGCCGTCGAGATCCCCGACGAGCAGAACGCCGTGGCCTCCTACCCGGCCGCCTCGCTGAAGGCCTCCAAGAACGCCGAGGCCGCCGCGGCCTTCGTCGCCTGGCTGAACACCCCCGAGGCGCAGAAGATCCTCCAGGACGCGGGGTTCCAGCAGCCGTAACCGGCCGCGCATGATACGGGTGAGGGGACTGCCTGGTCCGGGGGGACAGGCGGTCCCCTCGCCCGTGTCGCCGTCCCTCCACCGCCCGCCGCCCGCTCCCCATCGCCCGCCACCCGTTGCCCGCCGCCCGTTGCCCCGGTCCCCCCGTCTCCGTCCCGTCAGGAACGCCGCCCTCATGAGCACACCCCGCACCCGCCCGCGCAAGGCGGCCCGCACCGGCACCCGCGCCCCGTTCGCGCTCGCGCTGCCCGCGCTGCTGGCCGTCGGCTTCCTGCTGCTCCCCCTGGTCGGCATCCTGGTGCGTACGCAGTGGGGGGAGCTCGGCACCCATCTGACCACCCCCGGGGTCACGGAGGCGCTCAAGCTGTCGCTGCTGGTGTCGTTCTGGGCGCTGGGGCTGGCCCTGCTGCTCGGCGTGCCGCTGGCCTGGCTGCTGGCCCGGGTCGAGTTCCGCGGGAAGGCGATCGTCCGCTCCCTGGTGATGCTGCCGATGGTGCTGCCGCCGACGGTCGGCGGTGTGGCCCTGCTGCTGGGCTTCGGCCGGCGCGGTCTGCTCGGACCGTTCCTGGAGGAGAACTTCGGCATCACCCTGCCGTTCCACACCTCCGGTGCCGTGGTGGCCGCCACCTTCGTCGCGATGCCGTTCCTGGTGATCAGCCTGGAGGGGGCACTGGGCGGCCTCAAGCAGAGCTACGAGGAGACCGCCGCCTCCCTGGGGGCCTCCCCGGTAAGGGTGTTCTTCACCGTCACCCTGCCCATGGTGGCGCCCGGCCTGGTCGCCGGGGCGGCCCTCACCTGGGCGCGGGCCCTGGGCGAGTTCGGGGCCACCATCACCTTCGCCGGCAATCTGCCGGGCACCACCCAGACCCTGCCGCTCCAGGTCTACCTGCTGCTCCAGGACGAGCCGGAGGCGGCGACCTCGCTGTCCCTGCTGCTGCTGGCGATCGCGATGGCGGTCCTGGTCGCCCTGCGCGGCCGTTGGACGGGCGCCCCGGCGGCCCGCCGGGACCGGGAGCCCGCCCCGGAACCGGCCCCCGGCACCGAACCCGTCCCGGCCCCCGCGTCCGCACCCGTGCCGGCACCGGCGACGGACGGGAAGGCGGCGCCGGACGGCACCCCGGCGGCCGACGGGAAGTCAGCGGCGGACGGAAAGCGGGCGGCGGACGGGAAGCAGTCCGCACCCGCCGGACGGTGGCCGCTGCACGCCACCGTCACCGGGTTCAACCAGCTGTCCCTGGACGCCGAACCCGGCACCACCATCGCCGTGGTCGGCGAGAACGGCGCCGGCAAGACCACCCTGCTGCGTGCCCTGCTCGGCCTCACCCCCCGCGCCCACGCCGAACTCACCCTCGGCGACCTCGACGCCACCGCCCTCCCCCCGCACAAAAGGCACGTCGCCTGGGTCCCCCAGGACGGCGCCCTCTTCCCGCACCTGACCGCCCTCGCGAACACCGCCTACGGCCTCCGCGCCCACGGCACCCCGCGCGCCCGGGCCCGTCAGGAGGCACAGGGGTGGCTGGACCGGCTCGGTGTCGGCCACCTCGCCCACCGCAAGCCCGCCCAGCTCTCCGGCGGCCAGGCCCAACGGGTCGCGCTGGCCCGCGCCCTCGCCGCCCGCCCCCGGCTGCTGCTCCTCGACGAGCCCCTGGCCGCCCTCGACCAGACCACCCGGGCCCATGTCCGGCACACCCTGCGCCGCCATCTCTCCGGCTTCGGCGGGGTCTGCCTCATCGTCACCCACGACCCCGTGGAAGCGGTCTCGCTGGCCGACCGGGTGCTGGTGCTCGCCGACGGCCGCACCCTCCAGGACGCCGTCCCCGCCGAGGTCACCCGCCACCCCCGCTCCCCCTGGGTGGCCCGGATGCTCGGCCGGAATGCCTGGCCGGGCACGGCCGGTCCGGAAGGGGTGGAACTGGACGGCGGCGGCCGGCTGGTGGTCGCCGAAGGGCTCCCGGAAGGATCCCGGACCCTGGCGATCATCGCCCCGGAGGCGGTCTCGGTGCATCGCGAACGCCCCGCCGGCAGCCCCCGCAACACCTGGCCGGGCACGGTCCGCGAGATCACGGCGGTCGGCAGCCGCCTCCGGGTCCTGGTCGGCTCCACCGAGGCCCCCGACCTGGTCGCGGAGATCACCCCGTCGGCGGCGGCCGAACTCGGCCTGGCCGACGGCGAGTCCGTCTGGACCTCGGTGAAGGCCACCGAGGTCAACCTCGTCGAACTCTGAGACCCGACGCGCACCCGGCCGTTCAGGACCCCGGCGGGAAGTCCAGCCAGTCGCCGGGCGCCGGGCTCCGGAGTCCGGTGTTCGCACCGATCAGCGCCCCGCCGGTCCGGCCGGTCGCATAGGAGACCACCCCTTCGGAGCGGGTCAGCTCCGGGCCCTCGCCCCCCAGGGTGAGGACGGCCGCCCCCTTCCCGGTGGTCCGGTGGAACTCGGCCAGCCAGCGGTCCCGGGTCCGCGCCTCCCGCAGGTCCGGACGGTCCGGGCCGTCCTCCTCCTGTACGAGGACCAGCCCGGCGGTCCCCGGATCGCCGACGGCCTGGTCCAGTGCCGTGCGGAGCGCGCGGAGCCGGGCCAGCCCACCGCCGTCCAGGGTCGCCCGGGTGGTGTCCAACGGCAGGAAGCGGATCCCGTGCCGGAGGAAGGACCCGGCCCCGACGGCCTCCGGGGTCAGTACGAACTCGGGCTCGGCGGAACGGAGTTCTGCCAGGGCCTGGTCGCGTTCGGGCTCCGGGAGCCCGGCCGGGAGGACCCCGAACCGCCAGGGCCGGGCGACCGGCGGGGCGGCCGGGGCCGGCCGCGGCTCCCGCCGCTTCACCGCCGTTCCGCGCAGCACCAGTTCGGAACCGTCCGCTTCGGTCAGCCGCAGCACCGGCCGTACCCCGGGAAGCCCGCCCCGCGCCCACAGGCCGAAGCCGCCGGCCCGGTCGAACACCGGCAGCGGCCGCCCCGGCCGACCGCCGGGCGGGGCGCTCCACCAGGAGGTTCCGACCCCCGGAGCCGACGACCGGGCACCGCCACCGCCACCGCCACCGACGGGGACGGGGACGGCCGGAGCGGCCGGAACCCGGGGCACCGCCGGCGCGGTCGGAACCGTGAGCACCAGACCGTTGGGAACGGTGCGGGCACTCCCGTCGGACGGCGAGTTCTCCAGCAACAGGGTCTCCCCCTCCCCCGCCCGCCCGGCCAACAGGGTGGTCGAGCCGCCGCCGTCCAGGTTCAGGGCCTCGTACACGCCCAGCGCGTGCAGCAGCCGGCCCAGGGCGGTCAGGGTGAGGCCGCCGCTGTCGCCCTGCCGGCCGTCCACGGTCAGGATCCGCAACTGGCGGCCGTCCCGGGAGAAGCCGACGGCCGTACGCGGCGCGGAAACGTTGTTGCGCTTCCCGTCGTGGTTCTGCGGGACCCCGCCGACCACCAGCGGCTCCCGGCCGCCGATCGCGGTCAGCGGGACCGGACCGGAAGCCGCCCTGGGGGCGACGCTGACCCGCACCGGGTCGCCGGGGCTCAGCCCGGTCAGGGCCTCCGCGGCGGCGGCACCCCGGGCCGCCAGCAGGGTGACCCCCGGCGCCGGTGCGGCACCGCGCCCGTACCCGCGCACCGCGACCACCCGGCCGGCCCGCACCTCGGCCTCGGCGTCGGCGCCCCCCGGCAGGACGGACCGGCTGCCCGCCCAGTCGGCGGTGTAGGCGGTGAGCCCCTCGGCGGGGGGCCGGGCGGAGTTGAACCCCAGCAGCCGCCGGACGGCACCCCCGGGCAGGGTGACGCTGCCGTCGAGGTCCACCCGCAGCACCCGCCCCCTCGGGCCGGGACCGAAACCGACAGCGGCCCCCGCGCCCCGGGCCGGGGAGTGCAGCAGCCGGCCCGCGGCGATGCCCGGCCCGAGCGGGGCGCCGGTCCGGCGGATGTCGAAGAAGTCCCCGTTGACGGCGGCGACCACCCGCCGGCCCGGCCCGGCGGGATGCCGGGCCGCCGCCTCGGCGACCGTACCCGGCCCGCCCAGGTACTCGGCCCGCAGCCCGGGGGTGGCCAGGTCCACCCGGAGTTCGTCGATCCGCAGCCGGCGGTCGGCCAGCAGCCGGTCGTAGGACTCCAGACGGACCCCGGGGGCGATCTGCCGGGTGACGCGGGCGGTCTCGATGCCGTCGGCGGGAGCGGCCGGGCCGCCGCCCGGCAGCGCCAGAAGCGCCAGCGGCAGCGCTGCGCCGAGCAGAGGACGGAGTGTCAGCACGCAGGAAGCATCGGCGAATCAGCTCATAGCACCGACGAAGACACGAAGAATGCCTATCGGATATACCGGATGGCCGCCACCGCCTACGCCGTCCGGTGGACCGCGCCCGGCGGACCGGGCGTCACGGGGTGGTGGGGACGGTGAATTCGCACCAGACGCGTTTGCCGCCGCCGCGGGCCTCCACGCCCCAGGCGTCGGCGAGGCGGTCGACCAGCAGGAGGCCGCGGCCGGAGACCGCCCAGTCGGTGGCCTCCCGGCGGCGCGGCAGGGCGCTGGAGGAGTCCTCCACCTCGACCCGGATCCGGCCGTCCACGGTGAGGCGGAGGCTGAGGGTGCCGCCGCCCTCGGTGTGCACGAGCGCGTTGGTCATCAGCTCGTCCGCCGCGAGTTCGATCTCGTCGGCCCGCTCCCCGGCGCCCCAGGCGGCGGCCGCCGCGCGGATCAGGTGCCGGGCCATCGCCGGGCCCTCCGGGTCGCCGGGGGCGAGGTGCTGGCGCAGCGGGCCGGAGCCGCGGGGGGCGGGGCTGCCCCGGCGGCGCAGCAGGAGCAGGGCCATGTCGTCGGCGCCGGTGTCCCCGACCAGTTCGCAGAGCCGGTCGGCGAGCTCCTCCACGTCCGCCGGACCGTCCCGGACCGCGTCCAGATAGGCCCGCATGCCGGCGCCCGGTTCGGCACCGGGCCGTTCGGTCAGCCCGTCGGTGCACAGCAGCAGGGTGTCGCCGGGGTGCAGTTCCAGGCTGGTGACCGGATATCCGGAGCCGGTGCCCGGCTGGTGGCGCGGGGGCATCCCGAGCGGCAGACCGGCGGCCACCGCCACCCGGTGGCAGCTGCCGTCGCCGCGCCGCACCACCGGGTCGAGGTGCCCGGCGCGGACCAGTTGCAGCAGGCCGGTGTTGAGGTCGGCCTCCGCGTAGGTGCAGGTCGCCAGGCGTTCGGTGGCCAGTTCGCGGAGGAAGTCGGAGGCCCGGGCCATGGCGGTGCCGGGGGTGTGGCCCTCCCCGATGTAGGCCCGGAGCACGATCCGCAGCTGGCCCATCACGGCCGCCGCGTCGGTGTCGTGGCCCTCCACGTCGCCGACCATCACCCCGACCCGGCCGTCACCGAGCGGGATCACGTCGTACCAGTCCCCGCCGATGTCCCGGCCCAGCCCGGCGGCCCGGTAGCGTACGGCGATCCGGGCGCCCGGCACCACCGGGATGCGGCGGGGCAGCATCGCCCGCTGGAGCCCCTCCGCCAGATCGTGCTCCTGCTCGAACAGGATGGCCCGCTGGAGGCTCTGCGCGATGCCGCTGCCCAGCGCGACCAGGACGTTGCGCTCCTCGTCGGTGAACTCCCCCTCCCGGGCGTAGAGCAGCCCGAGGGCGCCGATCGGGCGGCCCTGGGCGATCAGCGGGAGGTAGACCCCGCTGCGCACGTCCAGCGGTTCGATGTACGGCCACAGCTTCGGGAACCGGTCCTGGAACTCCTCCCGGGAGCGGAGGAACACCGGCCGCATGGTCCGCACGGCCTCGCTCATCGGGAACCGGGCGTCGATCCGGGTGTACTCGATCTCGGGGACGTACGAGCCGAGCTGGCCCTCCGCGACCAGGTGGATCCGGCCTCCGTCCACCACGCCCAGCATCACGCTGACGGCCCCGAGGTGGCTGAGGGCCGCCGGGTCCTTGAGGACGTCGGTGACGTCGTGGACGGTGCGGGCGTGCGCCAGGATCGCTGTGGTCCGTTCCACCACCCCGGTCATCCGGCGGCGGCCCTCGTCCTGGGCGCCGGTGATGCCCGGTTCCCGGGGGTCCAGGGTGGCGTCCCGGATGATGCCGATGACCCGGTAGGGGCGGCCGCGCGGGGCCCGCACGATATGGCCCTGGATGTGCGTCCAGCGGGAGGAGCCGTCGCGGCGGCGGATCCGGACGTAGGCGCCGTAGTGGTCCCGGCCCTCCTTGAGGGCCTGGGCGACCCGGCCGTCCAGCCGGGCCTCCTCACCGGGCGGGATCCGCGTCCGCAGCCCTTCGAGGGTCCCGTCGAACTCCTCCGGGCGCAGGTCGACCACCTCGCAGGCGGTGGCGTCCAGATGCATCTGCCCGCTGTCGAGGTCCCAGTCGAAGGTGCCCATCCGGTTGAGCGCCAGGCTCAGGTCCGGGCGGGCGGGCCAGTCCACCTCGTCGGCCATGGAGCAACTGTCTCACCGATCGGCGGACGGCGGCCTGCGGGCGGGGCGTGGGCGGAGGGGTCGGCGAGGAATGGGCTGGCGGGGCGGCCCCGGGTGGCGCCGCGCGCGGGGGCCGGGCCGGGGTGACAATCCGGCCATGGCAAACACTGAGGTTTCGGTCGAGCGGGAGATCGCCGCCCCCGCGGAGACGGTGTGGCAGGCGCTGACGGACCTGGAGTCTATGCCGCTGGTGCTCAGCGGGGTGGATGCGGTGGAACTCCTCACCCCGGGGCCGTTCCGGGTGGGCACCCGCTGGCGGGAGACCCGGCGGATGCTGGGGAAGTCGGCGACCGAGGAGATGTGGGTGACCGCCTGCGAGGCACCGGCCCGCTATGTGGTCGAGGCGGAGAGCTCCGGGATGCACTACGTGTCCGAGTTCCTGCTCACCGAGCGGGCGCCGGCCCGCACCACGGTCCGGATGACCTTCTCCGCCCACCCGGCGGCCGGCCGGAAGCTGCCCCTGCTGGCCCGGCTGCTGGGCGGGGTGGGGGCCCGGGCGGTGGCCAAGGCCATCGCCCGGGACCTGGCGGACATCGCCGCGTCCGTGGAGCGGCTCGGCTGAGCTGCCGAGCGGTGCGGACGGGCCTCAGCGGGCGGGCGGCTCGGCGGCCGGACCGGATTCGGTGCTCGGGCCGGATTCGGTGCTCGGGCTGGTGCTCGGGCCGGTGCTCGGGCCGGGGCTCGACCGGCCGTTCTGGGCACCGCTCGGATCGGTGCCGTCCGGGTCCGTGCCGGGGTCCCGGTCGGCGGGACTCTCCGGCGCGGGGCTCGCGGGGCTCGCCGGTTCCTCCGCCGGGGCGGAGGTGGGCGGTGAGGGCGGCGCGGGCGGGGACTGCGTACGGTCGGTGAGCGCGGGCGGCGGCGGCGAGCTGCCGGGGCCGTCGCTGGGGGTGCCGGGCCCGGTGGACCTGCCGTCCCCGGAGGGGTCGGTGAGCGGTGGCGGGGTGAGCGGCGAGGGCACGCCGGTGCCGTCGCTGGCCGTCGGGGTGGGCCGCACCGGCGGTCGCACCGGGCGGTCCGGGGGCGGCCGGTGTCCGGGCCGGCGCTCGTACCAGCGGCGGTCCTCCGGATCGTAGATCACGATCTTGTCGATCTTGGTGGTCGAGGGGGCGATGACCACCACCCCGCGCGGCTGGTAGGCCTCCCAGGGCTTGCCGTGCCGCGCGGAGTCGGGTCGCAGCGCCACCGGCTCGCCCAGCGGGTTGCCGCAGGCGCAGCGCACCCGGGGCACCCCCCGGCCGTCCACCAGGACGGCGGTCCCGGCCTGGAGGACAGCCTGGTAGGGGGTGGCCCGGCCGGACCGGAAGCCGTGGTTGGTGACCCGGGTGTCCAGCCGGAGCCGGACCGGGGTGAGGGAGCGCAGGTGGTCGGGGACGGCGGTCGGGGCGATGCCCAGGGCGGCGGCGAAGGCCGCGTTCTTCGCGGGTACGGCGCCCAGCACCCGGATCTGGAGTTCCACGTCGCAGCTGGCCGTGTCCTTGGTGCCGCCGTAGAGGCCCGGCTCGCCCCCGCTGATCCGTCGGGTGGTGAGGATCCCGCCCGGGGCGGTACCGGTGCCGGTACTGGTGGGGCTGGTGGTCGTGGGCGGGGGCGGTGGCTCGGTACCGCCGTCCGGGCCGGTGGCGGTGGACTCGGTGAACGGGTCCTCGCCCGCCGAACCGGCCGGCTGGAGGAACAGCTCTCCGCTGGTGACCGGGGTCCTGTCGGGGCGGGTGAGCACCACGGCGAGGACCACGGCGACGGCCGCGGCCACGGCCAGCGCGATAAGCCGGGGCCCCGACCACCACCGCCCGCCGCCCGGACCGGACGGCGGGGGCCCGCCCGGGGGCGGCTCCGGGGGTCCGGCGCCGCCGGAGAGCGGACCGGACGGCGGCCCCGTGGGCGGGCCGGCCGGAGGGCCGGTGGGGTGGCCGGTGGGCGGGCCCGCCGGACGGTCGGCCGGGGGCGGGGTGCCCGAGGGCTGGGTGGTCACTGGGGCCTCCCGTACGGGGATGTTCCGGTCCCGGCCGGCCGCGACGGCCTCGCCGTACTGTCCCTTGCAGTGTCCGGACATCCCCCGCCCGCCCGCACCACCGTGTGCGCCGTTCAGGTGGTGACGCCCGGCCGGGGCTGCCTACGGTTGCGTGTGAGCCGTTCCTGGCGTGACGCCCTGCTCGCCGTGCTGGCGGGCTTCGTGGCGATGACCGCGGTGGCCGCGGCCGGGCTGGCCTTCGCCGGCGCGGGCGAACTCCCCGGCGGGGCCTTCCCCCGGGTGGTGGCCGCGGTGGTGGTACTGGCGGCCGGCGGAACCGTGGAACTCACCGGCGGGGCCGGTTTCCTGGCCGATGCCGACGCCGAACTGTCCGTACTGCCGCTGTCCGTCAGCCTGGCCGGGGCACTGGCCGCCGGAGCCCGCTTCCTGCGGCCGCTGCGCGGCCGGGCCGTGGCCGGACCGCGCGAACTCCTGGGCCGGGCCGCCCCGCTGGTCCTGCTGTGGCTGCTCCTGCTGACCGGGTTCGCGCTGTGCTCCCGGCACACCTTCGGCCTCGCCACCGACGGCTCCCCGCTCGGCACCATCACCGACCTGCTGGACTCCTCGCCCACCGTGGGCTTCCGGGCGAACCTGCCCGCCACCCTCGGCTTCGGGCTGCTGTGGATCCTGGGCCTGCTGCTGATCACCCTGCTGGTGTCGCGGAGCGCTCCGCTGCCCGCCCGGCTGGTCCGCTTCCACGAGGCCGTCCGCCCGGCCGCGCACGCCACGGTGGTCCTGCTGCTCGCGTACGTCCTGCTCGGCGTGCTGATCGGCCTGGTGGTGGCGGTGACCCGGGACCAGGCCCCGGAAACCCTGGCGGTGCTGCTCCTGGGGCTGCCCAACCTGGTCTGGCCGGCGTTCACGGTGGGCTTCGGCGGGGCCTGGGAGGGCGGGGCGCGGGGCCCCTTCGGGCTGCCCGTGCCGAAGCCGCTGGACGAGGTGCTGCGCACCGCCGACGGGTCGACCGTGGACCTGGGCACCCTCGCCGAGCGCGATCCGCGGGCCTGGTGGCTGGCGGTGGTGGCGGTCCTGATGCTGCTGGGCGCCGGTTTCCTGGCGGCCGTACGCTCCTCCGCCCGGATCCGCCCCTGGCAGCACGCCCTGCACCTGGGCGTGGCGCTGGCCCTGGCGGTGCTGGTGGTGTGCCTGCTCGGCCAGGTCCGGGCGGCCTACGGCCTGTCGCTGCTGGGCATCGGCGACGCCGGCGGGTCGGGCGGCTCGGTGGAGCTCCGGCCGGTCCTGTGGCGAACGGTGGGCCTGGCCCTGCTCTGGGGCGCCCTGGCCGGGTATCTCGGCGCCCTGCTGGCCCGCCCGCTCCACCACCACGGCGAAGCCGCCCCGGATCCCCGCGGCCCTGCCGGGGCGAAGGGAACCCGGCCCTGACCGGCCGGCCCGCCGGGCCCGCCCGGCCCCCGCGGTGGCGCGGCCGGGGTGGGTCACGGGGGTGTGCGGTGGACCCTGGCCAGCAGGAGGACCGTGTCGTCGGTGGCCGCGGCGGGGAGCAGGCGGGACAGGATCCGGTCCGCGGCGGCTTCCAGGGCGCCGGGGGCCTCGGCCAGTTCGCGGCGCAGTGCGTCGAGTCCGGCGTCGATGTCCCTGCCGCGGGCCTCGACCAGGCCGTCGGTGCAGAGGGCGAGGACCGCGCCCTCCGGCAGTTCGGCCCGCACCGACCGGAAGGGGACCCCGCCCACTCCCAGCGGGACGCCGAGGACCTGGTCGGGGGGCCACAGCGGGAGGACGGTGCCGTCCCGGTGCCGGAGCAGCGGCGGCAGGTGCCCGGCGTTGCCGACCCGGGCGCAGCCGGTGTGCGGGTCGTAGACCAGGTAGAGGCAGGTGGCGAGTTCGATGCCGCCCTCGCGGGCGAAGAGGTCGAGTTCGGCGAGCAGGTCGGCGGGGTCCTCGTGGTGCCGGGCCAGGGCCTTGGCGGTGAGCCGGAGCCGGCCCATGGCCGCGGCGGCCGGCACCCCGTGCCCCATCACGTCGCCGACCACCAGCGCGACCCGGTCCCCGGGCAGACCGATCACGTCGTACCAGTCGCCGCCGACCTCGGTGATCCGGCTGCCGGGCCGGTAGCGGTGGGCCACGTCCAGGTGCGGGCTGGTGGCCGGGGCGGTGGGCAGCAGGGCCTGCTGGAGGGTGAGCGCGATGTCCTGGACCCGGCTGTAGAGGCGGGCGTTGTCCAGGCAGAGGGCGGCCCGTGAGGCGAGTTCCCCGGCGAGGCTGAGGTCGGCGGCGGCGAAGGCGGGCCGGTCCGCGGACCGGCCGAACATGGCGAGGCCCTGGACCGTGCCGCGGGCCACCAGCGGGGCGATCAGGATGCAGGAGAGGCCGCTGGCCAGCAGGAGCCGGGCGCGGTCCCGGTGGGCGACCGTGCGCAGGACGAACTCGGCGTCCACGGGGAAGCTGACCGGGCGGCCGGTGCGCAGCATCTCGTGGATGTGGGAGCCCGCCGGGTAGGTGACCGTCTCCGGTCCGCCGACGAGTTCCCCGGCGGGCGGCGGGAGGGTGGTGAGTCCGGCGATCCGGCGGGTGGTCAGGGGCAGCTCCGGGGCGAACCCGCCGTCCTCCTCGGCGCGGTCGACGAGTTCCACGACGGAGGCGTCGCAGAAGGCGGGGACGGCCGCCTCGGTGAGTTCGCGGGCGGTGACGTCCACGTCCAGGGTGGTGCCGATCCGGGCGGAGGCCCGGTCGAGCAGGTCCAGGCGCTGCCGGGCGGCGGTGGCGTCCAGGATGGCCTGCTCGCGGTCGGTGACGTCGACGAGGAGTCCGCCGAGCCCGCGCCGGGTGTCACCGGCTCCGGTCAGCGGGAAGAAGCTGACGGACCGGACCTGGTGCCGGTCGGGGCGGCCGGGGGTGCGCAGGCCGACCAGGGTGCCGGCCACCGGGCGGCCGTCCCGGGCGACCCGGCGGAGCAGTTCCAGATAGGCGCCCCCGTCGTCGGTGATCATGATCTCGTCCATCCGGCGGCCGAGGTGGTCGGCGAGGGGCATCCCGTCCATGTCCGCGAGGGCCTGGTTGAGGTGGACGTAGCGGAGGTCCTCGTCGAGCATCACCAGCCCGATCGGACAGGTCTCGAACAGGGAGTCGAGGAAGGACAGGTTGGTCTTCACCCGGTCCAGTTCGGAGCTGCGGCTGGCCAGCCCGAGCACCACCGAGCGGCCGGCCGGGTCGGTGAGCGGGAACACCCGGAACCCGCAGTCGAAGGCGCTGCCGTCGCGGTGCCGGGCGGCCAGCCTGATCCGCCGGTAGCCGTGCAGCCGGGCCTCCTCGGTGAGCCGGGCGGCCGCACCGCGTTCGCCCGGCGGCGGGACGGGGAACAGGTCGGCGGCCGGCCGGGACAGCACCTCGGAGGCGCGGTGGCCGAACAGGCCGTGGGCGCCGGGGCCCCAGTAGCAGACCCGTTCCTCCTGGTCGATGCCGAACACGGCGACCGCGACCTGCTCCAGCAGCGAGCCCGGCTCGGACCGCAGCTGCGCGGCACGGGCCCCCCGGTCACCGGGTGCCGACTCCTCCGGGGGCAGCTCAGCGGGTGGCGGCTCATCGGGTGGCGGCTCCGGCACCGGAGGCCTCCTCTCCGGCGGGATCCGGCCCGGCGGGCCCGGCCGGACGGATCACCGGCAGGGCCCAGCGGGGCGGTGGCGGGACCGGGGGAAGCGAACCCTCCCGGTCGCTGGCGGCACCGCCACGGACGGCACCGCCACGGATGGCACCGCCGCTCCCGGCGGCCTCGCGGAGGGCGGCGGTGAACTCCTGGCAGCCGGCCCACCGGTCGCCGGGGTCCTTGGCCAGGGCCCGGGCCAGCACCCCGTCCAGCGCGGCGGGCAGGCCGGGCCTGCGCTCGCCGAGCCGGGGCGGGGGCTCGTACTGGTGGGCCCAGAGCACGGCCATGTCCTCGTCCCGGCGGAACGGCGGCTCGCCCGTCAGGATCTCGTGGACCACGCAGCCCAGGCCGTAGACATCGCAGCGGCCGTCCACCGGCCTGCCGGAGATCTGCTCGGGCGAGACGTAGTCCAGGGTGCCGGCGAACTGCCCCGCGGTGGTGAACCCGGTGAGTGCCAGGGACCGTTTGGTGAGGCCGAAGTCGGTGAGGTAGACGTGCTCGGGGTGGTCGCCGTCGGTGCCCTCGGCGATCAGGACGTTGCCCGGCTTCACATCCCGGTGCACCAGGTCGCGGGCGTGGGCGGCGTCCAGCGCGGAGGCCACCTGGGCGGCGATCCGCAGGGCGGTGTCCAGGGGCAGCGGGCCGGTACGGTCCAGCAGGGCGCGGAGGTCGGGCCCCGGGACGTAGCGCATGGCGAGGTAGAGCAGGCCCTCGGTCTCGCCGGCCTCGAAGACGGGGACGATGTGCGGGTGGTCGAGGGAGGCGGCCGTCTTCGACTCGTGGACGAAGCGCCGCCGGAAGGTCTCGTCGCGGGCAAGTTCGGGGGCCAGCAGCTTCAGGGCCACGGTGCGGTCCAGCCGCAGGTCCGTCGCCCGGTAGACCACGGCCATGCCGCCGCGGCCGATCTCCTCGTCCACCCGGTAGCCGGCGATCCGCCGGCCGAGGAGGTCCGGGGGCCGTCCGGCCGGGAGCCCCGCGGCCATCAGCCGTCACCCGCCGTGGGCACGACCCGGGTCGGCGGGTGCCCCGCCCGGTCCGGCTCCCCCGGCTGCCCGGCCTCGCCCGGCGCCGCCGCCTGCCCCCGGTCCGCACGGACCGGGTGCTGACCGCCCGGGTCCTCACCGCCCGGGTCCTCACCGCCCGGGTCCCCAGGGAGCGGGTGCGCGCGGGCCGGGCCCCGGGGGTCGGATCCGGGCGGTCCGGGGGTCAGGTCGGTCCCGTCCCCGTACATCCAGCGGTCCGCCGCCGGGTCGTACACCCAGACCCGGCCGCCGTCGACCACCACCCCGGCCCGCAGTCCCGCCGTCGCCCGCCGGAACTCCGCCGGGTCCCCGCCGCCGGCCGCCCGCCGGTAGCGGTCCAGGGCGGCGGCGGTGCGGTCCAGCAGCGGCCCGGGGTCGGCGGACCGGCCGGGCGGGCCGCCCCCGGCGGCCGGCGGCGGCTGCGGCACCGCCACCAGCGGCCGGCCGTCCACCCAGGCGGACCAGCCGTTGGCGCAGCCGATCAGCGCCCGGTCCCCGGCCCGCTCCAGCACCCGGACCGGCAGGAACGGGTCGAGCGGGCTGGTGGGCCGGACCCCGTCCTGGTCCGCCCAGGCGGCCAGCCCCTCCGGGGGCACCACATGGGTGGGCCGGAACCCGGAACCGGAACCGAAACCGGACGCGGGATCGGACCCGGAACCGGAACCTGGATCGGTGACGTCGGCGCGGGTCATCGCGGCCGCTACTTCCGCATGACCACGGGCTCGTGCCGGCGCAGCAGCCGGACCACCAGGACCCCGAACAGCACCGACAGCCCGGCCATCATCCCCATGTCGAGCAGCCAGGCCCCCGCCGTGTGGGCGAACAGCGGGTCCCGGGTGAGTTCGCCGGGCACGGTGGCGCCCAGGTCGATGGTGCCGGCCATCGCGCCGAGCGCCCAGCGGGACGGCACCAGCCAGGCCAGCTGCTCGATCACCGGTACGCCGTCGAGCTTCAGCAGCGCCCCGCAGAACACCACCTGCACGATGGCGAGGAGCACCAGCAGCGGCATGGTGACCTCCTCCTTGCGGACCAGGGCGGAGACCAGCAGGCCCAGCATCATCGCGGTGAAGGACAGCAGGGCCACGGCCAGGGTGATCTCGACCAGTGGGGGCATCAGCACCCCCCGGCCGTCCGGGGCGCCGAGGTCGACCCCGGCGAGGCCGACCAGGGTGAGCACCACCGCCTGGGCGACGGTGACCGCCCCCAGGACGATCACCTTGGACATCAGATAGGCCGGCCGGGAGAGGCCGACGGCCCGTTCCCGCCGGTAGATCGCCCGTTCCTTGACCAGTTCCCGCACCGCGTTGGCGGCCCCGGTGAGGACTCCGCCGACGCACAGGATGAGCAGGGCGTTCAGCGCGCTCTCCCGGGTGAGCCGGGATCCGGCGAGGGCCCGCGCCATGGCCCCCATCACGAAGGGCAGGGCGACCATGATGGCCAGGAAGGTGCGGTCGGCGCTCAGTACGGCCGCGTAGCGGCGGACCAGGGTGGACAGCTGCCCGGACCGGCTCCGAGCCGCCCGCGCACGCGGGGCCGTGGACGGAGTCGGGGTCGGGGAGGGAGTCGGGGACGGGGAGGGAGTCGGGGACGGGGAGGGAGTCGGGGACGGGGTCGGGGACGGCGCCGCCGCCGCGGGCCCGGTGCCGCCGGCGGCCACCGAGGCCGGTACGGCCGCCGCGGCGGCGGCCGCGGCCCCGGCGGCGCCCGCGATGTGCCGGCGGTACTGCGCCGAGGCCCGGTACTCCCCCGCCCAGTCCCGGTCGCGCAGGTTCTCGAAGGCCTCGAAGGCCTCGGGCCACTGTGCGTACCCGAAGAAGCCCAGCGCCTCGGCGGGCGGGCCGAAGTACGCGATCCGGCCGCCCGGGGCCAGCACCAGCAGCCGGTCGCAGACGTCCAGGCTCAGGACGCTGTGGGTGACCACGATGACGGTGCGGCCGTCGTCGGCGAGCCCGCGCAGCATGTGCATCACCGACCGGTCCATGCCCGGGTCGAGTCCGGAGGTGGGTTCGTCCAGGAACAGCAGGGACGGCTTGGTGAGCAGTTCCAGGGCGACCGAGACCCGTTTGCGCTGGCCGCCGGAGAGGCTGTGGACGGGCTGTCCGGCGCGCTGTTCCAGGCCGAGGCCGCGGATCACCTCGTCGACCCGGGCCTCCCGTTCGGCGGCGGCCGTGTCCTCGGGGAAGCGGAGTTCGGCCGCGTAGGACAGGGCCCGGCGGACGCCGAGCTGGGCGTGCAGGATGTCGTCCTGGGGGACCAGCCCGATGCGGCTGCGGAGTTCGGCGTAGTCGCGGTAGAGGTCGCGCCCGTCGTAGCGGACCGAGCCCTCGTCAGCGGGCCGGAGCCCGGTGAGGGCGCCGAGCAGGGTGGACTTGCCGGCCCCGCTGGGTCCGACCACGGCCAGCAGGCACTTGGCGCCGAGCGGGAAGGACACCCCGTCCAGCAGGGTCTTGCGGCCGTGGTCCACCCGGACGGTGAGGTCCCGGACGTCCAGGGTCACCTCGCCGGTGTCCACGTACTCCCGGAGGGTGCCCCCGGAGAGGCAGAACGCGGAGTGGCCGATGCCGATGACGTCCCCGTCGGCGACGGCCGCCCGGCCCACCCGGGCGCCGTTGAGGTAGGTGCCGTTGTGGCTGCCGAGGTCGGCGATCTCATGGCCGCCGCCGGGCAGGGCGCGGAGCTCGGCGTGCCGGCGGGAGACCACCAGGTCGTCGATGACCAGGTCGTTGTCGGCGGCCCGGCCGATCCGTACGGTGCTCCGCGCGGCCTCCGGGCCGGGCAGCGGACGGATGCTGGTCGGCCGGAGGAAGGTCCCGCCGGAGGGGGCCGCCGGGCGTGCGGCGGGCGGCGGGCGGGTCTCGGCGCGCAGCCGCACCCGGGGCCCGTCCTCCTCGCTGCCGAAGCGGAGCTCGCTGCCCGGCCCCACCCACCACTCGTGGACGCGGCGGCCGTCCGCCCAGGTGCCGTTGGTGCTGTCCTCGTCCTCCAGGGTCCAGTGGTCGCCGTCCGCGTGCAGGTTCGCGTGGTGCCAGGAGACCCGGGCGTCGTCGAGGAAGACCTCGCTCAGCGGGTCCCGGCCCACCCGGTAGACCCGTCCGGGACTCATCACCGTGGTGCCCCCGTCGGTCTCCAGGACCAGTTCGGGAGCGGTCGGCACACCGGGGCGCTGGACCATGAGCAGATTTTCCCACGATCCTTCCGCGCGAGCATAACCGCAGGTCAGAGGCTTCTTATAGGGAATGACAACGGTCCCCGTTGCAGCCTTTGCCGATCCCGGAAAGGTGCGCTTCACTTCACCCGTCGGAGCGGGAACCGAACAAGCGGGGGAAGCCATGGGCGCACACGACCACGACCGCGCGCACGAACACGCGCATGATCACGGCGGGCCGGACGGCCACGCCGGGCACGCGCACGGGGTGTCCGCCGACGCCGACCGCCGCTGGCTGGGCATCGCCCTCGGACTCATCTGCGCGTTCATGGCCGTCGAGGTGGTCATCGGCATCCTCGCCCAGTCCCTGGCCCTGATCTCGGACGCGGCGCACATGCTGACCGACGCCGTCTCGATCGTCCTCGCGCTGATCGCGATGCGGCTGGCGGCCCGGCCCGCCCGCGGCGGCTTCACCTACGGGCTGAAGCGCGCGGAGATACTCTCCGCGCAGGCCAACGGACTGACCCTGCTCCTGCTGGGCGCCTGGCTGGCCTACGAGGCGGTGCGCCGGCTGATCGACCCGCCGCAGGTCGAGGGCGGGCTGGTGCTCGGCACGGCCCTCGCCGGGATCGTGGTCAATGTGATCGCCGCCTGGTGCATCTCCCGGGCGAACCGCACCTCGCTCAACGTCGAGGGCGCCTACCAGCACATCCTCAACGACCTGTTCGCGTTCATCGGCACCGCGGTGGCCGGACTGATCGTGGTCACCACCGGGTTCGTGCAGGCGGACGCCATCGCCACGCTGGTGGTGGTGGCGCTGATGGTGAAGGCCGGATACGGGCTGGTCCACGCGTCCGGGCGGATCTTCCTGGAGGCCGCCCCCGCCCATCTGGACCCGGACGCGGTCGGCGACCGGCTGGTCGCCCACGGCCCGGTGACCGAGGTCCACGACCTGCACATCTGGACGATCACCTCCGGTGAGGCCGCCCTGTCCGCGCACGTCCTGGTGGAGCCAGAGAGCGACTGCCACGCCGTCCGCCGCGATCTGGAGAAGCTGCTGGGCGCCGACTACGGGATCACCCACACCACCCTCCAGGTGGACCACGCCCAGGAGTCCCTGCTGTGGGTCGGCCGGGCCGGCGAGAGCGGCTCGCCCACCGACCCGCACTGCTCGGCCCCGCACGGCCCGGTGCACCGGGAGGGCCCGCACCACCACTGAACGCCCGGCGGCCGGGCCACGGCCGCCGGCGCCTGAACCGGTGTCCCGCGGGGAAGGGATGGCCCATGGCCGCGACACGACAGAAGCGCAGCGCCGGGCTCCTCCTGTTCCGGCGCACCGCCGGCCGGGACCAGGCCCCGGGCGTGGAGGTGCTGCTCGGGCACATGGGCGGGCCGTTCTGGGAACGGCGCGAGTTCGGCGCCTGGTCCGTCCCCAAGGGCGAGTACGGTCCGGAGGAGTCGCCGCGGGACGCCGCCCGGCGGGAGTTCACCGAGGAGATCGGACTGCCTCCGCCGGAGGGCCCGTACCTGCCCCTGGGCGAGGTACGGCAGCGCAACGGCAAGCTGGTCACGGTCTGGGCGGTGGAGGCGGACCTCGACCCGGCCCTGATGCGGCCCGGCACCTTCCGCATGGAATGGCCGCCCGGCTCCGGCCGGACCGAGGAGTTCCCGGAGCTGGACCGGGTCGCCTGGTTCACCCCGGAGGGGGCCCGCGGCCGGCTGGTCGTCGCCCAGAACGCCTTCCTGGAAAGGCTGTTGACCGAGCTCGGTTCGAACTCGGCCTGATCCGGGCGGAGTCGGCGGCCTTGTCAGAAGTCCCGTATGCGTGGACATTGCACATATGACGAACGTCGTGCTGGTGGGAACCCTGGACACCAAGGGTGTGGAGTACGGCTGGTTGCGCGAGCGGCTGCTGCGTGCCGGCGTCGAAGTGGTCCTGGTCGATACGGGAGTGATGGGCGAGCCCCGGGTGGCCGCCGACGTGCCGCGCGAGGAAGTGGCCCGCGCGGCCGGAACGGAACTGTCGGAACTACGGGCGGCCGCCGACCGGGGCACCGCCGTCACCGCGATGGCCCGGGGCGCCGAGGCCACCGTACTGAGGCTGCACGCCGAGGGAAGGCTGGACGCGGTCCTGGCCATCGGCGGCAGCGGGGGCACCTCCATCGCCAGCCGCGCCATGCGGGCGCTGCCGCTGGGCGTGCCGAAACTGATGGTCTCCTCGATGGCCTCCGGGGACGTCTCCCCCTACGTCGGGTCCTCCGACATCACCATGATGTACAGCGTGGTGGACATCGCCGGGATCAACCGGGTCTCCGAGCCGATCCTGGCCAACGCGGTGGCCGCGGCGGCCGGCATGGCCCGGGCGCACGCCCGGTCGGCCGCCGAACGACCCGGTCCGGCCCTCGGCGGCGACCGGCCGCTGATCGCCGCGAGCATGGCCGGAGTGACCACCGTCGGGGTGGACGCGGCCCGTGAACGCCTCACCGAACTCGGCTACGAGGTACTGGTGTTCCACGTCAGCGGTACCGGAGGCCGCACCCTGGAGGCGCTCGCCGGACAGGGCGTGTTCGCGGGGGTCCTCGACCTCACCCTCAGCGAGCTCGCCGACGACCTGTGCGGCGGGATCCTCACCGCCGGACCGGACCGGCTCAGCGCCGCGGGCCGGGCCGGGGTGCCGCAGGTGGTCAGCCTCGGCGCCCTGGACATGGTCAAGTTCGGGCCGCTGGAGAACCTCCCCGAACGGGTCCGCTACCGGCGGGTCCGGGTGCACAACCCGTCGATCACCGTCATCCGGACCACCCCGGCCGAATGCGCGGAGCTCGGCCGCCGGGTGGCGGCCAAACTGCGGGCGGCCACCGGCCCCACCACCGTCTGCGTACCGCTGCGCGGACTGTCCACCCTGGGCGCGCCGGACGGCCCGTACCACGATCCGGCGGCGGACACCGCCCTGTTCGACGCCCTCCGGGAGGGGCTGCGGGACAGCGGGGCGGCCCTGGTCGACTACGACACCCACATCAACGACCCGGCCTTCGGAAGGGCCGCCGCCGACCGACTGCACGCCCTGATCACCGAGCGCCGCACCCGCGAGGCCGCCTGACCGCACGCCCCCGGTGCGCCGGACACCACGCCCCGGCGCACCACCTCCACCACGCCCGCCGCCACGGCCGTCACCCGGTCCACCGCGGCCCGTGGCCCCGTGGCCCCCGCGCGCTCCTACGACCGGGCCCGGCGGCCCGTCACCCGGATCAGCGCGGTCCCCGAGTCCAGGTCGATCCGTCCGCGCGGCGGCGCCCCGTCCTCCTCGTCGTCCCGGACCAGCCGGGCGCTCCGGCGCTCCTCCAGCTCGTTCTGCTTGCCCGGCGAGAACCCGGCGTGCAGCTGCTCGAACCCGGTGGCGGAGATCTGCCCCTGACGGCCGCCCCACCGCCACGGCAGCAGCCCGGCCCGGCCCGCACGGACCAGGGCGAAGTCCAGGAAGGCCACCGCGGTGAGCACGAGGGCCAGGCCCGGCAGGGTCATGAAGACGACGAATCCCATGGCCCGACGGTAACCGAACGGTCCGCTGGGCCGTTCGGACGAGTCCGGGTGTGGCCGTCCGGCCGAAGCCCGGGGGGTGGGCCGGCTGGTTGACTCGACTGTGTTGAGCGGGGCGCCCACAAGGCTCCCGAGCGGCCAGTCGTCCACGCCCCAGCCGGCGTACACCCCAACCGGGGCGTGGTCGTTCCGTGCGGCCGCTTGTCCGCACGGAAGGCCCGTAGTGCTTTGGGGAGCACTACGGGCCGCCTCCTCCGCCCCCCTTCCGCTCGGCGCCGGGTCAGACCCGGGCGTGGGCCGTGATGTCGGCCTGGAACTCGCCCGTCATCGCCGGGGTGACCGTCGGCCGGCACTGGGCCACCGCCGCCAGGTAGTCCTCTGTGCTCGCCCCCATCCGCACCGAGGCCGCCACCCGCGCCCCCACCGCCTCCAGGTCCCGTTCGAAGGACACCTGGGCGGCGATCCGGGCCGCGTGCTCGATGTCGGCCGGGGTGAACAGTTCGCTCGCCGCCACCAGCGCCGCCACGTCCACATCGCCCCGGCCCTCCGTGTACCGGGACCAGATCGCCGCCCGCGCCCCGGCGTCCGGGGTGCCGATCGGGATCAGGTAGTCGAAGCGGCCGGGCCGCAGGAACGCCGGGTCCAGGGAGCGGATCGAGTTGGTCGCGCACACCAGGAGCCGTTCGTCGCCCTCCCGGAAGCCGGGTATCAGCTTCAGCAGTTCGTTGGTCACCCCGTGGATGCCGCCGGGCTGGGCCGGCTCCGTACGGACCGGTGCGATCTCCTCGACCTCGTCGATGAACACCAGCACCCGCTCCAGCTCCGCGATCCGGGAGAACGCCGAGCGCAGCGCCGCCGCCAGGTTGCCCTCGTCCGCGAGCCGGGAGGGCAGGAGTTCCACGAAGGGCCAGCCGAGCCGGGAGGCGACGGCCCGGGCGAAGGTGGTCTTGCCGGTGCCGGGCGGGCCGAACAGGGTGATGGCCCGCGGCGGCCGGACCCCGTGCTGGGCGGCCCGTTCCGGTTCGGCGAGCGGCAGCACCACCCGCCGTTCGATGAGGTGCTTCTCGGTCTCCATCCCGGCGACCTTGTCCCACAGGTCGTTGCCGAGGAACCGGCCGCCCAGGTCGTCGAGGAGGCCGGCGGCCGGGCCGTGCAGCGGCTCGGTCTTCTCGAAGTAGGCCACGGCGGGCTGCCGGGTGTAGCCCGCGTTGAGCAGGCCCTCGCCGAGGAGGTCCTCCTCGGGCAGCACGTAGGAGATCCGTCCGACGCGGGCGGCGATCAGCCGGCGCTCCAGTTCCACCAGCAGGGCGCTGGCCAGGCCCCGGCCGCGCCAGCCGGCCGCGATGGCGATGCGCATCACCCAGGCCCGCTCCCCGGAGACGGTGGCCAGCGCGGCCCCGATCGGGACGCCCTGGTGGACGGCGACCACGGCGGGCTGCCGGTCGGTGAGGGCCGTGATGCACTCGGCGAGCGAGAACACCGACTCCTGGCCCAGTTCGGCCGTGGTGTCGATCAGGTGGACCACCGCCGCGAGATCGCTCTCGCGGTAGTCGTGGATGAGCCAGTTCACCGGGTACCGCCCCTCGGTTCGTGCACTGCGTCGCGCCTTGCGGTGAGGCTAGGGCGGCGGGCCCCGCGCGATCACGCTCCGTGGTGCACAACAGGGTGGAGGGAAACCCTCCGCCGCGTCCATAGACCGCGCCCGCAGCGTGCCCGCACCTCGTCCGCAGCGCCTGTGGGTGGTGTCCGGGGGCTGCGGACTCACGGATTCCTCCGCGGGGCTGCGGACTCACGGATTCACAGGGAACTCCCAGCTGCTCCGGGGGTCCGTTCACAGGACGGCCCGGCAGGCTCGGCCCATGATCGGTACCACGGACCCGGCTCCGGCCCGCCCGGGGCGGCTCTCCCGGACCGCCCTCGCGCTGGCGGCGATGGCCGCGCTGCTGTCGGCGTACCCCTCGGACGCCTCGGCGGTGGACCGGCCGGGAGTGACCTCGGTGGCGGCGGCCGGCCCGGCCGCCGACCGGGTCGGGCCGCTGTTCGCGGGCGGGCCGGACGGCGGCCACTTCTGCACCGCCTCGGTGGTGGAGAGCGCCGGCCGGGACCTGATCGCCACGGCCGCGCACTGCCTGGGGGACCTGGCCGGGACCGTGTTCGCGCCGGGCTACCGGGACGGCCGGGCGCCGTACGGGTACTGGCGGCTCACCGGCCGCGCGGTGGACCCGGCCTGGGAGCGGTCCGGGGATCCGGACGCCGACCTGGCGTTCGTGACGGTGGCCCCGCTGGACGGGCGGCGGATCGAGGAGGTGGTCGGCGGTTTCCCGGTGGCCTTCGGGGAGGCGGCCGGGAGCACGGTCACCGTCCTCGGCTATCCGGCCGACCGGGACCTCCCGGTGCGCTGCGCGAACCGCACCGGGCGGCTCTCCGCCGGCCAGCGCCGGATCTCCTGCCCGGACCTGAGCGGCGGCACCAGCGGCAGTCCGTGGCTGGCCGACGGCGCCCTGACCGGGGTGCTGGGCGGCTACCAGGGCGGCGGCACCGACCCGGACGTCTCCTACAGCGCCGTCCTGGGCCCGGCCGCCCGCGCCCTCTACTCCGGTACGGCGGACGGAATCCTCTAGGGAGCCTCGTCCGCGACCCCGGCCGAAGCCTCGGGCGAGAACTCCCCCGGGGGCCCGACCGGAAACTCCGCCGCCTCGGGCGGGAACCCGGCCGGGGCGAACCAGGCCGGTTCCCCGGCCATGGCCCGGCGGATCCGCTGGAGGGCGAACGGCTGGAGCGGCGGCAGCCGGTCCGGCTCGAACCAGGCCACCTCCAGGGACTCCTCGTCGTTGACCCGGGCCTCGCCGCCCAGGGCCCGGCAGCGGAAGGTGACGTCGGAGAACTGGCAGACGTCGCCGTTCGGGTAGGTGATCGGCGTCAGCATCTCCACCAGCACCACCCGCTCCACCGTGCAGCGCACGGCGGTCTCCTCGTACACCTCGCGGACCGCGGTCTCGGCCGGCTGCTCCCCGGGCTCGGGGATGCCGCCGATCACCGACCAGTTGCCGGTGTCCGCCCGCCGGCCGAGCAGCACCCGGCCGCGGTCGTCGAAGACCACGGCCGTCACTCCCGGCAGCAGGAGCAGCTGGTGGCCGGCGGTGGCTCGGACCGCGCGGATGAACTCGGGGGTGCCCATCCCCCGACCTTACGGGCGGGCCCGGCGCGCCCGGCGCACCAGCGGCCATCCGAGCGCCCCGGCGGCCAGGGCCAGCAGGAGGTACTCGGGCAGCGGGCCCAGCCGGGTGGCGGGGGTCTGGGTGGTGCGCAGCGGGATCTTCTCGACCAGGGCGTCGGGGGTGAACATCTCCGTCTGCCGGACCACCTTCCCGTCGGGCAGGATGACGGCGCTGACCCCGCTGGTGACGGGGACCAGGACGGTGCGGCTGTGCTCCACGGCGCGGACCCGGTCCATGGCGAGCTGCTGGTAGGTCATCTGGCTGCGGCCGAAGGTGGCGTTGTTGCTGGGGACGGCGATGACCTGGGCGCCGGCCCGGACGGTGGAGCGGACGGCGTCGTCGAAGGCGGCCTCGTAGCAGGTCACCATGCCGATCCGGCTGCCCGCCATGTCGAAGACCCCGGGTTCCTTGCCGGCGCCGAAGTCGCGGCGCACCCGGTCCACGTCCGAACTGAAGATCCGGACCACCGAGCGCATCGGGATGCGTTCGCCGAAGGGCTGGATCTTCCGCTTGTCGTAGGTGGCGACGGGTCCCTTGACGGGGTCCCACAGGATCATCGTGTTGCGGAGCGGGCCGGTGGCCGGGGAGAGCACCGAGCCGACGGCCACCGGGACGCCCACCTCCTTGACGGCCTTGTCGATGACCTCGTAGGCGTCGCGTTCCTGGTAGGGGTCCAGGTCGGAGGAGTTCTCCGGCCAGAGGACGAAGTCGGGCGCGGGGACCCGGCCGGCCCGGACGTCCCGGGCGAGCTGCTCGGTGCGCAGGGCGTGGTTGTCGAGGACCTGGCGGCGCTGGGAGTTGAAGTCCAGTCCGAGCCGGGGCACGTTGCCCTGGATGACGGCGGCGGTGGCGGTGCCGGCCTGGGGGCTGTCGGAGACCAGCGGGCGGGCGGCCAGTGCCGCGCCGACCGGGGCGGCGACGGTGAGCGCGGCCAGCAGGGCGGTGGTGCGGCGGGGGGCGGTGCGGGCCGCGCGGGCGGTGGCGTAGAGGCCGAATCCGCAGAGGGCGACGCCGAAGGAGAGCAGCGGGGTGCCACCGAGTGCGGCGAGCGGCAGGAAGAGGCCGTCGGCCTGGCCGAAGGCCAGTTTCCCCCAGGGGAACCCGCCGAACGGGACGCGGGCCCGCAGGGCCTCCCCGGCGATCCAGACGGCGGCGGCCCACAGCGGCCAGCCGCGGCGGCGGGACACCAGGGCGATCCCGAGGCCGGTGAGGCCGAAGAACAGGGATTCGATGGCGGTGAGGGCCAGCCACGGGACCGGGCCGACCTCCTCGCCGGTCCACACCAGCAGCGGCAGCAGATAGCCGAGGCCGAAGAGGGTCCCGAGGCCGAACCCGGCCCGGGCCCGCCGTCCGTACAGGCAGCCGGCGAGCAGGGCGAGCGCGAAGGGGGCCAGCCACCACAGGGGGCGGGGCGGGAAGCTGAGGTACAGCAGGACTCCGGCCAGGGCGGCGCCGGCCGCGCGCAGCGGGCCGGCCGCCCGGCCGAAGCGTGCGGTCAGGGCGTCGGCCGGCCCGGCGGCGGTCCGGGCGGCCTGGGGGCTCTCGGCGGGTCCGGCGGATCCGGCCGCTCCGGTGGCGTCGGTGGCGTCGGTGGGTTCGCCGGCGGGGGTGGTGCCGGGCGGCCGCTCAGGCTCGTTCTCGACCACGTGACTGGTGCTGCTGCTCATCTGGCGGAGTGTACGTCCCCATGCCGTGCGGGCCCGATCCGCGCTACCGGGCGAGGGCCCGCAGATGGGTGCGGATGACCCGGACGGCGTTCTCGGCGTCGTCCACGGTCACGGTGAACACCTTGCCGCCGACCAGTCTCAGTTCCAGGCCGGGGCCGCGCCGGACCACCACGGCGGTGCCCTTCTCGGGCCGCCAGCGCAGTCCCCAGCCGCCCCAGGCGTGCGGGGTGACCCGGGGGAGGTACTCGACGGAGGCGATCTCGTCGAGCCGGAACCGGCGGCGCGGCAGTCCGATGTGCCCGCAGCGGACCTCCACCGATTCGGCGTCCACGGTGACGTGCACATGGACGAAGGCGAGGGTTCCGTAGAGGACCAGCAGTCCGACCGCCAGGCAGCCGACCACCGACATGGCCAGCGGCACGCTCCCCGCGGTCCACGCGGAGCCGACCGCGAGGACGATGCCGAGGGCGATGCAGGCGAGGCCGGTGGCGGAGAGCAGCCACTGCGCCCGGTTGGCGGCGCGGCCGGTCCACAACGGCCCCGGAGGGTGACCCGTCATGTATCGCAGCGTACTCAGCTTCGGCGGGCGCGCCACCGGCTCCGGCCGGAGGGGTCGGCCGGCCGGCGGGGTCGGCCGGCCGCGGGGGTCAGCCGCTGAGGGTGGCGCTCTCGCCCTCGGCGAGCAGCCGGCCCTCGGAGTAGCGCAGGGCCTCCGGCGGCAGCTCGGCGGTCCGGCCGCTGAACAGCACGGTCAGTGCGCCGGTGGCCGGCCGGTCCGGGTCCGGGACGGCGCCCAGGCGGCGGAGCGCCTGGGTGGCGACCGGCAGGGCGGAGCCGTGGAAGGTGAGCTCCGCTCCCCCGGTGCGGACGGCCAGCGCGGCGCGTACGGCGTCCTCGACCAGTTCGTAGTGGGTGCAGCCGAGGACCACGTCGGTGACATCGGGCGGGGTCAGGGCGGCGGCCGCCGCCACCGCCGCGGCGATGGCCTCCTCGTCGGCCCACTGCACGGCGTCGGCGAGCCCCGGGCACGGCACCTCGGTGACCCGGGCGGCCCCGGCGAAGTCCCGGATCAGACCGCGCTGGTAGGGGCTTCCGGTGGTGGCCGGGGTCGCCCAGATCGCGATCCGCCCGCCGGCCGCGGCGGCCGGCTTGATGGCCGGTACGGTCCCGACCACGGGGATCCCCGGTTCCAGGGCGGCCCGCAGGGCGCCGAGGGCGTGCACGGTGGCGGTGTTGCAGGCGACGATCAGGGCGTCGGGCCGGTGGCCGGCGGCCGCGCGGGCGACCTGGAGGGCGCGCCGGGTGAGGTCCTCGGGGGTGCGGGGGCCCCAGGGCATCCCGTCGGGATCGGAGGACAGGACGAGATCGGCGTCGGGCCGCAGCCGCCGCACCACGGCGGCCGCCGCGAGCAGGCCGATTCCTGAGTCCATCAGCGCGATCTTCACCCGGTCACTTTAATGGACCTCTCCGCTCACCGACCGGCCGGGCACGCGCACCGGACACCCACCGGACGCCTGCCGGACGTGCGGGCCCGGCGCGCTGCGGCGGGTTCGCGGGTTCCGGCGGGGGCGGTGGGGCACACTGCGGCGATGGGCCTGTTCACCCTCGCCGCGGGCGTCTCCCTCGTCATCTGGCTGTGGCTGCTCCTCGGCCAGGGCATGTTCTGGCGCACCGACGTCCGGCTGCCGCCCGGCACCCCGCCGACCGGGCCCCGGGAGGGGCACTGGCCCTCCGTGGCGGTCGTGGTCCCCGCCCGGGACGAGGCGGAGGTGCTCCCGCTGAGCCTGCCCTCGCTGCTCGCCCAGGACTATCCCGGACCCGCCGGGGTCTATCTGGTGGACGACGGGAGCACCGACGGGACGGCCGCCCTGGCCCGGCGGATCGCCCGGGAGCACCCCGCAATCCCGCTGACCGTCACCTCGCCCGGGGAGCCGGCCGCGGGCTGGACGGGCAAGCTGTGGGCCCTCCGGCACGGCATCGCGGCCGCCCGCGCCGACGCCGCGCGCCCGGCACCGGCGTACCTGCTGCTCACCGACGCCGACATCGCCCATGACCCGGACAGTCTGCGCGCGCTGGTGGAGGCCGCCGAACGGGAGGGCCTGGACCTGGTGTCCCTGATGGCCCGGCTGCGGGTGGCCGGTTTCTGGGAGCGCCTGGTGGTGCCCGCCTTCGTCTACTTCTTCGCCCAGCTCTACCCCTTCCGGTGGGTCAACCGGCCCGGCGCCCGCACCGCCGCGGCCGCCGGGGGCTGTGTGCTGCTGCGGTCGGAGGCCGTCGACCGGGCCCGGGTGCCGGACTCGATCCGGCAGGCGGTGATCGACGACGTGTCCCTGGCCCGGGCCGTGCAGCGGTCCGGCGGCCGGATCTGGCTGGGGCTGGCCGACCGGGTGCACAGCGTCCGCCCCTACCCCCGGCTCGGGGACCTGTGGCGGATGGTGTCCCGCAGCGCCTACACCCAGCTCCGGCACCGTCCGGAGCTGCTGGCGGGCACGGTCCTCGGTCTGGTGCTGGTCTATCTGGTGCCCCCGTGCGCGCTGGCCGCCGGACTGGCCGCCGGCCGTCCGGCCACCGCCTGGGCGGGCGGGCTGGCCTGGCTGGTGATGGCGGGCACCGCGGTGCCGATGCTGCGCTACTACCGGCAGTCCCCGGCCCTCGCCCCGCTGCTCCCGTTCACCGCGCTGCTGTACCTGCTGATGACGGTGGACTCCGCGGTCCAGCACCACCGCGGCCGGGGGGCCGCCTGGAAGGGGCGGACCTACGCCCGGCCCACCGACGCCTGAGAGACCGTCAGCTCCCCATCGCGTCACGGTGACAATCCGTCACAACTCCGGGCGACACCGGGGGTACGAGAAGTGGCAATCACGGGCGGAAGCGACGAATCGTGCACGTGAACGTCAAGTGAAAGCTGCGGTCCTGACCTGCGAAGATGCAGGTCAGGACGGTGTTGGGGGCCCTGGGCTATGGACCCGGTGAAGCCGTGGGCTTAACTTATGTGACATGACCTCCCCCCGCTCCACTTATGGCGGCGGTTACTACTCCGCGCCCTCCTTCCCGGACACCCCCATCTACGACTCCCTGGTCGCCGAACGGGGCACCCCGCAGATCGCCCCCATCCGGGTGCCCGCCGCGTACGAACCGGTCGGTGGCGGGTACCCCTCGGGCGCCGGCCACAACGGCCTCGGCAACTCCGCCGGCTCCGGCGGCTATCTGCCCGCCCTGCCGGCGGCCCTGCCCGCGCTGCCGGCCCTGCCGTCCGCCCCGGTGCCCGCGCAGCAGGCGGCCCCCGCGTACGGGTACCCGTACCAGCAGCAGGCCCCTCAGCCGATGCCGCTCCAGCAGGCCGCCGTGCCGTACCTGCCGCAACAGGCGCAGCAGCAGCCCCAGCAGGCCCGCGGCTACCAGCAGCAGGCCCCGCAGCAGCCCCGCCCGGTACCGGCGATGAGCGCCGGCGGGTACGAGGCGATGCGCCCGGGCGCCCCGCGTCCGGTGCAGGTGCAGGTCCCGGTGCAGGTCGCCCCGGTCCAGGGGTACGAGGACCAGTACGGCCGCCCGTACCAGGGGCGCGGCGGCTACTGAGACACGGAGGCGGGCCGGCCCGGGCGGCTGGCAGGATGCCTCCATGTCGAACGATTCGGCGCTGTACGTCCAGGCGCTCCACGTCCACCCCGTCAAGTCGGTAGCGGGGACAGCTCCCGACGAGGTGGCCGTGGAGCCCTGGGGGCTGTCCGGGGACCGCCGGTGGGCCGTCGTCGACGCCGAGGGGAGCGTCATCACCCAGCGCCAGCAGCCGAGGCTGGCGCTCGCCGGGGCCCGCCCGCTGGAGGGCGGCGGGGTCCGGCTGTCGGCACCGGGCATGCCCGGGCTCACGGTCGCGGTGCCCGAGCCCGGCATCCTCGAACCGGTGCTGCTGTTCGGGAAGAAGTGGGAGACCGTCGTCGCCGACGCCGCGGCGCACGCCTGGTTCTCCGCCTATCTGGGCGAACCGGCCCGGCTGGTGCACCTGGACGACCCGTCGGTGCGCCGGCCCGTCGACCCGGACTACGCGCTGCCGGGCGAGACGGTGTCGCTGGCGGACGGGTATCCGCTGCTGCTGACCACCCAGGCCTCCCTGGACGCCCTCAACGAACTGATCGCACAGGGCTCCCACGCGGCGGAAGGGCCCCTTCCGATGAATCGTTTCCGGCCGAATGTGGTGGTGGCCGGGGCGACCGCCTGGGCCGAGGACCACTGGCGGCTGATCGAGATCGGCGGAGCCCTCTTCCGGGGCGCGCGGGAATGCGGCCGCTGCATCGTGACCACCACCGACCAGCGGACCGGCCTGCGCGGCAAGGAGCCGCTGCGGACCCTGGCGACGCACCACCGGATCGGAAAGTCCCTGGCCTTCGGACGGCAGCTGGTGCCGGTCCGGCTGGGCACCCTGCGGCTGGGCGACGGGGTGCGGATCCTGGAATGACCCCCGACGCCCGCCCGGCGACCCCCTGCGCCCCCGGCGGCCATCCGGAGTGACACCTTCGAGCAGTCCTCCGGCGCGCGCGGAACCGGACCGCCCGTCGGCCGCGTTGACCGGTGAGGAAGGTGCGCGCGGCGTCCGATGACCGGAATCCGGCCGGTGGGTGACGCAGCTCTCGCCGGTGCCGGAATGCGCGCCCGCGAGGCTTGGGGGAGGCTTGGCCGCAGGCCTGTCCGTCCCCGGGCGCACAGCCCGACGGAGGCGAAGGGGGTGCCCGACCGTGCGAGCGGCTGCGGGGGTCTGGCGGTGGCGGCGCAATCCGCTGCGCCGGCCCACCGATCTGATCGAGGCCTGGGTGGCCATGACCGCCCTGCTGTGTCTGCTGGTCGCGGCTCCCGCGATCGGCTGGATCTCGGGGATCCAGGTGGACGCCACCCTGCAACGGGCGGCCCGGGAGCAGCGGCAGGAGCGCTTCCTGGTGCCCGCCGTGGTGGTGCGCCCGGTGGCGGGCCGGCCGCCCGGCGCCGAGGCCGACCCCTCGGCCGGGGCGCAGACCCCCCGGCGGACGAAGATCGTGGCGTCCTGGACCGCACCGGACGGCACCCGCCACCAGGGGACGGTGCCCGCCGCCGAGGAACCCCCCAGGTCCGGCGACCGGTTCCGGATCTGGACCGATCTGCGGGGCCGGCTGGTCGGCCGGCCGCTGGACCCCTCCACGGCCGGGATGCACGCGGCGATGGCCGGGCTGGCGGCCGCCCTCGGAGTGGCCGCGCTGGTGGAGACGCTCCGGCGGATGGTCGTACGCCGCCTCATGCACCGGCGGTACATACGACTGGACCGGGCCTGGGCCGCGGCCGGACCGGACTGGGGCCGGGCGGGCGCGGGCAGCTGACCTGGCAACTCCCCGGCCCCGCGCGCGCTACGGTGGACCGGCGGACGGCAACGCGGCCGGAACGTCGGCTCCGGCCGCGCGAGTACGAGGGCGGGGGCACGACAGCACCATGGCTCAGGGCACGGTCCAGGTGACGCACGGCGGGACATCGCGGTGGCGGCGCCGCTCCGGTGAGTATCCGACGCTGACCGCGGCCATCGCCGCCGCGGGGGACGGCGACGTGCTGTCCATCGCCCCCGGCACCTACCGGGAGAACCTGGTGCTGCGGCATGCCGTCACCCTGCGCGGCCCGGAGGGTTCGGCCGTCGGCTCGGTCCGGATCGCCCCGGCCGACGGGGTCGCGCTGACCGTGTACGCCTCGGCGGTGGTCCAGGACCTGCACCTCGAAGGGCAGGACCGGGCCGCTCCCGCGCTGCTCGTCGAGGACGGCGCTCCCGAACTGACCGACCTGCGGGTCAGCACCCGCTCGGCGGCCGGCATCGAGGTCCGCGGCGGAGCCCGCCCGCTGGTCCGCCGCTGCACGGTGGAGAACCCGGCCGGCGTGGGCATCGCGGTGCTCGACGGCGGCGGCGGGGTCTTCGAGGAGTGCGAGGTGCTGGCGGCCGGGCAGACCGGTCTCGTGGTTCGCGGCGGCGGCCATCCCCGGCTGGAGCGCTGCCGGATCCACCACAGCACCGGTGCCGGCATCACCGTCACCGGGGAGGGCTCCGGTCTGGAGGCCCTGGGCTGCGAGGTGTACGAGATCCGGGGCACCGGGGTGCAGATCGCGGCCCGGGCCGCGGCCCGGATGACCGACTGCTCGGTGCACCGCACCACCGCCGACGGGGTCACCCTGGACACCGACGCCGTGCTGTCGCTGGCCGGGTGCGACATCCACGACGTGCCGGAGAACTCGGTGGACCTGCGCTCCCGCTCGGTCCTCACCCTCAGCCGCAGCACGGTCCGGCGGTTCGGCCGCAACGGGCTCTCCGTCTGGGACCCGGGGACCCGGGTGGTCGCCGAGTCCTCGGAGATCCACGACAGCACCGGCGACTACCCGGCGGTGTGGATCAGCGACGGGGCCAGTGCCTCGCTGGACTCCTGCCGGATCCATGACGTCCCCGACGCCCTGTTCGTCCTGGACCGGGGGTCCGGCGCCGAGGTCACCGGCAGCGATCTCACCCAGGTCTCCCGGACCGCCGTATCGGTCAGCGACGGGGCCACCGCCACCCTCGCGGACTGCCGGATCCGGGAGGCCGGGACCGGCGCCTGGTTCCGCGACCACGGCAGCGGCGGCGGCCTGACCGACTGCACCGTGGACACCGTCCAGACCGGGGTGATCGTCACCAAGGGGGCCGACCCGGTCGTCGAACGCTGTGTGGTCGGCTCCGCCGTGGAGGCCGGGTTCTACGTGTCGGCGGGCGGCCGGGGCACCTTCACCGACTGCCGGGTCACCGGCAGCGGCGGCTTCGGCTTCCATGTGATCGACGGCTGCCACACCCGGCTGACCGGCTGCCGCACCGAGCGCTGCGAGCGCGGCGGCTACGAGTTCGCCGAGGACGGACCGGTCCTGCTGGACTGCACCGGCGACGAACTGCCCCAGCGCCCCGGGGTCCTGGGGACCTCCGGCGGCGGCCCGGCCGCCGGGGAGCTCCGGCAGGACCCGCCCCGGATCCCCACCCCGGCCCGCGAGTCCACCCCCGCCGGGCCCCGCACGGCCACCGCCCCGGCGGGCCGGGCGGGTGCGGCCGGTGCCGGTGACGCCGCGGACCCGACCGGATCCGGATCGGGGTCAGGGTCCGGTTCCGGCACGGCCCGGGAGTCCACCGAGGTGCTCGGCCAACTCGACGGACTGGTCGGTCTGGAGAGCGTCAAGCGCGAGGTGCGGGCCCTCACCGACATGATCGAGGTGGGCCGGCGGCGGCAGCGCGCCGGCCTGAAGGCAGCCTCGGTCCGCCGCCATCTGGTCTTCACCGGATCCCCCGGCACCGGCAAGACCACCGTCGCCCGGCTGTACGGGGAGATCCTGGTCTCGCTGGGCGTGCTGGAACGCGGCCATCTGGTCGAGGTGTCCCGGGTGGACCTGGTCGGCGAGCACATCGGGTCCACCGCGATCCGCACCCAGGAGGCCTTCGAACGGGCCCGGGGCGGGGTGCTGTTCATCGACGAGGCGTACGCCCTCGCCCCGGAGGACTCGGGCCGGGACTTCGGCCGGGAGGCCATCGACACCCTGGTCAAACTGATGGAGGACCACCGGGACGCGGTGGTGGTGATCGTCGCCGGCTACACGGCGGAGATGGACCGCTTCCTGACCGTCAACCCCGGTGTGGCCTCCCGGTTCTCCCGGACCATCACCTTCGGCGACTACGGCCCGGAGGAACTGCTGCGGATCGTCGAGCAGCAGGCCGAGGAGCACGAGTACCGGCTCGGCGAGGACACCGTCCGGGCCCTGCTCGGCTACTTCACCGCACTCCCCAAGGGGCCGGCGTTCGGAAACGGGCGCACCGCCCGGCAGACCTTCGAGTCGATGGTGGAACGGCACGCCGGGCGGGTGGCCCAGCTGTCGGAGCCGAGCACGGAGGAGCTGACCCTGCTCTTCCCGGCGGACCTGCCCGAACTCCCGGTCGTACCGGCGGCGGTGCGGTGACGGGCGTCCGGCCGGCCGTGCGGTGACGGGCGTCCGGTCGGCCGCCCGAGACATCTGACGCTCCGCCAGTTAGGGTGTCCGGGCACCCCCCGGCCCCTGACCCGAGGAGCGACCGCCATGCCCCGCGCACTGCGTCCCGTCGGACTCGACTTCATCGAGACGGCCCCGGTCCGGCTGGTGTTCGACGCGATGGCCGCCGGTTCCCCGGAGGAGGTCTACCACGCGCTGGCCGAGGAGGTCACCGGCTGGCCCGCCTGGTTCCGGGCGGTCACCCTGGCCCGGCCGACGCACGGCGGCGCGGGCCGGGAGGTCCGGCTGGCGGGCGGGGTCCGCTTCCAGGAGACGATCATGGCCGCGGAGCCGGAACGGCGCTACGCCTACCGGGTGGACGAGACGAACGCCCCCGGGGTCCGGGCCCTGCTGGAGGAGTGGCGGCTCACCCCCCGGGGCACCGGCACCCGGGTCCGCTGGACCTTCGCGGCGGACGGCCCCGCCTCCTTCCGTCTCGCCCTGACGGCGGCCCGCCCGGCCCTGGGCCGCTCCTTCCGCACGGCGGTCCGCACCCTGGACGGCCGGCTGCTGCGTGCCCGGTCCGCCGGCCGCCCCTGACGGGTGCTGTCAGCCCTGTTTCCGGCTCGCCTTCTTGAACTCCTCGGTCATGTCGGCGGTCAGCGCGGCCGGCGGGACCGGGATGTCCCTGGCCGCGCCGAAGGAGTGGAAGTCGATGTCCACCCGCAGCGAGCCGAAGACCTGGTTCAGCCGGACCGGCATGTTCTCCTCGTCCACCCAGACGTCCGTGACCAGTTCGGTGCCGGGACCCAGCGCGCTGAACGCCTCGGCGCCCGCGCCGAGCCGGTCCAGCGGGATGGTGGCCCGGTAGTGGTCGGTGGCCTTGCCCAGCACGGTCTCCTTGCCGAGCCGGGTGACCCCGTCCGCCCACTTCAGCGACTTCAGACCGGCCGTCGGGTCGTTCCGGGGCCCCTCCAGGGCGGCGACCCCTTTCTCCCCGAGCACCGCGGAGGCCTCCACCTTCAGCCAGCTCTTGCCCCGGTAGGGGCCGGAGGGCGCCGGGTCGACCTGGTAGTAGTAGGCGCCCTTGACCAGCCGGTAGGTGACCGTGCCGTCGGCGACCAGGGACTGCATGTTGAGGTCGGCGGCCGGCACCTCGGCCTCCATCGCCAGGCCGTTCCCCCAGGAGTACGTGCCCTCCATCACGGCCGCCCGGCCGCCGGTGTCCGGGGAGCGGACCGTCATCCGCACCTCGGCGGAGCCGGTCGCGGCGGCCGCGTCGGAGGCCTTGCCCAGCGCGGCGACCATCGCCTCCAGACTGTCCGCCGTGGGCGTCGGAGTCGGCGTGGCCGGGGCCCCGGACGCGTTCCCGGACGCGCTCCCGGAGGGTGCCGCCGTGCTTCCGCCGGCCTTCCCGTCCGCCGTCCCGTCGTCGCCCGAGCAGCCGGTGGCCCCCAGCGCCCCGACCGCGACCAGTAACGCCGCCAAGGCCGCGACCCCGTTCCCCGTCTTCGGCGTTCCCTTGCTGTTCGTCCCGTTCATGTCCCCACCCCAGGTCGTCGGACTCACCCCGGGGTTATTCCCCGCCGGAAGCCGCCGACTCGTCCCAGGACCCGGTGGCGAGGAAGGTGTCGATGGTGCGTTCGTAGGGGCCGATGTCCAGACCCTGGGCCGCCAGCCAGGCGTCGGAGTAGTACTTGTCCAGATAACGCTCGCCCGGATCGCACAGCAGGGTCAGCACGCTCCCCCGCTCCCCCGCGGCCGCCATCTCGGCGACGATCCGCAGGGCGCTCCACAGGCCGGTGCCGGTCGAGCCGCCCGCCTTGCGGCCGATGGCCCGCTCCAGCGCCCGGCAGGCGGCGACGCTCGCCGCGTCCGGCACCTTCATCATCCGGTCGACGGCCCCGGGCACGAAGCTCGGTTCCATCCTGGGCCGCCCGATGCCCTCGATCCGGGATCCGCAGTCGGCGGTGACCCCGGGGTCGTGGCGGGTCCAGCCGTCGAAGAACACCGAGTTCTCCGGGTCCGGTACGCAGATCCGGGTGTCGTACTGCATGTAGTGGACGTAGCGGGCGATGGTCGCGGAGGTGCCGCCGGTCCCGGCGGTGGCCACGATCCAGGCCGGCTCGGGATACCGCTCCAGCCGCAGCTGCTGGTACACCGACTCGGCGATGTTGTTGTTGCCCCGCCAGTCGGTGGCCCGCTCGGCATAGGTGAACTGGTCCATGTAGTGGCCGCCGGTGCGGCGGGCGAGGGACGCCGCCTCCGCGTACACCGTCATCGGATCGTCCACGAAGTGGCAGTCCCCGCCCTGGAATTCGATCAGCCGGCACTTCTCCGGACTGGTGGTGCGCGGCATCACCGCGACGAACGGCACCCCGATCAGCGCGGCGAAGTAGGCCTCGGAGACCGCCGTGGACCCGGAGGAGGCCTCCACCACCGGACGGCCGGGCCGGATCCAGCCGTTGCACAGGGCGTAGAGGAACAGGGAGCGGGCCAGGCGGTGTTTGAGCGAGCCGGTGGGGTGGGTGGACTCGTCCTTGAGGTAGAGGTCGATGCCCCAGGGCTCGGGCAGCGGGAAGCGCAGCAGGTGGGTGTCCGCGGACCGGTTGGCGTCCGCCTGGACCTTCCGTACGGCCTCCTTCAGCCAGGCCCGGTAGTCCGGGTCGGACCGGTCCACGTCCACGGTGGTCCCGCTGGTGCCCATGGTCCGCGTCCTCTCGAAAGGCGCGCCCGATATGCACGCTTTCGCAATGTACATCCGCGTATGTGTTGCGCGGGGAGTGCCGGAGGGGGACTCTGGTGTGGTGTCACTGAGGGTGCAGCGCCCGTAACACTGATGTCGGGGAGTCGCAGCCGTGATCAGTTCTTCTCGCAGGCACTGCACCGTCGAGTTGCAGGCCGTCCCGTCCCGGATCCGCCAGGTCCGGCGGATCGTCTCCGCCCAGTTGCGCCACTGGCAGCTCGACCCGCTCGTCGACCGGGCCGTGCTGGGGGTGACGGAGCTGCTGAGCAACGTCCACCGCCATGCCGGGCCCGACAAGGGCTGCACCGTGGTGCTGGAGCTGCGGCGGGACCGGCTCACCGTCTCGGTGCGCGACAACGACCCCCGGCTGCCCGAGCTCCGGGTGGCCGCACCGACGGACACCCGCGGTCGCGGCCTCGCCCTGATCGAGGCGGTCAGCGAGAACTGGGGAGCCCGGCACGAGTCCGGCGCCGCCGGGAAGACCGTCTGGTTCTGCCTGGACACGGCGGATCCGGTCCGGCTGGAGGCCCTGCCGGCCGAGCCGGTGTCCCTCGCGGCCCCGGTGCCGGTTTCCGTACCGGAGCCCGTGGCCCTGGCAGCACCCGTGTCGGAGCCCGCGCCGGCCTGAGCTCGGCGGGGCGGCGGTCCGGGACGGGGGCGGCGGTCCGGGACGGCGGGGCGGGGCGGCGGGCCGCTCAGGCAGCCGCGCCCAGGGTGCCCAGCGGATCGTCCAGCACCGGCTGCCAGGCCAGTTCGGCCGCGCCGACCAGGCTGTTGTGGTCCAGGGTGCACGGCAGGATCGGCACTCCCCCGCTGCGCCCCCACAGACTGCGGTCGGCGACCACGGCCCGCAGCCGCTCCGGGTCGGAGTAGAGCAGCTCCCGGTGCAGCCCGCCCAGGATGATCCGGTCCGGGTTGAGGATGTTCACCAGGCCCGCCAGGCCGAGCCCCAGCCGGTCGACGATCTCCTCGGCGGCCGCCCGTACCGCCGGATCGCCGAACTCCGCGCGCAGCAGGTCGCGGGCCTGCTGGAGCAGCGACACCTCCGGGCCCGGGGTGCGGCCCGCCGCGGTCAGGAAGGCGAGCGGGTCCGCCTCCACGTCCAGACAGCCGCGGCTGCCGCAGTGGCAGGCCCGGCCCTCCGGGTTGACGGTCAGATGGCCGACCTCCAGGGCCAGCCCGGAACTCCCGCTGTGCAGGCGGCCGTCCAGGACCAGCGCGCCGCCGACCCCCCGGTGGCCGGTGGCCACGCACAGCAGGTGCTGGGCGCTGCGGCCGGCCCCGTGCCGGTGCTCGGCCAGCGCCGCCAGGTTGACGTCGTTGCCGGTGAGGGCCGGGCCGTCGATCCCGGCGGCCTTCACACAGTCGGCGAACACGGTGCGCACCGGTGCCCCGGCCGGCCAGGACAGGTGCAGCGGGTTGAGTGCGGTGCCCTCGGGCTCGGCGATCGCCGAGGGGACCGCCAGGCCCGCGCCCACGCAGCGGCGGCCGCTCTCGGCCAGGAGTGCGGCGCCCGACTCCACCACCGCGGCCAGCACGGTGGCCGGGTCGGCGGAGACGGTCCGGCCGGGAGCGGTGGCCACGATCCGGCCGCCGAGGCCGACCAGGGCGGCCCGGAACCCGTCCGGGTGAATCTGGGCCGCCAGGGCGACGGGCCCGTTCTCGTCCACCGACAGCCGGTGCGAGGGGCGGCCCTGGGTGCCGCCCGCGCCGCGCGGGCTGGAGTCGACCCGGATCAGACCGAGTGCTTCGAGTTCGGCGGCGACGGCCCCGGCGGTCGCCCGGGTGACCCCGAGTTCCGCGGTCAGGACCGCCCGGGTGGGCGCCCGCCCGGTGTGTACGAGCTCCAGCGCCGGCCCGAGGGCTCCTCGTCCCCTCTCCAGCCTGCTGCGCGTGGATCCCGTGTTGGCGTTGCCGTTCATAGGGGCGATCCTCCCATGATCGGCGCGACCCTCAGGCCCGTCGTCCGCCGTCCCGGTCCAGTCCGCCGACCCGAAGGGTCAGATTCAGCCGCCCGGTCAGCCCGAGTCCGGCCGGCGACGTGCCCGGGTACACCTTGGGGACCCCGTGATAGGCGAGCCGGGAGGGCCCGCCGAACACGAACAGGTCCCCGCTCCGCAGCTCCACGTCCCGGTACGGGCGGCCGCGGGAGGCCGTGTTCCCGAACCGGAAGACACAGGAGTCCCCGAGGCTCAGCGAGACCACGGGCGCCCCGGACCGCTCCTCGGCGTCCCGGTGCATGCCCATCCGGGCGTCCCCGTCGTAGAAGTTGACCAGCGCGACGTCATAGCGCGGCACCACGTCCCGGCCCCCGCCCCCGCCCCTGGGACGGGAGCCGGAGCCGAAGCCGGGGCCCTCGGCCCGGGCGGGCGCGGCCGGATCGGGGCCGGCTGGGCTCGGCCCGGCGCCCGGGTGGAGGGGTCCGTACGAGCCACCGGGCGAGTACGCGGCCCGTACGGCCTCATCGGCCAGATCCGCGAGCCAGTCGGGCATCGGCTTCACCGGTGCCCCGTCCCCGTCAACGGCGGTGGACGCGTAGCCGTACGGATACCAGTGCAGCCCCAGGCACACCTGCCGGGCGGTCATCGTCCCCCCGCCGGGGGTCCGTACGGTCCGCAGCCCGGCGGGCGGCAGCGCCCACCGCCGGCAGGCCTCGACCAGCTCCAGCTGCCGCCCGGCCCCCAACCACCCCGGCACGTGCACGGCCCCCGGGGCGACCTCGGTCCGCTCCCGGGGAAACAGCTCGAACGCGTCCCCTGCCATCCCCCCATGGTGCCCGGCCGCGCGGCCGGACGAGCCGCGCGGCCGCATGGCACACTGCCGCGCATGAGGTTCAGTGACTATGTGAGCACCCTGGAACGGGACGGCACGCTGCTGGCCGAAGCGGCCGCCCGGGCCGGGGCCGACGCACCGGTGCCCACCTGCCCGGGCTGGCGGGTGGCCGATCTGCTGCGGCACACGGGAGCGGTCCACCGCTGGGCCACCGGCTACGTGGCGGAGGCGCACACCGACCGGACCCCGTTCCCGGCGGCCCCGGAGTTCACCGGCGCCGAGCTGCTGCACTGGTTCCGGGAGGGCCACCAGTCCCTGCTCCGGGCCCTGCGGGAAGCGCCGGAGGACCTCCAGTGCTGGACCTTCCTTCCCACGGCACCTACGCCCCTGGAGTTCTGGGCCCGCCGGCAGGCGCACGAGACGGCCGTCCACCGGCTGGACGCCGAGGCGGCGGACGGCCGGGAGTTCGGACCGGTGGACGCGGCGTTCGCGGAGGACGGTGTGGACGAACTGCTCACCGGCTTCCACGCCCGCGGCCGCAGCCGGGTCCGCACCCCCGAACCCCGGCTGCTGCGGGTCCGGGCGGCCGACACCGGCGCGGTCTGGTCCGTCCACCTGTCCCCCGAGCCGGCCCGCACCGTCCTCGACGACGCCGGCCCCGCGGACTGCGAGGTGACCGCCGAAGCCTCCTGGCTCTACGCGGCCCTGTGGAACCGCCTCCCCCTCCAGGGCCCCACCGTCACCGGCGACCAGGACCTGACCCGCCTCTGGATCGACCGGGCCGGCATCTAATCCGCCCCACCGCGGGGCACCGGGCCCGACCAGACGACCCCCGGACCCGGCACCTGCACCTGCACCTGCACCCAGCCGAAGTCAGGCCGACACTCGGGGCCGAGGGCAGAGGTCGGCCCGGGACCGGAGGCCCGGGACCCGGGGCCGGGGCGAGCCCGGGAACCGGGGTCGGCGCGGGACCGGAGCACCCGGCACGGACTATGGCAGACCGACCTCCCGGGCCAGCCGGTCCGCGCTGTGGGCGAAGAACCGGGCGCGCTCCGGTTCCGCCACCACCCCCTGGAACTGGCCGAACAGCTCGAAGGAGATCAGCCCCACCAGCTGCGCCCAGGCCGCCACCAGCGCGGCCGTCACCTGCGGCGGCAGTCCCCGGGCGAACTCCTCGGTCATCCGCTCGGCCTCGGGCCGGAGTTCGGCGGGCAGTGGCGGCAGCGCCAGCCCCGGGCCCTCATGGGCCTCGCGGACCACCGCGATCAGCACGTTGCCGACCCTGGAGGCCGGTCCCACGGTTTCCTGCGGGGCGCTGTAGCCGGGAACCGGCGAACCGTAGATCAGCGCGTACTCGTGCGGGCGCGCCAGCGCCCAGCCGCGGACGGCTTCGGAGACGGCGACCCAGCGGCCCCGGGGCGCGGCCCCGGCAGTGGCCTCGAAGGCGGTCTCGGCGGCTGCGCCGACGCTGTCGTACGCGTCGATGATCAAGGCGGTGAGCAGGTCGTCCCGGCTGGGGAAGTATCGGTAGAGGGCCGAGGAGACCATGCCCAGCTCGCGCGCTACCGCGCGCAGCGAGAGTTTCGCCGCGCCCTCGGCCGCCAGCTGGCGGCGCGCTTCGTCCTTGATCGCGGCGGTGACCTCGATCCGCGCCCTCGCTCGGGCCCCTCGCACGGTGCTCATGGCCTCAGTGTGCCACGAAGCGAGAGCAGTGCCCAAAAAACGGAGCAGCGCACCAATTCGAGAGCAGTGCTCTTGCAATGGAGCACCGATCAGAGCACACTGCTCACAAGCGAGAGCACCGCTCTCCAATGTGAGCACCAGAACCAGGAGCAGCAGCCATGAATGCCAAGGCCCCGCACTACTACGCCAAGACCACCGGCTTCGACGCCCGCTTCAACGCGCTGGTCGGCAGGCTGGCCCGCCTCGGCATCAGCCTGGCCGGCACCGCCGAGCTCTCGGTCCGCGGCCGGGTCTCCGGAACGATGCAGCGGATTCCCGTCAACCCCTTCCGGCAGGACGACGGCCAGTACCTGGTCTCGGCCCGCGGCCACTCCCAGTGGGTCCGCAATATGCGGGCGGCCGGGGGCGGCGAGCTCCGGGTGGGCCGCAGGGTCCGCACCTTCACCGCCGTCGAGCTCACCGACCCCGCCGAGAAGGCCGCCGTGCTGCGCGGCTACCTGAAGAAATGGGGCTGGGAGGTCAACCGGTTCTTCCAGGGCGTGACCGCGAACTCCACGGACGCCGAACTCATCGCGGCCGCCCCCGACCACCCCGTCTTCCGCCTCACCGTCTCGCCGTAGACACGAGCACGAACGCGAGCGCGAGCGCCGGAATTATCCGGTGGGAGATCGTCAGGCCGGACGGATACGGTGCGCGGATGGTGAATTTCGTACTGGTCGCAGGTGCGCGGCTCGGGGCGTGGGCGTGGGACGAGGTGGTGCCGTCGCTGCGCGCTGCCGGCCACGGCGTCCATCCGTTGACGCTGTCCGGTCTTGCGGACAAGCAGGGTGTCCCGGCGGGGCAGGCGACTCATGTCCAGGACATCGTCGCGGAGGTGGAACGTCTGGGGCTGCGCGATGTGGTCCTGGTGGGTCACAGCTACTCGGGCATCCCGGTGGGGCAGGCCGCGGAGCGGATCGGTGACCGACTGGCCCGCGTGGTGTTCGTCGACGCGAGCGTTCCCACGGACGGCGAGTCGTTCCTCTCCGCCTGGCCGGACGGCGGGGCGGCGGTGGAGGCGTCGATCGCCGAGAACGGGGGGTTCTGGCCGCCCTCCCCGGCGGCTCACTTCGACGGCGAGGGTCTCTCCGACGAGCAGATCGCCCGCCTGGTGCACGGCTCGACGCCGCACCCGGGTGCCACGCTGACCGAGCCCGCCGTGCTGGCGGGGCCGCTCGCGGAACTTCCGGGGACGTACGTCCTGTGCGTGATGCCGGGGACCGAGCCCGAGGACGCCGAGCCCGACGAGGATGTGGCCGAACTGCTGAACAGCGAGCGCTGGAGGCTGGTCCGGATGGACACCGGCCATTGGCCGATGTTCTCCCGGCCGCACCAGCTGGCCGAGGTTCTGCTGGGTGCTGCCGTGGAGTGAGGGCGGGCGCGTCTCCCGACGAGACGGTGCGGCCCCGGGCCCGGCCCGCGCCCGGCGGCACCCTGCAATGGGGGCCGCCGGGGCTCGGGGCTCAGGCCTCGCGGTTCTCCCGGTCCTCTGGAACCTCCCGGTCCGCGGGGCGGGTCGCGGCGCCGGCGGTGCGGGACTGGTGGCCGTCCAGGAGGCGGAGGGCCTTGCCCGCCAGAGGGGAGCTCCGGACCATCTCGGCCAGGGTGGTGGAGCCCCGGGTGATCCGGGCGAAGGCCCGCCAGGCCGGGCGGACCCCGGTGAGCACCGCGTGCAGCAGGCCCGGCCGGGCCTCGAAGGCGGTCAGCATCCGCTTGCCGACCGCCATCTCCACGCCCAGCCCGGCCTTGACGGCGAACGCGTAGTTGAGGGCCTGCCGGCGCGCGTCCACGGCGTCCTGCGCCTCGGCGACCCGTACCGCCCACTCCCCCGCCAGCCGGCCGGAGCGCAGGGCGAAGGAGATTCCCTCCCGGGTCCACGGTTCCAGGAGTCCGGCCGCGTCCCCGGCGACCAGCACCCGGCCGCGCGACAGCGGGGACTCGGGGGTGCGGCAGCGGGTCAGGTGTCCGGAGGAGATGGACGGTTCGAAGCCGGCCAGCCCGAGCCGGGCGATGAACTCCTCCAGATACCGTTTGGTGGCCGCGCCCTCGCCGCGCGCCGAGATCACACCGACCGTCAGGGTGCGGCCCTTGGGGAACACCCAGCCGTAACTCCCGGGCAGCGGGCCCCAGTCGATCAGGACCCGCCCCTTCCAGTCCTCCGCGACGGTCTCCGGAACGGGGATCTCGGCCTCCAGGCCCAGGTCCACCTGGCCCATCTCCACGCCGACATGGGCGCCGATCCGGCTGGCGCTGCCGTCGGCTCCGACCACGGCCCGCGCGAGCACGGTCTCCCCGTCGGCCAGGACCACCGCGACGGTCCGCCGGTCCGGGACCTCCGGCCCGTGCTGTTCCACCCGGGCGACCGCCGTGCCCGTCCGCAGCTCCGCCCCCGCCTTCTCGGCGGCGGCCACCAGTCCGGCGTCGAACTCGGGCCGGTTCACCAGCCCGAAGAGCATCTGGCGGGATCGGCGGGTGCGGGCGAGCTTGCCATTCAGCGAGAAGGTGACCGCGTACACCCGGTCCTGGAGCGGCAGGACGAAGCCCGGCGGGAGGCTGTCCCGCGAGGGGCCGATGATTCCGCCACCGCAGGTCTTGTAGCGGGGCAGTTCGGCCTTCTCCAGCAGCAGGACCCGCCGCCCGGCCGAGGCGGCCGCATGCGCCGCGGAGGCCCCGGCGGGGCCCGCGCCGACCACGACCACGTCCCAGACCTCGTCGGCGCCCCCACGGGCACCCCCGGTCGCGGCCCCGGCCACGGCGGGCTCCGCGGCCCGCTCCCCGTCGGCGGGCTCCCCGGCCGGGGTCCCGTCCGGCGCCTCGGCCGTCCCCCCGGCCGGTTCTCCGGCCGGTCCCTCAGCCGCGCCCCCGGCCACGCCCTCGGCCTCCGCCTGCCCTGCCCCGTCGCGTACGTCGTCGCTGCTCACGTGTGCTGATGCTCCTGATCACCCGGTTGCTCCGCTGCCCGGCAAATCCTACGGCGAGTCGCCGCCGCCTCCCGCTGTGCGAGGATCGGAAGCATCGAACGCCTTACCCGGCCTACGTACCACAACGTCGCACCCAAGAGGAGCGTGCCCATGTCGCCCAACCCGATCGCCGAGACCATCGCCTCGCTGATGCCCCGTGCCAAGACGGAGCTCGGCGAGCTGGTGGCCTTCCAGTCGGTGGCGGACTGGGCGCAGTTCCCCAAGAGCGAGAGCGAGGCCGCCGCCGCCTGGGTCGCGGACGCGCTGCGCGCCGAGGGCTTCCAGGACGTCGCCCTGCTCGACACCCCGGACGACACCCAGTCGGTGTACGGGTACCTGCCCGGCCCGGCCGGCGCCCCGACCGTACTGCTGTACGCGCACTACGACGTGCAGCCGCCGCTGGACGACTCGGCCTGGATCTCCCCGGCCTTCGAGCTGACCGAGCGCGACGGCCGCTGGTACGGCCGCGGGGCCGCGGACTGCAAGGGCGGGTTCATCATGCACCTGCTGGCGCTGCGCGCCCTGAAGGCCAACGGCGGGGTGCCGGTGGGCGTCAAGGTGATCGTCGAGGGCTCGGAGGAGCAGGGCACCGGCGGCCTCCAGCAGTACGCGCAGGCGCATCCGGAGCTGCTGACCGCCGACGCCATCGTGATCGGCGACGCGGGCAACTTCCGCCCCGGTCTGCCCACCGTCACCGCGACCCTGCGCGGAATGTGCCTGCTCCGCGTGAAGATCGACACCCTGGGCGGGAACCTGCACTCCGGGATGTTCGGCGGGGTGGCCCCGGACGCGCTGGCCGCGCTGATCCGGCTGCTGGACTCGCTGCGCGCCGAGGACGGGTCGACCACCGTGGACGGGCTGGACTCGGACGCCGTCTGGGAGGGCCTGCAGTATCCGGAGGAGGACTTCCGCACGGACGCCAAGGTCCTGGACGGGGTCGGCCTGATCGGTTCGGGCACCATCGCGGACCGGCTGTGGGCGCGCCCCGCGGTCACCGTGCTGGGCATCGACTGCCCGCCGGTGGTGGGGGCCACCCCGTCGGTGCAGGCGAGCGCGTCCGCGCTGGTCAGCCTGCGGGTGCCGCCGGGCACGGACACCGAGCGGGCCATCAAGCTGCTGGAGGCACACCTGGTGGCGCACACCCCGTGGCAGGCCCGGCTGGAGCTGGAGGTGGTCGGTCAGGGGCAGCCGTTCCAGGCCGACACGGACAGCCCGGCGTACGCCTCGATGCGGTCCGCGCTGGAGACCGCGTACCCGGGGCAGGAGATGCAGATCAGCGGCATGGGCGGCTCGATCCCGCTGTGCAACACGCTGACCTCGCTGTACCCGGAGGCGGAGATGCTGCTGATCGGGCTGAGCGAGCCGGAGGCGCAGATCCACGCGGTCAACGAGAGCGTGTCGCCGGAGGAGCTGGAGCGGCTGTCGGTGGCGGAGGCGCTGTTCCTGGTCAACTACGCGGAATCCAAGCGGGTCTGACGGACCGTCGCACGCGACGGTGAACCGGCTGGCCGGGGCCTTCGGGCCCTGGCCGGATATTCCCGGTGGGGCCTGTGCTCTGGGCGTACTCGCTCCCGGCGTACTCCGGCGCTCCGGGCGGGGTTCGCTGCGTAGCGTCGCGGCATGGAACTCGTAGAGGTCATTCCCAGCCGACTGCACATGCTCCGTTTCCCCATCGGCCAGGCCTATCTCTGGCAGGACGGCGGGGCCCTGACCCTGATCGACGCCGGCCGGACCGGCTCGGCCGGGGAGATCGACGAGGCGATGCGCTCCCTCGGGCTGCGGCCCGAACGGCTGGAACGGATCGTCCTGACCCACTGCCACGGCGACCACGTCGGCTCCTCGGGCGAGCTGGCGGACCGCTGGGGGGCGGAGATCCTCGCCCACCGGCTGGAGGCCCCGGTGATCCGGGGCGAGGCCCCGATTCCCCCGCCGGTGCTGCTGGACTGGGAACTCCCCTTCTGGGAGCACGCCCTGACGGCTCCTCAGGCCCCGCCCACCCGGGTAGACCGGGAGGTGGAGGACGGCGCCGAACTCCCCTTCGGGGACGGGGCGTTCGTGGTGCATTCGCCCGGGCACACGGACGGGAGCATCAGTGTGCACCTGCCCGCGCACGGGGTGCTCTTCACCGGGGACGCGGTGGCGGGGGTGGGCACGGTGATGCTGGGCGTGTTCAACGTGGACCGGGCGGCCGCCATCGCCTCGCTGGCCCGGCTGGCGGCGCTGGCCCCCTCCGTCGCCTGCTTCGGTCACGGCGACCCGGTGGCCACCGGCACCGCCGAGGCGCTCAGGACCGCCGCGGCGGAGGCGGCGGCCGAACAGGCGGCCACCGGGCAGCCGGCCGCGGCCCCGGCGACCACCGGCCCGGCAGCCACCGAACCGGCGGCCATCTGACGGGCCGCGGCGCCCGGCGGACACCTCCCCGTGACGGCCTAAGTCCCCACCGGGGTGCCGGACTCCAGGTTGAGCACGGTGCGGCGCTCCCGGGCGCGCAGGGCCCAGCGGAGCCGTTCGAAGCGCTGGGGCGGGAGCAGGGTCGCGGCCTCGCGCTCGGTGACGAAGCGCCATTCGCGGAGTTCGGGGCCCGGCAGCCGGAGCCGGGCCGCGTCCGCGTCGGTGAGCCGGCCGCCGTCGAAGAGCAGGCGCAGTCCGCCGTAGGCGGGCGGCGCGGGCGGCTCCCAGTCGATGACCAGCAGCCCCGGCGGGTGTTCCAGGGCCAGCCCGAGTTCCTCGGCGACCTCCCGGACCCCGGCCCGGGCCGGGGGCTCTCCCGGTTCGACCACTCCGCCGGGGAACTCCCAGCCCGGTTTGTAGGTGGGGTCCACCAGCAGGACCCGGTCCCGGGCGTCGAAGAGGAGCACACCGGAGGCGACCGTCTCCCGGGTCGGTTCGGGGGTCTGGACGATCTCACAGACCTCGGCGGCGCCGGTGCGGACCGCCCGCGCGATGCGTTCGGCGGTCTGGGCCGGGGTCAGCGAGCCGTTGTCCACCGGGTGGGCGTCCGCCGCGAGCCAGGTCAGGGCCTCCCGGTAGGGGGCGATGTGCTCGGTGCACCAGGCGCGTACGGCCGGGTCGGGGCGGGTGGCGATCCGCTCCCGCAGGATCGTTTCTGCTGGGGTGAGCAGCACATGGCGGACCGGGATCCGGCGGGCTGCCAGCGCGCCGAAGATCTCGTCCCGGTAGTCCTGCCGCAGCAGGGTCATCGGGACCACCAGCACCCCGCCGACCTCCGCGAGCAGCGCCGCCGCCGTGTCCACCACCAGCCGCCGCCAGCTCGGCAGGTCCTGGTAGTCCGTCACCTCGGCGAGCCGCTTGGCCGGCAGCAGTTCCCGGAGCGCGTCGCCGATCAGCTCGGGATCGAACAGGACTCCGTCCGGAACCAGGGCGGTCAGCTCGCAGGCAGCGCTGGTCTTCCCGGACCCGAAGGCGCCATTGATCCAGACAATCACGTGTCCCCCCTCATCAGACCCCATCCGATCTCGTGCGCGCTCATCCGATGCCCCCTGTGGCTTGCCCGGAACACCCGGTCACGGAAACCCGATTGTCGGCCGAGTGCTTATCCTCAAGGTCAGAGGCCTACCCGGCCGGCGAGGCCGGGCCACTGACCACCCGGAGGTTTCCGTCCCGTGCCGCACTCCCGCCGCCCGTCCGAGCCCCGCTACGGCAACCGGCCGACGATGAAGGACGTGGCGGCCCGCGCCGGGGTCGGCCTGAAGACCGTCTCCCGGGTGGTGAACGGGGAGCCGGGGGTGACCCCGGACACCGGGCGCCGGGTCCAGGAGGCCATCGACGCGCTCGGGTTCCGGCGGAACGACAGCGCCCGGGTGCTCCGCAAGGGCCGTACCGCCAGTGTGGGCCTGGTCCTGGAGGACCTCGCCGACCCGTTCTACGGTCCGCTGAACCGCGCGGTGGAGGAGGTCGCCCGGGCCCACGGGGCGCTGCTGATCAACGGCTCCAGCGCGGAGGACCCGGACCGGGAGCAGGAGCTGGTGCTCGCGCTGTGCGCCCGGCGGGTGGACGGGCTGATCGTGATCCCGGCGGGCGGGGACCACCGCTATCTGGAGCCGGAGATCCGGGCCGGGGTGGCCACCGTGTTCGTGGACCGGCCGGCCGGCCGGATCGATGCGGACGTGGTGCTCTCGGACAGTTTCGGCGGGGCCCGGGACGGGGTGGCGCATCTGATCGCGCACGGGCACCGGCGGATCGGGTTCATCGGGGACCATCCCCGGATCCACACCGCCACCGAGCGGCTGCGCGGCTACCGGGCGGCCATGGAGGCGGCCGGGCTGCCGGTCGACGCCGGCTGGCTGTCGCTCGGCTCCACCGAGCCCGGACGGGTCTCGGAGGCGGCCCGGGCCATGCTGGCCGGTCCGGAGCCGGTGACCGCCCTGTTCGCGGGGAACAACCGGGTGACCGTGACGGTGGTGCGGGTGCTGGCCGGTTCCACCCGTCCGGTGGCCCTGGTGGGTTTCGACGACTTCGAGCTCGCCGATCTGCTGCGGCCCGGGGTGACCGTGGTCTCCCAGGACGCGGCGGCCATGGGCCGGGTGGCCACCGACCGGCTGTTCAGCCGGCTGTCCGGGGCGGCCCCGCCGCCGGCCCGGATCGAGCTGCCGACCCGGCTGGTCCCCCGGGGCTCGGGCGAGCTGCCGCCCGCGGACTGAGTTTCCGGCGTACGCCCGCGGGGCCCGTCCGGGAGGTTCCGGACGGGCCCCGCGGGGTGCGTGGGCGGTTACGCGCCGGCCGTGAGGGTGGCCGAGCGGCGCGGGATCGCGAAGGCGTCCAGCTCGGCGCGGGTCAGGCCGGTCAGCGCGGCGACCTCGTCGGAGCCGACGGCGCCGCAGTCCAGGCCGCGGACCAGGTAGCCGGCCAGCGCCTTGGCGGTGGCGGGCTCGTCCATGACATCGCCCTCGATCTTGGCGACGTAGGCCTTCAGCCGGGCCGCGGCGGTCTCCAGGCCCTCGCGGTAGAAGGTGAACACGGCCGCGTAGCGGGTGGGCAGGTGACCGGGGTGCATGTCCCAGCCCTGGTAGTAGGCGCGGGCCAGGGCGCGGCGGGTGAGGCCGTAGTGGAGCTTCCAGGCCTCGTGGACGTGCTCGGTGGTGCCGATGGGCAGCACGTTGGTGGAGCCGTCGGAGACGCGGACCCCGGTGCCGGCTGCCGCCACCTGCATGATCGCCTTGGCGTGGTCGGCGGCCGGGTGGTCGCTGGACTGGTAGGCGGCGGAGACGCCGACGCAGGCGCTGTAGTCGAAGGTGCCGTAGTGCAGGCCGGTGGCCCGGCCCTTGGCGGCGTCGATCATGCGGGCCACGGTGGCGGTGCCGTCGGAGGCCAGGATGGACTGGCTGGTCTCGATCTGGATCTCGAAGCCGATCCGGCCCGGGCGCAGGCCGCGGGTGCTCTCGAAGGCCTCCAGCAGCTTGACGAACGCGGAGACCTGCTCGGCGTAGGTCACCTTGGGGAGGGTGAGGACCAGGTTGTCCGGGAGGCCGCCGTGGGCGAGCAGGCCGGAGAGGAAGACATCGGTGGTGCGCAGGCCGCGGTCGCGGACGTTGGACTCCATGCACTTCATCCGGATGCCCATGTAGGGGGCGTTGGTGCCGTTGGAGTAGGCCTCCGAGATGAGGCGGGCGGCGCGGGCGGCGGCCTGGTCCTCCTCCTCGTCGGAGCGGACTCCGAAGCCGTCCTCGAAGTCGACCCGGAGGTCCTCGATGGGCTCGGCGGCCAGCTTGGCGCGGACCCGTTCGTAGACGGTCGTGGCGAGGGCGTCGTCGATGCCGAGGACCTTGCCGAAGGTGGCGGCGTCCGGGGCGTGCTCGTCGAGGGCGGCGAGGGCCTGGTCGCCCCAGGTGCGGACGGTGTCCGCGGTGAAGACGTCGCCGGGTACGTAGACCGTGTGGATCGGCTGGCGGGTGCCGGGGTCACCCGGGTACCGGCGTGCGAGTTCCGCGTCCACCGGGGCGAGGGAGGCGCTGATGCCCTCGCTGACCGCGCCGGCGAGGCTCGTCGCCACCTTCTCCTGCTGACCCATCCTGCACTCTCCTCTTTTCCGCTTCACGGAAGCATTGATCCGCATAGCAGAATTTAGTCAGGGCATTCCGCTCAGTCAATGCTTGCAGGAAACGGCTCGGGGCCGCGTGGTGAGAGTCACCACGCGGCCCCGGGCCGAACAGTCCGCGCAGGATCTGCGCAGGTCAGGCGATCAGCCCTTGCGGGACTTGATCTCCTCGGTCAGCTGCGGCACGACGGCGAAGAGGTCGCCGACCACGCCGTAGTCGACCAGGTCGAAGATCGGGGCCTCGGCGTCCTTGTTGACGGCCACGATGGTCTTCGAGGTCTGCATACCGGCCCGGTGCTGGATCGCGCCGGAGATGCCGGAGGCGATGTACAGCTGCGGGGAGACCGACTTGCCGGTCTGGCCGACCTGGTTGGAGTGCGGGTACCAGCCGGCGTCGACGGCGGCGCGCGAGGCGCCGACGGCGGCACCGAGGGAGTCCGCGAGCTCCTCGATGATGTGGAAGTTCTCGGCGCCGTTGATGCCGCGGCCGCCGGAGACCACGATCGCGGCCTCGGTCAGCTCGGGGCGGCCGGTGGACTCGCGCGGGGTGCGGGAGACGACCTTGGTGCCGGTGGCGAGGGCGCCGAAGGTGACGGCGAGCTCCTCGACCGCGCCGGCGGCCGGGGCGGCCTCCACCGGGGCCGAGTTCGGCTTGACGGTGATGACCGGGGTGCCCTTGGACACGCGGGACTTGGTGGTGAAGGAGGCGGCGAACGCGGACTGGGTCGCGACCGGGCCCTCGTCACCGGCCTCCAGGTCGATGGCGTCGGTGATGATGCCGGAGCCGATGCGGACCGCGAGGCGGGCCGCGATCTCCTTGCCCTCCGCGGAGGAGGGGACGAGGACGGCGGCGAGGGAGCCGCCGGCGGACACGGCGTCGTAGGCGGCCTGGAGGGCGTCCACCTTGGGTACGACGAGGTAGTCGGCGAACTCGGCGGCCTCGGCGGTGAGCACCTTGACCGCGCCGTGCTCGGCGAGGACGGCGGCGGTGCCGGCGGCACCGGCGCCCAGGGCGACGGCGACGGGCTCGCCGATGCGGCGGGCCAGCGTCAGCAGTTCGAGGGTGGGCTTGCGGACGGCACCGTCCACGTGGTCGACGTAGACGAGAACTTCAGCCATGGGACTGCTCTCCTGCAGTTGCGAAGCGATGGGGGGACGGGTGGTGCCGAAGTCCTAGATGAACTTCTGGCCGGCCAGGAACTCGGCCAGCTGCTTGCCGCCCTCGCCCTCGTCCTTGACGATCGTGCCGGCGGTGCGCGCCGGGCGCTGCGCCGCGGAGTCCACGGCGGTCCAGGCGCCTTCCAGGCCGACCTCGTCCGACTCCAGGTCCAGGTCGGACAGGTCCCAGGACTCGACCGGCTTCTTCTTCGCGGCCATGATCCCCTTGAAGGAGGGGTAGCGGGCCTCGCCCGACTGGTCGGTCACGGAGACGACCGCGGGCAGCGAGGCCTGGAGCTGCTCGCTGGCGGAGTCGCCGTCGCGGCGGCCGGTGACGGTGCCGTCCTCGACCTTGACCTCGGAGAGCAGGGTGACCTGCGGGACGCCCAGACGCTCGGCGAGGACGGCCGGGAGCACGCCCATGGTGCCGTCGGTGGAGGCCATGCCGGTGATGACCAGGTCGTACCCGGCCTTCTCGACGGCCTTGGCCAGCACCAGCGAGGTGCCGATGACGTCGGTGCCGTGGAGGTCGTCGTCCTCGACGTGGATGGCCTTGTCGGCGCCCATGGACAGCGCCTTGCGCAGGGCGTCCTTGGCGTCCTCGGGACCGACCGTGAGGACGGTGATCTCCGCGTCGTCCGCCTCGTCGGCGATCTGCAGCGCCTGCTCGACGGCGTACTCGTCGAGCTCCGACAGCAGGCCGTCGACGTCGTCGCGTTCGACGGTCAGGTCATCGGCGAAGTGCCGGTCGCCGGTGGCGTCGGGCACGTACTTCACACAGACAACGATCCTCAAGCTCACGCCGGCTCTCCTACTGCATCGTCTCTTCTGGCTGCTGCCTTGTATTGGCAGCATAGGCGCCTTCTCGGCCGTCTCCCGGTCGGGGCGGTCCGCGCTCCCACCGAAATGTTACTCGTCAGTACAGCGTGCGTTCCACCAGGTTGCAAGGCCACTCGACTGTGACCTTGACAACGGGGGCACGAGGGACGATTCAGTCCCGCAGCGCGTTGAAACGGCCTCCGTGGTAGAGCAGCGGACGGCCGCCGCCGGCATCCTCCAGGCGGCCTTCCCCGAGCGGCTCCCCGGCAACCACTTCCGCGATCACCACCCGGTGCTCCCCGGCCGGCACCCGGGCCACCACCCGGCACACCAGCCAGGCCAGCACCCCTTCCAGCACCGGTACCCCGTACGGACCCGGCCGCCACCCGGTGCCGGCACCGAACCGATCGGCTCCGCTACGGGCGAACACCTGCGCGAGGTCCCCCTGATGCTCCCCGAGTATGTGCACCCCGAGCAGCCCGGAGCCGGCCGCGGACAGCGCCGGCCAGCTGGACGACCCGGTGCCGACGGAGAAGGAGAGCAGCGGGGGCTCGGCGGACACCGAGTTGAGCGAGGTGGCGGTGAAGCCCACCGGCCGGTCCCCGTCGAGCGCGGTGATCACCGCGACACCGGCGGCGTGCTGCCGGAAGACCGAGCGGAGCAGCTCGGGCGAACCCTGCTGGGCAGTGGCGAGGCCGGACGGGGCCGTCATGTGGAAATCCTTCTCTTCGTACCGCGTCCCGCCAGCCTGTCGATCACCCGCGCGCGCCGTCAAGCGGCTTCCGCCAGATGTCAGCCGCGTCACTGGGGGCTCTGCGGCGCGGTCCGGGGCGGGCGGCGGGGTGTGACCGGGGGTGTGCGCCCCGGCGTTCACAGGGCGGCGCCCAGCGCGGCGATCACATCGGCCTTGCGGGGCATGCCGACGGCCCGGCGCACGATCCGCCCCGAGGCGTCCAGCACCAGGACGGTGGGGGTCTGCGCGACGTCGAGCGCCCGGGTCAGGTCCAGCCGCTCCTCGGCGTCGACCTCGATGTGCGCGACCCCGTCCACCATGGCCGCGACCTCGGCGAGGACCCGCCGGGTGGCGACACAGGGCCGGCAGAAGGCGCTGGAGAACTGGACCAGGGTGGCCCGTTCCCCCCGCTCCGCCCCCAGTTCGCCGGCCTCCAGCGACCGGCACTCCCCTGGTGCGCGCACATCCGCTCCTTCCCCCGTACCGGTGTGTTCGTACGGTCATCCGAGCACACCCGGCACGCGACGCATTCCCGGCGTGACGAGAATCTCCCCTGGTCCGGGCTTCTGGGCTGGCCACGCGGGCGCGTATCGGGCACGATCCCCATGCCACGTAACCTACGTTGGCGTAACTTCTCAGCCGGGAGCACCTCCCACCTCCCACGGCAGAAAGCGGGACGTCCCCCGATGGCTGAACTCGTCTACCCGCCGGTGATCGGCGCCGCGCACACCCTCTTCAAGGCGCTCGACGTCCGGATCGACATGAAGGGCACCGAGAACATCCCGCGCAAGGGCGGGGCGGTACTGGTCTCCAACCACATCGGGTACCTCGACTTCATCTTCGCGGGGCTGACCGCGCGGCCGTCCAAGCGGCTGGTCCGCTTCATGGCGAAGGAGTCGGTGTTCCGGCACAAGGTGTCCGGGCCGCTGATGCGCGCGATGAAGCACATCCCGGTGGACCGCGCCCAGGGCGAGTCGGCGTACCAGCATGCGCTGGCCTCGCTGCGCGCCGGAGAGATCATCGGCGTGTTCCCCGAGGCGACGATCTCGCAGTCGTTCTGCCTGAAGAGCTTCAAGTCGGGTGCGGCCCGGATGGCGCAGGAGGCGGGGGTCCCGCTGATCCCGGTGGCGCTGTGGGGCACCCAGCGGATGTGGACCAAGGGCCGCCCGAAGGACCTGCGGCGCAGCCACATCCCGGTGACCATGCGGGTCGGCGAGCCGATCGAGGCCCCGGTGGGGCAGTACGCGGGAGCCATCACCCGGCGGCTGCGCGAGCGGGTCCAGGAGCTCCTGGAAGCCGCCCAGCAGGCCTACCCGGCCCGCCCCAAGGGTCCCGAGGACTCCTGGTGGCTGCCGGCCCACCTGGGCGGCACGGCGCCCACCCCGGCCCAGGTGAAGGAATCCGACGCGGCCTAGGCACGGACCCGGAGCCCCACGGACACCGTGGGCTCCACGGACATCACGAACACCTCGCCCCCGGGCCCGCCTCAGCCGGCCCGGTCCGCGTCCTCCCGCCTGCGGCGGCGATGGGCGGCGACCCGTTCCCGGGTGGCGCAGGGGGTGGAGCAGTAGCGGCGGGGGCTGCCGGGCCCGGTGGCCAGGAAGTAGCGGCCGCAGCCGGGGGACGGGCAGGCGCCCCAGGCGATCCGGCCGTGCGCGGTGCAGAGCTGGGCGAGCGCGAGGGCTCCCGCGGCCAGGAACCAGTCACCCCAGCCCGAGTCCTCCCGGTCCACGTGCAGATGCCACGGATGATCCTGGTGGCGGACCAGCCGGGGGCGGGCCCCGCATTCCTCGAACAGCGCGTTGAGGCTCCCGGCCGCCCGGTCGGCGTCGGTCTCCGCGAGGACCTCCCCCATCCGCCGGGCCGCCGCCCTCAGTTCCTCCGCGTCGGCCTCGGTGAAGGCCGTTTCCTTGAGGTCCTCCGGCCGTTCCCCGTGCCGGGCGAGCAGGCCCACGAGGGTGTCCCGGGAGGCCCGGGGGTCGGCCCGGACCGCTTCGGCGAGGTCGACGAGCCGCTGGGCGGGGTGGAAACCGTTCATGCCCTCACTGTAACGTCTTGGCGCATGAAGACGTTACGGATACCCGGCGCCGGGTTCCCGCGCTATCTGGCGGCCGCCCTGGCCGGCCGGTTCGCCTCCGAGGGCGTGGGCATCGCGCTGGTGCTGCTGGCCCTGGACCGGACCGGGGACCCGGCGCACGGCGCGTTCGTCCTGACCGCCTGGCTGGCCCCGCACGTCCTGGCCGCACCGCTGGCCGGGGCCCTGGCCTCCCGGGTGCGGCGCCCCCGGCTGTTCTACGTGGGCTCGCTGGCCGGGTTCGCCCTCGCGGTGGCCGCGCTGGCGGTGCTGCTGGGGCGGGCACCCACCCCGGTGGTGCTGGCGGTGGCGGTGGTCGGCGGCTGCTGCGGCCCGATGGTCACCGGCGGGCTGTCCAGCCTGGTGGCGGGACTGGTGCCGGCCGGTCCGGGGCGGGACCGGGCCTACGCCTGGGACGCCTCCACCTACAACGCCGCCGCGGTGACCGCCCCGGCGGTGGTGAGCCTGGTCGCGGCGGCCGTCTCCCCGGGCCCGGCGACGGCCCTGCTGGCGGGCTCGGGCGCGCTCGCCGCGGTCCTGGCGGGCACCCTGCACTACGCGCCGCCGGCGCCGTCGGCCGCGGGTCCCGCCAAGGGGCCCGCCGCGGTTCCGGCCGCGGACCGCGCGCCGGGGCTGGGGGCCGGCCTGGCGGCCCTGTGGCGGGTGCCGCAGCTGCGGGCGATCACCTCGGCCACCTCGCTCGCCTTCGTCGGCATCGGGGCGCTGACCACCACCTCGGTGCTGTTCGCGACCCGGCTGGGCAGTCCCGGCGGGGGCGGGGTGCTGATGACGGCCTTCGCGGTCGGGGCGCTCGCCGGATCGCTGGGCGTGGCCCGGCTGAGCGCGGTGCGGGCCCCGATGGAGCCCGGGCGGCTGGCCCGGCTCTCGCTGGCCGGGACCGGTCCGGCGCTGGCCGCGGCGGCGTTCGCGCCCTCGCTGCCCTGGGCGGCGGCCGGTTTCGCGCTGGCCGGGCTGTGCGACGGGCCGCTGCTGACGGCCACGCTGCGGGTCCGGGCCGAGTACGCACCGGATGCCGTCCGCACCCAGGTGTTCACCCTGGGCGCTGGTCTGAAGCTGACGGCGGCCTCGGCGGGCGCGGCGCTGGTGGGGCTGGCCGCCGGGGCGGAGCCGCGGAGCCTGTTGCTGGTGATCGCCGGGTTGCAGACGGCCGCGGCGCTGCTGCACCTGTCGGTGCGGACGGGCGGCGGGGAGCGGACGGGCGGCGGGGAGGGTCCGCGGCCGGTTCCGGCGGCCGGCTCGGGGTCGGCTACAGCTCCGTCGGAAGGTTCCGCCACAGCTCCGGCCGGTCCGCCGACTCCTGGAGCGCCCTGAGGACGGCCGGGTGGGCGGTGGCGTGCAGCAGCGGGTAGTCCACCTCGCCGAGTTCCGGCCGGACGGGGAAGGCGAGCCGCTCCCGGTCCAGGGAGAAGCGGGCGTCCACGCCCGGCTTGTTGCCGCGGGCGTCCAGCCGGGACCAGCCGTCCCGGTCGGGCAGCCGGAGGGCGATCAGCCCGTGGACCATGGGGTCGGACCCGTCGTCCTCGGTGAGCCGCTGGTAGCAGAGGGCGGCGGGTATGCCCCGGGCGCGCAGCAGGGCGACGAGGGCGTGGGATTTGGCGTGGCAGATGCCGTTGCGGGTGGCGAGCACCTCCGAGGCGCGCCAGCTGACCCGCGGATCGCCGGAGTCGGCGGAGTGCGGGACGGTGTCGCGGACGTACTCGAAGGCCGCCTCGGCGTATCCGGCGGGGTCGCCGGTGGCGGCCCGGAGGGTGTCGGCGGTCTGCCGGACCAGCGGATGGCCGTGGTCGATGACCTGGTCCTCGGCGAGATAGGCGGACAGCTCGGAGTGCTCCTGGATCAGTTCCATGACCCAGGAGCCTACCGAATACCTATGACGCCGACCGCATATTTATCGGGCGAGCTCTTCCTTCAGCGCCTGGAGGAACCCGTCCACGTCCTCGATCTGGGTGTCGAACCCGCACATCCAGCGCACGTGTCCGGCCGCCTCGTCCCAGAAGTAGAACCGGTAGCGCCGCTGGAGCCGCCGGGACACCTCGTGCGGCAGCTTGGCGAACACCGCGTTGGCCTGCACCGGGTAGAGGATCTCCACCCCGTCGACCTCGCGGACCCCGGCCGCCAGCCGCTGCGCCATCTCGTTGGCGTGCCGGGCGTTGCGCAGCCACAGGTCCTTGGCCAGCAGGGCCTCCAACTGCACGGAGACGAAGCGCATCTTGGACGCCAGCTGCATGGACATCTTGCGGATGTGCTTCATCTGCCGGACCGCGTCCGGGTTGAGCACCACCACGGCCTCGCCGAAGAGCATGCCGTTCTTGGTGCCGCCGTACGACAGCACGTCCACGCCCACCGCGTTGGTGAACGCCCGCATCGGCACGTCCAGGGAGGCGGCCGCGTTGGCGATCCGGGCACCGTCCAGGTGCACCTTCATGCCCAGCGCGTGCGCGTGCTCGCAGATCGCCCGGACCTCCTCCGGGGTGTAGACCGTGCCCAGCTCGGTGTTCTGGGTGATGGACACGACCTGCGGCATGGCCCGGTGCTCGTCCTCGAAGCCCCAGGCCTCCTGGTCGATCAGCTCCGGGGTGAGCTTGCCGTCCGGGGTGTCGACGGTGAGCAGCTTCAGGCCCGCCATCCGCTCCGGGGCGCCGCCCTCGTCCACGTTGATGTGCGCGCTCCTGGCGCAGATCACCGCGCCCCAGCGGTCCGTCATCGCCTGGAGGGCGGTGACGTTGGCGCCGGTGCCGTTGAAGACCGGGAAGGCCTCGGCGTAGGGGCCGAAGTGGCTGCGGATGACCTTCTGCAGGTGTTCGGTGTACTCGTCCTCGCCGTAGGCGACCTGGTGGCCGTCGTTGGCGAGGGCGATGGCCGCGAGGATCTCGGGGTGGGCGCCCGCGTAGTTATCGCTCGCGAACCCGCGCACCGTCGGATCGTGGTGCCGACGGGCGTCGGTCCTTACGGTTGCGGGGTGAGCCACAGACGCTGTCCGTTCACTTCCGGGGCGGGCCGCTCCCAGACGCCGGCAATGGCCTCGGCCAGTTCCTTGACGTCGGTGAAGCCCGCGAACTTTGCGTTCGGCCGCTCGGCACGCATCGCGTCGTGCACCAGTGCCTTGATCACCAGGACCGCCGCGGCGGCCTGCGGCCCGTCCTCGCCTCCGGCCTTGCGGAAGGAGTCCGCCATGGCCAGGGTCCAGGCCTCGGCCGCGGCCTTGCCCGCGTTGTAGGCGGCGTTGTTCGCCACCGGCTTGTGCGCGCCGGACTGGCTGACCAGCACATAACGGCCGCGGTCACTGCGCAGCAGGCCGTCGTGGAAGGCCATGGTGGTGGTCTGGACGGTGCGGATCAGGAGCTTCTCCAGGAAGTCCCAGTCGGCGAGGTCGGTCTCGGTGAAGGAGGCGCTGCCGCGCCAGCCGCCGACCAGGTGCACCAGTCCGTCGATCCGCCCGAACTCCTTCTCGGTGCGGGCAGCCCACTCCCTGGTGGCGTCCAGGTCGAGCAGGTCGACGGTGTCACCCGTGACGGTGGCGCCGCCGTGGGCGTACCGGGCCGCGTCCACGGCCTCGGCGAGCCGGGCCGGGTCGGCGTCGGCCGCGACGACCACGGCTCCGGCCTCGGCGAGCCGGATCAGGGCGGCGCGGCCCGCGGGCCCGCCGGCCCCGGCCACCGCCACCACCGCTCCGCTCAGACTTCCGTTCCCGTTGCCGTTCACGGAATCGTTCATGCTGTGACCCTCCTGGGGGCGGGGGCTCACGCGGCGTTCCGCTCGGCTTCGTCGGCGTTGCGCGCGGTGATCCCCTTGGTCGAGGCGATCACTCCCTTGAGCTTCTTGGCGAGCGCCTCAAAGAACATGCTGAGCGGAAACTCGTCCGGAAGCACGTCGTCGACCAGCTTGCGGGGCGGCTGTGTCAGGTCCAGGGCGTCGGGGCCCTTGGCCCACTTGGAGCCCGGGTGCGGGGCCAGGTAGGTGGAGACCAGCTCGTAGGCCTTGAACCAGTGGACCAGCTTCGGGCGGTCGATGCCGGCCCGGTAGAGGTCCTCGATCTCGCCGCAGAGCTGGTTGGTGATCTGCGGGGCGCGCTCCCAGTCGATGCGCAGCTTGTTGTCCGTCCAGCGCACCACGTCGTGCTTGTGGAGGTAGGCGAAGAGCAGCTGGCCGCCGAGGCCGTCGTAGTTGCGGACCCGGTCGCCGGAGAGCGGGAAGCGGAACATCCGGTCGAAGAGCACGGCGTACTGCACGTCGCGGCCGTGCTCGTTGCCCTCGGCCTGGAGCTTCACGGCCTCCTTGAAGGCGGTGAGGTCACAGCGGAGCTCCTCCAGGCCGTACATCCAGAACGGCTGGCGCTGCTTGATCATGAAGGGGTCGAACGGCAGGTCGCCGTGGCTGTGGGTGCGGTCGTGGACCATGTCCCACAGGACGAAGGCCTTCTCGCAGCGCTCCTGGTCGGTGATCATCGCGGCGATGTCGGCGGGCAGGTCGATGCCCAGGGTGTCGACGGCGGCCTCGGTGACCTTGCGGAAGCGGGCGGCCTCGCGGTCGCAGAAGATGCCGCCCCAGGTGAAGCGCTCGGGGGCCTCGCGGACGGCGATGGTCTCCGGGAAGAGCACGGCGGAGTTGGTGTCGTAGCCCGCGGTGAAGTCCTCGAAGGTGATGCCGAGGAACAGCGGGTTGTCGTACCGGGTGCGCTCCAGCTCGGCGAGCCACTCGGGCCACACCATCTTGAGGGCCACGGCCTCCAGGTTGCGGTCCGGGTTGCCGTTCTGCGTGTACATGGGGAACACGACGAGGTGCTGGAGGCCGTCGGCACGCTCGGCGGCCGGCTGGAAGGCCAGCAGGGAGTCGAGGAAGTCCGGCACCGGGAAGCCGCTCTCGGCCCACTTGCGCAGGTCGGCGACGAGGGCCCGGTGGTAGTCGGCGGCGTGCGGGAGGAGCGGGGAGAGCTCCTCGACCGCGGCGATCACCCGGATCACGGCCTCCTGGACGGCCTCCCGGGCGGGAGCGCCCTCGGCCTCGAAGTCGATCGAGCCGTCCTTGGACTGCCAGGGGCGGATCTCCTCCACGGCGGCCTTGAGCGCGGGCCACGCAGGGTGGTCCACCACCCGCGCACCGGCGGTTATCACGGCCCCGCCGATTCCCGGCACAAGAGTTTCCGTCATGTCACTTCCTCCACAGGAGAACCTCACGTCAAGACAGCGTATGCATGTAAGGCTCTCCCGCTCAAGAGGGGATGCGGGAAATTATCCTGCGCACCCCCCGGATCCACCGAAATTCTTCCCGCGATTCATCGGAGGGGCGCACGGCGGCCGCCGTCCCGGAAGTGCGGGATCACCTTCTCCCCCCACTGCCGCAGGGTCTCCAGACAGGCCTCCTGGGGGACGGTGCCCATCTGGATCAGACACATGATCTCGTCCGCGCCCGCGTCCCGCAGCCGTTCCACGTAGGCGATCGCGTCGTCCGCGCCGCCGTAGGCGTGGTCGGCGTTGAAGGTGGCGGTGGCGGTGGGCCGGACCGGGATCCGCTGCTCGTGGAGCCGGGCCGCCACCTGCTCGGCCGCCCGGCGCATCTCCCCGGCCTCGTCGGCGCCCGGAACCACGGCCTCGTCGGGGACCCCGGCACCCCCGTACCAGTGGCCGATGGCCTGGGCGAAGAACCGCTGGCCGCGGATGCCGACCCGGCGGGCCTCGGCGGGGTCGTCGAGGACGATGGTCGGACAGAGCACCGCGAAGTGGTCGTTGACCACCGTGGAGACCTGCAGGCGGCCGTCCCGGGCGGCGACCGCCCGGTCGTACACCTCGCGCATCGCGGCGACGGACTCCGGACCGGCGAACCCCATGACCAGGGCGCCGATGCCGAGCTCGGCCGCCCGGACCAGGGTGTCGGCCCGACTGCACGCCAGGAACAGCGGCGGGTGCGGGGTCTGGACCGGACGGGGCAGGATCGGGTGCGGGCCGATGTGGATCAGCTCGCCGTGGTACTCCAGTTCCTCCTCCTGCCAGGCCCTGCCGATGATCCGCAGGGCCTCCTCCACCTCCTGGGCGGTGCGCTCCCGGTCGACCCCGCACAGCGAGGTCTCCTGCTCGGTGCCGCCACGGCCGGCCCCGAGGTCCAGCCGTCCGCCGGAGAGCAGGTCGAGCATCGCGGCCCGCTCGGCGACCCGGGCCGGATGGTTGAAGTTGAAGGGCATGCACACGACCCCGTGGCCGATGCGTATGGTGTTCGTCCTGGCCGCGACCCAGGTCAGGAAGATTTCTGGTGCGGACATGTGGGCGTACCACTTGAGCGAGTGGTGCTCGACCGCCCAGACCCGGTCGAAGCCCATGCGTTCGGCGAGCACGGCCTGCTCGACGCTGTCGCGGATGAGCTGGTGCTCCCGGTCCACGGTCGGATCCGCCAGCTGAGCCTCGAAGATCACGGAGAATTTCAACGGTGCCTCCAGAGTCGCGTCCCTTGCCCGGCTTCACTTCGAATAGGAATATGACTAGTAGTCAGACGTCGAAGAAGCAAGACCTGCCGCCGACCGCCTGGGCCGTCCTCGGGCTCCTCTCCTTCCCCGGCGAGCGGACCGGCTACGAACTCAAGAAGTGGGCCGACTCCTCCCTCCGCTTCTTCTACTGGTCGCCCGCGATCAGCCAGATCTACGCCGAGCTGCGCCGGCTGGAGGAGCTCGGCTACGCCGCCTCCGAGCGCTCCGGACCGGAGGAGACCCGGACCAAGCGCCGCTACTCCATCACCGCGGCCGGCCGGGAGGCACTGGCCGGATGGGCCGCGGACACCACCGAGGCGGGCCCGCCGGTGCTCAAGCACGGACTGCTGCTGCGGGTCTGGCTGGGACACCTGGCCGAGCCGGAGCGGCTCCGCCGGATGGTCACGGAGCACCAGGAGCGCACCCGCGCCGAGCTGGCCTCCGTACGGGAGGCCATGACGCACGCGGCCGAGGTCCGGGACTGGGCGTTCCCCACCCTGACGCTGCGCTGGAGCGAACGGCAGCACCTGGCCGAACTGGAGCTCGCGGAGGCCCTGCTCGCCGATCTGACGGCCCTGGAGGCCGCCGCGTCCCCGCCCGGACCCGGGGCCGGGGACGGCTCCGGTCAAGCCGGCGGGGACTCGCCCACGCCAGGGTGAAGCGGCCCGGTCGGCGGACGCCGGGCGGGAGCGGGGACCCCTTGGCGGGAACCGGCCGGACGGCCCTGCCGGGCCGCTGCACGCCCGGTCCCATCGCACGCCGCGCGCACTAGCATGCCTCCCCACGGGCGGCCCGGTCGGGACACCGGGCCGTCGCCGGGCAGCCGCCGTCGACGGAAGCGAGAGAACCTTGACTTTCCTCACCATCGGTCACCGCGGGGTCATGGGCGTGGAGCCGGAGAACACCCTCAGGTCCTTCGTGCGCGCGGAGCGCGCCGGTATGGACGTCATCGCCCTGGACGTGCAGCTCAGCAAGGACGGCGCCCTGGTCGTGCTGCACGATCCGGAGGTGGACCGCACCACCGACGGCTCCGGTGCCGTCGTCGATCTCACCCTCTCCGAACTGCGCGGCCTCGACGCCGGCCGCGGCGAGCGGGTGCCGCTGTTCGACGAGGTCCTGGAGGCGGTCCGGACCCCGCTGCGGGTCTCCGTGCCGGACCGGACCGTCGCCGCGGCGCTGGCCGAGGTGCTGCGGCGGCGGGACCTGACCAACCGGGTGGAGGTGGCCTCGGTCCAGGACGCCGCGCTCGCCGAGACCGCCCGGCTGCTGCCGGGGGTGCGGACCGCCCTGACCGCCAGCCGGTACGGCGAGGACATCGTGGACCGGGCGCTGGCCGCCGGCGCGGAGACGGTCTCCCTCGACATCCGGCGGCTGACCCTGGAGACGGTGGAGTCGGCGCACACCGCGGGGCTGCGGGTGACCGGCTGGATCGTGAACACCCAGGAGCAGCTGCGGCTGGTGCGGGCCCTCGAACTGGACGGCGCGGCGACGGACTTCCCGGAGATCCGGCGGACCGGCCGGTTCACCGCCTGACGGCGGTGCGCAACACCGCTAGAGCGGCTTGACGAGGAGTTCGAAGGCGAGGTCGGGGCGGCGCGGACGGCCGAAGCGCTCGTTCCCGTAGGGGAAGGGGGTCAGTTCGCCGGTCCGCCGGTAGCCGCGCCGCTCGTAGTAGGCGATCAGCTCCTCGCGGACGTTGATGACGGTCATCCGCATCTCCTTGGCGCCCCAGTCCTCGCCGGCGCGCCGCTCGGCCTCGGCCAGGATCTCCTTGCCGAGGCCGCCGCCCTGGAGTCCGGGGCGGACCGCGAACATCCCGAAGTAGACGTGGTCACCGCGGTGTTCGAGCTGGCAGCAGGCCACCAGGGTGCCCGCCCGCTCGACCACCATCAGCAGCGAGTCCGGCTTCTCGATGACCTCGCGCACCCCCGCCTCGTCGGTGCGCTGCCCGTCCAGGTAGTCCGCCTCGGTGGTCCAGCCGCCCCGGCTGGCCTCGCCCCGGTACGCCGACTCCACCAGGGCGACCAGGGCCGGTACGTCGGCCGTGGCGGCGCTGCGGAAGGTGAGGGCGGCATCGGGGGACATGGGCGGCTCCGTTCGTGCGGTCGGTTCGCCGAAGCCTAACCCGGCCCGCACCGGCCGCTTCCGGCACGCGGCGTCCGGCGTGCGGTGTCCGGCGTGCGGGCATTCCTTGGGTGTCGCCGTCGAACCGGGAGGTTCCGCCGTGCACCACTCCGTCGCCCCCGTGCTGTCCTGGCTGCTGGTGCTGCTGTGCGCGGCCAGCGGCGGGTACTGCCTGCTGCGGGCGGGCAGAACCGAGGGCCGGGCGGACGCCGTGATGGGTCTGGGGATGGCGGTGATGGCCGCGCCGGCGGCCGCGGGGGCCGGCCGGGCGGTGCACCTGGCGCTCGGAGCGGTGTTCTGCGCCTCCTCGGCCCGGGCGGCCTGGCGGCTGCGGTCCGGGGGCGGCCACCACGCGCACCATCTGATCGGTTCGCTGGCCATGGTGTACATGGCGCTGTGGCCGGGGGTGGCGGCGCTGACCGGGGCGCTGCTGCTCTACTACTCCGGGTACGTGCTGCACGGCGGGACCCGGCTGGCGGGCGGGCCGGGCGGGCTCCAGGGGGCGTGCCGGCTGGCCATGGGGATGGGCATGTTCGCGATGCTGCTGACCGGTTGACCCGCCGACCGGCCCCGGGGCCCTGCGGGGCGGGCCCCTCGGGGGCGGGCCCTACCGGGCGGGCCCGGCAAACGTGTCCTGCGTCACCAATGCCGCCGGGCCGTACCGGCAGGTAGGCGCGCGCTCATAGGCTGGCGCCATGATGGTCCCCGCCGTTCTCCTGCTGCTCGGCATCCTGACCGCCGCGATCGCCCCGCGCCTGCTGTCCCGGGCCGACTGGCCCGAACGAGAACCCGTGGTCGCCCTGTGGGTGTGGCAGTGCGCGGTGGCCGGCGTGCTGCTGTGCCTGGGGCTGTCGATGGTGCTGAGCGCGGCGGCGGCCTGGGAGGTGGTGCGGGGCCGGCTGTTCGCCACCGCCCCGCACGGGGTGGTCGAGGCGTACGGTCTGGGCGCCGGCGGGCCCTGGGCCTCCGGTACGGCCCTGCTGCTGGCCGGCGGCGGGCTGTGGACCGGGGTGATGCTGACCCGGGAGGTGCTGCGGGCGCGGTCCCGGCGCCGGGCCCGCCGGTCCGAACTCCTGCTGCGGGCACCGCTGTTGCCCGGGGAGGATCCGGGCGGGGTGCGGCTGGTGCTGTTGGAGGGCGAGCGTCCGGACGCCTGGTGGCTGCCCGGGGCGGCCCCCCAGCTGGTGGTGACCACGGCGGCGCTGCGGCGCCTGAAGGGCCGTCAGCTGGACGCGGTGCTGGCCCATGAGCAGGGGCACGCGGCGGCCCGGCACGACTGGCTGCTGCACTGCGCGGGGGCGCTGTCCGGGGCCTTTCCGCAGGTGCCGGTGTTCGCCGCGTTCCGGGCGGGGATGCACCATCTCGTGGAGCTGGCCGCCGACGACGTGGCCTCGCGCCGGTTCGGCCGGCTGACCATCGCGCTGGCCCTGGTCGGGCTGAACGAGGACCGGGGGGTGTTCGGGCCGTGCGGGACCTCCCAGGCGGACGTGCCGCGGCGGGTGCGCCGGCTGCTGTCGGCGGACCCCCGGCTCTCCGCGGGGCGCCGGCTGCGGCTGACCGCGCTGGCCGCGCTGGTGCCCGCGGTGCCGCTGCTGGTGGCCTTCGTTCCGGGTCTGGCGGCCCTGACATAGCCGCCGGCGGCCGGCCCGGTGGGAGGATCCCCGGCATGGGACTGCCTGGTGAGGACGAACGCTGGCCGCTGTGGACGGGGGCCTGCTGCGCGGCGGCCGCCCTGGTGCTGACGGTCCTGGTGGTGCTGGAGTGGCCGCCGTTGATCCGGTTCGACGTGCTGGTGGCGGAGGCCTGGCACCGGCAGGCGGTGGCGAGTCCGGGGCTGACACAGCTGAGCCGGGTGCTGACGGACTGGGTGTGGGACCCCTGGACGATGCGGGTGCTGCTGGCGGTGGTCTGCGGTGTCCTGTGGTGGCGGGGCTCGGGCCGGCTGGCCGTGCGCTTCCTGATCGCCGGAGTGGTGGCCTCGGTGGTGCAGCAGGGGCTGAAGGCGGCGGTGGGGCGGGAGCGGCCGGTGTGGCCGGACCCGGTGGACTCCGCGCACTACGCGGCCTATCCCTCGGGGCACGCGATGACCGCGACGGTGGTGTGCGGGCTGGTGCTCTGGCTGGTGCCCCGGCCGGCGGTCTGGGCCGCCGTGCTGGTCTCGGTCCTCGGGGTGGGGCTGACCAGGGTGCTGCTGGGTGTGCACTGGCCCTCGGACGTGCTGGGCGGCTGGCTGCTGGGAGTGGCCCTGGTGGCCGCGACCGTGGCGGGCTGCCGGCGGCCCGCCCCCCGGTGAGGGCCCCGTTCGGTCACCCGCGGGCGCGAGGCGGTGCGCACACATCGGTGCTCGGCGATCCCCCGCGTCGCCGAGCACCGGTGCACCACTGCGCTGAGTATATTGGCTCCGAGCCAGTCAACGCAGGAGTTCAGCATGTCCCCGCGTAGCGCATCGGTCAATGAAGAACTGCGGAGACGCTCCAGGGAGCGGTTGCTCCAGGCCACGGTGGAGTTGGTCTCCGAACGCGGGTACGAATCGACCACCCTGGGGGACATCGCCGACCGCGCCGGCGCCGCCCGCGGACTGGTCTCGTACTACTTCCCGGGCAAGCGCCAGCTGCTCCAGTCGGCGGTGCACCGGCTGATGCACCGCTCGCTGCACGCGGCGCTGGAGCGGGAGCCCTGCACCGAGGACGGGCGGGAGCGGCTGGCCCGGGCGATCGACGCGATCCTCGGGCTGGCCCTGGACCGGCCGCTGCTGATGCGCACGCACATGGCGGGCATCCTGCAGGCCGAGGGGTTCGTGCAGTGCCCGGAGCAGCAGCGGCTGGCGGAGCTGCTCAAGGACACGGTGGCCCGGTACGGCTCGGCGGACCCGGACCGCGACTACCCGATGCTGCGGGCGCTGCTGATGGGCGCGGTGTTCGCGGTGCTGCTGCCGGGGGCCTCGATGGACGCGGCCCGGCTGCGCGGTGAGCTGTTCCAGCGGTACGGGCTGGAGTGGGACCGGGGCGTCCCGCCGGACGGGGGGAACCCGTCCGGCGGGACGTCGAGCGGGAGGAACTGAGGCACTGAGCGACTAGCGGCGGTAGTCGGGCTGGGTCTGGACGTTCAGCCCGTCCAGGTGGACCCGCTTGGCGCTGTCGGTGCGCCAGTCGTCGAGCCGCAGCACGTCCAGGCCCTTGGCGATGTCGTTCGAGTAGATGTGGCCGTTGTAGTAGTAGGCCGACCAGGAGCCGCCGAGGCTCAGGGCGGTCGGGTCGAGGGGTCCGCGCTCGAAGAAGGCGATCTCCTTCGGACGGCGGGAGTCGGTGAAGTCCCAGACGGACAGGCCGCCCTGGTACCAGGCCTGCACCATGATGTCGCGACCGCCGCCGACCGGGATCAGCGAGCCGTTGTGGGCCACGCAGTTCTCGGTGTCGGCCTGGTGCCGCGGGATCTTGAAGTAGCTGCGGAAGACCAGCTTGCGCGCGTCCCCGCGGCCGGTGATGTCGTAGATGCCGTCCGCGCCCCGGTTGGGGCCGGTCGCGGCGTTGCAGGTGGCCGCGACACCGCCGCCCAGCTCGTCGGTGAACACCACCTTGTTCGCACGCTCGTTGAAGGTGGCGGAGTGCCAGAACGCGAAGTTGACGTTGTCCTGCACCCGGTCGATCACCCGCGGCCGTTCCGGCCTGCTGATGTCGAAGAGGATGCCGTCGCCCATGCAGGCGCCGGCCGCGAGGTTCTTCGAGGGCAGCACGGTGATGTCGTGGCAGCCGGTGGTCTTGGAGACGCCCGGGTTGTCGGGCGCGCCCGGGTTGCCGCCGTCCGGGAAGAGGACCGGGAAGGCCACCACGGCGGCCTGGGTCGGGGCCTTCTTCGGGACCTTCACCACCGAGATGCCGTCGTGCGGCGGCTGGCAGTCCGGGAAGGCGGCGTTGGGCGAGTAGGAGGCCACGTAGACGTAGATGTCGCGCTTGCCCGGCACCAGGGTGTGGGTGTGCGAACCGCAGGCGGTCTCCACGGACTTGATGTACCGGGGGTTCCGCTTGTCCTTGATGTCGAAGATCTTGATGCCCTCCCAGGAGGACTTCTCTGTGGCGGGCTGCGACACGCTGTTGCACGAGTCGTCGCTGCGCGAGGAGTCCGTGGAGAGGAAGAGCAGGTCCCCGGAGACCGAGATGTCGTTCTGGCCGCCCGGGCAGAGCACCCGGCTGACCGTCTTGGGGGTCTTCGGGTTCTTGATGTCGTAGATGGTGAAGCCGTCGTAGCTGCCCGCGTAGGCGTAGCGGCCCTGGAAGGCGATGTCGGTCTCGATGCCGTCGGGGTTGGCGCTCGGTATGTTCGCGAGGTGCTTGATGTTGCGGCTGTGGACGATCTTGTCCTGGCCCGGTATCTCGCCGATCGAGGTGCGGGCCGCCGAGGATCCGGCCGGGGTCCGCTGCTCGTCGCCGGGGTCCGGCGTGGCGGCCGCGGAGCCCGCCGTGATGAGCGTGGCGAGGAGCCCGGCCGCCGCGGCGGCCACCCCCAGCCTCCTGCGTCGCACACGGGTGTGGTGCGTCGAGCTCACTGTGCCCTCCCTAGGAGTCCCTTCAATCCGTTCGTCGTGGGAACGGAACGTGGACCCCGGCAGTATCTTCCCTTCCATGGACATGGCAACAGAGTCACTCCGGGGTTTCGCGGCGGCGACCGCCGCCGCCCTGCTCGTGCTCGGGCTCGCCGCCTGCCAGGGCGGGGGCGACGGGGACCGGGCCGACAAGGGCGGCGCCCGGAGCGGCCCTTCGGTGATCGCACCCGGGAAGCCCGGGGAGGAGTCCCGCACCCTCTCCCCCGAGGAGGCCGCCCGGGAACGCCCCGACGACAGCCCCAACGCCGCCGACTTCGACTACGTCCGGGACATGATCGAGCACCACCGGCAGGCCCTGGTGCTGAGCGCGCTGGCGCCCGAACGGGCCGCGGCCGAACCGGTGAAGCGCCTCGCCGAGCGGATCGCCGGCGCCCAGCGGCCGGAGATCGGCGCGATGGAGGGCTGGCTGGCCAGGCATCCGGCGCCGGGCGCGGGGCCGGACGGCGGGCACGACCACGCCGGGATGCCCGGGATGGCGACCGAGGCCCAGCTCGCCGAGCTCCGGGCGGCCCGCGGCAAGGACTTCGACCGGCTGTTCCTGAAACTGATGACCACCCATCACGAGGGGGCCCTGACCATGGCGGGGAAGGCGCTGGCCGGCGGGAACAACGTGGCCGTGGAGGAGATGGCCACCGATCTGGTGGCCCAGCAGACCGCGGAGATCGGCCGGATGCGCTCGATGGCCGGCACCACGGGCTGACCCCACAGGCCCTCCGGGCCGGTCCGCCGCCTCCCGGGCCGGTCCGCCGCCGCCCGGGGCGGGTCCGGGCGCGCCGGAGGGCTGACGGGCGGGGGTCCCGGTGCCATGCTGGTGGGTCACCTGCGGAAGGGAGCTCCGCCGTGCTTCGTGTCGCCGTCGTCGGTTCCGGGCCGAGCGGGGTCTATGCCGCGCAGAGCCTGGTCCGCCAGCGCGAGGTGCCGGGCGTACGGGTCGACGTGCTCGACCGGCTGCCCGCCCCCTATGGTCTGGTCCGGTACGGGGTCGCCCCCGACCATGAGAAGATCAAATCGCTGCAGGGCACCCTGCGCGAGGTCCTGGAGGACGACGGGATCCGGTTCCTCGGCCATGTCGAGGCCGGCGGGGAACTGCTGCCCACCGGACGGCTGCTGGAGCTGTACCACGCGGTCGTGTACTGCGTGGGCGCGGCCCGGGACCGGCTGCTCGGCATCCCCGGCGAGGAACTGGCCGGGGTGTTCTCGGCCACTTCCTTCGTCAACTGGTACAGCGCGCACCCCGACGCCCGGTCGGCGGAGTTCGGACTCGGAGCGGTGCGGTCCGCGGTGGTGGTCGGCGCGGGCAACGTGGCCGTGGACGTGACCCGGATCCTGGCCCGGGGCACCGCCGAGCTGCTGCCCACGGACATTCCGCAGCCGGCCCTGGAGGCGCTCGCCGCCAGCGGGCTCCGCGAGGTCCGGATGGTGGCCCGGCGGGGCCCCTCCCAGGGCCGGTTCACCACCAAGGAGCTCCGCGAACTGGGCGGGCTCCCGGGGGTGCCGATCACCGTGGACCCCGCCGAACTGGCCCTCGATCCGGCGTACGCGGACCCGGGCGCGCCCCTGCCCACCGCGGTCCGGCGCAATGTGGAGGTGCTGCGCGGCTGGGCCGCCGCTCCCCCGGCGGGCGCCCCGGCGGAGGACGGCCGGCGGATCGGGCTGCGGTTCTTCCTGCGTCCGGTGGAACTGCTGGACGACGGCGCGGGCCGGGTCCGGGCCGTACGGTGCGAGCGGACGGTGCCGGAGGCCGACGGGCGGGGCGGGGTGCGGGGCACCGGGGTGTTCGAGGAACTGCCCGCCGAGCTGGTGCTGCGCTCGGTGGGCTATCAGGGGGTGCCGCTGCCGGGGCTGCCGTTCGATCCGGCGCGGGGCACGGTGCCGCACGCGGCGGGCCGGGTGCTGCGGGACGGCCGGGCCTCGGTGGGCGAGTACGTGGCGGGCTGGATCAAGCGCGGGCCGACCGGGGTGATCGGCACCAACCGGCCCTGCGCCAAGGAGACGGTGTCCTCGCTGCTCCAGGACGCGCCGGTGCTGGCGGGCCGCGAGCTGCCGGACGATCCGCTGCCGGCCCTGCGGGCGGCCGGGCTGCGCCCGGTGGAATGGCCGGGCTGGCTGGCCATCGAGCGGGCCGAGGCCGAGCTGGGGCGTTCGCTGGGCCGCCGTTCGGTGAAGATCCCCGACTGGTCCGGTCTGCTGGCGGCGGCCGCCGATCCGGGGGACGGTCCGTCCTGATCGCCCCGGAGACCCCCTAACATCTCCGCTATGTCCGTGATGCCGGTCTCCGGCCGGAGCGTTCCCCAGGTCGGCGGCTGGTTCGGGCCGGCCGCCCGGATGGTGGTGTGCGCGGCCCTGCCCTGGTACGCCTGTCTGTGGCTGGGCACCGGCCAGTTCCCGGTGGCGGCCGCCCTGCCGTCCGTGCTGATCCTGCGGGCCGACCTGTTCGACGCGCCCCGGCTGGCCCTGGAGCGGCTGGTCGGGGTGGTCGCGGGGGTGCTGCTGAGCGTGGCGGTGCTCTCCTGGCTGCCGCTGTCCTCGCTGTCGTTCCTGCTGCTGCTGGTGAGCGCCTGCGCGCTCATGTACCTGCTGCGGCACGACGGTTCGCCCAACCAGCAGGTGCTGGTCACCGCGCTGGTGATCTACAGCACCCCGACCCCGGGGTATCCGCTGGTGCGGCTGGAGGAGAGCGCGGTGGGGATCGCCGCGGTGGCCCTGCTGGGTCCGCTGCTGTGGCCCCCGGACCCGTACCGGTCCGCGCTGGCCGGGCTGGAGTCCTACCGCGCCGATCTGGCGGCGCTGCTGGCGCGGAGCGCCGAGCTGGCCGGCCGGGACGGGGATCCGCCGGGGGTCCGGCGGGCCGGGGCGGCCGACGGAGGGGCCTCGGCCGCCGCGTTCTGGGACCGGCCGCGGGCCATGGCCGCCTCGCTGGAGCGGACCGCGGGCCGGCTGCGGTCCGTGCCGGGCGAGCGGCGGGCGGCGGCCCGGATGGCGGTTCTGCGGCCCCGGCTGCGGCTGGCCTCGCAGTCGGCGCTCACCCTGCGCTACTTCCTCCAGGAGCTGTCCGACCGCTCCCCCGCTAGTCCCGGACCCGATGCGGCGCTCCGTGAGCTGGCACCGCTGGTCACCGCCACCGCCGGCGCCCTGGACCGGGCGCTGGACGGCCGGGACTGCACGGCCGCGCTGGCCCGGGCCCGGCGGCTGGACGCCGCGCACCGGGCCGCGTACCCCACCGCGCACGACGCGGTGCTGCGGGCCGGACTGCATCTGACCCATCAGGCGCTCGCCGAGTACCAGCGGGCCCTGGATCGGCCGTCCGGGTAGTCCCGGGCCCGCCGGCCCCGCCGCTACCGGTCTCCGCCCGGGCGCGCAGGCGAGAGTGGGGCGCAGGACACGGCCGCGGGGGCGACGGAGGGCGAGAACCGGATGGACCTGGCACCGCAGCTGGCTCTGGCCCCCGACACGGTGGCCCGGTGGCAGTTCGGCATCACCACCGTCTACCACTTCCTCTTCGTCCCCCTCACGATCTCGCTGTCCGTGCTGGTCGCCGGGCTGCAGACCGCCTGGGTGCGGACGGGGAAGGAGAAGTACCTCTCCGCCACCAGGTTCTGGGGCCGGCTGTTCCTGATCAACATCGCGATGGGTGTGGTCACCGGCATCGTCCAGGAGTTCCAGTTCGGGATGAACTGGTCCGCCTACTCGCGGTTCGTCGGGGACATCTTCGGCGCCCCGCTGGCGTTCGAGGCCCTGATCGCCTTCTTCTTCGAGTCCACCTTCATCGGGTTGTGGATCTTCGGCTGGGACCGGCTGCCGAAGCGGATCCATCTGGCGTGCATGTGGATGGTCGCCGTCGGGACCGTGCTCTCCGCCTACTTCATCCTGGCGGCCAACTCCTTCATGCAGCACCCGGTCGGCTACCGGATCAACGAGGAGCGCGGCCGGGCCGAGCTCACCGACTTCTGGCTGGTCCTCACCCAGGACACCACCCTGGTGGTCGTCTACCACACCCTGACGGCGGTCTTCCTGGCCGGCGGCGCCTTCGTGGCCGGGATCTCCGCGGTCCATCTGCGCCGCGGCCGGCACGTGCCGGTGATGCGGACCTCGCTGCGGGTGGCCCTGGTCACCCTGCTGGTCGCCGGGGTGCTGGTGTCGCTGAGCGGCGACACGCTGGGCAAGGTGATGGTGAAGCAGCAGCCGATGAAGATGGCGGCGGCCGAGGCGCTCTGGGACGGCCAGGACACGGCCCCCTTCTCGGTGTTCGCGATCGGCGACGTCTCCGAGGGCCACAACAAGGTGGAGTGGTCGGTGCCCGGGCTGCTGTCCTTCCTGGCGACGGGGAACTTCCACTCGTACGTCGCCGGGATCAACGACACCAACCGGGCCTCGCAGGAGAAGTACGGGCCCGGGGACTACCGGCCGGACATCCCGGTCGCCTTCTGGGGCTTCCGGTTCATGATGGGCTTCGGCCTGACCTCGGTGGCGGTCGGCGTGGTCGGGCTGTGGCTGACCCGGAAGCGGTTCCTGCTCCGGCCGGGTCTGCGGACCTGCGAGGACGAGGTCCCGCACCTGGCGGTGACCCGGAGCCGGACCCTGGGTTCCACGGCCACCCGCTGGTACTGGCGGCTGGTGGTGTGGACCCTGGTCTTCCCCCTGATCGCCTGCTCCTGGGGCTGGATCTTCACCGAGACCGGCCGCCAGCCCTGGTCGGTCTACGGGGTGCTGCGGACCGCCGACGCGGTGTCGCCCGGGGTCTCCCAGGGCGAGGTGCTCACCTCGCTGATCGGGTTCACCCTGCTCTACGCGCTCCTGGCGGTGATCGAGGTGCGGCTGCTGGTGGCGGCGGTGCGCAAGGGGCCGCCCGAGCTCACCGACGCGGACCGCAACCCGCCCACTCGGATCGGCGGCGACGACCAGGACCCGGACCGCCCGATGGCGTTCTCCTATTGAACGGCCGGGCCCCCGGCCGCCCGCCCTACCGGACCCGGAGCCGGACCTCCTCGGCCGCGGCGGCCGTCAGGACGGTGTCCAGCAGACCGGGGAACAGCTTCTCCAGGTCGGCCTGGCGGAGCCGGTTCAGCTTGGTGGTGCCCCGGTACTCCTGCCGGACCACCCCGCTCTCCCGGAGCACCCGGAAGTGGTGCGTGGTGGTCGACTTGGTCACCGGCAGCACGAAGGCGGAGCAGCCCAGTCCGCTGTCGTCGGCGGCCAGTTCGCGGACGATGGAGAGGCGGAGCGGGTCGGAGAGGGCGTGCAGCACCCCCTCCAGCCGGATCTCGCCGGGCTCCGGGTGGGGCAGCGCCCGGCTGGTGTCCCGGTCGGTCATGGCCGTACTCCGTTCGATGGGCGCCCCTGTCCCGCCATGGTACGAGAGGCCGGGCCGGTCAGGACCGGTGGTAGGGGGCAGGTACCCGTACCTCGGCGCCCAGTTCACGGGCGGCGCGGCGGGCCCAGTGCGGGTCGCGCAGGAGTTCCCGGCCGAGCAGGACGGCGTCCGCCTCCCCGTTGCCGAGGATCTTCTCGGCGTGCGCCGGTTCGGTGATCAGGCCCACGGCCGCCGCCGGGAGCGTGGTCTCCGCCTTGACCCGGGCGGCGAACGGCACCTGGTAGCCGGGCTCCAGGGGGATCCGCAGGCCGGGGGCGTTGCCGCCGGTGGAGACGTCCAGGAGGTCCACTCCGTGGTCCTGGAGCAGGGCGGCCAGCCGGACCGTCTCGTCCGGGGTCCAGCCCTCCCCGGCCAGCCAGTCGGTGGCGGATATCCGGAAGAACAGCGGGAGTTCGGCGGGCCAGACGGCGCGGACCGCGTCCACCACCTCCAGCGGGAACCGGACCCGGTTCTCGAAGGAGCCGCCGTAGGCGTCGGTGCGGTGGTTGCTGTGCGGGGAGAGGAACTCGCCGAGCAGGTAGCCGTGGGCGCCGTGGATCTCGACGACCCGGAAGCCGGCGTCCAGGGCGCGGACCGCCGCGGCGGCGAACTGCGCGGCGATCGCGATGATCTGATTGACAGTCAGCTCCTCCGGGACGGGGTGGCCCTCGGCGTAGGGCAGCGGGCTGGGGCCGACGGGCCGCCAGCCGTGCTCCTCCGGGCCGACCGGCCGGCCGCCCTCCCAGGGACGGCCGGTGGAGGCCTTCCGCCCGGCGTGGCCGAGCTGGATGCCGGGCACGGTGCTCTGGGCGGTGAGGAAGCCGGTGATCCGGCGCAGCGCCTCGGTCTGGGTGTTGTTCCACAGGCCGAGGTCGTAGGGCGAGATCCGGCCCTCCGGGGAGACCGCGGTGGCCTCCAGGAGGATCAGACCGGTGCCGCCGGCGGCGCGGGCCGCGTAGTGCGCGAAGTGCCAGTCCCCCGCCACCCCGGTCCGCGGGCCGGTGGGCTCGGCGCTGTACTGGCACATCGGGGCCATCCAGACGCGGTTGGGCGCGGTCACCGAACGCAGGGTCATGGGCTCGAACAGGGCAGCGCTCATCGGGGCTCTCCAGGGTCGGGGCGTCCGGGCCCCACAGGGCCAAGTACGAGAACCACCGTACTACGAGAATGGTCGTAGTACGAGTTCTCTCGTAGTACGGAAGGTCTCGTATTCATCCCGAGAGGAGAAGGATGCCGATATGACCGAAACACTGCTGATGGTGGGAACCCGCAAGGGACTGTTCCTGGGACGCCGGCCGGAGGGAACGCCCGAGGACACCCCCTGGGTGTTCGACGGCCCCCACTTCAACGCCGAGGCCGTCTACGCGGTGGCCGTGGACCGCAACGGCCCGGCCCCCCGGCTGCTGGTGGGCGCCGACAGCTCCCACTGGGGGCCCTCCGTCTTCCACTCCGACGACCTCGGCGCCAGCTGGCGGGAACCGGCCACCCCGGCGGTCCGGTTCCCCAAGGACACCGGCGCCTCCCTGGAACGCGTCTGGCAGCTGCGCCCGGCCGGCCCCGAGGCCCCCGGGGTGGTCTACGCCGGCACCGAGCCGGCGGCCCTGTTCCGCTCCACCGACCGCGGCGAGTCCTTCGAGCTCGTCCGCCCGCTGTGGGAGCACCCCAGCCGGAAGGACTGGGTACCCGGGGGCGGCGGCGAGGGGCTGCACACGGTGATCACCGATCCGCTCGACCCGGACGCCCTCACGGTGGCCGTCTCCACCGCCGGGGTGTTCCGCAGCGGCGACGGCGGCGCCTCCTGGGCACCCTCCAACGCCGGGATCTCCGCGGTGTTCCTGCCGGATCCGGACCCGGAGTTCGGCCAGTGCGTGCACAAGATCGCCCAGGACGCCGGGGACCGCCGCCGGCTCTACCTGCAGAACCACTGGGGGGTCTACCGCAGCGACGACGCCGGCCACAGCTGGACCGACATCGGCGCCGGACTGCCCTCCGACTTCGGCTTCGCCGTCGCCGCCCACCCCCGCCTGCCCGGCACCGCCTACCTGTTCCCGCTGAACGCCGACTCCGACCGGGTGCCGGCCGGGCACCGCTGCCGGGTCTTCCGCACCCGCGACGCGGGAGCCAGCTGGGAGCCGCTGAGCAACGGCCTGCCGGCCGGCGACCACTACGGCACCGTGCTGCGCGACGCCCTGTGCACGGACGAGGGCGAGGACGGCAAGGGGCCTGCCGGGATCTACTTCGGCAACCGCAACGGCGAGCTGTACGCGAGCCACGACGACGGGGACAGCTGGCGGCTGCTCGCCTCCCACCTGCCCGATGTCCTCTGTGTGCGGGCCGCGGTGATCGGCCACTAGAGTGACCTCCCGTGGCAGCACGACCTCTCAGTGACATCGTCGAAGCGGGCTGGGCCGAGGCCCTGGCACCGGTGGCCGGGCAGATCGCCGCGATGGGCGACTTCCTGCGCGCCGAGATCGCGGCGGGCCGGACCTACGTCCCCGCCGGGGCGCACGTCCTGCGCGCCTTCCAGCAGCCCTTCGACCAGGTGAAGGTGCTGATAGTCGGCCAGGACCCCTATCCCACCCCCGGTCACGCGGTGGGGCTGTCCTTCTCGGTGGCCCCCGAGGTCGCCCCGGTGCCGCCCAGCCTGGACAACATCTTCCTGGAGCTGCACCGGGACCTGAACACCGGACGGCCCCTCAACGGGGACCTCACCCCGTGGACCCGGCAGGGCGTGCTGCTGCTGAACCGGTCGCTGACCACCGCCCCGCGCCGGCCCGGCGCCCACCAGGGCAAGGGCTGGGAGGCGGTGACCGAGCAGGCGATCCGCGCGCTGGCGGCCCGCGGCGGACCGCTGGTGTCCATCCTGTGGGGGCGGGCCGCCCGGGACCTGCGGCCACTGCTGGGCGATCTGCCCGCGATCGAGTCCTCGCACCCCTCCCCGCGCTCCGCCGACTACGGGTTCTTCGGCTCCCGGCCGTTCAGCCGGACCAACGACCTGCTGGTCAGGCAGGGTGCGGAACCGGTGACCTGGCAACTGCCGTCCCAGCCCGGGTGAGCGGCGCCCGCACCGCAGGCGAGCCCGTGTAAGCACCACGCATGTCCACCGTAGATGGTCGTATCTGATATTCAACGGATAAATACGGACAGATGCCTCTCGGGCGAACCCTGCCCGAACAGCGGGTCGGGGAAAGCCAGTAGCATGCGGCGCCATGAGCACCCCCACTGGCCCCGCGAACGGCCTGCCCGTACGAATGCCGCGACCCCGACCCAGCGGACGGCACCGCCGTCCCGAGCCCGCGGTGGCGCCCGAGAACGCGCCCGCGCTGGTGCTCGCCGTACCGGGTGCCCCCTCGGCCGCCTCCCGGAGCCTGGCCGAGGAGATCCTGAGCATCGGCCGGTCCGAGCTGCCCGGCCTGGACGCCCGGATCGGCTTTCTGGACGGTGAGCCCGGGGACGGCGGCTCCGCCCCCGAGTTCCCCTCGCTGTCCGCCGTGCTGACCTCGATCGCCGGGGAGCGCGCCGCCCGCGCCGAGTTCGCCCGCGCCACCGGCCAGGAGGTGCCCGCACCCACCGGCCCGGACGCCGTGGTGGTGCCGCTGCTGGCCGGCCCGGACGCGGACCTGCTGCGCCGGATGCGGCGGGCGCTGATGGACTCCACCGCCGCGGCCGAGCTGGCCGATGTGCTGGGACCGCACCCGCTGCTGGCCGAGGGCCTGCACGTCCGGCTGTCCGAGGCCGGGCTGGCCCGCGCCGACCGGGCCCGGCTGTTCACCGTGGCCACCGCCGCGGACGGCATCATCCTGGCCACCACCGGCGGCGAGGAGGCCGTGCAGGCCGCCGGGATCACCGGCATGCTGCTCGCCGCCCGCCTCGCGGTCCCGGTGATCGCGGCCGCCCTGGACCAGGAGGGCTCGGTGGCGGCGGTCGCCGAGCAGCTGCGCGGCTCGGGCTCCGCCCAGCTGGCGCTGGCCCCCTGCCTGATCGGCCCGGAGGCCGCCGAGGGCCTGCTGGACAGCGCCTGCAAGGAGGCCGAATGCGCGGCCGCCGAGGTGCTGGGCGCCTACCCGGCGCTGGGCAAGCTGGCGGTGGCCCAGTACTCCGCCGCCCTGGGCCTGCCGCAGAGCGCCTCCGCGCACTGACCCGCCCACCCCGCGCACCGGGCGCCCGTACGCACACACCGTACGCGCGGACACGGGCCCGCCGCCGGATTTCCGGGGGCGGGCCCGTCCGCGTACCGCGCTCCGGGCGCGCCGGTCAGGCGAAGAGCACGCTGCTGGCGGCCGGCACCGGCAGGGATCCGGCCCGCCGGGGCAGTCCGGTGCCCCGGTCCACCGTGAACCAGGTGACGTCCCCGGAGCGTTCGTTGGCCGCGTAGAGCCGGCTGCCCTCCGGGTTCGCCACGAGGTCGCGCGGCCACCGTCCGCCGCAGTCCACGCTGCCGGTGAGCCGTGGCGCGAGCGGGTCCCCGGCCACCGAGAGCACCGCGATGGTGTCGGTGCCGCGGACGGCCGCCCAGACGAACCGGCCGTCCGGCGAGGCCACCACCGCCGAGGGATAGGCCCGCACGGCCCCTGGAAGGCCCTCAGGGGCGACCGGAACCTCGGCGACCGGTTCCAGGGATCCGGTGAGCCCGTCCCAGCGGCAGACGGTCAGCAGCGGCCGCAGCTCGTTCAGTACGTAGACCACCCCGCCGGACGGGTGGAAGGCCAGCTGCCGGGGCCCGTTGCCGGGCGGCAGCGCCACCTCGGCACGCACCTCCAGCACCCCCGCCGCCGGGTCCAGGGCGAGCACCCGCACGGTGTCGGTGCCGAGGTCAACCCCGAGCACCCAGCGGCCGCCGGGATCGGGCAGCACCTGGTGGGCGTGCGGCGCCCGCTGACGGTCCGGGTCGGGGCCCGAGCCCCGGTGGACCAGCACCGAGGCGGGCCCGGCGAAGGAGCCGTCCGGGGCCAGCGGCAGCACGCTGAGACTGCCCGAGGTGTAGTTCGCGGTGAACAGCCAGCGGCCGCTCACGCTCAGCTGGGTGGGTCCGGCCCCGCCGACCCCGGCCGGCCCGCCGAGCGGGAGCAGGCCGTCCGGGGCGGCGCGGAAGGCCGCCACGGCGCCGGGGTCGCTCTCGCTGACCGCGTAGCGCACCCCGGTGTCCGGGCCGAGGGCCAGGTAGGAGGGGTCGGCGAGGCCCCCGGTGGTGCCGAGCGGGGTCAGCTCCCCGGTGTCGGGGTCCACGGCCGCGGTGGTGATCCCGCGGCCCCCCGCCGATGTGAACGAGCCGATGTGGACCCGACCTTCGCGCTGCGCCACCTTGCGCCCCTCTCCACCGTGCACCCGACGTAGCAGCCGACGGTAACAGAAGGTCTAGACCAGATCTCGGCCGCGGGCCCGGTCCTCCGCCCCGGGGTGGTGGGTGTAGGCGGGGCTCTGCTGCCGGTCCTCGTAGGTGCGGTGGAAGACGGGGGTGGCGGAGCCGGAGATCGGGGGGACGATCCAGGACCATTCGGCGCCCACCCGGCGGCCCTTGCCCTCCTCGCGCTCAAGGTGGGAGAGGAAGCGGCGGGACTCGGTGTGGTGGTCGGCGATGGTGACCCCGGCCCGGTCGAAGGAGGACAGCACGGCCCGGTTGAGTTCGACCAGGGCCCGGTCCCGCCAGAGCGAGCGCTCGCTGGTGGTGTCCAGGCCCATCCGGCGGGCGACCTGCGGCAGCAGGTTGTAGCGGTCGGTGTCGCCGAGGTTGCGGGCGCCGATCTCGGTGCCCATGTACCAGCCGTTGAAGGGGGCGGCCGGGTAGTGGATCCCGCCGATCTCCAGGCACATGTTGGAGATCGCGGGGACGGCGTGCCAGCGCAGGCCCCAGTCCGACCAACGGTCCCCGTCGGGGTGTTCGATGGGCACTTCGAGCACGGCCTCGGCGGGGAGGTCGAACCAGCGGGGCTTGTCGTCGCAGCCCTGGACCACCAGCGGGAGCAGGTCGAAGGGGGTGCCGGGGCCGCCGGGCCAGCCCCGGTCGCGCAGCGCCTCGGTGAGCTCCCGGTTGCGGGGGTCCCCCACGGTGACGGAGGGGTGGTCGCCGTAGCCGGCGTACCGGATCAACTGCTCGTTCCAGATCAGCGGGCCGGGGCGGCCCGGGGCGTCGGGGGCGAAGACGGTGATGGTGGGGCGGACCCGGCCGCCGTTGGTGGCGTCGCGCAGGTGCTCCACGCACTCGGCGGCGATCTCGTCCCCGCCGGTGAGCCCCCGGCGGTCGCGCACCCGCAGGGAGTTCCAGTAGAGCCGGCCTATGCAGCGGTTGCTGTTGCGCCAGGCGACGCGGGCGCCGTGGACCAGCTCTGCCTCGGTGTGCCGATAGGTTCCGGTGGCGGCCAACTCGGCCCGGACGGCGGCGATCCGGTCCCGCGGATCGCCGCTTCCCGGGTTCTCCCGGTGGAAGAGCCGGATGAACTCCTCGGCCTCTTCGCCTACCTGTGTGCCCGTCACACACTGCTGCCGTATGTTCATCCCGGGCGGTTACCCCCTGTCCGACCAGATCCACCCTGTACATGCCGGATGAATGTGCGGTGAGCACTCACCCGTTGTACACGCCGCAGGTCAGCAGCGTCACCGCTCTACGGTCGATACACCCGTTCGGGTGAATCTCACGACAACGGCCGCGCCATGTAGAGGGCTTGCTCCCCGGCGGCCGGGGTGCCCTCGTAGAGGGTGGTGTCGAGTCCGCAGAAGGTGAAGCCCATCCGCCGGTAGGCGTGCACGGCGGGGGCGTTGACGCTGGAGACCTCCAGCCAGAGCTGGTGGGCGCCGCGTTCGCGGCCGAAGCCGGCGGCGTGCTCCATCAGGGTCCGGCCGATTCCGGTTCCGCGGCGTCCGGGGGCGACCTCGATGTCCTCGACGGTGAGCCGGCGGTTCCAGGGGCTGTAGCCGACGGCGGCGAATCCGCAGAGGGTGTCGCCGTCGAGGGCGACGAAGGTGCGGCGGTCCCCGCCGGTGCCGATCTCCTGCTCGTCGTGCTCCTCGGGCGGGAAGACCTTGTGGACGGGCGGGTCGACGGGGACCTCGCGGAGGGTGAACCCCATGGACCCCTCGGCGGCCTCGGCCCGGAAGACGGTGCCGGTGGTGAAGGAGCTGTCGAGGGCTTCGATGGCGGCGGCGTCCTCGGGGCGGGCCGCCCGGTAGGTGATGGTCACCCTCCGACCGTACGCGGGTGGCGGCGGGTCAGAGCGCCGAGTCGAGGAACGCGGCGAGTCCGGTCCGGTCCAGGGGGCCCTCGTGGGTGGCGGCGGGTACCCCGTCCTTGATCAGGACGAGGGTGGGGGCGGAGGCCACCGCGTAGCGGCGGGTGGCGGCCGGGCAGCGGGTCATGTCGGTGCGGACGGCGGTGATCCGGCCGCCGTAGGCCTGGACGGTGTCGCCGACCACCTGGTCCATGGTCCGGCAGGTCTCGGCGACCTTGGGCCAGCCGCCGCGGAAGTAGGCGAGGACCGGGGTGGGTCCGGACATGGTGAGGACGAAGTCGAATTCGGCGTCCTCCAGTGGCTGGTGGAGGTGGTTCGGCATCGGTTCACTCCCGGGTTCCACGGCATAAAAATACCCCGACCGAATATTGACGGCCAGGGCGATCATCTGCGTATATTGGATGTTTCACGGCAGTCCTGAAAAGGGACATGAAACACCGTGTGAAGTCACTGTATCGCGGCGGGAGTGGAATTGTCAACCGAGGAATTCCGGAATGAACAGCGATTCGTCACGGAGCTCTATGCCCGCCTCGACGGGCTGCGCGACCAGGCCGAACAGGCCGTACGGACGGCCCTGCGGGCGGATGGCGGCGGCTTCCAGGCCCGGCTGGAACGGGATGTCCTGGTCGCCGAGCAATCGGGTCTGGTTTCCGCCCTGAATGCCGGGGAGAACGGCTTGTGTTTTGGCCGGCTCACCTTCTCCGACGGACGCGACCACCACATCGGCCGTATCGGAATCAGGCAGGGCGACGCGGACCGCACCCCGCTGGTCCTGGACTGGCGCGCGGAGATGGCACGCCCGTTCTATCTGGCCACGGGGTACTCCCCGATGGGACTGCGCCGGCGCCGCCATCTGACCACCCGGGGCCGTGAGGTGACCGCCCTGCACGACGAGATCCTGGACCTCGCGGACGCCGAGCGCACCGGCCACGAGGGGGCGGACGCGGACGCCGTGCTGCTCGCCGCCCTCGATGCCGCCCGGACCGGCCGGATGCACGACATCGTGCGGACCATCCAGGCCGAACAGGACCGGATCATCCGGTCCCCGCACCGGGGCGCGCTGGTGGTGGAGGGCGGTCCGGGCACCGGCAAGACCGCCGTGGCCCTGCACCGGGCCGCCTATCTGCTGTACGCCCACCGCGAGCTGCTGGCCCGCCGCGGGGTGCTGATCGTCGGCCCCAACCCGGCCTTCCTCGGCTACATCGGGGAGGTGCTGCCGGCCCTGGGCGAGACCGGGGTGCTGCTGGCCACCCCGGGCGAGCTGTTCCCCGGGGTGCGGGCCACCGGCACCGACCGGCCCGGCGCGGCCGCGGTCAAGGGCCGGGCGGAGATGGCGGAGGTGCTGGCCGCGGTGGTCCGGGACCGGCAGCGGCTGCCGGAGACGGTGCCGGCCGGGGCGGGCGAGGACAGCGAGGTGCTGCCGGAGCCCGCCCTGGAGATCGCGCACGAGGACCACGGCACCCTGCTGCTGGACCGGACGATCGCGCACCGGGCCCGGGACCGGGCGCGGGCCACCGGGCTGCCGCACAACCTGGCCCGCCCGTACTTCGCCTTCCAGGTGATCGACGCCCTCACCGAGCAGCTCGCCGACCGGCTGGGCGCGGACCCGTACGGCGGGCCCAATCTGCTGGGCCCCGACGACATCGCCCAGCTGGGCAAGGAGATCGCCACCAGTGCCGAGGTGCACGCGGCCGTGGACGCCCTGTGGCCGGAGCTCACCCCGCAGGGGCTGGTCGCGGAGTTCCTCGCGGATCCGGCGCATCTGCCGGCGGCGGACGCCGAGCTGATCCGGCGGGACGGGGGCCCGTGGACCCCGGCGGACGTGCCGCTGCTGGACGAGGCCGCCGAGCTGCTCGGTCATGACGACAGCGCGGAGCGGGCGGCCGAGGAGCGGGAGCGCCAGGAGCGGATCGCCTACGCGCAGGGGGTGCTGGAGCTCTCCGAGGGCTCGGAGTCGTACGAGTTCGAGGACCAGGAGAACGAGTACCTGGCGGCGCACGACATCATCGACGCCGAGCGGATGGCGGAGCGGCAGGAGGAGGCCGACCACCGGAGCACCGCCGAGCGGGCGGCGGCCGACCGCGGCTGGGCCTTCGGGCACCTGATCGTGGACGAGGCGCAGGAGCTGTCGGCGATGGCCTGGCGGCTGCTGATGCGGCGCTGCCCCACCCGGTCGATGACCCTGGTGGGCGATCCGGCGCAGACCGGTGACGAGGCCGGTCTCGGCTCCTGGGAGCGGATCCTGGCGCCGTACGTCGGGGACCGCTGGGAGCTGGTGCGGCTGGGCGTGAACTACCGGACCCCGGCGGAGGTCATGGAGCTGGCCGCGGGGGTGCTGCGGGCCCGGAACCCGGAGTTCGAGCCGCCGAGCTCGGTGCGGTCCACCGGGGTGCTGCCGTGGGTACGGCGGACCGGGGACCTGCCGGGGGCGGTGGCCGCCGCCGTGGCGGAGGGGGTTCCGGCGGAGGGCCGGCTGGCGGTGATCGCGCCCCGGGCGCTGCACCCGGTGCTGGCTCCGGTGCTGCCGGGGGTGCGGGCCGGTGCGGAACCGGATCTGACGCGGAGCGTGGTGCTGCTGGATCCGCGCCAGTCCAAGGGGCTGGAGTTCGACACGGTGATCGTGGTGGAGCCGGCCGACCAGTCGCCCAGCGACCTGTACGTGGCGCTGACCCGGGCGACCCAGCGGCTGGGGGTGCTGCACACCGGGCGGCTGCCGGCCGGGCTGGGCTGAGCCGGCCCGGCCGGCCCGCTCAGGCGCTGACCACCAGCGGGGGTTCGCCGCGCCGCTCGGGCGTGCCGCGCAGCGGGGCGGCGAGGGCGGCGAGGGCGTGCTCCAGGCCGTGCAGATGGGTGAGGGCGGGGACCGGGGCGGGGGTCTCGCGCTGCGGGGCGGCGGGGGTGCCGTCGCCGGTCAGGGCCTCCACCGCGGCCTCCACCCGCCAGCAGGCGGCGGCCAGCCGGGCGTCGTGTCCGGCGGCCGGGTCGGCGGCGACGGCGACCAGTCCGCGCAGTTCCACGGCGCAGGCGTCGAGCAGGACGAGTACCTCGCGGGCGCGGGCCTTGCGGGCCCGGTAGGGGCTGAGCGGGTGGACCAGCGGTGCCAGGGAGAGCCGGACCCGGCCGAGCAGCAGTTCCAGTTCGGCGACGTGCGGGGTGGGGTCGGCGTCGGGGTCCCCGTCGAGCCGGCGGAGGGAGGCGGCGGTGGCGGCCCGGACCCGGTGCAGGGCCCGCTGGATCCAGGCGTCGTTGGTCTGGTGGGTGGTGACCGGCAGCACCAGGACCACGGCGAGGCCGGCGGAGACGGCGCCGACGGCGGTCTCCTCCAGACGGAGCAGGAGCAGGCCGGGGTCGAGCACGCCGAGCAGGCCGTAGAGCAGGCCGGCCATGACGGTGACGGCGAGCATCATCCAGCTGTAGGAGACCGCGGCCGTGTAGAAGATCCCGAACACGCAGAGGGCGACGAGGGCGGCGGTGGGGGCGGGGGCGCCGTGCAGGGGGATGGCGATCAGCATGCCGGCGGCGATGCCGACCACGGTGCCGAGCACCCTGCGGAAGCCGCGGACCAGGGTCTCGCCGCGCGAGGCGGTGTTGACGAAGATCCACCAGGTGGTGCCCACGGCCCAGTACCAGCGGTCCTCGGAGAGCACCTGTCCCAGGCTGAGGGCCGCCGTGCAGGCGGCGGTGGCCTGGAAGGCCTGCCGGGTGCTGACCCGGGCGAGTCCGGTGCCGGGCAGCGGGGCCGGGAGCCGGGCGGGCGGGGTGCGGCGCTCGATGGGCCAGAGCAGGAAGCGCACGGCCGAGGAGGCGGCCAGGGCGATGCCCACGGCCAAGAACAGTTCGGGCAGCTGTCCGGGGTGCGCGTGCAGGAACTGGGTGATGAAGAAGTTCATGAACGCGAAGATGCCGAGGGCGTGTCCGCGGGGGCCCCAGCGGCGGGCGTAGACCCCGCAGAAGACCACCAGCAGGAAGGCGGCGTCGCGCAGCGGGGTGATGCCGTGCAGGGTGGTGGCCAGGGCCAGCACCGGGAATCCGGCGGCCGGCAGCAGGGCCGTGGTGCGGGCCTGGTCGCGGACGGTCTGGTCGGTCACCGTGAACAGGGCGAGCAGGGCGGCGAGGCCTCCGGTGATGGAGGCGGTCAGGGAGAGTCCGGCGAGTTCGGCGAGCGCGACCGCGAGGCCGACGCCGAGGACGGCGCGCAGTGCGGTCCGCAGCCGGAGCAGTCCCGGGTCCGGAGCGATGAACATCCTCTTCACGGCGGTGGGCCGCCCCCCTCGTGTTGCGCTCGCCGGCCGTGGCCGCCCTGGGGTGGTGGGGGCGCACGGGCACGTCGAAGGCGCCGCGCTCCGGTCCGGCTTCGTCGCCGGGCCGGCGCCGCGCGGCGCCGAAATATAGATGGTTACAGCACAGATAACCATCCGGGGGTGCGGTGGCTCAACACGGGGGTGGATGACTGGGCCATTGGCCCGGTGCGGGGCGGGTCATTCCGGCCGGGACGGGCCAACGGTCCAGGGGGCTCCGGGAACCTCCCGTTCCGCCGGGCCGCGCGGGCGGAAGGGTTCGGCCAGCTGGGCCAGATAGCGGACCGGGTAGTCCGGGTGCTCGGCCATGCCGAGGTCCTCGCTGGTGAACCGGCGGCCGGGGTCGAAGGAGTAGGTGCCCAGCATCCGGTCCCAGAGCAGGGTGAACAGCCCGAAGTTGACGTCCCCGACCCCGGCCCACTTCAGGTGGTGGAAGCGGTGGCCCTCGTTGAGGGCCAGGATCCCGCGCAGCGGGCCCACCCGGTAGTCGGCGTTGGAGTGCTGGAGGAGCAGCTGCACGGCGGCCGCCAGGGACAGTGCGGCGGCCACGTCCACCGGGAGCCCGATGGCCACCAGCGGGGCGACCCCGGCGGCCAGCTCCACGCTCTGGTGGAGGGGGTGCTTCATCAGGCCGTTGAACCCGTAGAACCGGCCCACCGAGTGGTGGACGGCATGGAACCGCCACAGCAGGCCGACCCGGTGGCTGGCCATGTGGACCAGGGTGACCCCGAGGTCCGTCACCAGGACCGCGAAGACCACCTGGAGGGCGAACGGCCAGCCGTGCGGCCACACGTCGGCGACGGTGACCGCGACGGCGAGCAGCGGGATGGAGCTCACGCTGAGGAGCACCAGCGTCTCGTTGACCGCGGCGTGCGCGGTGTCCCGGCCGCCGTCCCCGGCCGGGTCGTTCCACTCCGGGAGGTAGGGCAGGAGGCGTTCGGCGGTGAAGGAGGCGGCGATGGCGGCCGCCAGGAGGGCGAGCAGCCACCAGCGGGAGGCGCCGGAGGCCAGCAGGGCGATACCGGCCCCGTTGATCCCGAGCAGCAGGAAGGGGGCGTAGGCGTAGCGCACGAGGATTCCCATGGGGTCAGCGTGCGTCGGACCGGACGGGCCGCCTTGGACGGATCCGCTGCGGTCACCCGGGTGGCCCACACGGCTGCGACCTGCGGTGCCTGCTGCGATCATGGCCGCCATGACGGTGGACGAACTCGACACCCGGATCCTCCGGCTGCTGATCGAGCAGCCGCGCACCAGTGTGCGGGAGTACGCCCGGCTCCTCGGCATCGCGCGCGGCACCCTGCAGGCCCGGATGGAACGGCTGGAGCGGACCGGGGTGATCACCGGCACCGGGCCGGTGCTGTCGCCGGCCGCGCTGGGGCATCCGGTGCTGGCCTTCGTGCACATCGAGGTGACCCAGGGGCACCTGGACGAGGTCGGGGACCGGCTGGCGGCCGTGCCGGAGATCATCGAGGCCTTCTCGATCACCGGGGGCGGCGATCTGCTGACCCGGGTGGCGGCCCGGGACAACGCCCATCTGGAGGACGTGATCCAGCGGCTGATCCGGCTGCCGGGCGTGGTCCGCACCCGTACCGAGGTGGCGCTGCGGGAGCGGGTGGCGCACCGGATGCTGCCGCTGGTGGAGGCGGTGGGACGGGCGGCCCGGAACTCCTGACAGGATGGAGGTACAAAAGGCATACGACCGGCAGAACGGGCACAGCGGATGATCTCCGTCATATTCGATCTCGACGGCACTCTCGTGGACAGCGAGCCGAACTACTACGCGTCGGGGCGGCGCACCCTGGAGCGCCACGGCGTGACCGGTTTCGGCTGGGAGCAGCACGCCGCGTTCATCGGCATCGGCACCCGCGAGACCCTGGAGGTCCTGCGCGAGCGGTACCGGATCGAGGCCCCGGTGGACCAGCTGCTGGACGAGCAGAACGCGGCCTATCTGGAGCTGGCACGGACGGCCACCGAGGTCTATCCGCAGATGCGGGAGTTCGTGGAGCGGCTGGCCGCCGACGGGGTGCCGATGGCCGTGGCCTCCGGCTCCTCCCGGGAGGCCATCGACGCGGTCCTGGCCGGCACCGGACTGGACGCCCTGCTGACCACGGTGGTCTCCGCCGAGGAGGTCGCGCACGGCAAACCGGCCCCGGACGTGTTCCTGGAGGCGGCCCGCCGGCTGGGCGCGGACCCGGCCGACTGCGTGGTGCTGGAGGACGCCGCCCCGGGCGCCCGGGCCGCGTTCGCCGCCGGGATGGACTGCGTGGCGGTGCCCTATGTGGCCGCCACCGCCGACGACCCGGCGTTCGCCACGGCCGGACTGCTGTTCCGGGAGGGGCAGCGCGAGTTCACCGCCGAGGCCGCCCACCGCTATGTGGCGGACCGCCGGGCGGCGTGAATCCGCCGCTGATCCGCCGCTGATCCACTGCCGATCCGCCGCGGATTCGACGCGTCCCGAAAATTCGATGCGTAAACGCTGCGACTTGATTCACCGAGGCGCCCTGAGCAGGCTCGACCCATGGACGAGACAGTGCGCGAGGGGCTCGACGACCGGGTGGCGGCGGGGTTCGTCGCCGGGGACGACGACAGCATGGAGGCCGTGTACCGGCGCTGGCGGCCCCTGGTGCAGGCACTCGCCCGGAGGGCGCTGGGCGACGAGCGCGAGGCGGAGGACGTGACCCAGCAGGTCTTCCTGGCCGCCTGGCGCGGCCGGCACGGATACCGGCCCGGACCGGGCGGCCTCGGCGCCTGGCTCACCGGGATCACCCGGCACAAGGTGGCCGACGCCCTGGCCGCCCGGACCCGGCGGGCCAGGGCGACGGCCGCCGCCCGCAGCTGCCCCGAGCTGGCCCCGCACCCCGGCGCGGTGTCCCGGCCGGAGCTGGAACCGGAGCGGACCCTGGACCGGATGCTGGTCCTCGGCGAACTGGCCCGGCTCCCGTCCGCCCAGCAGCGGGTGGTCCGGCTGGCGTTCTACGCGGACCTGTCCCAGTCACAGATCGCGGACCGCACCGGGCTGCCGCTCGGCACCGTCAAGAGCCATATGCGGCGGGCCCTGCACGGCCTGCGGCGCTCCCTGGAACCGGGCCCGCTGCCAGTCCCGCGATGACCTCCAGGCCCGACCGCAGACCGAACAGCCGCCCGGCCCTCGGATCCGGCAGCCCCGACCCCCAGCCGGGCCCCGCGAGCAGCAGCGCCGAATGCGCCCGGGCACCCCGCAGCCCCCACTCGATGCCCGCCACCGAACGCGCCAGCGCCTGATCCGCCGTGGTCCGGGACTGCGACCACAGCACCACCGCCCGCGGCCCGGTCCGGCGCACCGCGTCCAGCAGCGCCTCGGCCGGCAGCGCCGCGCCGAACATCCGCACCGGCAGGCCCCGTTCGCCCAGCGCCGCGGCCAGGGCCTCGATCGGCAGACTGTGCTGCTCCCGCGGTACACAGGCCAGCAGCAGCGGGGCGGCGGCCGCGCCCCGCGGCGGCGCCGCCGGCCGGACCCGCCGCAGGGCGGAGGACACGTGCCAGGACAGCAGGTGCTCCACCTCCACGTAACGCTCCCCCGCCGAGGCCCATTTGCGGCCCACCGCGTGCAGGGTCGGCGCGATCACCTCCTCCCAGGCGGTGACCACCCCGAGTTCGGCCACCGCGGCGTCCAGCATGGCGTCCACCGACGGCGCGTCCAGCCGGACCGCGGCCCGGGCCAGCCCCCGGCACTCCGGCCGGACCTCCCCCAGGGGCAGCGAGTCCGGGCCGCCCGGTGCCCGGCCGGCCGGCCGGGCACCGGCCTCCGGGGCGGCTCCGTCGCGGGCGGCCCGGGCCGCCTCCGCCGGGGGCACCCCCTGGCCGGTGAGCCGGCACATCAGCTCCAGACGGGCGATGTCCTGCGGGGTCCAGCGGCGGTGCCGGCCGTCCTCCCGGCGGGCCGGGCCGATGGCGTAGCGGCGCTCCCAGGAACGCAGGGTGGTCGGCGACACGCCGAGCCGGCGGGCCACCGCTCCGGTGCTCAGGGCGGCGGCGGGAAGGTCGTCGGACGGCGCGGGTCCGGGCGGCACGGGCTGCACCCGCCTCACGATACGGCCGGGCGCCGCCCCGGTCCGGGGCGCACCCGCTCCCACCCGCCGCTCATTCGGCCCCCCGGCCCCGCTTGAACCGGTCCAGGCCCTCGGCCAGCTCCACCAGCGGGTCCGGATAGTCGTACCGGGCCCGGTCCGGGCCGGTCAGCCGCCAGGGCTCGTGGACGGCCGGGGCCGGCAGCCCGGCCAGCTCGGGCACCCAGCGGTGCACATAGCTGCCGTCCGGGTCGTAGCGCAGGGCCTGCCGGACCGGGTTCAGCACCCGGTTGGGCCGGGTGTCGGTGCCCGTGCCGGCCACCCACTGCCAGTTCAGCTGGTTGTTGGCGAGGTCCCCGTCCACCAGCAGCTCCAGGAAGTGCCGGGCGCCGATCCGCCAGTCCACGTACAGGGTCTTGGACAGGAAGCTCGCGGCGAGCAGCCGACCGCGGTTGTGCATCCAGCCCTCGTGGCGGAGCTGCCGCATCGCGGCGTCGACCACCGGATAGCCGGTGCGGCCCTCCTTCCAGGCCCGCACCTCCTCCTCCACGGCCCGGCCGGTCCGCCAGCGGTCCCCGCGGTCCCGGTAGTCCCCGGCGGCCGCCCCCGGACGGGCGGCGAGCACCTGGTGGTGGAAGTCCCGCCAGCACAGCTGCCGGACGAAGGCCTCCGCGCCGGGCCCGCCCACGGCGTCCGCGCGCTGGGCGGCCTCGCCCGCCGACAGGGTCCCGAAGTGCAGGTGCGGGGAGAGCCGGGAGGTGGCGTCACCGGCCAGGTCGTCATGGACGTCCTCGTACCGGGAGATGCCCGAGCGCAGCCAGTTCACCAGCAGCCGGCGGGCCTCCCGCTCCCCGCCCCGGGCCAGCCCCGGGGAGGCCCCGGCCACCGAGGCGCGCTCGGGCAGCGGCTCGGAGCCGACCTCCTCGGGGACCCGGACCGTACGGGGGGCCGTCACCACCGGCCGGGGGGCCTCGGCCGCCCAGCGCCGGAAGTAGGGGGTGAACACCGCGTAGTGGTCGGAGCCGGCCGGGTGGACCCCGCCGGGGGCGACCGCGGTGACCACCGCCTCGTGGACGTAGAGCCGGCGGCCCTCGGCCTCCAGCGCGGCCCGCAGCCGCTCCTCCCGGCCGTGGGCGTAGCCGCTGACCCCGGCGGCCATGTGGACCTCGTCGGCGTCGGTCTCCAGCACCACGGCCAGCACCTCGGCGACCGGGTCCCCCGAGCGCAGGACCAGCCGGCCGCCGCGTTCGCGCAGGCCCGCGTCCAGATCGGCCAGGCAGTCGGCGAGGAAGGCCCGCCGGTTGGGCGGGGCGAACCCGGCGGCCTCCACGGCCCGGTCACGGACGAACAGCGGCACCACCCGCTCGCTGGAGGAGAGGGCCGCCCGCAGCGGCGGGTGGTCGTGCAGGCGCAGGTCGGAGGTGTACAGGACGACCGCGGTGTTCATGGCTCTCGCTCCGCCTCAGGACTTGGCTGTACTGCTGCTGTCGGGCGGTACTTCGGCCGCCGGACCCGCCGCGGATGCGGTCGCCGCGGATGCGCCCGCTGCGCCCGCCCGGCCGGCCTCCGGCGCCGGGCCGCCCGCGGACGCGTCCGCCTCTGCGGCCGCGTCGGCGTCCAGGCGCTCGGCGGCCCGGGCGATGTTGCGGGCCATCCCGCCGAAGACCAGCGCGTGGAAGGGGGACACGCTCCACCAGTAGAGGTGCCCGAGCAGCCCGTGCGGGTGGAAGAGGGCCCGCTGCGTGTAGCCGGCCCGGCCGGGCCCGGCGCCCGGGTCCGCGCGCATCTCCAGCCAGGCCAGCCCGGGCAGCCGCATCTCGGCCCGCAGCCGCAGCAGCCGGCCCGGTTCGATCTCCTCCACCCGCCAGAAGTCCAGGGAGTCCCCGACCCTGAGCCGGGAGGCGTCGCGCCGGCCCCGCCGGATGCCGACCCCGCCCACCAGCCGGTCCAGCCAGCCCCGCACCGACCAGGCCAGCGGGAAGGAGTACCAGCCGTTCTCCCCGCCGATGCCCTCCACCACCCGCCACAGGGCCCCGGGCGAGGCGTCCACCTCCCGCTCCCGGCAGTCCGTGTACAGGCTGCCGCCCGCCCAGTCGGGGTCGGTGGGCAGCGGGTCGCTGGGCGCGCCGGGCAGCGAGGCGGAGGACCAGCGGGTGGTCACCTTGGCCTCGCGGACCCGCTGGAGGGCCAGCGACAGGGCCTGGTCGAAGCCGATGGGCGCCCCCGGCGGGTCCGGGACCAGCCGGGCGATGTCGTGCTCGGCGCAGACCACCTCGTGCCGCAGGGACTCGGCCAGCGGCCGGGCCAGCGCCCGCGGCACCGGGGTGACCAGGCCGATCCAGTGGCTGGACAGCCGGGGGGTGAGCATCGGAACCCGCAGGATGAGCCGTTTGGGCAGCTCCGCCACCTGCGCGTAGCGGCGCATCATCTCCTCGTAGGTGATCACGTCCGGGCCGCCGATGTCGAAGGCCCGGTTGGTCTCCGGCGGCATGCCGGCGCTGCCGACCAGATAGCGCAGCACGTCACGGACGGCGATCGGCTGACAGCGGGTGGACACCCAGCTCGGGGTCACCATCACCGGGAGCCGCTCGGTGAGGTAGCGCAGCATCTCGAAGGAGGCCGACCCGGATCCGATGATCACGGCGGCGCGCAGCACGGTGGCCGGCACCTCGCCCGCCAGCAGGATCTCGCCGACCTCGGCACGGGACCGCAGGTGCGGGGACAGACCGGAGGCCGGGATGCCCGCCGGGGTCAGCCCGCCCAGGTAGACGATCCGGCGGACCCCGGCCTCCCGGGCCCGCTCGGCGAAGATCCGGGCGGCGTCCCGGTCCCGGTCCTCGAAACCGGAACCGCCGCCGAGGGCGTGCACCAGGTAGTAGGCCACGTCGATGCCCTCCAGCGCGGCGGCCACCGAGACCGGATCGGTGGCGTCGCCCCGGACGGTCTCCACCCGCCCGGCCCACGGCAGGTCGCGGAGTTTCTCCGGGGACCGGGCCATGCACCGCACCCGGTGGCCCGCATCGAGCAGTTCCGGCACCAGACGGCCACCGATATAGCCGGTGGCCCCGGTGACCAGGCAGTTCAGGCCCGTCATGGCTGTCTCCGCTCCTCGTACGCCGTGTGCGGTCCGGTCCCTCCCCTCGGGGATTCCCCCGGGACGCCCGGAACGGATGCGCACCGATCGCCCGTCCGGCGCATCCGACACCCCCTCCGGCTCCGAAGTAGCAGCGAGGGAGGGAGCGAGATGACGGAACAAGGACGACCGGGACGGCCGCGACGACCGCGCACCGCTGTGATCGGTGGGGGCGTCTCGGGGCTGACGGCCGCCTATGTGCTGGCCCGGACCCATGAGGTGACCCTCTACGAGGCCGACGACCGGCTGGGCGGGCACGCCCACACCCATGAGGTCAAGGGACCGGACGGGGTGGTGCGCCCGGTGGATTCCGGGTTCATCGTCCACAACGACCGTACCTACCCGCACCTGCTCCGGCTCTTCGGGGAACTGGGCGTGGCCACCCGGGCGACCACCATGAGCCTGTCGGTGCGCTGCCGGGGCTGCGGACTGGAGTACGCGGGCGCCCGCGGTCCGCGCGGGCTGTTCGCCCGGCCGTCCAGCGCGCTGCGGCCCGACTACCTGCGGATGCTGGCGCGGGTGCCGGCCTTCCACCGGCAGGCCCGGCGGCTGCTGGCCGCCCCGGCGGGCGGGACGGAGCCCACCCTGGGCGAGTTCCTGGAGCGGGGCGGTTTCGGACCGTACTTCACCGGGCACTTCGCGATCCCGCTGGTGGCCTCGGTGTGGTCCTGCCCGCCGGACACCGCGCTGCGCTATCCGGCCCGGTACCTGTTCCGGTTCCTGGCCCACCACGGGATGCTGGCGGTCGGCGGCTCCCCGCAGTGGCGCACCGTGGAGGGCGGCTCGGCCCGCTACGTGCAGCGGATCCGCGAGGAGCTGGGCCCGGCCGCGGTCCGGGTGTCCGCGCCCGTGCGCTCGCTGGCCCGGACCCCGGACGGGGTGCGGATCACCCTCGCGGACGGATCGGGCGCGGACCACGACTCGGTGGTCGTCGCCGTCCACGCGGACCAGGCACTGCGTCTGCTGGCCGATCCCACCGGGGCCGAGCGGGCGGCGCTGGGCGCCTTCGGCTACTCCCGCAACCGGACCGTGCTGCACACCGACGACTCGGTGCTGCCCCGGGCCTCCGGTGCCCGCGGCTGCTGGAACTACCTGCTGTCCGGCTGCCGCCCGGAGGACGCGCACGTCCGGGTGAGCTACGACATGAACCGGCTCCAGGGGCTGACCGCCCCGGAGCACTACCTGGTGACCCTGAACGCCGGGGACTCCGTCCGGCCGGACCGGGTGCTGGCCGAGATGGTCTACGAACACCCCGTGTACACCCCGGAGTCGGTGGCCGCCCAGCGCCTGCTGCCCGACCTGTCCGGCCCGGTCACCGCCTACGCCGGCGCCTACCACGGCTGGGGGTTCCACGAGGACGGCTGCCGCTCGGGCGTGGCGGCGGCGGCCGCGCTGGGGGTGGTCTGGTGAGACCCGCCCTGTACGAGTGCGACATCCGGCACGTGCGGACCGGAGCCCACCGCTACGGCCTGCGCCGGCGCAGCTACCTGTGGCTGGTGGACCTCGCCGAACCGCCCCGGCTGCCGGGGCCGTTGCGTCCGCTGGCCCGGTTCGACGCCCGCGACCACTTCGGCGGCGACCTGCCCACGATCCGGGCCGGCCTGGACCGCTTCCTGACGGCCCGGGGCGTTCCGCTGCCGCCCGGTGCCCGGGTGCTGATGCTGGCGCACGCCCGGGTGCTGGGCCATGTGTTCAACCCGCTCACCGTGTTCTGGTGCCACGGCCCGGACGGCGCCCTGCTCCGGGTGGTCGCCGAGGTCCACAACACGTACGGCGGCCGGCACTGCTACCTGCTCGGTCCGGAGGCCGCCGAGGGCTCGGGACGGGTGGCCAAGGAGTTCTACGTCTCCCCGTTCCTCGCGGTGGAGGGCGACTACCGGATGCGGCTGCCGGTTCCGCAGGACCGGCTCGCCATGGACGTGGCCCTGGCCGGGGGCTCGGATGGGGCCCGGCTGACCGCCACCGTCCGGGGCGTCCGCCGGCCTGCCGGTGCGCGGGGACTGCTGCGCGCGGCGCTCCGCCACCCGTGGTCCACCGCCGCGGTGACGGCGGGCATCCGCTTCCACGGAATCCGGCTGCTGCTGCGCGGGCTGCCCGTGCGGCCGCGGCCCCCACACCTGCCCCAGGAGGGTATGAAGTGAGCACGACGACCATGACGGCGCTTCCGGAGGTGCCGCCGTGTTCCCGAACCCGGGCGACGGTGGGCCGGCTGCTGATCCGCCGGGCCCTGGACCGGCTGCCGCTCCAGGTCCGGATGGGTCCGGACGGCACCCTGGGCCGGGGCGGGCCCGCGATGGCGGTCCACGACCCGGTGGCCTTCGAGCGCCGGATCTCCACGGAGGGCCTGATCGGGTTCGGGGAGTCCTATGTGGCGGGCGAATGGGACGCCCGTGACCCGGTGGCCGTGCTGACGGTCATGGCCGGGCAGGTGGCCGCGCTGATCCCCCGGCCGCTCCAGCGGCTGCGCGGACTGTGGGCCGCCCGGCACCCGGAACGGGACCGCAACACCCCCGACGGATCCCGCAGCAACATCGAACGCCACTACGACCTGTCGAACGAGCTGTTCGCCGAGTTCCTGGACCCCACCCTGACCTACTCCTCGGCGGTGTTCCCCGCACTGCCCGCACGGTTCGGGGACCTGGCCGCCGCCCAGCACCGCAAGATCGACATGCTGCTGGACCTGGCGGAGGTCGGACCGGGCACCCGGCTGCTGGAGATCGGCACCGGCTGGGGCGAGCTGTCGATCCGGGCCGCCCGGCGCGGCGCCCGGGTGGTCACCCTCACCCTCTCCCGCGAGCAGCGCGAGCTCGCCCTGCGGCGGATAGCGGCCGCCGGCCTGTCCGACCGGGTGGACGTACGGCTCTGCGACTACCGCGAGGCGGAAGGCAGTTACGACGCCGTGGTCAGCGTGGAGATGATCGAGGCGGTCGGCGCCGAGTACTGGCCGGTGTACTTCGCCACCCTGGACCGGCTGCTCGCCCCCGGCGGCCGGGTGGCGCTCCAGGCGATCACCATGCCGCACGATCGGATGCTGGCCACCAGGAACACCTACACCTGGATCCACAAGTACATCTTCCCCGGCGGGATGCTGCCCTCGGTGCGGGTGGTGGAGGAGATGGCCCGCACCCACACCCGACTGCGGGTGACCCGCCGCGAGGGGTACGGGGCGCACTACGCGGAAACCCTGCGGCTGTGGCGGGAACGGTTCACCGAGCGGGCGGACCGGGTGCACGCGCTGGGCTTCGACGAGACCTTCCGGCGGATGTGGACCTTCTACCTCGCCTACTGCGAGGCCGGGTTCGCCTCCGGATACCTGGACGTGCACCAGATCCTGCTGACCGAGGAAGGAGCCCGGGCGTGAACTGGTCCGGTTTCGGGGTCAATCTGGCGGTCGCCGCGGCCGCCTCGCTGGCCGTGATGCTCGCCGCCTTCGCGGTGGGAGTGCGGCTGGGCCGGCACCGCGGGGTCGACGTGGCCTGGGGACTGGCCTTCGCCGCCGTGGCCCTGGCCACCTGGGCGGCCTCCGGCGCGGGCGGCGGCCGGGCCCTGCTGCTGACGGTGCTCACCGTGGTGTGGGGGCTGCGGCTGGCCGGCCACATCGCCTGGCGGGGCCGCGGACACGGAGAGGACCCCCGCTACGAACGGATGCTGGGCAGGGCGCCGGGCAACCGGAACCTGTTCGCCCTGCGCATGGTGTACCTGCTCCAGGCGGCCCTGGTGTGGCTGGTCTCCCTGCCGGTGCAGGCGGGCGCCTACAGCGGCGGGGACCTCGGGCCGCTCGCCGCGGCCGGGGTGCTGCTCTGGCTCACCGGCATCCTCTTCGAGGCGGTCGGCGACCACCAGCTGGCCCGCTTCAAGGCGGATCCGGCCCACCGGGGCAAGATCATGGACCGGGGTCTGTGGTCCTGGACCCGGCACCCCAACTACTTCGGCGACTTCTGCGTCTGGTGGGGCATCTTCCTGGTCGCCGCCGGATCGGTGCAGGCCGCCGCTGTGTCGGTGGTGGCACCGCTGTTCATGTCCTACCTGCTGATCGGGGGCAGCGGGAAACGCCTGCTGGAACGGCATATGGCCGACCGGCCCGGATTCGCCGAATACCGGGCGCGCACCAGCGGGTTCTTCCCCCGGCCGCCCCGGCGCTCCCCGGCCGGCGGGAGCTGAGAGGGGGCCGCCGCTCTGGTGTCCTGGCACGGCGGCTGCCACCATGCCCGCGTGACCGCAACCATGCCGCCGCCGGGTGCCGGCCGCGGGCCGCGCCGCTGGCCACTGCTCGGGAACCTGCCCGCGTTCGCCCGTGATCCGCTGGCCTTCTTCGAGTCGCTGCGCGACGAGTACGGGGACTGGGTGCCGTGGGCCCTGGGACCCCAGCGCAATGTGCTGGTCTCCCGGCCCGAGCACGCCGGCGAACTGCTCGGGGCGGTGGAGGGCAGCTTCCGGCCGACGGAACTGGGCTGGGCCTTCCGCCAGTTGCTGGGCAACGGGGTGGTGGTGGCGAGCGGGGCGGACTGGCGGCGCAAGCGGGCGCTGGTGCAGCCCGCCGTCCGGCCGCGCCAGGTCCGCTCGTACGCCGCGACCATGGTGGAGTGCGCGGACGCCCTCGTCGGGGGCTGGCGGGCGGGCGACCGGATCGATGTTCACCGGGAGATGGCCGGACTGACCCAGCGGATCGCGGTACGGACCCTGTTCGGTGGGGACGCGGCCGGCCGGGAGGAGCCGATCAGCGCGGCGATGGCCACCGCCCAGCGGGAGCTGGGGGCGGAGTTCCGCGGGCTGACGCTGTTCCTGCCGCCGTGGGTGCGGACCCCGGGCCGGCGCCGGATGCGGGAGGCCGTCGCGGTCCTGGACCGGGAGATCGACCATGTCATCGCCGAGCACCAGGCGGCCTCGGCGGCCGGGGCCGAGCGGGACGACCTGCTGAGCCGGCTGCTCGCCGCCCGCGACGAGCACGGCGAACCGCTGTCCCGGCGGGAGCTGAGGGACGAGTCGATCACCCTCTACATCGGCGGCCATGAGACCACCTCCACCACCCTGACCTGGGCCTGGCAGCTGTTGTCCGGGGCCCCGGAGGCCCGGTCGCGGCTGACCGGGGAACTGGACCGGGTGCTCGGCGGCCGACTGCCCTCCTACGAGGACTATGCGCGGCTGCCCTGGACCCGGCAGGTGGTCAAGGAGGCCCTGCGGATCTATCCGCCGATCTGGCTGATCTCGGCGGTGGCCGAGCCGGGGGCGAGCCTCGGGGGGCGGCCGGTGCCCGTGGGCACCTCGGTGTGGATCAGCCCGTGGTCGATGCACCGGGACCCCCGCTGGTTCCCGGATCCGGAGGCCTTCCGGCCGGAGCGGTGGGACGAGGACGCCCCGCATCCGGTGCCGGAGCACGCCTGGTTCCCCTTCGGCGGCGGGCCCCGGGCCTGTCTGGGGGCACGGTTCGCCCTGGTGGAGGCCGTACTGGTGCTGGCCGTGCTCGGGCAGCGGTTCCATCTGGACAGCGGGGCCGAGCGGGTCGGGGTGTTCCCGGGGCTCACCCTCCAGCCGACCGGACCGGTCCTGGCCACCCTGCGCCCGCCCGGGGCCTGAGGCCGAGCGGGGCCTGAGGCCGGGCGGAGGCTGAGGCCGGGCGGAGGCTGAGGCCGGGCGCCGGGTACGGTACCGAGCCCGGGGAAGATCTCCCGACCCCACCGAGTTAGTAGAACCGTGAACGATTCTGTGCGGGACACGGTGGACGTGGACGTGGTGGTGGTCGGAGCCGGTCAGGCGGGGCTGTCCAGCGCCTACCATCTGCGGCGGGCCGGGCTGGGGTTCCAGGTCCTGGACCACGCGCCCGCCCCCGGCGGGGCCTGGCAGTTCCGCTGGCCTTCGCTGACGTACTCCAAGGTGCACGGAATGCACGCGCTGCCCGGGATGGAGCTGACGGGCGCGGATCCGGAGCGGCCCTCCTCCGAGGTGATCAGCGCGTACTTCGCGGACTACGAGCGGGAGTTCTCCCTGGACGTGCTGCGGCCGGTGCGCGTCCGGGCGGTGCGGGAGGGCGTGGGGGGCCGGCTGCTGGTCGAGTCCTCCGCGGGCGACTGGTCGGCACGGGCGTTGATCAATGCCACCGGCACCTGGGAACGGCCGTTCTGGCCTCGGGTGGCGGGGCAGCGCTCCTTCCGGGGGCGGCAACTGCACACGGCGGGCTATCCGGGGCCGGAGGGGTTCGCGGGGGCCCGGGTGGTCGTGGTGGGTGGCGGGACCTCCGCGGTGCAGCATCTGCTGGAGATCTCGGAGGTGGCGGCGGAGACCACCTGGGTGACCCGGCGGCCCCCGGTGTTCCGGGAGGGTTCCTTCGGCGAGGCGGAGGGGCGGGCCGCGGTGGCCCTGGTGGAGGAACGGGTGCGCCGGGGGCTGCCCCCGAGGAGCGTGGTGAGTGTGACCGGGCTGCCGATGAGCGAGGCGGTGCGGGCGGGGCTGGCCTCGGGGGTACTGGAACGCCGGCCGATGTTCGACCGGATCACTCCGGAAGGGGTGGTGTGGGCGGACGGCACCTCGGTGGCGGCCGATGTGATCCTCTGGGCCACGGGCTTCCGCCCGGCCCTGGGCCATCTGGCTCCGCTCGGTCTGCGCGAGCCGGGCGGCGGTATCCGACTGGAGGGGACCCGGGCGGCGCGCGACGCACGGGTGCATCTGGTGGGCTACGGGCCTTCGGCGAGCACCATCGGCGCGAACCGGGCGGGCGGGGCGGCGGTCCGGGAGATCCGCCGACTGCTGGACCGGAACCGGGGCCGGGACCGGGTGCCGGTGGCGGTCGGCTGAGCCTCAGGCGCGGCGGGCCTGGGCGCGGAGCCGGTTGAACTCGGCGACATGCCGGGTGTGTTCCTCGTAGGTGGCGGAGAAGCGGGTGTCTCCGGGTTTGACGGTGACGAAGAACAGCCAGTCCCCGGGGGTGGGGGTGACGGCTGCCGTCATGGCCTGGAGTCCGGGGCTGTCGATGGGGGTGGGTGGCAGTCCCTGGCGTTCGTAGGTGTTGAAGGGGCTGTCGATCCGGGTGTCGGAGAGGCTGGTGTCCACGGTGCTGCGGTTGAGCGCGTAGTTGATGGTGGAGTCCATCTGGAGGGGCATGGAGCGGGCGAGCCGGTTGTGGACCACCCGGGAGACCTTGCCCATGTCGGCGGGGGTTTCGGCCTCGGCCTGGATGATGCTGGCCAGGGTGGCGGTCTGGTAAGGGGTCATACCGTGGGTCCTGGCTCCGGTGGCCACCGCGCGGGTGGCGAGCTTCTCCCCCGCGGTGCGGACCATATAGGCGAGCAGTTCGGTGGCGGTGGTCTTGGAGGTCACCGGATAGGTGGCGGGGAAGAGGTATCCCTCCGGGTTGCCCTTGGATTCGGGGGGCAGTCCGGGCGCCATGGCACCGGCGGCGGATTTGGCGGTGCCGGGCGGCACCTTCAGCTCCCGGTCGATGGCGGCGTAGACCTGGGCGGCCCGCCAGCCTTCGGGGATCAGCAGCCGGCGGGGCTGTTCCTCCCGGTGCTCGGGCAGCAGCAGCGGGACCAAGAGGGCTGCGCCGGTGGCGAGCAGCAGCCCGAGGAAGATCGCCAGGCGGCCGCGGCGGGTGAGGCGGGTCCGGCCCTTCTTCGGCCGGTGCTCGGTGAACATGCGGGCACGCTAACCCGGCCAGGGGCGAATTCCCGGCATTTCCCCAGTATTCCGGTCATACGATCACACTTTTATGGAGTCCTTGGGGGTCAGCTGGGTGTCGCGTCTGACCAGGGCGGCATAGCGTCCGCCGGCGCCGAGGAGTTCCTCGTGGGTGCCTCGCTCGGCGATCCGGCCGGCGTCCAGGACCACGATCTGGTCGGCGTCGCGGACGGTGGACAGGCGGTGGGCGATGGTGATGGTGGTCCGGCCTTCGGAGAGGGCGTCGATGGCCTGCTGCACCGCATGCTCGGTGCGGGTGTCCAGGGCGCTGGTGGCCTCGTCGAGGATCAGCACCGGCGGGTCGCGCAGGATGGTGCGGGCGATGGCCAGTCGCTGCTTCTCCCCGCCGGAGAACCGGTATCCGCGCTCGCCGACCAGGGTGTCGTATCCGTCGGGGAGGGAGGCGATGTGGTCGTGGATCTGGGCAGCGCGGGCCGCTTCGGTGATCTCCTCGTCGGTGGCCTCCGGTTTGGCGAACCGGAGGTTGTCGGCGACGGAGGCGTGGAAGAGGTAGGTCTCCTGGGAGACCACTCCGATGGAGCGGGCGAGGGAGTCGAAGTCGAGCTCGCGGACATCCACCCCGTCGAGGCTGACCCGGCCGCCGGTGACGTCATAGAGCCGGGGCACCAGATAGCTGAGGGTGCTCTTGCCGGATCCGGTGGGGCCGACCACGGCGAGCGAGCTGCCGGCCGGGACGGTGATGTCGATCCCGGACAGGGTCTGCCGGGTCTCCTCCCGGTCCGGCTCGTAGGCGAAGTCCACGGCTTCGAGGCGGACCTCCCCCTTGGCCCGGTCCAGCCGGACGGGTTCGGCGGGCTCGGTGATCTCCACGGGCAGGTCGAGGTACTCGAAGACGCGGGCGAAGAGGGCGAGCGAGGTCTGGATCTGCACTCCGGTGGAGAGCAGGCTCACGGCGGGCCGGAACAGCCCCTGCTGGAGGCTGACGAAGGCGACCAGGGTGCCGACGGACAGGGAGGGCGCCCCGGACTGGAGGGCCACGCCGGCCGCCCAGTAGATCAGGGCCGGCATGGCGGCCATGACGATGCCGATGGTGGACATCCGCCAGCGTCCGGCCATGCTGGAGCGCACTTCCAACCCGACGAGCTTCTCGGACTCCTCGGCGAAGGTGCGGGTGAGCGAGTCGGAGCGGCCCATGGTGCGGCCCAGCAGGATGCCGCTGACCGAGAGGGATTCGGTGACGGTGGCGGCCATCGCCGCCATCTGCTTCTGCCGTTCGGTGGTGATCTTCTTGCGTTCCCGGCCGACTCTGCGGCTGATCCAGACGAAGACCGGCAGGAGCAGCAGGGAGACCAGGGTGAGTCGCCAGTCCAGGGCGAGCATGGCGACCACGGAGGCGACCACCGCGGTGAGGTTGGAGACCAGCGAGGTGGCGGTGGAGGTGACGGTGGCCTGCATCCCGCCGATGTCGTTGGCGATCCGGGACTGCACCTCGCCGGTGCGGGTCCGGGTGAAGAAGGCCAGCGGCATCTGCTGGAGCCGGGCGTAGACGGCGGTGCGCAGGTCGTGCATGACCCGCTGGCCGACGGTGGTGGAGATCAGGGTCTGGAGCACGCCGAACACGCTGGTGACCACGGCGGTGAGGATCATGCCGAGGGCGAGCAGGCTGAGCAGTCCGGTGCGGCCTTCGGGGATGGCGGTGTCGAGGATCTCCTTCAGCAGGAACGGCGAGGCCACGCCGACGAGCGAGGAGGCGGCGACGAGCAGGCCGACGACGGCCAGCCGGCCCTTGTAGGGGCGGAACAGGCGGGCGATCCGGCGCAGCTCGCGCGGCTGTTCCGCCGGTGCGGGGCGGCTGGGGTCGAGCGGGCGTTTGGACGGGGTCCAGTTCGGTTCTTCCGGGCGCATGGGCTCCCTCGGCTTCGACGGTATCTCCATGAGAGCATAGCTCATTGTTACCTATACTCACAATGAACGGGGTCCTGATAAGGTTCCCGTCATGAGCCCCGCTTCCGACGCCGCCTCCGATGCCGCCTCCGACGCCGCTCACGAGGCCGCCGCCGACGCCGACCGCCTCCTCGCCGAGCAGCTGCTCCGGCTGACCCGGCGGCTGCACCGGATCCAGAAGCGGCATCTGGAGCCGATCGGCATCACCCCGGCCCAGGGCAGGCTGCTGCGGGTGGTCGCCCACTTCTCCGCCGAGGAGGCCCCCCGGATGGCCGATCTCGCGGCCCGCCTCGAAGTGGTGCCGCGCCAGGTGACCACCCTGGTGGACGGGCTGGAGGCGGCCGACTGCGTCCGCCGGGTGGCCGATCCCGCCAACCGCCGGGTCACCCGGATCGAACTCACCGGGACCGGCCGCGCCACGCTGCGGAGGCTGCGCAACGCGCGGACCGACGCCGCAGAGGAGATCCTGGCTCCGTTGACCGCCGATCAGCGCGAGGTGCTCGGCGGACTGCTGAAGGCCCTGTCGGACGTCCCGGCGGAGCCCGCCTGCTGAGCGAACCGCCGAGCCCGAGGGGGCACCGCCATGCCGCTGCTGGAGCCTAACCCGGGCGCCCTGCGCCCCCGTACCCTCAGCGGTCCCGCCCCCGACCGGGTGCCCGAGCGGCGGGCCACCGGCACCCCGGAGGTGCTGCGCGCCGAGCTCACCGCGCTGCTCGGCCCCGAGAAGGTCCTCTGGCAGGTCTCCGACCTGGTGCGGTACGCCTCGGACGCCTCCCCGTACCGGTTCGTGCCCCAGGTGGTGGTGGTCGCCGAGGACATCGACGACATCTCCACGGTCCTCTCCTACGCCCACGGACGGCAGCGCGAGGTGGTGTTCCGGGCGGCCGGCACCTCGCTCAACGGCCAGGCCCAGGGCGAGGACATCCTGGTGGACGTCCGCCGCCACTGGTCGGGGGTCGAGGTGCTGGAGGACGGGCTGCGGGCCCGGATCCGGCCCGGCACCACCGTGGTCCGCGCGAACGCCGCGCTCGCCCGGTACGGCCGGGTGCTCGGTCCCGACCCGGCCAGCGCGATCGCCTGCACCCTCGGCGGAGTGGTCGCCAACAACGCCTCCGGAATGACCGCCGGCACCGCCCGCAACTCCTACCGCACCCTGTCCTCGCTCACGTTCGTGCTGCCCGGCGGCACCGTGGTGGACACCGCGGACCCGCTGGCGGACGAGGAACTCCTGCGCGCCGAACCGGCCCTGTGCCACGGGCTGCTCGCCGTGAAGGCGGAGATCGAGTCCGAACCGGAGCTGGTCGCCCGGATCCGCGCCAAGCACGAGATCAAGAACACCAACGGCTACCGGCTGGACGCCTATCTGGACGGGGACACCCCGGTCGAGATCCTGCGCGGACTGATGGTGGGCTCGGAGGGCACCTTCGGTTTCATCGCCGAGGTCGTCTTCGACACCCTGCCGCTGGACCGCGAGGTCTGCTCGGCCCTGCTGTTCTTCCCGTCCCTGCCCGCCGCTGCCGCGGCCGTACCCCTCTTCAACGCGGCCGGGGCCATCGCGGTGGAACTGATGGACGGCAACACCCTGCGGGCCTCGGTGGCGGTCTCCGGGGTGCCCGCCGACTGGGCGGAGCTGCCCAAGGACACCACCGCCCTGCTGGTGGAGTTCCGGGCCCCCGACGAGGCCGGCGCGGAGGCCCACCGACGGGCCGCCACGGAACTGGCCGCCGGACTGGAGCTGGTCGCCCCGGTCCCCTCGGTCACCAACGCCTTCACCCGGGACCCACGCACCATCGGCGGCTACTGGAAGGCCCGCAAGGCCTTCGTCACCGCCGTGGGCGGCACCCGGCCCTCCGGCACCACCCTGATCACCGAGGACTTCGCGGTCCCGCCCGGCCGGCTGGCCGAGGCCTGCGAGGCCCTGCTCGCCCTCCAGGCCGAGCACGGGTTCGACGCCGCCGTCGCCGGCCACGCCGCCCACGGCAACCTGCACTTCCTGCTCGCCTTCGACGCGGCGAAGCCCGCCGACGTCGCCCGCTACGCGGCGTTCATGGACGCCTTCTGCACCCTGACCGTGGAACGCTTCGACGGCTCCCTGAAGGCCGAACACGCCACCGGCCGCAACATCGCCCCCTTCCTGGAACTGGAATGGGGTCCGCGGGCCACCGAACTGATGTGGCGCACCAAGCAGATCATCGACCCGGACGGACTGCTCGCCCCCCGCATCGTCCTGGACCGCGATCCGGAGGCCCATCTGCGCGGGCTGAAGACCATCCCCCGGGTCGAGGCGATCGGGGACCCCTGCATCGAGTGCGGGTTCTGCGAACCGGGCTGCCCCAGCGGGGACCTGACCACCACCCCCCGGCAGCGGATCGTGCTCCGCCGGGAGATGCTCCGCCAGCAGCCGGGCTCCCCGGTGCTGGACGGACTGCTGGCCGCCTACGGCTACGACGCCGTGGACACCTGCGCGGGCGACTCCAGCTGTGCCCTGGCCTGTCCGGTGGGCATCGACACCGGTGCGCTGATGAAGGAGTTCCGGCACCGCAGGCACAGCCCCCGGGAGGAGAAGGCCGCCGAACTCGCCGCCCGGCGGTTCGCCGCCGTCGAGCGGGCGGCCCGGGCCGCCGTGGCGGCCGCCGACCGGATCACCGGCCGGATCGGGGACGCCCCGCTGCGGGCCGCGACCGGGGCCGTCCGCAAGGCGGTCCGCCCCGACCTGGTGCCCCAGTGGCTGCCCCAGATCCCCGGCGCGGCGGCCCGCCGGCTCCCGGCCACCCGCCGGACCGGCGCCGCGGCCGTCTACTACCCGGCCTGCGTCAACCGGATCTTCGGCAGCCCCGGACCGCTCTCCCTGCCGGAGGCGGTGGTCGCCGTGTCCGCCCGGGCCGGCCGGCCGGTGTGGATCCCCGGGGACCTGACCGGCACCTGCTGTGCCACCATCTGGCACTCCAAGGGCTACGAGGCCGGCAACCGGCTGATGGCCAACCGGATCGTGGAGGCGGCCTGGGGCTGGACGGCGGGCGGACGCCTGCCGCTGGTGGTCGACGCCTCCTCCTGCACCCTGGGCATCGCCCACGAGGTGGTCCCCTACCTGACCGAGGACAACCGGTCCCTGCACGCCGAACTGACCGTGGTCGACTCGGTCGTGTGGGCCGCCGACGAGTTGCTGCCCGAACTGGACATCCTCCGCCGGGCCGGTTCGGCGGTGGTGCACCCCGCCTGTTCGATGCACCAGCTGGGCGACGCGGACCGGCTGAGGACCCTCGCCGAGGCCTGCGCCGAGGAGGTGGTGGTGCCGGTGGACGCCGGGTGCTGCGCGTTCGCGGGCGACCGCGGGATGCTCCATCCCGAGCTGACCGCCTCGGCCACCGCCCGGGAGGCCGCCGAGGTCGGTTCACGGGCCTTCGACGCCCATCTGTCGGCGAACCGGATGTGCGAGGTGGGCATGGACCGGGCCACCGGCCGCTCCTACCGCTCCGTCCTGCTGGAACTGGAGTGGGCCACCCGGCCCTGAGCCGCTGCCGGCACCCGCCGCCGACCGGACGGAACCTGGCCGGTATACACCTTGGCATGCGGAAAATCGATTGCCCTGATGCGCCCAGGAGCGCGAACCTTGCACGGTTTGAACCACCCACCGAGCCCTGGGGCATCATGCAGATCAGTGATCTTCCGTATCCGGACCCGGGCGTACCGGACGTCCGGTCCGGCCCCCGGTTCCTGCTCTGGCTCGGACGCAACCAGCTCGGCGGCCAGATCAGGAGCCTGTGCTGGGGGCTGCTCCACTTCTGCGGGATCGCCGGACTCCCGTTCGCCGTCGGCATGGGCGTCGAGGCGGTCGTGGACCGCGACGGCACCCGGCTGCTGCTGGTCGGAGCGCTGCTGTTCCTGATCGGCATCGGGATCGCCCTGGGCGACACCATGCTGCACCGGACCGCCGTCACCAACTGGATCACCGCCGCCGCCCGGGTGCAGCAACTGCTCGCCCGCAAGACCGCCGAGCTGGGCTCCGCCCTGACCCGGCGGGTCGCGGCCGGTGAGGTGGTCGCCGTCTCCACCGGGGACGTGGAGAAGATCGGCTGGTTCGTGGAGGCGGTGTCCCGTTTCCTGGCCGCCGCGTTCGCGGTGGTGGCGATCTGTGTGGGGCTGCTGCTGTACGCCCCCGCGCTGGGACTGGTCGTGGCCCTCGGGGTTCCCGCGCTGGCGCTGGCCGTACTGCCGCTGCTGCCGCTGGCGACCAAACGGGCCGACGTCCAGCGCGAGAAGGCCGGAAAGGCCACCGAGCTGGCCTCCGACACGGTGGCCGGGCTGCGGGTGCTGCGCGGCATCGGCGGGGAGGAGCTGTTCCTCGGCCGCTACCGGGAGGCCTCCCAGGAGGTGCGCCGGGCCGCCGTGCGCAGCGCCCGGATGTGGGCCCTGATCTCGGCCATCCAGGTGCTGCTGCCGGGAGCCCTGCTGATCACCGTGGTCTGGTACGGGGCCACCCTGGTGCTCGCCGGGCGGATCTCGGTGGGCGAACTGGTCGCCGTGTTCAGTGCGGTGGCCACGATGATGTACCCGCTGCGGCACTTCGAGGAGATCGCGATGGCGTACTCCTTCTCCCGGCCGTCCGCGAAGCGGGCCGCCCGGGTGCTGTCGCTGACCCGGACCGAGGGCGGCGCCCCGGAGCCCGCCGCCGGGACGGCCGGGGCGCCCGCCCCGGGCGGGGACCTGTACGACCCGCAGACCGGGCTGCTGGCTCCGGCCGGGGTGTTCACCGCCGTGGTGTGCGGGGATCCGGACCTGGCCGGGCGGCTCGCCGAGCGGCTGGGCGGGCATCCGACCGGGGACGCCCCGGAGCCCTCCTCGGTGCTGCTGGGCGGGGTCCCGCTGGACGGTATGGCGCTGGACACCGCGCGGACCCTGGTGCTGGTGCAGGACAAGGATCCGGTGCTGCTGTCGGGGACCCTGCGGGAGCTCCTCGACGTCCCCGCGTCCGGGACGGTCGGGGTGGACGGGGCGCTGGCCGCGGCCCAGTGCGCGGACGTGCTGGACGCCCTGCTGCAGTCGGCGCCGGACGGGGTCGTGGACCCGTTGGACGCCCGGATCACCGAGCGCGGCCGTTCGCTGTCCGGTGGCCAGCGGCAGCGGCTGGCACTGGCCCGGTCGCTGGTCACCGACCCGGAGGTGCTGGTGCTGGACGAGCCGACCTCGGCGGTGGACTCGCACACCGAGGCGAGGATCGCGGAAGGGGTCGCGGCCCTGCGGGCGGGCCGCACCACGGTGGTGCTGGCCTCCTCCCCGCTGCTGCTGGACCGCGCGGACCGGGTGGTCCTGGTCCATGACGGGGCGGTCGCGGCGGTCGGCACGCACCGCGAACTGCTGCGCGACGAACCGCGCTACCGGGCCGTGGTCACCCGGGAGACCGACGAGGAACAGCGGCTGGCCCAGCTGGAGGCAGCGCTCACGGAGATCGAGGAGTCGGCATGATCGGCGTGTTGGCGCCGGAGTACGATCCGGCGGCCCCGGAAACGGCCGCGACCCTGCCGGTGGGTACCTCGGAGACGGTCCGCGGCTATGTGGGCGGTCTGCTGCGGCGGCACCGGCGGGCGTTCGTCCTGCTGGTGACGGTCAACGCGGTCGCGGTGGTGTCCTCCATGGTCGGCCCGTACCTGCTGGGCCGGGTGGTGGACGAGCTCGCGGCGGGGGCCCGGGATCTGCACCTGGGGCAGGTGGGGCTGCTGTTCGCGCTGGCCCTGGCGGTGCAGACGTTGTTCGTCCGGATGGTCCGGCTGCGCGGGGCGATGCTCGGCGAGGAGATGCTGGCCGATCTGCGCGAGGACTTCCTGGTCCGCTCGGTGGGGCTGCCGCCCGGGGTGCTGGAGCGGGCCGGGACCGGCGATCTGCTGTCGCGGATCACCACCGATGTGGACCGGCTGGCGAACGCGATGCGCGAGGCCGTCCCGCAGCTGGCCATCGGGGTGGTGTGGGCCGGACTGCTCTTCGGGGCGCTCGCGGTGACCGCGCCGCCGCTTGCGCTGGCCGCGCTGGTGGCCCTGCCGGTCCTGGTGGTCGGCTGCCGCTGGTACTTCAAGCGGGCGCCCTCGGCGTACCGTTCGGAGGCCGCGGGGTACGCGGCCGTGGCCGCCGTGCTCACCGAGACGGTGGACGCCGGGCGCACCGTGGAGGCGCACCGGCTGGGCCGGCGCCGGATCGACCTGTCCGAGCAGCGGATCAAGGAGTGGACGGCCTGGGAGCGGTACACGCTGTATCTGCGGTCGGTGCTGTTCCCGGTCATCAACGTCACCTATGTGACGATCCTGGGCGCGGTGCTGCTGATCGGCGGCTGGTGCGTGCTGGAGGGCTGGATGTCGGTGGGTCAGCTGACCACCGGGGCGCTGCTGGCACAGATGATGGTCGATCCGATCGGGCTCATCCTGCGCTGGTACGACGAGCTGCAGATCGCCCAGGTGTCGCTGGCCCGGCTGGTGGGGGTCCGTGACATCGAGCCGGGCGCCGGTGACGCGGCGCTGGTCCCGGCGGGCCGGGACGTCCGGGCGGAGGAGGTGCGGTTCGGCTACCGGGAGGGTGTGGACGTGCTGCACCAGGTGTCGATGTCGGTGCCGCGGGGGACCCGGATGGCTCTGGTGGGGCCCTCGGGTGCCGGGAAGTCGACGCTGGGCCGGCTGCTGGCCGGGATCTACGCGCCGCGGGGCGGCGAGGTGACCCTGGGCGGGGCGCGGCTGTCGGAGATGCGCGCGGAGCGGGTGCGTGAGCACGTGGCGCTGGTCAACCAGGAGCACCATGTGTTCGTGGGGTCGCTGCGGGACAATCTGCGGCTGGCCCGGAGCGGTGTCGGGGACGAGGAGCTGTGGTCGGCGCTGGGCGCGGTGGACGCGGACGGCTGGGCGCGTGCGCTGGCCGAAGGGCTGGACACCGAGGTCGGTTCGGGTGGTGCCGCCCTGACTCCGGCGCAGGCGCAGCAGATCGCGTTGGCCCGGCTGGTGCTGGCGGATCCGCACACGCTGGTGCTGGACGAGGCCACCTCGCTGCTGGATCCCCGGGCGGCCCGTCATCTGGAGCGTTCGCTGGCCCGGGTGCTGGACGGCCGGACGGTGATCGCGATCGCGCACCGGCTGCACACCGCGCATGACGCGGATGTGATCGCGGTGGTGGAGAACGGCCGGATCAGCGAGCTGGGCAGCCATGACGAGCTGGTCGCCGCGGACGGCGCGTACGCGGCCCTCTGGCGCTCCTGGCACGGCTGACCGGCCTTCGCGGACCGGCCCGCCCTGCCGGTCCGCCCACCCGTCGGGGCTCCCCCGGCGGCTGGGCCGTTCGGCCGGCGGGCAGTTCGGTCGGCGTGCAGTTCGGTCGGCGGGCTGGAATCACTGGAATCAGATGAAGCCGAGGGCGGAGGCTCCGCCGATTCCGCCGAGGAGCATGAACACCGGCATCAGGACCTTGAGCTCCACCCAGCTGCCGGCCCGGAAGCGCATCATCTTGGGCGGGCCGATGGGGTACCAGCGCTTCCCGGCGATCGGGATGGGCCAGAGGATCGGGCAGCCGGAGACGGTGAGCGCGTCGCCGATGTCGTGGACCAGGGCGCCGAGGAGGATCGGCAGGCCCAGCCACAGGTATTCCTGGCCGGGGTTGGTGAAGAGCCAGTCCGCGCCGTTGCCGGGCTGTTCCAGGACTCCGGCGAGTATCCAGGCGCTGGTGGCGCCGAGCAGCCAGACCAGGATGTCGCTGGACATCCTGGCGGCCCGCCAGAGCAGTCCCTCCACCGCGAGCACCAGGTGGACGAAGAGGAGGGCGAGCACGCCCCAGCGGCCGGCGGTGACGGCCAGTGCGGAGGCACCGCCGCCGATCAGGACGGCCCACAGCCAGGTGTGGGTGAGGGTGCGGTGCCCACCGGTCCGGCGGGCGTCGCGCGGCGAGCGGGTCGCCTTGTAGACGGCGTATGAGATCTTGTCGACCACTTCGCAGAGGCCGCGGGAGAGCGGTCCGAAGGCACGCGAGATCGTCGCGGACTTGTGGTCGAGGTCGGGGGCGAGGGCGGCGCCCGCGCAGATCAGCGCCCCCACCACCAGCACCGGCCAGGGCATGGAGTACCCGGTGGCGGCCGCGGCGGCTCCGACGCCGAGCCAGGCTGCCGCTCCGGACAGTGAGTGCGCCGGTCCCATCATGCTCGTACCCGCCCCTGTCCCTACCGCTGCCCGTGTCCTGGTGACGGCACAGCCTACCGGTGATGATCTTCGCTGGACCGCCGGTTCCCTCATCCGGACGGAAGCCAGGCAAGATGGGGGCGTGACCCTCATTGATCAGCTGCCGCCGACCGCCGACCCCGATGCCCTCTTCGAGGCCTTCTCCACGTGGGCGGAGGGCCAGGGCATCACCCTGTACCCGGCGCAGGAGGAGGCGCTGATCGAGGTGGTCTCCGGGGCGAACGTGATCCTTTCCACTCCGACCGGCTCGGGGAAGAGCCTGGTCGCGGCGGGTGCCCACTTCACCGCGCTGGCCCAGGACAAGGTCACCTTCTACACCGCCCCGATCAAGGCGCTGGTGTCGGAGAAGTTCTTCGATCTGTGCAAGATCTTCGGCACCGAGAACGTCGGCATGCTGACCGGTGACGCCTCCGTGAACGCGGACGCCCCGGTGATCTGCTGTACCGCCGAGGTGCTGGCCTCGATCGCGCTGCGCGACGGCAGGCACGCGGACATCGGCCAGGTCGTGATGGACGAGTTCCACTTCTATGCCGAGCCGGACCGGGGCTGGGCCTGGCAGATCCCCCTGCTGGAGCTGCCGCAGGCACAGTTCGTCCTGATGTCGGCCACCCTCGGCGACATGTCGCGGTTCGAGGGGGACCTGACCCGCCGGACCGGCCGGCCGACCTCGGTGGTCCGCTCGGCCACCCGGCCCGTCCCGCTGTCCTACGAGTACGTCACCACCCCGATCACCGACACCATCACCGAGCTGCTCCAGACCCGGCAGGCCCCGGTCTACATCGTCCACTTCACCCAGGCGCAGGCCGTGGAGCGGGCGCAGTCGCTGATGAGCATCAACATGTGCTCTCGGGAGGAGAAGGACCGGATCGCCGAGCTGATCGGCAACTTCCGTTTCACCACCAAGTTCGGCAAGAACCTCTCCCGCTACGTCCGGCACGGCATCGGGGTCCACCACGCGGGCATGCTGCCCAAGTACCGGCGGCTGGTGGAGAAGCTGGCCCAGGCCGGCCTGCTGAAGGTCATCTGCGGCACCGACACCCTGGGTGTCGGGGTGAACGTGCCCATCCGGACGGTGCTGTTCACCGCCCTCACCAAGTACGACGGCACCCGGGTGCGGACGCTGCGCGCCCGTGAGTTCCACCAGATCGCCGGCCGGGCAGGCCGGGCCGGGTTCGACACGGCGGGCTATGTGGTGGCCCAGGCCCCCGAGCACGTGATCGAGAACGAGAAGGCGCTGGCGAAGGCGGGCGACGATCCGAAGAAGCGCCGCAAGGTGGTCCGCAAGAAGGCTCCGGAGGGCTTCGTCGCCTGGTCGGACACCACCTTCGAGAAGCTGATCGCCTCCGAGCCGGAGGCGCTGACCTCCCGCTTCAAGGTCACCAACATCATGCTGCTGTCGGTGATCGCCCGGCCCGGGAACGCCTTCGAGGCGATGCGCCGGCTGCTGGAGGACAACCACGAGCCCCGCAGGAACCAGCTGCGGCACATCCGGCGGGCCATCGCCATCTACCGCTCGCTGCTGGACGGCGGCGTGGTGGAGCAGCTGGACACCCCGGACGCGGAGGGCCGCACCATCCGGCTCACCGTCGACCTCCAGCAGGACTTCGCGCTGAACCAGCCGCTGTCGACCTTCGCACTGGCCTCCTTCGACCTGCTGGACCCGGAGTCCCCCTCCTACGCGCTGGACATGGTCTCGGTGGTGGAGTCCACCCTGGACGATCCCCGGCAGATCCTCGCGGCCCAGCAGAACAAGGCCCGCGGCGAGGCGGTCGGCGCCATGAAGGCCGACGGGATCGAGTACGAGGAGCGGATGGAGCGGCTCCAGGAGGTCACCTACCCCAAGCCGCTGGAAGAGCTCCTGCTGCACGCCTACAACGTGTACCGCAAGAGCCACCCGTGGGTCGGCGACCACCCGGTCTCGCCGAAGTCGATCATCCGCGACATGTACGAGCGGGCCCTGTCCTTCACCGAGTTCACCTCCTTCTACGAGCTGGCCCGCACCGAGGGCATCGTGCTCCGCTACCTGGCGGGGGCCTACAAGGCCCTGGACCACACCATCCCGGACGACCTGAAGTCCGAGGACCTGGTGGACCTGATCGAGTGGCTGGGCGAGATGGTCCGCCAGGTCGACTCCAGCCTGCTGGACGAGTGGGAGCAGTTGGCGAACCCGGAGATCGAGACGGCGGAGCAGGCCCAGGAGAAGGCCGACCAGGTCAAGCCGGTCACCGCGAACGCGCGCGCCTTCCGGGTCCTGGTCCGCAACGCGATGTTCCGCCGGGTGGAGCTGGCGGCCCTGGACAACCTCCGGGAACTCGGTGAGATGGACGCGGAGTCCGGCTGGGACGCCGACGCCTGGGGCGAGGCCATGGACGCCTACTGGGACGAGTACGAGGACCTGGGCACAGGCCCGGACGCGCGCGGCCCCAAGCTGCTGATGATCGAGGAGGACCCGGAGCACGGTCTGTGGCGGGTTCGCCAGACCTTCGCCGACCCCAACGGCGACCATGACTGGGGCATCAGCGCCGAGGTCGATCTCGCGGCCTCCGACGAGGAGGGCCGGGCGGTCGTCCGGGTCACCTCGGTCGGCCAGCTCTGACCCCCCGAGGAACGCCGCCGCAACCGACAGCAGTGGAGAACCCCTGATGACGAACCCCGCCGAAAGACTCGTCGACCTGCTCGATCTGGAGCAGATCGAGGTCAACATCTTCCGTGGCCGCAGCCCGCTGGAATCGCTCCAGCGGGTGTTCGGCGGCCAGGTGGCCGGGCAGGCCCTGGTGGCCGCGGGCCGCACCACCGAGGGCGACCGCCCGGTGCACTCGCTGCACGCGTACTTCCTGCGCCCGGGCATTCCCGGGGTGCCGATCGTGTACCAGGTGGAGCGGGTCCGGGACGGGCGCTCCTTCACCACCCGCCGGGTCACCGCGGTCCAGCAGGGCAAGACCATCTTCAACCTCACCGCCTCCTTCCATCAGCCGGAGGAGGGCAGCATCGAGCACCAGCTGCCTCCCCGTCAGGACTTCCCGCACCCGGACACGCTGCCCAAGGTCGCGGACGAGATCCGTGAGCACCTGGGCGCGCTGCCCGAGGCGCTGGAACGAATGGCGCGCCGCCAGCCGTTCGACATCCGGTACGTGGACCGGCTCCGCTGGACGCCCGAGGACCTGAAGGACGCCGATCCGCGGAGTGCGGTGTGGATGCGGGCGGTCGGCCCGCTGGGCGACGACCCCCTCGTCCACACCTGTGCCCTCACCTACGCCAGTGACATGACCCTCCTCGACGCGGTGCGCATCCCCGTGGAACCGCTGTGGGGGGTGCGCGGGTTCGACATGGCGAGCCTGGACCACGCCATGTGGTTCCACCGGCCGTTCCGGGCCGACGAGTGGTTCCTCTACGACCAGGAGTCGCCCATCGCCCACGGCGGGCGCGGTCTGGCCCGGGGCCGGATCTACGACGTCGAGGGCCAACTGCTGGTCTCCGTGGTCCAGGAGGGCCTGTTCCGCCCCTACACCTCCTCCCCCTCCGCTCCGTCTTCCCCGAAGGACTGATCCGCTCCGTGCCCACGCCACTCCCCTGCCCCTGCGGGCTGCCCGCCGCCTACCCGGAATGCTGCGGCCGGTTCCACTCGGGGGCCCAGCGGGCTTCCACCGCGGAGCTGCTGATGAGGTCCCGGTTCAGCGCGTTCGCCGTCGGGGACACCGCCTATCTGCTGCGGTCCTGGCACTCCGCGACCCGCCCGGCGGTCCTGGACCTGGATCCGGGGCAGCGCTGGGAGCGGCTGGAGATCCTGGGCACCGAACGCGGCGGGATCTTCGAGACGGAGGGCTCGGTGGAGTTCCGGGCGCACTACCGGGAGGGCCGGCACGCTGGGTCCCTGCGGGAGCACAGCGCCTTCGGCCGGGAGGACGGGGCCTGGGTCTATGTCGGCCCGCTGTCCCCCGTCGACTTCGACTGAACCCCGGCGGGCTGAACCCCGGCCGGCTGGTCCCCGGTCGGCCGGTTCGCGGCCGATGGGTTCGCGGCCGGCTGGTTGCGGGCTCCGGTGAGGGCGAACTCCAGGCTGGTGCGGTACCAGAGGATCTCCTCCGGCTGCTCGGCCTGGAGCAGCCGGCCCGCCACGCCGGCCGCGGCCACCGGGCTCTGCGGATGCCCGTACGGCGGTGGCGGGGCCAGTCCGGCCAGCCGGGCCCGCTCCACCGGGTCGGGGACCGCCTCCGCCAGCTCGGCGCGGGGCAGGACCGAGGCGAGCACGGCCGCCCGTTCCCAGGGGTCGGCGGTACGCCGGAGCAGCAGCCCGACCCGCCGGCCGCGCCACCTCCTGGGGCGCTGGTCCTCCCGGGCGGCGATCCGCTCGCGGTCCTCACCGGGGGTGCCGCCGGTCAGCAGATCGGGGCGGCGGGCGCCGAACTCGGTGAGCTCCTCGGCCAGATACAGCCAGACGACGGCCCGGTAGCGGTTGATCCGGTATCCGACCGGGGTGACATGGCCGCAGCGGGCGATCCGGGTGAACCGGCCGGGATGGACCGCGAGCAGTTCGGCGGCGCCCGCGGCCGTCAGGGTCTTCACCCGCTCCCGCAGGCTTTCCGGGAAGCCGTGACCGGTCCTGATCCGGTCGAGCTCCGCCCGGGTGAACCGCGAGGCCCCACCCGGCCCGGGCGGCCCGGCCCGGACGATGCCGAGCTGCACCGCGCACGCGAACTCGGCCCGGCGCAGGCCCAGTTCCCCCGCGGCCCGCACTCCGCCCACCATCGCGCTCTCTTCGGCACTCGTCCGCATGACGGTCTCCTTCACTCAGGGCATCGCTGCCGTCGCTCTGCGTGAAGAACGTAACGCGCCGTAAGCCACGCCCGCTCGGCCTGTGGAAAACCTCGCGGGCACCTCCCCGGACCGTCCCGGCTAGCCGCCCGTCATCCGGCGCTCCGCGACGCCCAGGTGCTCGCCGACCCGGTTCACCAGCAGCGTCATCTCGTACGCGACCTGCCCGATGTCCGCCTCGGCCGCGCTGAGGACGCACAGGCAGCTGCCCGCACCCGCGCCCATCACGAACAGCACGCCCTCGTCGTACTCGACCATCGTCTGCCGCACCTCACCGGCCCGGAAGTGCCTTCCCGAGCCCTTGGCGAGGCTCTGCAGGCCGGCCGAGACGGCCGCCAGGTGCTCGGCGTCCTCCCGGGCCAGGCCGGCGCTCGCGCCGGTGACCAGCCCGTCGTTGGAGAGCACCACCGCGTGGCGGACCTGCTGGACCCGCCGCGTCAGGTCGTCCAGCAGCCAGTCGAGCTGCTTGTCCAGTGCCATTTGAGCCCCTCCCCGTTCACGCGGCTGTGACCGCCCCGCGTCGTCGTTCCGCCAGCCTTCCCCACCAGCGGCTTTCCGGCAAGGAGGATGTGCCCATGGCGAAGAAGATGACAGAGGACGAATGGCGTGCCTTCGTCTCGTACGGGACGCGCACCGGGAAGCTCTCGACCGTGCGGGAGGACGGCAGTCCGCACATCGCCCCGGTCTGGTTCGTGCTGGACGGGGACTCCTTCCTGTTCAACACCGGCAGGACCACGGTCAAGGGGCGCAACCTGCTGCGTGACGGCCGGGTCGCCCTGTGCGTGGACGACGACCGCCCGCCGTTCTCCTACGTGGTGATCCAGGGCCGCGCGGAGATCGCCGAGCACGCCGACGACCCGGAGGGGATGCTGCACTGGGCCTCCCGGATCGGCGGCCGCTACATGGGCGAGGAGCGGGCGGAGGCCTTCGGCCGCCGCAACGCCGTACCGGGCGAGCTTCTGGTGCGGGTCCGCATCGAGAAGGTGATCTCCGAGTCCGGGGTCGCCGACTGACCCACCCGCGGCCCACGGCCGCACCGGCCCGCCGCCCCGGCCCACGGCCACCGCCTAGGGTCGGGGCATGACCTCGGACGCGTCCCGCAACCTCACCCGTACCCGCACGCACACCTGGCAGCGGCATCCCGAACCGGCCCCCGATCTACGGGCCATGAGCGGCCTGGAGGTCCTCCGGGCCATGCTGAAGGGCACCCTGCCCGCCTCACCGATCATGAGCACCATGGGTTTACGGCTGACCGAGGTGGGCGAGGGGTTCATCGTGTTCGAGGGCGACCCCGGCGACCATCTGCTCAACACCATGGGCACGGTCCACGGCGGTTTCCTCGCCACCCTGCTGGACACCGCCCTCGGCTCGGCCGTGCTGACCCGGCTGCCCGCCGGAACCGCCTACACCACCGTGCAGCTGGGCGTGCACATGATCCGTCCGGTGTTCGCGGACACCCCCGCACTGCGCTGCGAGGGCACCGCGCTGCACGTCGGCCGGACCACCGCCACCGCCGAGGCCCGTGTCACCGGAACGCTGGACGGCAAGCTGTACGCCCATGCCACCACCACCTGCGCCGTGCTGCGCGGCCCCGAAACCTCCCCGGGGGTGTTGCCCGAACCTAGGGGCTGACCGATTCGAGGAGGCGGGCCGTGTGCACCCGGCCGGCGTACTCGACCAGTCTGATCAGCACCTCCTTGCCCGAGTCCTTGTCCCGGGCGTCGCACAGCACCACCGGGGTGCCCTGGTCCAGGTCGAGGGCCCGGGACACGTCGTGCGCCCCGTAGGAGCGGGCGCCCGGGAAGCAGTTGACGGCGACCACGAACGGGATCCGGCGGTGTTCGAAGTAGTCGACGGACGGGAAGCAGTCCTCCAGCCGCCGGGTGTCCGCGAGGACCACCGCCCCCAGCGCCCCCTGGGAGAGCTCGTCCCACAGGAACCAGAACCGGTCCTGTCCGGGGGTGCCGAACAGGTACAGCGACAGACCGCTGCGAATGGTGATCCGGCCGAAGTCCATGGCCACCGTCGTGGTGGTCTTCTGGGCGACGCCCTCGGTGTCGTCGACGAGTTCGCCCGCCTCGCTCAGGACCTCCTCGGTGCGCAGCGGCCGGATCTCGCTGACGGCCCCCACCAGGGTGGTCTTTCCGACCCCGAATCCGCCGGCCACCAGGATCTTCAGGGACAGCGCGGTCAGTTCGCCCTCCCCGGATCCGTCCGCGCGCGCGTCGTCGGGCTCCGTGCCCCGGGCCTTGTCGGTGGCTCGTCCCATCACAGCGCTCGCAATCCGTCGATGACTTCACGCAGGATCCGCTCGTCCGGCAGCTGGGCGGGCGGCACCGGGCGGCTGACCCGGACGTGGCCCGCCTCCAGCAGGTCGCCGAGCAGCACCCGGACGACCCCGACCGGAAGGTCCGCCTCGGCGGCCAGTTCGGCGACCGACTGGGTCTCCGCCCGGCACAGGCCCAGCAGGGAGCGGTGTTCGGGGCCCAGCAGGGAGTCGTCCGCGTCCGCCGCCCCGGGGTCGACGGCGACCAGGGCGATCAGGTCGAAGCGGACTCCGTGCGGTCCCGGTTTGGTGCGCCCGCCGGTCATGGCGTACGGACGGACGAGCGGGCCCGCCTCCGCGTCGTACCACTGGCCGTTCATGTTCCGTTCCGTCCTCAGCTCGCGGCCGGCGGGTGCGCGGCGAACCGCGGCGCGGTGTAGAGGTGTTCGCCGACCCGCTTGACCAGCCGGGCCATCTCGTAGGCGATCAGTCCGACGTCGGCGGCGGCGGAGCTGAGGACGGCGAGGCAGGATCCGTCCCCGGCCGCCGCGACGAACAGGAACCCCTCGTCCATCTCGACCATGGTCTGGCGGACCCCGCCGGCGTGGAAGTGCCGGCCCGCGCCCTTGGCGAGGCTGTGGAACCCGGAGGCGACGGCGGCGAGGTGTTCGGCGTCCTCCCTGCTGAGGCCGCTGGAGGAGCCGACGGCGAGGCCGTCGTTGGAGAGCACGACGGTGTGCCGGACCTCGCGGACCCGGTGCACCAGGTCGTCCAGCAGCCAGTCGAGTTCACCGCCGCGGCGGCCGCCGTCCAGGTCGGTTCTGCGGTGTTCGATCACCGGTGGTCTCCTTCGCTGCTGTGGACGTCGCCGTGCGCGTTGCCGTGGGCGCCGCCGTGGACGTTGCCGCCGCGTGCGGCGTCTTCGGTGCCGCGGGTCCAGCCGGCCCGGTAGGCCGTCATCCGGTCGCGGGCCTCCTCGGGGCTCCGGCCGGGCGGGTCCTCCGGGGTGCGGGGCGCGGTCCCCGCGGGGGCGGTGCCGGGGAGTTCCCTGAGCTGCGGGACGAGGCTGGCCTGGCGGACCCGGCGGGGCAGTTCGGTGACCTCGGCGAGCGGGGTGCCGCCGGAGGTCCTGGCCTTGGAGCCGCTGCCGGGCTTCGGTACGGACACCGGTCCCGCGGCGGACGGCGCCGGCGGGCCGGCCGGCTGTGCGGGGCCGGCGGGGCCGCGCAGCCGGAGGGTGGTGACCGGGGCCGGCCGGGCCGAGGAGGGTGCCGGGCGGGCGGCGGGTCCCGGCCCGGGGGCGGGTCCGGCGGGTTCCGCCGTCGCGCGGGCCGGTTCCGGCACGGCCTCGTGTGCGAACTCCCGCACGGCCTCGCGTACGGCCTCCGGTACGGGCTCCCGCGCCGACTCCCGGGCCGCCTCGCGGGCGGCCTCCCGGGCCGGCCGGCGTACGGCCTCGGGCTCGGGCTCCCGGCCCGGGTCGTGCGGGCCGGCGGCGGCGGGGTCGGCGGCCGTGGTCCGCCCGGGCGGCAGCGCGCCCTGGAGGACGGAGTTGGGCAGCAGGACCACGGCGGTGGTGCCGCCGTACGGGGAGGGCCGGAGGTGGACCCGGACGGCGTGCCGGGCGGCCAGCCGGCTGACCACGAACAGGCCGAGCCGGTCGCTGTCGAAGAGGTCCAGGTCCTCGGACTGCTCGATGCGGCGGTTGGCCTCGGCGAGGGTCTCGCGGCCCATGCCCAGTCCGCGGTCCTCGACTTCGAGGACGTATCCGGTGCCCACGGGCTCGCCGCTGACCCGGACCTTGGTGTGCGGCGGGGAGAACTGGGTTGCGTTCTCGATCAGTTCGGCGAAGAGGTGGGTCAGGTCGGCGACGGCGGCCCCGGTCACGGCGGCCTCGGCCAGCCGGCCGACCTCCACCCGGGGGTAGTCCTCGATCTCCGACACGGCGGCCCGGACCACGTTGGTGAGCGGGACGGGGGTCCGCCAGGCACGGCCGGGGGCCGCCCCGGACAGGATGATCAGGCTTTCGGCGTGCCGCCGCATCCGGGTGGTGAGGTGGTCGAGCCGGAACAGGTCGCCGAGTTCGCCCGGGTCGTCGGCCCGGCGTTCCATGGCGTCCAGCAGGTTCAGCTGGCGGTGCACCAGGACCTGGCTGCGGCGGGCCAGGTTGACGAAGACCCCGGAGATGCCGCTGGCGAGTTCGGCGCGTTCGACGGCGGCGGACAGGGCGGCCCGGTGGACGGTGGAGAGGGCCTCGCCGACCTGGGCGATCTCGTCGTCCCCGGGCCGGCCGGGCGGGGCCTCGGCGGTGACGTCGATCTGCTGGCCGGACCGGAGGCGGTCCATCGCGTGCGGGAGCTTGCTGTGGGCGATCTCCAGGGCCGTGTTGCGGAGCGAGACCAGCTCGATGACCAGGCCCCGGCCGATCCGTACGGAGATCACGAGGGAGGCGGCGACCGCCAGGAGTCCGAGGAGGACGGCGGCGCCGGCCGGGCTCAGCGCCCCCTCGGCGAACGGGTCGACGCGGTCGGCGGCGCCGTCCCGGGCGGCGGACTCCACCTCGGCCATCGCCCGGGCGACCGAGGTGTGGGCGGCGTCCCAGCCGGCCGGGACGCCGTACGCCCCGGCTCCGGTGCCGGCGGCCAGGGCGGCGTCCTCGGCGGCGGTCAGCACGGTGTAGCCGGGGCCGGCGAGGACGGCCCGCCAGGCGGCGGCCTGCGCGGGGGGCAGGTCGCGGGAGGCGGCGTCGGTGAGGGTGCGGCGGGTCTCGACGGCTCCGGTGAACCGGCGAAGCGTTTCGGCGGAGCGCCGGCCCGGGGCGGCGAGCAGGGCGTCCTCGCGGGCGAGCAGCTCGGCGGCCCGGGCGAATTCGAGCAGCACCCGGGATTCACCGCCGGAGCCGGCGTCCTCGATGGCGGTGAGCGCGCCGGTGGCGGCCAGGGCCGAGTCGATGACCTTCGTGTACGTCGCGTAGGCGGCGTCCGGGGTGGCACGGCCGGCCGCGATGTCCGCGCGGGCGGAGCCGAGGGCCTCACCGGCCTCGACGAAGGCACGGAAGCGGGCGACCACTTCGGGCGGGTAGTCCCCGGAGTCGGCGACGGTGTGGCGGGCTCCGAGCCGGAGGCGGTGCACGGCGGTGTCGGTGCGGCGGCCGGACTCCTCCAGGGCGGTGGCCCGCCCGGTGTCGTCGCCGCCGCCGTCCGACGTGGCCGGGGCATCGGTGGCGGGGGCGGTGGTCGGGGCCGTGGTCCGGGCGGCGAGGAAGCGGAGGGCGGCGCGGCGTTCGGCCTGGAGCTCGGTGACGGCCTGTCCGACGGGGGCCCGGAGGTCGGCGTCGATGCGCTGGACGCGGCTGAGGCGGGCGATGTCCTGGGCGGTGCTGACGGTGGCGAAGGCCCAGAGGGCGAGGAGGGAGACCACGGGGACCATCAGCAGCGAGACGATCTTCGCGCGGACCGTGCCGGGACGGAAGGATCCCGGCCGGAACGGGCCGCCCCGGTCGGCCCGGGCGGCCGGGTCCGGGCCGTCTGCCCGGTTTGGGCCGTCTGCCCGGTCCGGGCCGTCGGCGGCGGCGGCGGCGGCGGCCGGGGGGTACGGGGATCCGGGGGCGCCGGGGGCGGCTTCCCTGGCCGGGGGGCCGGCGTGGGCCCGGCGGCCGCGGGCCGGGGGCGCGGGCAGCCGGGGCGCCGGGGCCTCCGGGGTCCTGCGGGGTGTGCGCATGGGCTCCTCGTTCGGGTGCGGGCCGTCGGCTCGGGGCTTTCGGGTCGGGCGGGCGGGCGGTCGGTCGGGCGTTCGGGACCGGCGCCCGGCCTAGGGGGTGGCCGGGGTGGGTGGGGTCGGGTGGGTGGGGGGTTGGGGGGTCAGGCGGCGGGCGTGGGCGGAGGCGGCCCGTTCGTCGGCGGTCGGGGAGAGGGCGACGAACGCGGAGGTGATGAACAGGTAGGAGCCGAGGCCGACGGCCAGGGGGAAGATGAACTGCATGGCGGTGGCCCCGGGGAGCGCCGCGTCGGAGGGGGTCACGGTGACGGCGACCGCCAGCATCCCGGTGTAGTGCATGCTGCTGACGGCGGCGCCCATCACCAGGGAGGAGACGGCCACGGCGACCGGGGACTTGATGTTGAGCGCGGCCCAGAGCGCGGCGGTGGCGGCGACCACCGCGATGGCCACCGAGATGCCGACGGTCAGCGGGGAGTAGGAGATCCGGCCGTGCAGGCGGAGTGCGGCCATGCCCAGGTAGTGCATGCTGGCCACGCCGAGGCCGGTGGTGAGGCCGCCGAGCACCAGGGCCCGGCCGCGGTCCTTGCCGTATCCGACGGCGAAGACGCCCGCCCCGACGACCACCATGGCGACGAGCAGACTGAGGATCGTCAGCGGCACGTTGTAGTGGATCTCGGTGCCGGTGACGCTGAAGCCCAGCATGGCCACGAAGTGCATGGTCCAGATACCGGTTCCGATGGCCGAGGCCGCGGTGAGCAGCCAGTTGCGGCGGGAGCGTCCGGTGGCGGCGAGCGCCCGGACGGTGCAGCGCAGCCCGAGGGCGGCGCCGATCGATGCCATCACGTAGGAGAGGGCGGGTGTCAGCCAGCCGTAGGCCGCGTGGTCCAGGTGTCCCATGGCCCAGGGACGCTAGTCCGGGTGAGGACACGAACACGGGGCGCATTTCGAAACCTGCTGTAACTGCTGGAATATGACAGAGCTACGTTCGCGTTCGATCACGCCGAGTATCAGTCTGCACACGGTACGGAGGGGGCCTGCGGCCCGGGGCCGGCCGGTGCGGGATCATGGGCACATGAGCGATGACCACACGCATGTGCAGGAGTTCTTCGGCGCCCGCGCGGACGACTGGGACCGGAAGTTCCCCGGGGACGGCCCGGCCTTCGCCGCCGGCATCGCCGAATTCGGCCTGCACCCCGGGGACCGGGTGCTGGACGCCGGCTGCGGCACCGGGCGCGCGCTGCCCGCGCTCCGGGCGGCCGTGGGCCCGACCGGTACGGTCCTCGGAGCCGATCTGACCCCCGGGATGCTGGCCGCCGCGGTGCGCGCCGGCCGGGACGCCGAGGGCGTGCTGATGCAGGCGGACGTGGCCCGGCTGCCGCTGCGCGACGGGGTGCTGGACGCCGTGTTCGGCGCCGGACTGATCGCGCACCTGCCGGAGCCGGCGGCGAACCTGCGGGAGCTGGCCCGCGTGGTGCGCCCCGGCGGCCGGCTGGCCCTGTTCCACCCGATCGGGCGGGCCGCGCTGGCCGCCCGGCACGGCCGCCGGCTGACCCCGGAGGACCTGCGGGCCGAGCGGAACCTCGGCCCGCTGCTCGCCGGTTCGGGCTGGCGGATGACCTCGTACGCCGATGAGGACGCCCGCTTCCTGGCGCTGGCCGTGCGCTCCTCATGACGGACCCGTCTGCCCGAAGTCCCGAAGTCCCGAGGGTCTGGCGGCCTGGAGGGCTGAAGGGCTGAAGGGCTTGCGGGCCCTGAGGGGCCGCCCGGTCAGCCCTGTGGCGGGGCCTCGGCGCCGGCCGGGCGGCGCTGGTGCGGGACCGGGCAGCCACCGGCTCCGGGGACCGGACGGGTGCCGAGCTCGCCCACGTCGTAGCCGTCGGGGTAGCTCCTGATCTCCGGGTTCTGCCGGGCGTAGTGCGGGGTCCGGCGCGGGGGCAGCAGCCGGACGGCGCGGCCCCGGAGCCGGAGGGCGCCCCGGACCGCCCGACGGACGGCCGGTGCGGGACGCTCGTAGCGCAGGGCTGCCAGCAGCGGATCGTCGAGCAGGGCCAGGCTGCCGGTCCGCAGCAGCGGGGCGAGCGGAGCCGGGTACCAGGAGGCCATCAGGTCCAGGGTGGCGTCGGCCACCTTGCGGCCGCCCTCGTCCCAGCCGAACCGCTCCTTCTCGTAGCCGGTGAGGGTCTGCTCGAACTCCTCGTAGGAGTCCGGGACGTCCTCGATGCCCAGGTGACGGCCGAGGGTGGTGTAGTAGCGGGCGCAGGCACGGAGTTCATGGCCGGTGAGCGGGCGCCAGCCGTAGTCGTCCAGCCAGCGTTTCGGAATCACCACGAATGTGGACAGGACGTACCGCATGTCCTCGTTGGAGATGTCGTAGGCGTGGTGCATCCGGTTGATGCGGCGGATGGCCGTGCGGCCCGTGTCGCTGTCGAACCCGTGCTCCACCACCGCGTCGAGGAGCAGCGCGGTGTCGTCGTAGCGGCGCTGGGTACGGGTGGTGAACTCGGCGGTCTCGGCCAGCAGCCGTCCGATGCTCGGGACGGCGTAGGTGCGGTAGAGGGCGAGCTCCAGGGCGCGGGCGAAGTCCCAGGGGAACTCGTAGGTGGCGATGAGCCGGTAGACGGTGAGGAAGTCCTGGTCGGCGTCGAGGCGGAGGATCTCCTTCAGCCGGTCGTAACGCTGCACCGGGGTCAGCCTTTCTGTGGCGGACCCCCAACTCTACGTGCAGGTAGTGGGCTTGGAAATCGGCGCCCGTGGGCTCTCGACGGGCGGGTTACCCGCTGGTTAGGGTGCGCCGACGAGAGAACCACCGGGAGGCGTTGTGTCCGAGCAGTCCGAGGAATCCGAGGCACCGGTGGGATCCGTCGGGGCCGCCCCGGGGGCCGCCGACGGAATCGGCGAGGAGGAGGCGGACGACGGTTCGCTGTACGTGCTGACCGCCGTGCTGCTGACCCCCGCCCAGTTCCCCAGCATCCTGGGCGACGACTACCCGCAGGCCTGCGCGCTGCTGGGGGTCCCCGCGGTGGCGGAGGGGTACGGCCTGGTCCTCGGCCAGGACGAGACGGGTGCCCGCTGGACCGTGGTCATCGACGACGTCTCGCTGGTCGCGATGGCCATCGCCTCCTGGGACTGCGGGATGGAGTACGACCTCTCGCCGGACGAGCGGACCATCGTGGTGTCCCTGGCGGGCTGGCCGCTGGGGCTGGCGGTGGCGGCACCGGGGATCCCCGAGCCGCACGATCCGGAGCAGGGCGCGGACGGCACCGGCCGGGTGCCGCTGACCCCGCCTTCCGCCGATGTGTGGGGTCCGGCGCAGCGGCGGATGGGCGCCGATCAGATCGCGCTCCAGTGGGCGGACTGGCGGGAGCGGTTCGAGACGGACGGGGAGGCACCGGTCGCGCATCCCGGACTGGCCCGGGTGCTGGACGAGGCCCGCGCGTACACGCGGACCCCGCCGCCGCCGGGCCGGGTGCGGTCGGCGTTCGCCGGGGAGGACGCCCGGATGCTCCGGGTGGACGGGCCCGGCTGGTCACTGGTGGCACGGACCGACGACGTGGCGTTCGTCCTGCTCGACGAGGAACCGAGCGGAGTCATCCCGGTGCCCCGGGACGAGGATCTGCCCGAGCTGCTGGCAGGCCTGGACCGGGTGGCCGTCCGGCCGTCCTGAGGCGCCTCGGGCGGGCGCGGGTGGTTGGCGCAGGTGTTGGTGAGGATGTCGGTGTGGAAGACGGCGGACGGGGGCGGTTGTGGGCGTGGAGTGCGAACCGGTGGGCACGGTCCTGGGCGGGCGGGCGGAGGTGGCCGATGACGACTGGGGTGCGGAGACCGCGGTGATCCGGCTGGATTCCGGCCGGTTCGGGCCGGAGGCCCTCTACGGGCTGGCGGACTTCTCACATCTGGAGGTCGTCTTCCATTTCGACCGGGTGCCCGCCGAGAAGGTGGAGACCGGCGCCCGGCACCCGAGGAACAACCCGGACTGGCCGCTGGTCGGCATCTTCGCCCAACGGGGGAAGAACCGGCCGAACCGGCTGGGGGTGTCCCGCTGCCGGGTGCTCAAGGTGGACGGGCTGGACGTCCACGTCGAGGGCTTGGACGCGGTGGCCGGCACTCCGGTGCTCGACCTCAAGCCGTACATGGCGGAGTTCGGGCCGCGCGGCGAACTCCACCAGCCGGAGTGGGCCACCGTACTGATGCGGGACTACTACTGACCTACTGCTGACCCGCTCCGGGCCCCGGGCCGGAACGGCCGGGGCGGAGTCAGCGGCCGATCTGCCTTCTGCTGACGTGCCGGAGCCTGCGCCGCTGGGAGGAGTCCAGCATCAGATACGCCGCCACGGGCACCCCGATCAGCACCAGCAGTCCGGGCCAGAACCCGACGGTCCAGAACAGTACGATCGCGGCCACCACACCGGCGGCGGCGACCTTTCCACTGGTCGACATCCCGGCACCTCCTCCTGCTCGCCATGACTTCCTGCCACCCGCTACAACGCACCGTGGCCGCCGACCGTTCCCGGCCCGAGGACGGCCGACGGGGAGCCTCCGCGGGGACGGCCGGCGGAGACGTGATTCGGCTCACCACCGGATCTCGGCCGGGGCACGGCCGTCGGGGTGGCCGAATGAGGTACCCTCGGCCGCCCCCGTACCCGGTAGTCAAGTTTGAGGAACCCGTGCTCCCAGAGATCTCCGGCCTCCTCCGCTGCTCCGCCGTATTCCTGCCCGCCGATGCCTCCCGGGGCGCCAGGATCGCCTTCTGGGACCTGGCCGGGCCGCCGGGCACGGGCCCGGAAAAGGGGTCGGTGGGATCCAAAGGGTCCGAGGGGTCTGCGGGGTCTGCGGGGTCTGCGGGGTCTGCGGGGTCCGGTCGGTTCGAGGAACTGCGGGTCGTCACACCGGAACTCCGGACCGTCTCGGTGACCGCCCTGGTGCTGCCGCTGCCCGCGGCGCTTCCGCTGCTCACCCGGGCCCGCGCGGCCGCCGGCAGGGGCGGGGGCGGAGCGGGCACCGACGGGGGCGGGCCGGCCGCCGCGACCCCCTTCTGGGGTGCCGCCGCGCTGCTCGCCCTGGGTTTCGCCGCCCGCGGGCTGCTGCTGCCGGGGCTGACGGCCACCGATCACGACGCCTGGCGGATCGGGCCGCTGGAGCAGGCGGACCTGGAGCGGGTGCGCGCGCTGGCCGCCGCCATGCCCGCCGCCGCCCACTGCGTACCGATCCCCACGACGGAAGGGAAGGGGGAGGACGGGGAGGACGGGGCGCTACGGCTGCCCTCGCCCGAACCTCTGCTGCGCGCCTTCCTGGACGCCGTGGCCGATACCCTCCCCCGCTCCCCCGCCGCGGCCGCGGCGGCCGGTGGTCCGGCCTTCGCCGCCGCCGAACCGGCCCGCCACCCGGCCCTCCGCTCCTGGGCCGCCGAGGTCGCGGCCGGCCATGACGCGGGGATACGGCTCTCCCTGCGGATCGAGCTCACCGGCGGCGTGGACGGTGGCGACGGCGAGGAGGGTGGCGGCGGAGAAGGTGGTGGCGCGCCGGGTTTCCGGGCCGTGCTCCAGCTGCACAGCCTGGCCGATCCGACCCTGGTCACCGACGCCGCCCGGCTGTGGGCGGGAGACACGGCCGGTTTCGGACCGCGGGCCCGTATGGACGCCCTGCTGGCGCTCCGTCGCGCGGCCCGTCTGTGGCCCCCGCTGACCCCGATGCTGACCGCCGCCGTCCCGGATTCCGTGGACCTCGCCGACGAGGAAGTCACCGAACTCCTCGGGGAGGCCGCCCGGGTGCTGGCCGCCGACGGGGTGCGGGTGCACTGGCCGCGCGGGGTGGCCCGCGGCCTCGGCACCCGGGCCGTGGTCGGCTCCGAGGATCCGACCGCCCCCGCTCCCGCTCCCGTGCCGACCGCCGTCTCCACCTCCCGTTCGGTCGAAACCTCCGGTCTGCTCTCCCCCGGTGCGCTGCTCTCCTTCGACTGGCGGTTCGCCCTCGGCGATCTGGCCGGGGAGGTCACCGCAGAGGAACTCGACCGGCTGGCCGAGTCCCGGCGCCCCCTGGTCCGGCTCCGCGACCAGTGGGTGCTGGTCGATCCCGCCGAGGCGCGCCGGGCCCGGGCCCGGCAGGACCGCAAGGTGACCGCCGCGGACGCGCTGGCCTCCGTACTGACCGGGACCGCCCAGGTGGACGGCCGGGCCGTACCGGTCACCGCCGTCGGGCCGTTGGAGCGGCTGCGCGCCCGGATCTCCACCGACCCCGAGGCCCCGGAGGCCCGCCGGGCGGCCACCGAGGCACCCTTCGTCCAGCCGCCGGGGCTCGCCGCGACCCTGCGGGACTACCAGCTGCGCGGTCTGGCCTGGCTGGACCGGATGACCTCGCTGGGTCTGGGGGGCTGTCTGGCGGACGACATGGGCTTGGGCAAGACGGTGACGCTGATCGCGCTGCATCTGCACCGGGCGCGGCCGGAGCCGACGCTGGTGGTGTGTCCGGCCTCGCTGCTGGGGAACTGGCAGCGGGAGATCGGGCGGTTCGCGCCGGGGGTGCCGGTGCGCCGGTTCCACGGTGGCGGGCGGACGCTGGAGGGCCTGGACGGGGAAGGCGGCGGGGGCGGTGGCGGGTTCGTGCTGACCACGTACGGCACGATGCGGGCCGCGGCCCCGGTGCTGGCCGGGCAGGCGTGGGGGATGGTCGTGGCGGACGAGGCCCAGCATGTGAAGAACCCGCACTCGGCCACCGCCCGCGCCCTGCGGACCCTGCCCGCCCCGGCCCGGGTGGCCCTGACCGGGACCCCGGTGGAGAACAACCTCTCCGAACTGTGGGCCCTCCTCGACTGGACCACCCCCGGACTCCTGGGCCCCCTCACCGCCTTCCGGGCCCGCTATGCCGAGCCGGTCGAGGGCCGTCAGGACCCGCAGGCGGCGGCCCGGCTGGCCGCGCTGGTGCGGCCGTTCCTGCTGCGCCGCAGGAAGTCCGACCCGGGCATCGCCCCGGAACTGCCGCCGAAGACCGAGACCGACCATCCCGTCTCCCTCACTCCCGAACAGGCCGGTCTGTACGAGGCCGTGGTCCGGGAGACCCTCGCCGCGATCGCGGAGGCGGACGGCATGGAGCGGCGCGGGCTGGTGATGAAGCTGCTGACCTCGCTGAAGCAGATCTGCAACCACCCGGCGCAGTACCTGAAGGACGGCACGGGCGGCCCGGCCGCCGGCCGCTCCGGGAAGCTGGAGCTGCTGGACGAGCTGTTGGACACCATCCTGGCCGAGGGCGGCGCGGTGCTGGTCTTCACCCAGTACGTCACCATGGCCCGCCTGCTGGAACAACACCTCACCGACCGGGGCATCGGCGCCCAGCTCCTCCACGGCGGCACCCCGGTGCCCCGCCGCGAGGAACTCGTCGACCGCTTCCAGGCCGGCGAGATCCCCGTCTTCCTGCTCTCCCTCAAGGCCGCCGGCACCGGCCTCAACCTCACCCGCGCCGGCCATGTGATCCACTACGACCGCTGGTGGAACCCGGCCGTCGAGGAACAGGCCACCGACCGCGCCTACCGCATCGGACAGACCCAGCCCGTCCAGGTCCACCGCATCATCGCCGAAGGCACCGTCGAGGACCGCATCGCCGAGATGCTGGAGCGGAAACGGGCCCTGGCCGACGCCGTGCTGACGGGCGGCGAGGCGGCCCTGACCGAGCTGAGCGACGCCGAACTGGCCGATCTGGTCGCCCTGCGCGGCGGCGGACCGGCGACGGCCGGGCGGCCCGACCCGGCCGGAAGGAGCCGAGGATGACCAACGGACCCGAGAAGATCTTCCCGGCCCTGCCGCCCGCCTCCGGCCGCGGTCTCGCCCGGAGCTGGTGGGGGCGGGCCTGGCTGGCCGCCCTGGAGGACAGCGCCCTGGACGGGGAGCAGGTGCGACAGGGCCGCCGCTATGCCCGGGCCGGTGCGGTCGGTGCCGTGTCGGTGCGGCCGGGCCGGCTGACCGCGGTGGTCCGGGACCCCGACGGGACGGCGCACCGGACGGACGTGCTCGCGCAGACCTTCACCGAGGACCAGTGGGACCGGGTGCTGGACACGGCGGCCGGGACGGCCGGCCATATCGCGGCGCTGCTGGACCGGTCGATGCCGCCGGAGCTGGTGGAGGACGCCGGGGCGGCCGGGGTGGATCTGCTGCCGGGCATCGGGGACCTCGATCCGAGCTGCGCCTGCGGGGAGTGGGACCACTGTCCGCACACGGCGGCGCTCTGCTACCAGGTGGCGCTGCTGTTGGACCGGGATCCGTTCGTGCTGCTGCTGTTGCGCGGGCGGGCGGAGCGCGAGGTGCTGGCCGAGCTGGCGGAGCGCAGTGCGGCGGCGGCCGGCGGAACGGGGAAGGCCGGTTCCGGGCCGGCGGACGAGGGGGTCCCGGCGGCGGAGGCGTTCACCGCGGACCGGATCCGGCCGCCGCTGCCCGGGCTGCCGGAACTGCCCTCGGCGCCGGGGCAGCCACCACTGCTGGAGGCGGAGGTCGATCCGGAGGTCCGGTTCGACGTGGACGCGGTGGAGTTCCTGGCGGGGGCGGCGGCAGCGGAGGCTTACCGGCTGCTGGCCGGGGCGCTGCTGCCGGACCATGCGGAGCGACCGCTGCCGGATGCGCCGGGGCTCGCCGAGGACGCGGTGCGCCTGGCCGCCGAGACCGGGGACGTACGGGTCCGGGACCGGCTGGCGCGGGCCTCGGGCCGGGACCGGCCCGCGCTGGAACTGGCCGTACGGGCTTGGCGGTTCGGCGGTCCGGCCGGGCTGGCGGCGCTGGAGGAGGACTGGTCCCCGGACCGGCGGACCCTGGCCCGGGCGGCGATCGCGCTGGCGGAGGCGGCGGGCACGGAACAGGGCTCGGAACCGGCCCCGGAGACGGACGGCGGGGCAGGCGGCGGGGCGGATGCCGGTGCGGCCGGGGAGACGGACGGTCAGGTGGCCGGGCCGCCGGCCGGGTTGCGGCGGGTGCGGGCGCGCTGGACGCTGCCCCACGGGGCGGGTCAGCTGCGGCTCGGCCGGGAGGGCCGCTGGTGGCCGTTCCGCAAGGAGACCGGCCGCTGGGCTCCGGCCGGCCCGCCCGCCTCCGACCCGGGCACGGCGCTGGCCTCGCTGGCCCCGGAGCCGGCCCCGGAGGCGTAGCGGTCGGGTGGGGCGGGTCGGTCGGGCGAGGCGGGTGCGAGGGCGGGGCGTCCAGCGCCGAGACGTCCAGTGGCAGGTGCGGCTCCAGCGCGGCGTCGTCCGCGGCCTCGACCTCCAGATCGAAGCGGAGGTGCTCACCGGCCGGACCGGTGCGCCCGTGCAGGTACGAGAAGTCGGCTCCCGGCAGGATCTCGGCCGTGTTCCGGACCTGCGCGACCGTCGCACAGGCTCATCGCCAGGGCGGCCTCGGTGGCCCGCAGGACGGGACGGGCCCGTGAGTTGCCCATGGACGGAACTCTCACACGCTCCGGCCGGGCCCGGCCAGCGAGTTCCGGGCCGCTCCGGGAGCCCGCGGGTTTGAGCCGGTCCGGGGTGGGGAGAACGGTCCGCGCGACGGGCGACCGCGGGAGGGCCGACAGATGCGGAGCCGTACAGAATCCCGGGCCGGTACGGGCCGCCGGACGGCGACCGCCCCGCGGGCCGGATCCGACGGCCCGCCCGGCCCGGCCCACCCGCTCGGCCGGGATCCCGGGGTGGCGCTGCCGGCGGGGGAAGATCCGGTGGAGCGCGGGCGGGTGTTGCGCCGGGCGCACGCCGTGTTCGCCCGGGACGGGCGGGTGGAGGGCCCGGTGCGGTCGGTGATCGCGGAATCCTGGCGGCGCTGCGTCCGTGCCCGGGTGGACCCGGAGGGCGGCGCGCCGCTGCACCTTCCCGATCCGGCCGAGCTGTACGCCTATCGCGAGCACCATCCGCTGGCCCCGGTGATGCCGCTGATCCGGGACCTGGTCGGGGCGTACGCCGCCCATGGCGGGCACCTGCTGTCCGTCTGCGACGCCCGGGCCAGCCTGCTGTGGGTGGAGGGGGATCCCGATGTGCTGGACCGGGCGGCCGGGCTGGGTTTCGTACCGGGTGCCCGCTGGGCCGAGACGGCGATGGGCACCAACGCCCCCGGGACGGCGGTGGCGGTCGGCCGGCCCGTGCAGGTCTTCGGGGCCGAGCACTTCAGCCGGCCGGTGCACCCCTGGACCTGTGCTGCGGCGCCGGTGTTCGATCCGCGGAGCGGCCGGCTGCTGGGCGCGGTGGACATCACCGGCGGGGACGGGTTGGCGCATCCGCACTCGCTGGCGCTCGTGCAGGCGGTGGCACGGGCCGCGGAGTCCCAACTGGCGCTGCTGGCTCCGGTGGCCGCGCCACCCTCGGACTCGCTGCAGGCGCTGGGCCGGGACGAGGCACTGCTGGTGTGCGGCGGGCGCCGGCACCGGCTGGGCCGCCGGCACAGCGAGATCATGGCGCTGCTCGCCCATCATCCCGGGGGTCTGACCGGGGAGGAACTGCTGGTGGCGCTGTACGAGGACGAGTCCGCCTCCCCGGTGACGCTGCGCGCCGAACTGTCCCGGCTGCGCGGGCTGCTGGGGCCGCGGGCCCTGCTGTCGCGGCCGTACCGCACGGCGGCCCCGCTGAGCGCGGACTTCTCGGCGGTGGGCAGGCTGCTGGCGGCCGGGGCCACCTCGGCGGCGCTCGCCGGATACCAGGGGCCACTGCTGCCCGCCTCGACCGCGCCGGGTGTGGTCCGGTTGCGCCGCCGGATCGAGGAGCAGGCGCGGGCCGCACTGCTGGCCCGGGCGGACGTGGGGCTGCTGGCCGACTGGGTGTGCGCGCCGTGGGGCGGGGACGACCCCGAGGTGTGGCGGGCACTGGCGGCGGCACTGCCGCCGGGGGCCCGACCGGCCGCCCTGGCCCGGGTGCGCGCCCTGGACTGCGAACTGGGCGCGGGGCCGGGTTCCGGCGCGGGGCGGCGTCCCGGCGCGGGGCGGGGTCCCGGCGCAGTGCCTGGCCCAGGTGCAGGGCCGGCTCCCGGTCCGGGACCGGGCCCCGTCGGCGGGCCCGCTTCCCGTCCTGGGCCGGCGAGCGGCGCGGGGCCCGCTTCTGGAACCGGGCCCGCCTCCGGAACCGGTACTGGAACCGGGTCGGCTTCCGCGCGCTCTGCAACGTATCCGCAACCCGTCCGTCCCTAGCCTCCCTGCGAGTGCCGTCCGGCGGAGGGCGGCCGCCCGCAAGGGGAGGACACCGTCATGGCCCGTTTCGCAAGCCCGGGCGCCGAGGGCGCGCTGATGTCGTTCGAGTCCCGCTACGGCCACTTCATCGGCGGGAAGTACGTGGACCCGGTCCGGGGCGGCTGGTTCGCGAACCCGTCCCCGGTGACCGGCGAGGTGTTCACGGAGGTGGCGCGCGGGACGGCGGAGGACGTGGAGCGGGCGCTGGACGCGGCGCACGCGGCGGCCCCGGCCTGGGGGCGTACGCCGGCGGCCGAGCGTTCGGCGGTGCTGCTGCGGATCGCCGACCGGATGGAGGAGAACCTCCAGGCCCTGGCGGTCGCCGAGACCTGGGAGAACGGCAAGCCGGTGCGGGAGACCCTGGCGGCCGACGTGCCGCTGGCCATCGACCAGTTCCGGTACTTCGCCGGGGTGCTCCGGGCGCAGGAGGGGGCGCTGAGCCAGGTCGACGACGACACGGTGGCCTATCACTTCCACGAGCCGCTGGGTGTGGTCGCGGCGATCATCCCGTGGAACTTCCCGCTGCTGATGGCGGTGTGGAAGCTGGCTCCGGCGCTGGCGGCGGGCAACACCGTGGTGCTGAAGCCGGCCGAGCAGACCCCGGTGTCGGTGCACTTCTGGCTGGGGCTGGTCGCGGACCTGCTGCCGGCCGGGGTGGTGAACATCGTGAACGGCTTCGGCGAGGAGGCGGGGAAGCCGCTGGCCTCCAGCCCGCGGGTGGCGAAGATCGCGTTCACCGGCGAGACCTCCACCGGCCGGCTGATCATGGGGTACGCGGCGGAGAACCTGAAGCCGGTCTCCCTGGAGCTGGGCGGCAAGAGCCCGAACCTGTTCTTCGACGACATCTGGTCGGTGGACGACGAGCTGCGCGACAAGGCCCTGGAGGGGTTCACCATGTTCGCCCTGAACCAGGGCGAGGTGTGCACCTGTCCGTCGCGGGCGCTGATCGAACACGGCCGGTACGGGGACTTCCTGGAGGCGGCGGTGGCCCGTACCGAACTGATCGTCCCGGGGCACCCGCTGGACACGGACACGATGATCGGCGCGCAGGCCTCGGCGGAGCAGCTGAAGAAGGTCCTGGGCTATCTGGAGATCGGCCGGCAGGAGGGTGCCAAGATCCTGACGGGCGGCGGCCGGCAGGAGTTGGAAGGGGAGCTGGCGGGCGGGTTCTACATCCAGCCGACGATCTTCGAGGGGGACAACCGGATGCGGGTCTTCCAGGAGGAGATCTTCGGCCCGGTGGTGTCGGTGACCTCCTTCGAGGACTTCGACGACGCCGTCCGGATCGCGAACGACACCGCCTACGGCCTGGGCGCGGGCGTGTGGACCCGCGACATCAACACGGCGTACCGGGCCGGCCGCGCCATCCAGGCGGGCCGGGTCTGGACGAACTGCTACCACGCCTACCCGGCACACGCGGCGTTCGGCGGCTACAAGCAGTCGGGCATCGGCCGCGAGACCCACAAGATGATGCTGGACCAGTACCAGCAGACCAAGAACCTCCTGGTCTCCTACTCCCCCAAGAAGCTCGGGTTCTTCTAGCGGGCCCGGGGCCCCCCGGGGGGCGGGCGGAGGGTTAGGTGATGGCCATGGCTTGTTTAGGATGTGCTCCCGTTCGGCGCGAACAAGGGCGGACTGCACATGCGCGTACTCCTGGTCGAGGACGAACCCGACCTCCGTGAGGTGGTGGCGGCCGGGCTCAAGGCGGCCGGGTATGCGGTCGACGGTGCCCGGGACTGGCCGGAGGCGGAGTTCCTGCTCGATGTGAACGCCTACGACTGTGTGGTGCTGGACCGGATGCTGCCCTCCGGGGACACCCTCCCGGCGCTGGAGCTGCGGCGGCGTTCGGGGTGGACGACGCCCGTGCTCTGTCTGACCGCGCTGCACACGGTGGCCGACCGGGTCGCGGGCTTCCACTCCGGGGCCGACGACTACCTGCCCAAGCCCTTCGCCATGGAGGAGCTCGTGATGCGGGTCGGCAGCCTGGCCCGGCGGGCGGGGGACCGGCTGCCCGTGTATCTGCGGCATGCCGGTCTGGAGCTGGACGCGGCCCGCCGGGAGGTCCGGCGGGACGGGATCCTGCTCACCCTGACCCACAAGGAGTACGCCGTCCTGCGGTACCTGCTGGTCCACCGGGAGACGGTGGTCACCCGGGGTGCGTTGGTGGAGCACTGCTGGGACGAGATGGCCGATCCCGTCTCGAACGTCGTGGACGCCGTCATGGCCGGGCTGCGGCGGAAGCTCGGTCCCCCGGCGTTGATCCGCACCGTCCGGGGCCATGGGTTCCTGCTCACCGGCGATGCCGGGGACACGGGGCACGCCGGGGACAGTGGGGGCGCCGGCGGGCCGGGGGTCCGGTGAGCGGGGCCATACGGCGGGCCGGGCGGCGGGCGTCGCCGGCCCGCCGACGGCTGCGGCGGCTCCAGTTCCGGCTCACCCTGGCCTACACCCTGATCACCCTGGCCGGGGTCAGCGCGCTGTCCTGGATGGTGATCCGCACCGACGAGCGTTCCTGGCGGGCCGCCGCGTACGACGAGATGGACCAGCGCGCCGCCGTGAGCACCTCGCTGATCTACTACACGGACGACGGGCTCCAGCTCGACGGCCTCCACGACGACGAGGCCACTCGCGGCACCCCGCGGGTACTGGTACTGAAGGCGGGGGCCGGCGGGGTGCTGCGGCCGGTGTTCACCTCCCCGGGCCCGGCCGACCCCGTCGTGGCCGAGGACCGGCTGGCCGCGATGGCCCGTAGGGCGATGGAGCGCGACGACACGGTGCGGACGGAGGGGCGGGACTCCGGGGGCGAGGCCGTCTATCTGCTGGCCCGGCCGTTCCACCACGACGAGACGCAGGAGGTGCGGGGGGCGGTCGTGGTGGTGGGCGACCCGTCCCAGTGGATGGCCGAGCACCGCCGGCTGGCGGCTTCCGTGCTCGTCGGGGCCGGTCTGCTGACCGCGCTGGCCGGGGCGACCGGGCATCTGCTGTCGGGCCGCAGTCTGCGCCCGGCGTGGCAGTCGCTGGAGGCGCAGGAGCGGGTGCTCGCCGACGCCGCCCATGAGCTGCGGACCCCGGTCGCGGTCATGCGCAGCTCGGTCGACATCGCGGGCATCGACCCGCGCGGGCTCGACCCGCACCTGCCGCGCATCCGCCGGGCCACCGAGCGGCTGACCGATGTCGTGGAGAACGTCCTCACCCGCGGCCGGCTCCAGGCCGCCGGGTCCGAGCTGCGGGCCGTTCCGCTGCGGCTCGACCAGCTGGTCGAGCAGGCCTGTGAGGAGCTGCCGGCGGGCCCGCATCTGGTGACCACCTCCCTGGACGCCTCCGTGGTCACCGCCGATCCGGCGCTCGTCCGGATCGCCGTCCGCAATCTTCTGGACAACGCGCTGCGCCATGGCCGCACCCCGACCCCCGCGGGGATCGCGGAGGTGCACGTCATGGTCCGCGGCGCGACGGTGGCGGTGGCCGATCGCGGTCCCGGCATCGCGGCCGCCGACCTGCCGGGTCTGACGGAACGCTTCCGCTCGCCGGGCGGCGGCACCGGCATCGGTCTGTCCCTGGTCCGCGAGGTCGCCGCCGCGCACGGTGGCGGGCTCTCGGCCGACCTCCGGCCCGGCGGCGGCACCCTGGTCCGGCTCTCCCTGGGCCCCGGAGGGCCCGGCCCCTCCCACGCGGGCGGCTCGGTCTGAGGTCCGGCCGGTCCCGCCGTCCGGAGGGGCGACCCGCCGAGCGGCGCCGGTTCCGCCCTCGCTCCCGGCCCGCCGCGCTCCCCCGTACGGCTTGATCGGCGGGGCGGTGTCGGTGGCCCCGGCCGCTCCTCATCGAATCCTCACGGTGCCTCGCCGAGGATGCGAACACCTCATCGCACCTCACACGGGAGTACGTGTGCCGAAGCATTCCACCACCCCCTTCCTGCGCCGCAAGGCCACCCTGGCGGCAGCCGCCTCCGGTGTCGCCGTGGCCGTGGGAGCGGGTCTGCTGCTGTCCCAGGCCTCCGCCGGCCAGACCACGTCCGGGCCGATCACCTCCGGGCCGATCACCTCCGGGCAGAGCGCCACCGAGCAGAACGCCACCGGGCAGGCCGCCCCCGCGAAGGCCGCCCCCGCGAAGGCCGCCGCGCCGCGCCCGCCCGCGGCGAACCTGGCCTTCGACTACCAGATCGGCTCCCCCTACACCCCGCCCAAGGGGGTGCGCGCGGTCTCCCGCGACCGCTCCGCCCGGCCCGCCGCCGGGATGTACAACGTCTGCTACATCAATGCCTTCCAGGCCCAGCCGGACGCCCTGGGCTGGTGGCAGAAGAACCACCCCGACCTCGTGCTCCGCGACTCCTCCCGGCGTCCGGTCCTCGACGAGGACTGGGGCGAGGCCCTGCTCGACACCTCCACGGCCGCCAAGCGCACCCGGCTCGCCAAGGTCGTCGGCGACTGGATCACCGGCTGCGCCCGCAGCGGCTACCAGGCCGTGGAGCCGGACAACCTGGACTCCTTCTCCCGCTCCGGCGGTCGGCTGACGAAGGCGAACAACGCCGCCTTCGCCAAGCTCCTCGCCGACCGCGCGCACGCCGCCGGTCTCGCCATCGGCCAGAAGAACACCACCGAGCTGCTCCCCGACCGGGCGAAGATCGGTTTCGACTTCGCGGTCGCCGAGGAGTGCGGCCAGTACGAGGAGTGCGGCGACTTCGCGAAGGCCTACGCGAACCGCGTCTTCGTCATCGAATACGAGGACTCCGGCTACCGGAAGGCCTGTTCCGGCTGGGGGTCCAAGCTGTCCGTCGTCCAGCGCGACCTGGACGTGACCTCCCCCGCCTCCCGGTCCTACCGCTTCCGCGCCTGCTGAACCCCGGGCCCTGACGGCGCCCCGCGGCCGTCGGCCGTGAGGCGGAAGCGCAGTCGGCAGACGACCGCGTCGGTGTCCCTGCGGACGGCGTGGGCGAGGACCGAGCCGCGCCGGTTCTGGAGGATCCGCTGCCAGAGGCGAGCGGGTTCGGTCTCCGGGACGAGTACGGTCACCTGGGCGTCCGGGCGGTCCCGCGCGAGCTCGCGGACGTACACCGACAGGGGGCGGCCCAGCGAGCGGGTCTCCGAGCACAGCTCGGTCAGCTCCACTCCGGGCTTCCACAACTCCCAGTCCCTCCTGAGGGCTTCGGCGATCAGCCGGTCCTCGGGGGTGGGGTGGGTGACGGTCACGGCGTGCACCTCGTCGCCGAGCGAGCGGGCGGCCGTGAGGGCCTGGGCGGTGAGGCGGGAGAGCCCGGAGACCGGGACGACGACCACGGAGCGGGCGCGCCGCGGGGAGTTCGGGATGCGGCCGAGTTCCAGGCGTTCGCCGATCTCGGCGTAGGCGCGGTGGATCCGCTCGAAGGCGAGGACGATCAGCGGCAGCGCCAGGGCGATCAGCCAGGCCCCCTCGGTGAACTTGGTGACGGTGACCACCACCGCCGAGACTCCCGTCAGCAGTGCGCCGAACCCGTTCAGCACGGCCTTCGCCCGCCAGCCGCGCGGGCGTTCGCCGTGCCAGTGGCGGACCATGCCGATCTGGCAGACGGTGAAGCCGATGAACACGCCGATGGCGAAGAGCGGGACGAGGGTGTTGGTGTCGCCTCCGGAGAGGACCAGGAGGAGGGCGGAGACGAGGGCCAGCCAGACCACTCCGTGGCGGTGGACCTGGCGGTCGGCCTTGAGGGCGAACACGTGCGGGAGGTGGTTGTCCCGGGCCAGCAGGGCCATCAGGACGGGCAGGCCGCCGAAGGAGGTGTTGGCGGCGAGCGCGAGCAGCACCATGGTGGCGAACTGGACCGTGTAGAAGGCCGCGTTGTGGCCGAAGGAGGCGTCCGCGAGCTGGGCGAGGACGGTGACGCCCTCGACCGGCTGGAGGTGGAACCGGCCGATGAGGATCGACAGGCCGATCAGCATCACCCCCAGCAGGGCGCCGAGGGCGACCTCGGTGTGCTGGGCCCGGCGGGCGGCGGGGGCCCGGAAGGAGGGGACGGCGTTGGCGACGGCCTCCACGCCGGTCAGGGCGGAGCAGCCGGCGGCGAAGGCCTTCAGCAGCAGGAGCGCCCCGACGGCGGTGGCGCCCTCGCCGAGGGCGGAGGGGTGACCGGCGGCGGACGCGGTGCTGACGGGGCCGTCCCGGAAGAGGCCGACGAGGACCATCGTGAGGATCGAGCCGACGAACACGGCGGTGGGCACGAGGAAGGCCTTGGCCGAGTCCACCACCCCGCGCAGGTTCACCGCGGTGACCAGGACGAGGACGGCCAGGCAGATCCACACCCGCTCCCCGTACAGGCCGGGGAAGGCCGAGGTCAGGGCCGCCACTCCGGCGGTGACGGAGACGGCCACGTTGAGGACGTAGTCCAGGATCAGGGAGGCGGCGGCCACCAGGCTGGTGCGCCGGCCCAGGTGCCGCCTGGCGACGGCGTAACTGCCGCCGCCGTCCGGGAAGGCGGCGATCACCTGCCGGTACGAGGCGACCAGCACCGCGAGGAGTGCGGCGATGGCCAGGGTGACGGGAAGGGTGAACCCCATGCCGTACGCCCCGGCCGCGGCCAGCACGAGCACGATCGCCTCGGGCCCGTACGCCACGGACGCCATCGCGTCGAGCGAGAGGGCGGACAGGCCCTGGAGGGCGGTCAGCCGGTGGCGGTCCCCGGGGGCGGGGAGCCGCTCCCGGGTATCAGGGGGCTCCTCCGTGCCCCGGCCCCGGACCGGGCCACGCCCCAAGCCCAAGCCCAAGCCCCGGCCCCGGCCCCGGGCCCGGCCGCCCGTGGTTCCCGTCTTCCCCGTGTCGATCGCCATCTCCCACCGTTCCTCCGTCGGACAAGCTGAGGACAGCCTCGGAGGACGGCCGGTGGACGGCAACGGTCCTTGACGGTGTCCGTACGGCCACCGCGCAAGTCCTCACGCGTCCTTGACGGTGCCGCCACGTCGGCGACGGCTTGATCGGTTCGATGATCGGCGCTCCGTCCTTGTCGGTCATGAAGTCGCGCCGGACCGGGTCCTCGTCCTTCGGAGCGGGAAGGGACGGGCAGGCGATGCCGTTGCCGTCCGGGTCGAGCCCGTTCGGGTCGAGGGCGTCGGCCCGGAGCACGGCCTGGGCGTCGGCCTGGGCCTTGAAGGTGCCGCAGTCGACCACGTGCCCCTTGCTGACGTAGGGGGCGACGTCGAAGGTGCGCTCCGGGGTCTTGTCGCCGCCGCCGCACGCGGTCAGGGTGAGCGCGGCGACCACCGCGGCGGCCGCGACGACGGCGGCGGAACGGGTCGGCCGGGGCCGGTGGACCGGGATGTTCTCAGGTCGTTCGGTCATGGTCCTACTTCGATCCGGTCCGGAACACCGCGAGCGAGGCGAAGTGGCGCTTGTCGCCGAGTGCCTGCTGTGGGAGCAGGTTGCCACCGTCGGCGACACCGATGCCGCCGCCCTCGGGCCCCTTCGGCCCGTCAAAGGTCCGCTGGGGGACGAAGACCCTGTTGAAACTCTTTAGGACGGCGATCTTCTTCAGGTCGGTCTCCGTGGCAGTCGACTGTCCGCAGAAGGGGATATGCCCCGCGGGCGCTGTCCCGACGATGCGGTCCATTCGGCCACCCTGGGCGTTTCCGCACCTCGGTCCACCCTGGAGGTGAACGAAGAAACATGGTCGCGACCGGCCACCGCGAGGGCATGCGGACCCTGGAGTCGGGCATCAACGGCCTCGTCGCGGCGGGCACCATCGCCTACCAGGAGGCCCTCCGGCACACCGCCCATCCGGAGGACATCCAGCGGCCGCACGCCGTGGCCGGCCGCGCCTGACCGCCCGTCGATACGATGCGGGGGCTGTGAGGTGCCCGGTCGGGCGTGACCATGAGGAGGTCGTGATGGGCGGACCGGTGAGGCCCGTGGTCGAGGTGCCCGAGGGGGATCCGCCCACCGAGCTGACGGTGCGGGACCTGGTGGTCGGGGACGGGCCGGAGGTGGGACCCGGCATGGTGGTCCGGGTCCACTACGTGGGGGTGACCTTCGGGTCCGGGAAGGAGTTCGACGCCTCCTGGGACCGCGGCGAGCCGTACAAGTTCGCCCTCGGCGGCGGCAAGGTCATCAAGGGCTGGGACCGGGGGGTGCGGGGCATGCGGGTCGGCGGCCGGCGCGAGATCGTGGTCCCGCCGCGGCTCGGCTACGGCAACCGGTCGCCCTCGTCCGCGATCCCGGCCGGTTCGACCCTGGTCTTCGTGGTGGACCTGCTCGACGTGTACTCCGGCCCGGCCGGGTGGAGCGGCTCCCGCTGACCGGGACCCGGGCCGGGGGCGGGGGCGGGGCTACGGTTCGATCAGGCCGGCCCGGATGGCGTAGCGGGTGAGTTCCAGGCGGTCGCGCAGGCCGAGCTTCTGGAGCAGGTTGGCGCGGTGCCGTTCCACGGTCTTGGGGCTGATCACCAGGATGTCGGCGATCTCCTTGGAGCTGTGGCCCTCGGCGACGAGTTTGAGGATCTCCTCCTCGCGTTCGGTGATGGGCCGCTCCGGCAGCGGGTCGCCGGTGCGGGCGCGGTCGAGGTAGGTGCGGATCAGGGTGGTCTCCGCGCCCGGGTAGATGAAGGGTTCGTCGCGCAGTGCGGCGCGGCAGGCCTCGACCAGGTCGCGGTCGGCCACGGACTTCAGGACGTAGCCGGAGGCTCCGGCGCGCAGCGCCTCGAAGAAGTACTGCTCGTTGTCGTACATGGTCAGCATCAGGATGCGCAGCCCGGGGCGGATGCGGGCGAGTTCGCGGGCGGCCTGGAGGCCGGTCTGGCGGGGCATGGCGATGTCGAGGACGGCGAGGTCGATGTCATGGCCGCGGGCCCGGGCCACGGCCTCGGCCCCGTCGGCGGCCTCGGCGACCACGGTCAGATCGGGTTCGGCGTCGAGGATGAGGCGTACGCCCCGGCGGACGAGGGTGTGGTCGTCGGCGAGCAGGATGCGGGCCGGTAGGGAGCCGGATGCCGGTGCGGGACCGGGGGCCGGGGCGGGACCGGGGGCCGGGGCGGGGCCGGGTGCGGGGCGGGTCATCTGGTGGGCCTCGTGGGGTCGGGGACGTCGAGTCGGATCTGGGTGCCGCCGTTCGGGCCGGGCCCGAGGAGGAGTTCGGCGCCGATCAGCAGGGCCCGTTCGCGCATCCCCCGGATGCCCGCCCCTTCGGCCGCCTCCCGCAGACCGTGCCCGTTGTCGCGCACCAGCAACCCCACTCCGCCGGCTCCCCCGCCGCCGCGCGGCAGGGGGCGGAGATGGACCTCCACACGGGTGGCGCCGGAGTGGCGGGCGGCGTTGGTCAGGCCTTCCTGGGCCACCCGGTAGACCACGAGTTCGGCGGACGGGTCGAGGTGGGGCAGGCCGGGGGTGATGTGGGTGGTGACGCCCAGCCGGGGGGTGGTGAACTCGGCGGCCAGGGAGCGCAGGGCGCTGTGCAGGCCGAGTTCCTCCAGGACCCCGGGGCGCAGTCGGCGGGCGATGCGGCGGATCTCGTCCAGGCTGGCGCGGGTGGTCTCCTGGGCCTGGTGGAGGTCGGTGCGTACGGGTTCGGGGGTGCGGTCGGCGGCGTGTTTGAGCTGGAGCAGGACGGCGGTGAGGGTCTGGCCGATCTCGTCGTGGAGTTCCTGGGCGATCCGTTTGCGTTCGCCCTCCAGCGCGGTCAGCACCCGGCCGCTGCTGGTGGCCCGCTCGGCTTCGAGCCGGTCGAGCATGGCGTTGAAGGTCTGGGTGAGTTCGGCGACCTCTCCGCCGCCGCTGACGGTGGCGCGGGCCCCTGGTCTGAGCAGGTCGGCGGTGGCCATGGCCTTGTTGAGGCGGGCCAGCGGAGCGAGACCGACCCGGAGCAGGACGGCGTTGACCACCAGCAGTGCGGCCAGGCCGGCGAGCAGCACGAGCGCCTCACCGAGCAGCACCGGGGTGGAGACGGTGACCGGGCCCAGCAGCAGGGCCACCGCGCCGGTCAGCACACCGGCGTTGAGCAGGAAGATCCGCCAGTACAACGACAACGCCACACACGCCTTTCCGGTCCCGGCCCCATCCTCACTCCGGTGCGGGCCGCTGTCCATCCGTGCCCGCACCCATATGGCGGACGGCTCCGGGGTCGGTGTGCCGGGTGCGGCCGGTCTGCCGGGGGGTGTCGAGGCGGTCGACCGCGAGGGCGGCGGCGATCAGGCCGGCGGCCAGCAGCAGGCCGTGGGGCAGCAGCGCTCCGGTGAACACGGCGGCCAGGGCCAGCGCCAGGGCCAGCGCCGCCCGGGCCCGCCGGCGGGGGTGCGCAGGGGGGCTGTCCCGGCCGGTGGGGTTCTGGGGGCGGGTCACGGTCGTCGCCTCCTTCCGTCGGTCAGGCCAGGGCGAAGTAGCGCAGCCATACGTAGGTCCCGGCCAGCACGGTGGTGACGGCGGTGACGACCAGCCCGTACCGGCTGAACTGCCAGAAGGAGATGTGGTGTCCGGCCCGGTCCGCGATGCCGACGGTGACCACGTTGGCGGAGGAGGCGATGATCGTGGCGTTGCCGGCCAGGTCGGCGCCGAGGGCGAAGGACCACCAGAGCACCTGGGCCCGCTCGGTTCCCCCGGAGGCGGCGACGATCTCGGAGACCACCGGGCCGGTGGAGGCGACGAACGGGATGTTGTCGATCAGTGCGGAGGGCACCACCGATCCGAAGAGCAGGGCCATGGAGGCGCCGAACAGGTTGCCGTCCAGGACGCGGGCGGCCGTCTGGCCGAGGTCGGTGAGGATTCCGGTCCGGACCATGGCGCCGACCATGACGAACAGGCCGGTGAAGAACACCAGGGTCTCCCACTCCACGTCGGCGGCGACCCGGCGCGCACCGAGGCGGGAGGCGGCGAGCAGGACGAGCCCGCCGGAGACGGCGACGACGGAGGGCTCCAGGTGGAGGGTGGTGTGCAGCACGAAGCCGGTCATCACGAGCGCGACGACCACGCCGCTGACCGCCAGCAGTCGGGGGTCGGTGATGGCGTCCCGTTCCCGCAGGGCCGTGACGCGGGCGGCGCGCTCGGGGTCGTAGGTGAAGGAGCCGCGGAACAGCCAGCGGGCCAGGACCGCGAACACCAGGACCAGGACCGTGGTGATGGGTGCCATGTGGAGCAGGAAGTCGTTGAAGGACAGTCCGGCGCGGGAGCCGATCATGATGTTGGGCGGGTCGCCGATCAGGGTGGCGGCGCCGCCGATGTTGCAGGCCATCACCTCGGCGATCAGATAGGGGACGACCGGGACGCCGAGCCGGGTGCAGACCGCGATGGTGACGGGGGCGATCAGCATCACGGTGGTGACGTTGTCCAGCCAGGCGGACAGGAACGCGGTGGTGAGGATGAGGAGCACCATCAGCCGGTAGGGGCGGCCGTGCGAGCGTTTGGCGGCCCAGATCGCGGCGAACTCGAAGAGGCCGGTGCGTTTGAGGACGGAGACGATCAGCATCATGCCCAGCAGCAGGAAGATGACGTTCCAGTCGATGCCGGAGGTTTCGGAGAAGAAGGCGTGTTCGGGGTCGGTCGCGCCGATGAGCAGCATGGCTACCGCGCCGCCGAGTGCCGCGGCGACCCGGTGGACCTTCTCGGTGGCGATCAGGACGTAGACGACGGCGAACACCGCGACGGCCGCCCAGGCGGTGGCGTTCACGGCGGGGGCCGGGGCGGGAGCGGGGGCCGGGGCGTGTTCCGGTCCGGGGGCGGGGGCGTCATGGGCGCGGCTCCGTTCGCAGGTGCTGCCGCGAGCACCCGCGCCCCCGTGAGGGCCGCCCCGAACCGAAGGTGCTCCGGAACCCCACCATCCTCCGGTGGCCCGGTCCGGCGCATCGGGGCCGGCACCCATTTCCCCCTCCCCCGGGCGGGGTGGTCGGGGCGGTCGGGTCAGGGCAGCCGGCCGGCGCCCGCGGACGGGGTGGTGGGGAAGGCGGTCGGGGGGCGGTGGCCGGCGCGGGCGAAGGCGGTGGCGACGGCTTCGGTGACGGTCCGGGCCAGCCGGGCGGGGGTGAGGGCGATGACGGATCCGCCGAAGCCGCCGCCGGTCATCCGGGCGCCGAGGGCGCCGGCCGCCACCGCGGTCTCCACGGCGAGGTCGGTCTCCGGGCAGGAGATGCGGTAGTCCTCGCGCAGGGAGGTGTGGCCCGCCGTCAGGAGCGGTCCGAGGGCGGGGATCCGGCCGGCGGTGAGATGGGTGACCGTCTCGGTGACGCGGGCGTTCTCGGTGACCACGTGGCGGACCAGGGGGGCGAGTTCGGCCGGGAGCGCGCCGAGGGCCTCGGACAGCCGGTCGGCGGGCAGGTCCCGGAGGGCGGGCAGTCCCAGCAGGCGGGCGGCCCGTTCGCAGCCGGCGCGGCGGGCGGCGTACGCGCCGTCGGCGAGGTCGTGCCGGACCCGGGTGTCGATGACCAGCAGGGTCAGCCCGTGGGAGGCGGGGTCGAAGGGCACCTGGTGGTGTCCGGTGGTGCGGCTGTCGAGGTGGAGGGCGGCGCCCGCGGTGCAGCACATGGAGGCCATCTGGTCGAGGATCCCGCAGGGGACCCCGGCGAAGGCGTTCTCGGCGCGTTGGGCGATCCGGGCGAGTTCGGGGGCGGGCAGGCCCAGTCCGTGGAGGTCGTCGTAGGCGGTGGCGACCGCGCATTCGAGGGCGGCGGAGGAGGAGAGGCCGGCGCCGGTGGGCACGGTGCTGTCGATGTGCAGGTCGGCGCCGCCCACCGGGTGGCCGGCCTCGGCGAGGGCCCAGACCACACCGGCCGGGTAGCGGGCCCAGCCGGGGACGGTGCCCGGGGTGAGCTCGGCGGTGCGCAGTTCGGTGGTCCGGTCGCCGCCCTGGGCGCTGTGCAGCCGGAGGATTCCGTCCTCCCGGCGGCGGGCGGCCACCCGGGTGGTGCGGTCGAGGGCGATGGGCAGGGCGAAGCCGTCGTTGTAGTCGGTGTGTTCGCCGATGATGTTGACGCGTCCGGGGGCGGCCCAGAGGCCGTCGGGGCGGCCGCCGTAGAGCTCGCCGAAGGTGCGGGCGGGGTCGGTGGCCGGGGTGCGGGCGGCCGGGTCGGCCGGGGGCGCGGTCATGCCGCCTCCCGCAGGCGCTGTGCGGCGGTCTCCGGGGCGATGTCGTTGATGAAGGCCTCCACCCCGGATTCGGTGCCGGCCGGGTGCTTGAGCCGGTCGGCGGTCCGTCTGCTGGTGAACAGCTCCAGGTGCAGGGCGAGTTCGTCGCCGCCGTGGGCGGGGGCCTGGTGCCAGGCGGAGATGTAGGGGGTGGGTTCGGGGCAGTCGAAGAGCCGGTCGAAGCGGCGGAGCAGGTCGAGGTAGAGGCCGGGGAACTCGGCGCGTTCGGGTTCGGACAGCCGGGTCAGGTCGGGGACCCTGCGGTGCGGGTAGAGGTGTGCCTCGTAGGGCCAGCGGGCGGCGTAGGGCACGAAGGCGGTCCAGTGCTCGCCGCGCAGCACCACCCGGTCGTCCTCGGCGCGGGCCCGGGCCAGCAGGTCCTCGAACAGGTTGCGTCCGGTGGCGGTGCGGTGGGCGGCGGCCGCCGCGGTCATCTTGGCGGTGCGGGGCGGCACGGTGGTGAACGCGTAGATCTGGCCGTGCGGGTGGGCCAGGGTGACGCCGATCTCGGCGCCCCGGTTCTCGAAGCAGTACACCTGCTCCACCCCGGGGCGGGCGGAGAGCCGCTCGGTGCGGTCGGTCCAGGCGTCGAGGACGAGCCGGGCCCGCTCCGGGGTGAGGTCGGCGAATCCGCCGGTGTGCTCGGGGGTGAAGCAGACCACCTCGCACCGGCCGGCCTCCCCGGCGAGGGAGGGGAAGCGGTTCTCGAACACGGCGACCTGGTAGTCGGGGGCCGGGATCTCGCCGGACCGGCCGTCCCGGGAGGGGCAGAGCGGGCACTCGTCGGCGGGCGGGTGGTAGGTGCGCGCCTGCCGGTGGGAGGCGATGGTGACCCAGTCACCGGTGGCCTCGTCGCGGCGGAGCCCGGGGCTGCTGTCGACGGGGGCGAGCGGCCGGAGGTCCGGGGGGCACTCCCGTGCGGGACTTCCGTCGGAGTCGTAGTAGATCAGCTCACGACCGTCGGCGAGTTGCGTGACGCTCTTCTTCATCCCACAAGACTAAACAAGATCCGTCACCATCCACCAGAGTCAAACAGGTCCATCATGTTAGGTTGGGGCATGCATCTGGCCCAGCAGCGACGCGCGTTCATCCTGGAGACGGTGCGCCGCGACGGTGCGGTGCGGGTCGCGGAACTGGTGGAACGGCTCGCGGTCTCCGATATGACGGTCCGCCGGGACCTGGACGCGCTGGCCGCGCGCGGACTGCTGGAGAAGGTGTACGGCGGTGCCGTCGCCGCCCCCGGCACCCGCGTGGCCGAACCCGGGTTCGAGGCGAAGGTCCCGCTGGCCCGGGCCGCCAAGGAGGCGATCGCGGCGAAGGCGGCCGCCCTGGTCGAGCCGGGCAGCGTGGTGGCCGTCGCGGCCGGCACCACCGCCTGCGCGGTCGCGGCCAGGCTGCTGGAGGTCCCCCGGCTGACCGTGCTCACCAACTCCCTCCCGGTCGCCGAACTCCTGCGGTCCGCGGCCCGGGACCGCGGGGAGGCCGCCGCCCCCGCCCTGCTGCTCACCGGCGGCTCCCCCACCCCGTCCGCCGCGCTGGTCGGCCCGCTGGCCGACCTGGTGGTCTCCTCCCTCCATGTGGACCTGCTGGTCCTGGGCGCGCACGGGGTCACCGAGGAGGCGGGGCTGACCACGCCCAACCTGGCCGAGGCGCAGACCAATCGGGCCCTGATCGCGGCGGCCCGCCGGGTGGCGGTGGTCGCCGACCACGGCAAGTGGGGCACGGTCGCGCTCAGCGGCTTCGCCCCCCTGGACCGTGTGGACTGCTTCGTCACCGACTCCGGGATGCCGGCGGCGGCCCGCGAGGTGCTGTCGGCCGCCGTCGGCGAACTCCTCGTCGCGGAGCCGGAGTAGCCTCAGCCGATGGTCCACCGCTGGAGCGGGCCGCCGGTGTCGGCCTGCTGGGTGACCTTGGCGCCGTTGCCGGAGGAGGCCGTGGTGAGCAGCAGTCCGCTCGCCGCCGAGCCCACGGTGTGGGTGCCGTCGGGCTGCCGGAGCACGGTCCAGCGCTGGTTGGCGCCGCCCGTGCAGCTCCACTGGATGATCTTCGATCCGGTGGTGCCGGTCCCGCCCTCCACGTCGGCGCACAGTCCCGACTCGGCGTTCCGCAGTTCGTAGCTGCCGTCGGTCTGCCGGGTGAGGTTCCACCGCTGGTTGGCGCCGCCGTTGGGCGTCCAGGTGATCAGCTGGGTTCCGGGGGTGGTGCTGTGGCCGGGGTTGTCCAGCGCCCTGCCCCCGGCGGTCAGGGTCCGGGGCCCGGTGAAGTCGGCCGTGACCCCCCAGTCGAAGGTGACCGTGCCGGAGGCCGTGCCCGAGCTCGCGGTGACGGTCACCGTGGAGTGGCCGGGGGTGGTGGGGGTGCCGCTGACCAGACCGCCGGGGGCGATGCCCAGTCCGGCGGGCAGTCCGGCGGCGGTGAAGGTGAGCGGCTTCCCGGCCGAGTCGGTGGCCGTCAGCTGGACGGAGACCGCCTTCCCGACGGTGGAGTTCCGGCGGCCCGGGTCGGCCACCGCCACCGTCTCGGGGGCCTCGCCGGTCGCGGTCAGGGTGAGGGTCTGCTCCCCGGCCGTACGGCCGCCCCCCACCGGGTTGCCGGTGGTGTCGGCCCAGCTGCGGGCGGGGGTGGTCTCGGCGAGCCGGGCGGTCTCGGCGGACAGTCCGAGGACCAGGCCGCTGTAGCGGTTGACGAGCTGGTAGGTGCCGGTGGGCGCGCCGGTCGCGGGCGAGGTGCCCCGGATCACGAACCACTGCTGGCCGACGGTCGGCCCGCCCGCCGGGGCGGCGGTGACGGTCGGCCTGGTGCCCCAGGCGCGGGTGGCCGTGGTGGTCGCGGCCACGCCCAGCAGCCCGCCGGTGGCGGAGTTGGCGATGCGGTGGGAGCCGTCCCCGTTGGAGGTGAACAGCCAGGTGTCGTGCCCGGATCCGGTGGGTGCGGTGACCGAGGTGGTGGCGGAGCCGCCGGGGACCTGGGCCAGCGCCCGGCCGTTCGCCGAGGCGATCCGGTACGCCTTGGAGGTGTCGACCGGGGCGGCCGGCCGGGTGGTGCCGATGCTCAGGGCGACGTACTCGCCGCTGGTGCCGCCGGAACAGCCGAAGGAGCAGTAGGAGCGGAAGTCGCGGCCGACGACCATCGATCCGGTCCGGTTCCCGGCGTCCAGGAACCAGCGGTACCAGGAGGCGTTCCGGTGGCTTCCGGTGTCGCCGAGCCGGAACCACTTCTGGGTGGTGAGGTCCTCGGTGGCGTAGATCTCCTGCGGGGCGTCGCCGCTCTGGTCGACGGCCTGGGGCTGGCCGATGTAGAGGCCGAGGTGGGCGTTGTAGGTGATGTCCATGACGAACAGCGGGGAGGTCGGGGGCATCAGTCCGGCGGCGACCTGCTGGCCGACGGAGCCGCTGACGGCCGGGTCGTACTCCTTCGAGGGCGGGGTGTAGCCGGTGCCGCCGCCCGGGCCCACCGGGACCATGTTGCTCTCCCGGCCGCCGACGCCGGGTTCGGACCAGGCGCCGTCGTACCACTTGCGCCAGGAGCCGGGCGCCATCTTCGCGGAGATCGGCGAGCGCGCGACATGGCCGTGGAAGGCGGCCCAGCCGCCGCCCTTGTTGACGACGCGGGAGCCGTAGAAGGCGTAGAAGTAGCCGGAGCCGGTGTCGACGAACAGCCGCTGGTCACCTGTTCCGTAGTGGTACGTCTGCTGCGGGAAGGCGGCGGTGTCGCCGCGGGCGGTGCTGAACGGCGAGGTGATCACGTGGTCCCTGATGGTCCAGGTCCGGCCCTGGTCCCGGGAGACGGCGTAGTCGATGCCGTCGTAGTGGACCCCGTCGCCGAAGGGCTGGGGGGTGAACTCGTTGTGCACCAGGCCGTACCAGTCGCCGGTGTCGGGGTCCACCCACACCCCGGCGAGGTCGCAGTAGTTGCGGTGGGCGTAGCCGGAGCCGGCGGGTGCCGGGGTCGATTCCACCCCGGTCGGGCTGTTGTTGCAGCGCCAGGTGGTGTCGTTGTTGCGGTCCCGGGAGTCGGCGGGGTTGACGGCCTCGCTGAGGGCGGCGGAGCGGGTGGCGGTGTCCATGTCCGTGCCGGTGAAGAAGTTCCACTTGCGCGGGTCGGAGGCGCCGTAGAGGGCGTGGGACTGCTGGAAGTAGAAGGTGCCGTCCTTGTCGATGTACGGGCCGGCCGGGGTGTCGTCCGGGTGCGTCCAGGAGCCCTTGGCGCCGACCGTGACGGTGTATCCGGTCTCGGACGGGACGGCGGCCGCGGCCGCGGGGGTCCCCGGTGAGCCGGTGACGGCGGCGGTGGCGGCCAGCGCGGCGGCGGTGAGCGCCCCGGCGAGCCTGCTGCGGACTGTGGTCACGGGTACTCCCTGATCGGAGGGGCCGGATCCGCGGCCCCGGTGACGGGTGGGGCGTGCGGTGCCTCAGTCGAAGGTCTCGACGTATTCCTCGCAGGGCCCCAGGTCGGGGGCCCCGAGCAGGTCGACCCGGTCGCCGAAGCGGTCGAGTTCCAGGAAGGTCAGCAGGTTGTCCCCGGGGCGCAGCAGCGGGCCCGGGAGGTAGAGGGTGGTCTGCGGTCCGATGTCCCAATGGCGTCCGAGCAGGGTGCCGTTGACCCAGACGAAGCCCTTGCCGAAGCCGGGCAGGGCGAGGAAGGTGTCGGCCGGTTCGTCGAGCCGCAGCCGTGCGGTGGCCATGCCTCGGCCCCCGGCCGGTGCGGCCGCCCCGGTGGCGCGCGCGAGGTCCCGCGGGGTCCACTCGTCGAGGGGCAGCGGGTGCACGGTCCAGCCGTGCACGAGCCGCCGGTCCACGCGCACCCCGCCCAGGATCCCCTTGCCCTGGCCGAGCAGCGGGCCGTAGTTGATCCGGCCCTGGTTCTCGACGAGCAGGTCGACGCGGACGGGCGCGCCGGTGCCGGTGAGGGGGCAGGAGGCGTCCGGGCGGTCCAGGACGGTGAGGAGGGTGCCGTCGGCGAACACCTGGGCGCGGTCGTGGAGTCCGGTGATCCGCAGCTGGTGGGTGCCCGGCGGGACGACCGGGTGGGCGGTGTAGAGGACCAGGCCGGAGGCCTGTCCGAGCTCCTCGAAGGTGGGCGGGTTGGCCGCGTGCAGTGGTGTGGAGACCGCCGTCAGCGCGTCCAGCAGCCCGGATCCCCGCCGGACGGGGAGGGTGGTGGGCGGCAGCAGGGGCGGGTCGCTCGGCGGGTCGGGGACCGGGCCCGTGCGGTAGGGCGCGAGTCTCTCCCGCAGGGCGTGGAACTTGGGGGTGAGCGCGCCGTGTTCGGCGATCGGGGCGTCGGAGTCGTAGCTGGTGACGGTGGGCTGGTAGGCGGTGCCGTTGTGGTTGGCGCCGGCCCACAGGCCGAAGTTGGTGCCGCCGTGGGCCATGTAGAGGCTGAGGGAGCCGCCCCGGTCGAGGAGGGCGCCGACGTCCTGGGCGGCGCTGTCCGCGGCCCGTACGTGGTGCTTCTCGCCCCAGTGGTCGAACCAGCCGTTCCAGAACTCGGCGCACAGGAAGGGTTCCCCGGGGCGGCGTTCGTCCAGCAGGGCGGCGGCCTCCTCGGGGCGCGAGCCGAAGGTCGCGGCCGCGAGTTCGCCGGGCAGGGTGCCGCCGTCGAGCATCAGGGGGGTGGGGCCGTCGGCGGTGAACAGCAGCTCGGATATCCCGCGCGCGACGAGTCCGTCGCGCAGGTGGCGGAGGTAGGTGTGGTCGTCGCCGTAGCTGCCGTACTCGTTCTCGATCTGCACGGCGACCACGGGACCGCCGTGGGCCGTCTGCCGGGCGGCGAGGAGCGGGACCAGGACGTCGAACCAGCGGTCGACCTCGGCGAGGAACTCCGGGTGGCTGCTGCGCGGCCGCATGCCGGGGCGGCCGGTCAGCCAGGCGGGCAGTCCGCCGTTGTCCCACTCGGCGCAGATGTAGGGGCCGGGGCGGACCACGGCGTCCAGTCCGGCCTGCCGGGCGAGCCGGAGGAACCGGGGCAGGTCGTGCCGGCCGTCGAAGCGGAAGCGGCCGCGGGCGGGCTCGTGGAAGTTCCACGGCACGTAGGTGTCCACGGTGTTGAGGCCGAGGGCGGCGACGCGCCGGAGGCGGTCCGCCCACTGGTCGGGGTGGACCCGGAAGTAGTGCAGGGCGCCGGACAGCACCCGGTGCGGCCGTCCGTGGCGCAAGAAGCCGCGCTCGTCCCAGCTGAGCGCTGATGTTAGCGATGACATTCTGCTGACCACGCTCCCCGAATGGCTGGTGGCCGAAACTATGGCAGAGACTGTTATCGATGCCAAGAGAGCGTGCAAGGCTGGCGGTACCATCGCCGGATCGGCCCGGACGGGCCCGGATCGGCCCGGACGGCACGAGGGGGAACCATGGCGAGGCAGGGCGGCACCGGGGACGGGGCACGGCCGCCGGGCATGGCGGACGTGGCCCGGGTCGCCGGGGTGTCCGCGCAGACCGTCTCCCGCGCCCTCGCCGGACACCCCCATGTGCAGGAGGCGACCCGGGCCAAGGTGCTGGCCGCGGTCGAGCAGCTCGGCTACCGGCGCAACAACGCGGCCCGGATGCTGTCCTCGGGCCGCAGCCGGACCATCGGCGTGGTGACCCTCCAGACCGGCTCCTACTCCCGGGCCGCCGTCACCTCGGGGATCGAGGGCGCCGCCCGCGAGGCCGGCTACGCGGTCAGCACCGCCACCACCACCTCGCTGGACACCTTCGCCATCGAGGGCGCCCTGTCCCGGCTCGCCGACCAGGCCGTGGAGGGGGTCATCCTCTCGGTGCCCCTGATCCACAGCAGCGGCCGGATCGAGCAGCTCACCCGTTCCACGCCCACGGTCACCATCGACGGCTCCCGCACCGAGGCGACCGAGGTGCTGGCCATCGACCAGTCGGAGGCCGCCCGGATCGCCACCCGGCACCTGCTGGACCTCGGGCACGCCACGGTCTGGCACATCGCCGGTCCCGCCCAGTGGCTGGAGGCGGCGGACCGCCGCGCGGGCTGGCGGTCCGCCCTGGAGGAGGCGGGCCGGGCCGTGCCGCCACCGCTGGAAGGCGACTGGTCACCGGGCTCCGGCTACCGCAACGGGCTGGTGCTGGCCCGGATCCCCGATGTCACCGCCGTGTTCGTGGCCAGCGACGAGATGGCCTTCGGGGTGATCCGGGCCCTGCACGAGACCGGACTGCGGGTGCCGGAGGACATCTCGGTCGTCGGTTTCGACGACATCGAGCTCGCCGAGTACTGCTCGCCCTCCCTCACCACCGTCGCCCAGCCGTTCCGGCACATGGGCGCGCTGGCCGTGGCCCATCTGCTGCGCCGGATCGAGGCACCGGGCGACGCCCTTCCCGAACCGGCCCCGGTCGAACCCCGTCTCGTGGTGCGCGCCAGCACGGCGGCCGCGCCCCGGGACGGCCGCTGACGGGTCCGGCACCGGCGGGTCGGCCGGTGCCGCCGGACCGGCGGGACCGGCGCGCCGCTCAGTCCAGGCAGAACTCGTTGCCCTCGATGTCCTGCATCACGATGCAGGACTCGTTGACGCCGTCCGCCAGCATGGTGCGCACATGGACGGCGCCGAGCGCGGACAGCCGCTCGCAGTCGGCCCGCAGCACGGCGAGGCGCTCCTCGCCGACCAGCCCGGTGCCCGCCCGGACGCAGAGGTGCACCCGGTTCTTGACCACCTTGCCCTCGGGAACGCGCTGGAAGAGCAGCCGGGGGCCGGCGCCGGAGGGATCGACGCAGGAGAACCACTTCACCTCGTGGTCCGCCGGCAGGGAGCGGTGGTAGTCGTCCCAGGTGTCGAACCCCTCGGGCACCGGTGAGACGACATAGCCGAGCACCTCGCACCAGAATCGGGCGAGGCGCTCGGGGTCGGCACAGTCGAAGGTGACCTGGAACTGCTTGATCGTGGACATCGGCGCACCCTAACAAGGGCTCCCCCGCCCGGTCGCGGCATTTTCCGCCGGGCGACCGGGCGGGGGGGCGGGGGCAGCGGGTGCGGCCGGTCAGGGCCTCACTTGCCGCGGTAGGCCTGGTGCACGGTGAGCGAGGAGCGGTTGCCCTGCCGGTCCACGACCAGGGCGCGGAAGGAGATGCCCCGGCCCGGGTCGGGGTTGCGCACCAGGGCCCGGCCGTGCTGCACGGGGAGCGCCTTCCAGGTCCTTCCGTCGTCGTACGAGGCGTACACGGCGAAGGACTTGAGGTTCCCGCCGGCCGCGGCGCCCTGCACGGTCAGCGGTACCGGGCGGAGCAGGCGGGCCGGGGCGGTGCCGTCGAGGGCCACGTCGGCGCCGAAACGGACGGTGGACAGGGGCAGCCGGGTCGCGGCCGCCGTGGTGGCGGACCGGAACTCCCAGCTCGCGTCGATCCGGGTGGAGGAGGCGGCGACCGCGGGGTCACGGGTGAGGGAGGTGGTGAGCCGGTAGCGGGCTTCGCCGGCCGGGACCTTGAGCGGGGTGGCGCCGGGCGGGGCGGCGGTCTCGGAGACCTTCAGTCCGTCCCGGTGGAGCGTGGTGCGCGCGGAGGCGAGCAGGGAGCGCCCGGCGTGGCCGCGGCCGTCGGTGTGGAAGGGGATGTCGCCGGTGATCTCGTCGCCGGTGCGGGTGAGCCCGTAGCGGGTGTCGAGGCGGGGGCCGAACACGGCCGTGTTGAAGACCTCGTGGTAGCTCTGCCCGCCCCGGTACTCCTTGGGCTCTTCGGGGGCGAAGCCGGTCTCGGTGTCCCAGCCTCCGTCGGTGCCCGGACGGGACTGCTGGAAGCCCATCTCCCAGCGTGCCCCGTCGAGGGTGGACAGGTGCAGGGTGCGTTCGGTGGGCAGCCGGCGGCCGGGCGCGGCGGGCGAGAAGAACGGGACGGGTGCGTCGGGGAGGGTGGCGGAGGGGAAGAGGAACCCGGTCTTGCCCTCGGCGGAGGCGCCGAGGCCCACGCGTACGGCGGCCAGGTCGCCGGTGCCCAGGTGCCGGGTGTAGCCGGTGGGGAAGCGGGTGGCGCGGCCGCCGACCGTCACCCGGTAGTCCTCGGTGCCGTTGGTCCAGGAGCCCGACCACAGCTGGGCGAGCCCGGAGGCGACGGGCGGGCCGACGTGGGCGGTGCGCAGGGTGCCGAAGGAGTTGAGGACGACGGCGCTGGAGGAGCCGAACTCGCCCTGCTCGTAGGTGAAGACCGCGAAGGCGTCCTCGACGGTCGCGGCGGGGTCGGGCACGGTGATGTCCACCGGCTTGGCCGCGCGGGCGTCGAAGGCGACGGTCTGCGGGCCGGTGACCTCCAGGACCGGCTGGACCAGCCAGTCGGTGACCCCGGTGGTGCCGTCGTCGATGTGGGACTCCAGGTAGTAGGTGCCCTTCGGCAGCCGGAGCCGGGGGGAGGCCGAGGTCTCCGAGAGGGTCTCCCGCTTCCCGAAGAGGCCGGGGACGGAGCCGGTGACGCTGGTGTAGTAGGTCGCGGCGGGCCCGCCGTCCCGGCCGGTGTGGGCGAACTCCACCTCGTACGACTCGACCTCGCGGTCCACGGACGCCGGGGTGCGGACGCGCTGGCCGTCACCGGCGGCGAGCACCTGGACGGTGTAGAGGCCGTCGACGGTGCCGCCGGGCCGGGTGTCCGCGGACAGGTCCACGGAGGCGGTGCCGCCGGCCGGGACGGTCACCCGGTCGGTGCCGAGGGCGAAGAACCCGGCGGGCGCGGGCCTGCCCTGCGGGTCGCGGGCGTCGAGGGTGAGGGCGAGGGTGACGGGCCGGTCGCCGCTGTTGCGGTAGGTGAGCTTCCGCGTCTGCACCGGGTCGTCGGCGTGCGGCCAGCGTGCGACACCGAAGTCCAGGCCGGACTGCTGGGGGAACACGGTCTGTTCCAGGGCCGCGTCGACCCGGACGCGGCCGCTGCCGCCGGCGAGGACCCCGAACGGCCCTTCCTCGGCCGAGCCGACCAGGGCGCCCTTGAGTTCGGCGGAGCCCCACTTCGGGTTGCGCTGCTTGAGGATCGCGGCGGCGCCGGCGACGTGCGGGGTGGCCATCGAGGTGCCGGAGATCGTCAGATAGCCCTCGGGGTCCTGGCCGTGGATCTCCGAGAGGAAGCTGTTCGGTGCGGCCGCCGCCGTGATGTCCACGCCGGGGGCGCTGACATCGGGCTTGACTCCGCCGTCGCCGACCCGGGGGCCGCGGCTGGAGAAGGGGGCCAGGGCGCCGGAGTCGTCGACGGCGCCGACGGTGAGGGCGGCCTCGGCGCTGCCCGGGGACTCCACGGTGGAGGCGTCCGGGCCGGAGTTTCCGGCCGCGACGGCGAAGAGGACCCCCTTCTCGGCGGAGAGCCGGTTGACGGCCTCCTCCAGCGGGTCCAGTCCGGGGGTGTCGGTGCCGCCGAGGCTGAGGTTCACCACGTCGGCGCCCTCGGCGACCGCCCATTCGATGCCGGCGAGCACTTCGGAGTCGCTGCCGAAGCCGTTGTCGTCGAGGACCTTGCCGCTGATCAGTCGGGCGCCCGGGGCGACGCCCCGGTGGCTGCCGCCGGACCGGGCTCCGGTGCCGGCGGCGATGGAGGCGACATGGGTGCCGTGGCCCTGCCGGTCCTCGGCGTCGGGCGCGGAGCTGAAGTTGCGTTCGGCGGCCACCCGGCCGGCCAGGTCGGGGTGGGTCTCGTCGATCCCGGTGTCCAGGACGGCGATCGTGACGCCGGTGCCGTCGTAGCCGGCCGCCCAGGCCTGCGGGGCGCCGGTCCGGGGGACGCTCCGGTCCAGGCTCGCCCGGCGGCCGCCGTCGAGCCAGACCCGGCCGATGCCGGGGGCGGGTGCGGCGGTCCGGGCCGCCGGCCGGGTGTCGGTGAGCGCGGACCACAGCGCGCCGGCGTCCTCGGCGGGGGTCTGGACGGATTCCGCGTTGAGGGTCCGGAAGGCCTTGCGGACGGTGCCGCCGCCGGCGGCCCGGACCTCGGAGCGGGCGGCCGCGGCGGGCCCGGTGTACTGGACGATGACCTTGGGGCCGCCGCGCTGTGCGGCGAGGGTCTCGGGGCGGGTCAGTTCGGTCAGGTCGAACAGCCGCGGGTCGAGCCGGCCCGTGGCGATCAGGCGTTCCGCGTCGGCGGGCACCGCGTGGGTGCGGCCGCCCTGGACACGGATCCACACCGGTATCCGCTCCCGGCCCGGGCCGTGCTCGACCCGGACGGCCCCGCCGCGGCCGTCCACGCTCACCCGGTCCCCGGTGATCAGGGTGACCTCGGTCGGCGGTCCGGCGGCCCGTCCCGTTGCGGCGGGGCCGGCGGGCGGGGCCGCGGGGCCGGTGGGGGTGGCGGCGGCGGGGGCGGCGAGGCCGGTGGTGAGGGCGGCCACGGCGGTGGCGAGGGCGAGGGCCGCCGTTCGGCCGCGGGCGGTGCGCGGGGTCCTGCGTGGTGCTCCGTACAACTCTCTGCTCCTGGTGACGGGATGGGCGCCGGGCCGGGTCGGCTCGGCGTCTTCCTCCGGCAGTCCACCGGTCGGCGGGTTGTTCAGCAGCCCTGTTCCATGCCTCTGAACAACCGTTTCGCATGTGGCTGGTGAGGCTCTTGTGACGGAGGGAGGTACGTTCCCAGCATGGAGAGGACCTTGATCCACTGAACGGGGGCGCCGTGGGAAGGCCGGAGAAGGAGCTCGATCCGCAGGCCGGTCCGGTGCCGCGGTTCGCCTGCGGGCTGCGCCGTCTGCGCCGCGAGGCGGGTGCCCCGCCGTACCGGGAACTGGCCCGGCGGGCCGGGTACTCGGTGACCGCGCTCTCCCAGGCCGCGGCCGGGGAACGGCTGCCCACCCTGGCGGTGGCCCTGGCCTACGCGACCGCCTGCGGCGCCGACCCCGCGGAGTGGGAGCGGCTCTGGACGGCCGCCGAGGCGGAGCACCTCGGGGAACTCGCCGCCTTCTCCGGGACCGTGGGCGACTCCCCCTACCGCGGTATGGCCCGCTTCGAGCCGGAGGACGAGGCGGTGTTCTTCGGACGCGACCGGCTCACCGAGGAGTTGACCGCCCTGGTCGCGGCGCACCGCTTCACCGTGGTCTTCGGGCCCTCCGGCAGCGGCAAGTCCTCGCTGCTGCGGGCCGGTCTGATCCCCCGGCTGCGCCGGTCCTGGGACCCGCTGCCCCGGGCCGCCGCCCTGCGGGTCCTCACCCCGGGCGAGCATCCGATGCGCCGGCACGGGAAGCTGCTCGTCCCGGCCGCCGGGGACGGCGAGACCTGGCTGGTGGTGGACCAGTTCGAGGAGCTGTTCACGCTCTGCGCCGACGCCCGGGAGCGGGAGGAGTTCCTGACCGCCCTGCTGGCGGCCCGCCGGGCGGACAGCGGGCTGCGGGTGGTGCTCGGGGTGCGCGCCGACTTCTACGCCCGCTGTCTGGCCCACCCCGGGCTGGCCGAGGCCGTGGCGGAGGCCGCCCTGCCGGTGGGCCCGCTGACCGCCGCGGAGCTGCGCGGGGCGATCGTGAAGCCGGCGGCCGCCGCCGGACTGCTCGTGGAACGGGAGCTGACCGCCCGGCTGGTGGAGGAGGTGCGGGGCGAACCCGGCAGCCTGCCGCTGCTCTCGCACGCCCTGCTGGAGACCTGGCGCCGTCGCCGGGGCCGCACCCTGACCCTGGAGGGGCACCGGGCGGCCGGCGGGCTGCACGGGGCCATCGCGCAGACCGCCGAGGACCTGTACGCCGATCTGACCCCGGCCCAGGCGGAGGCGGCCCGCCGGATCCTGCTCGGCCTGGTCACCCCGGGCGACGGGGCCCCGGACACCCGCCGCCCGGTCGGCCGGGCCGAGGTGGTCCGCGCCCGGGCGGACCGGCCGGAAGGGGCGGACGGCCGGGACGGCACGGAGGGGGACGGCGACGCGCGCACGATGCTGGACCGGCTGGCCCGGGCCCGGCTCGTCACCCTGGACCGGGACACCGTCGACCTGGCCCACGAGGCGCTGATCACCGCCTGGCCGAGGCTGCGCGGCTGGATCGACGAGGACCGCGAACGGCTGCGCCGGCACCGGAGGCTGACCCAGGCGGCCGACAACTGGCGGCTCCGGCGGCGGGAGCGCGGGGCCCTGCTGCGCGGCGGCGAGCTGGCCGAGGCCGAGCACGCCTTCGCCACCGCCCGGGAGCGGCGCGAGCTGACCGCTCCGGAGCGGGAGTTCCTGATGGCCAGCAGTGCGGCCCGGAGCCGGTCCCGGTGGGCCCGCCGGGCGGTGGTCTCGGCGGTGGCGCTGCTCGTCGTCCTCACCACGGTGGCCGCGACGGCGGCCTGGCAGCAGGGCCGGGACAGCCGGCAGCAGCGGCTGGAGGGGCGCCAGCAGCGCGAGGAGGCGGCCGCCCGCCGGGTGGCCTCGCTGGCGCAGGGGCTCCGGGCCTCCGATCCGGTCCTGGCGATGCGGCTGAGCGTGGCCGCCTGGACGCTCACCCGGACCACCCAGACGCGTTCGGCGCTGCTCGGGGCGTTCGCCCAGCCGGAGTCGGACACCTTCGACGTGCCGGACGGGGACGGTTCGACACGCTCGGGGACGGCCCCGGTCCGGCTGAGCGAGGACGGCCGGACCGTCGTCACGGTCGGCGAGTCCGGGGTGCGGGCCTGGGACGTCGCCGGGCGGCGGCCGGCCGGGCCCCCGGTGCCGTACTCCTTCGACCGGCGGGTCGGCGGGATCAGCCCGGACGGACGGCGGGCGGTGCTGTCCTCCCCGCTGGGGGAGGCCCGGCCGTCCGTCCGGGAGTGGGACCTGGTCTCGGGGCGGCCGGCCGGGCCCGCGCGGCGGACGGACCGCGCGGTCTACGGTTACGCGCCCGACGGCCGGGCCCTGGTGGACGTCCGGTTGGAGGCGGACGGGCGGGGCTCGCTGGCGCTCCGGGAGGTGTCCACCGGCCGGACGCTGCTGGAGCGGCCGGTGAAACGCGACCCGCGCTGGGCGGTGAGCCCGGACGGCCGGCTGCTGGCGCTCTGCGCCGAAGGGGCCGAGCAGCCCGCGGCCCGGGCGGCGGAGGTACCGCTGCAGGTCTGGGACGTGTCCCGGCGCCTGCGGCTGCCGGCCGCCCCGCCCGGGGCCTGCGCCGCGGAGTCGGTCCGGTTCGGCGGGGACGGCCGGACGCTGATGACCCGGACCCCGGCCGGGCTGCGCTTCTGGGACCCGGCGACCGGGCGGGCCGGCACCACGATCCGGCATCCGGGCCTGACCGACGCCATGCCCAGCCCCGACGGGCGGTTCGTGGTGGCGGCGGACGGCCGGGAGGTCCTCCTGTGGCGGCTGGCCGCGCCCGCGGAGCCGGTCTTCCGGTTCCCGCTGGCCAACGAGACCGCCACCCAGCTCAGGATCGACCCGGCGGCCGGGGTGATCCGCTACGTGACCGAGCGGCACCGCTCCGACAGCGTGGTGCGCACGGTGTCCTACGGGCGGGCGACGGACCCGGACTGGAGCCGGGAGCCCGCCTCCCGGGGCGCGTTCAGCCGGGACGGCCGGACCCTGGTGGTGGACCGGCACCGGGACGGCGGCACCCGTTTCGAGGCCTTCCGGGTGCCGGACGGGCGCCTGACCGCCCGCACCCCCGCCGTCCGCTGCTCGGAGGGCGGCCTCCCGCCGGCCGCCCAGGAGTGCCACACCCTGTTCGCGCTGAGCCCCGACGGCCGGACCCTGGTGCACGGCCGGACCAGTCTGTACGGGGACGAGGAACGGCCGGAGTTCCGCGGGCTGACCCTGTGGGACCTGCGGGCCGACGCCCCGGCCCGTCCGCTGCTGGACCCCCGGCCGCCCTATTCGGCGCGGCTGCCGATGACCGGGCTGGCCTTCACCGGGGACGGGCGGTCGCTGCTCGTCCAGCGGTTCGGGATGGACACCGTCGACGTCCGGGACATGGCCGGCCGGCACCGGGTCCGGCCGGAGACCCAGTCCGAGGAGCACTTCACGGTGTTCGGCTCCTTCCTGTCGCGTCCCGGCTCCCCGGTGGCCCGCCCAGACGGCCGGCTGCTCGTCACCCCCACCCGCTCCTTCGCCCTGCCCTCCGGCCGGATCACCCCGCGCGGGCTCCACATGGAGGCCGGCGGGGTGCTGGCCTTCAGCCCGGACGGCGGGACGCTGGCGGTCGGCGACGGCGCGGGCGGGGTGACCCTGTGGGACGGGGAGGTCGGCCGCCGGCGCGGGGCCCTGCTCGGCGGCCAGGGCGCGGCCCGCCGGGGCACGGTGGAGGCCGTCCGGGCGCTGGCCTTCTCCCCCGACGGGCGGACGCTGGCGGTGGCGGGCGGCGGCGGCACCCTCCAGCTCTGGGACGTGGCCTCGGGGCAGCCGCTGGGGTCCCCGCTGCCGACCCCGGGCGACGCCATCGTCGCGGTGGCCTTCACCCCGGACGGGCGGACCCTGCACAGCGCGGGCGAGCACAGCGGGATCCAGTCCCATCCGGTGGCCGCCGGGCCGCTGACCGCCGCCGTGTGCGGGCGGGCCGGGGGCGGGCCGACCCGCGCCGAGTGGCGGGAGCACCTCCCGGACGTCCCGTACCGGAAGGTCTGCTGAGACCGGGCCCCGCTCGGGCCCGGCTCCCGCCGTGCCCGCGACGGCCTACGGCACCGGCTGCTGCTGGGTGACGCAGTGGATGCCGCCGCCGCCCGCGCCGAGCCGGTCGATGTTCAGGCGCTCGACGACCCGGCCCGGGAACAGCCGGGTCAGGGTGGCCCGCGCCGCCGAGTCGGCCGCGGTGTCGCCGAACTGGCCGCTGATGACGGCGCCGTTGCAGACGTAGTAGTTGGCGTAGGAGGCGAGGAAGTCCGGATTGGTGGAGCGGATCCGGTCGTAGTCGGGCCCCTGGAGCTTCTCCACCGCCATCCGGGCCCCGCCCGCCGTGGTCGACGCGGACAGGATCTGGAACTGCTGGCGCGCGTCCTTGGCGTACACGTCGTTGTCCGAGGCCAGCGGCATCTGGACCAGGGCCTTGCCGGGGGCGAGGAAGCGGGAGGTGGCGTCCACGTGGTCGTCGGTGATGTCCTGGCCCACCACCCCGTCGAACCAGATCACCTTGGAGGCCCCGTAGGCCGCGCAGAGCGCCGCCTCGATCTGGGCCTGGGTCTTGTTGGGGTTGCGGTTGCGGTTCACCAGGCTGCTGCGGGTGGCCATCAGGGTGCCGGCGCCGTCCTGCTCGACCGCGCCGCCCTCCCCCACCAGGGCCGCGGAGGTGAAGGGCACGCCCAGGTAGGAGGCGATCCGGCCGGCCACCAGGGTGTCCTTGGCGTAGGCCTGCTTGCGGCCCCAGCCGTTGAAGTTGAGACCGACCGCGTCCATCCCGCCGGCCCCGTCGGTGCGGAACACCGGGCCGGTGTCCCGCATCCAGCAGTCGTCCACCGGGATGGTGCTGATGACGGTGACGGTGGAACCGCACAGGGAGCGGGCCTTGGCGGCACTGCCCGAGTTGGCGCACATGTACACCGGCTCGTACTTGGCGATGGTCCGGGCGATCAGGGCGATGTCGTTCTGGACCCCGCTGAGGGTGTTGCCCCAGATGGAGCTGCTGTCCGGCCAGGCCATCCAGGTGCGGGTGTGCCGTACGTCCTCGATCGGCACCCGGAAGGTGCCGGCCGCCGCCGCGGACGGGACGGACAGGGCCCGGGCCCGGCCTTCGGCCGCCGCGAGGGCGGCGCCGGCGGCGGTGAGTCCCGCCGCCGCCATGAACCGGCGCCGGCCCATGCCCCCGGAGCTCGGGTTCGCTGCGTGATCGTTCATGAGGGGTCTCCTTCGGTACCGCAACTCCCCGTCTGACGAACGGGGTTGACCGGAAAGCTAAAACTGGCCAAGCGCTCGGTCAATAGTTTGGACGAGGGCATTCCGGTGGATCCACCGAACCCGCAGGTGGGACGCCGCAAGCTGGTTAGAGTGACGCCATGGCCGCTTCCGCACCGCACTCCCCGGACCAGTCCGCCGCCCCGACCGCACCGCCCGCCCCCGCCGGACGGACCCGGACCTCGGCCAAGGGCGAACAGACCCGGGCACGGCTGATCGCCGCCGCGCGGACCCTGCTCGCGGGCGGTATGAGCGAGCGGTTCACCACCCGCAACGTGGCGGCGCTCAGCGGGGTTTCGCACGGGATGTGCCACTACCACTTCCAGGACCGCACCGATCTGGTGCTGGCCGTGATCGCGGACATCCGCCCGGAGTGGATCCACCCCCTGGAGGAGGCGGTCGCCGGCCCGGGCTCGTACGGGGAACGGGCGGACCGGGTGGCCGAACTGCTGGGCCGGCCCGAGGGCGCCGAACTCTCCCGCCTCCACTCGGCGCTGCACTGGCACGCCCTGAACGACGCACGGGTCCGGGAGGCCCTGGAGGCGGAGTACCGGCGCTGGCGCGGCTGCTTCGTCGCCCTGTTCCGGGTGCTCGCCGAGGAGCGGGGCGGGGGCGTCGAACCCCTGCTGCTGGGCGAGGCCGTGGCCGCCGCCGTGGACGGACTGGCGGCCGCCGAGTCGCTGGGCTCCGAGGTCGACCCCGGGCCGGTGCTGCGCACCCTGCTGCGGACCCTCGCCGCGGGCAGCTGACCAGCCGCCCCGCGGACACCCGCCCCGGCCTAGAGGGCCCGCCGGGCGGCGGCGATGGCCGCCGGGTCCCAGCCGGGCCGGGGCACCGACTCCAGCAGCAGCCGGGTGTAGGGGTGCCGGGGGGCGGCGAGCACCTCCCGGGTGGCACCCCGCTCGACCACGGCGCCGTGCCGCATCACCACGATCTCGTCGGTGACGCAGCGCACCACCCCGAGGTCGTGGGTGATGAACAGGTAGCCGATCCCGGTCTGTTCCCGGACGTCGGCCAGCAGGTTGAGGATCTGGGCCTGGACCGAGACGTCCAGGGCGGCGACCGCCTCGTCGAGGACCAGGACGGCCGGTTCCACCGCGAGGGCGCGGGCGATGGCCACCCGCTGGCGCTGGCCGCCGGAGAGCCGGCGGGGCAGGGCGTCGGCGGCCCGGGTGCCCAGCCCCACCTGGTCGAGGAGTTCACGGATCCGTGCCGTGTGGTCCCGTCCGGGGAAGTGCAGGGCCAGGGTCTCGCGGAGGGCCGCCTCGACGCTGGTGCGCGGGTCGAGGGAGAGGTAGGGGTCCTGGAAGACCATCTGGATCTCGCGGGCCCGGGCCAGCCGGGCGGCCCGGCCGCGGGCCCGGCCGGTGCGGTCCCGGCCGCGGGCCCGGCCGGTGCGGTCCCGGCCGCGGAGCAGCACCTGTCCCCCGTCGGCCTGTTCCAGGCCGACGACGATCCGGGCGGTGGTGGTCTTGCCCGAGCCGGATTCGCCGACGATGCCGAGCGAGCCGCCCTCGGGGAGGGTGAAGGACACGTCGTCGGCCGCGCGGACGGCTCCGTAGCTGCGGCGCAGGCCCCGGACCTCCAGCACGTTCTCAGATACCGAGGACATCGGCGGTGCTCCCTTCGAGCCGGTCGCTGTGGTGGCAGGCGGCCCGGTGGTCCGGCCGGCCGGGGGCCGCGGCGGGCAGCGGGGCCCGCTGGTCGCAGACCTCGGTGGCGAGCGGGCAGCGGGCGGCGAACGCGCAGCCGGGCAGCGGTTCCCGCAGGTCGGGGGGCTGGCCCTCGATGGCGGCGAGTCTGCCCCGGGGGCCGTCCATCCTCGGGGTGGAGGCGAGGAGGGCGGCGGTGTAGGGGTGCCGGGGGCGGGCGAAGAGGGCTTCGGCGGGGCCGCTCTCGGCGATCCGGCCGGCGTACATGACGTACACCCGGTCGCTGATGGCGGCGGCGAGGTCCAGGTCGTGGGTGACGAACAGCAGGCCGGTGCCGAAGCGTTCGCGGAGCCCGGCCAGCAGGGCGATCACCTCGGCCTGGCTGGTGACGTCCAGGGCGGTGGTGGGTTCGTCGGCGAGCAGCAGGGCGGGGTCGCCCATCAGGGCGGCGGCGATCACCACCCGTTGCAGCATTCCGCCGGAGACCTGGCCCGGGTACTTGCGCAGCACGGATCCGTCCAGGCCGACGGCCCCGAGGAGTTCGAGGGCGCGGTGGGCGGCCTCCGGCCGGGTCACGGCCCCGGTGAGGGTGACGCTCTCGGTGAGGAAGTCGCCGATGCGGCGCAGCGGGTTGACGGCGGCGCGGGGGTCCTGGAAGACCATGGCGGCCCGGCCGGCGCGTACGGTGCGCAGCCGGGCCGGGTCCATGGCGAGGACGTCCTCGCCGCCGACGAGGACGGAGCCCTCGGTGGCGGCGCCGGGCGGCAGCAGGGCGAGTGCGCTGCGGGAGGTGATGCTCTTGCCGGAGCCGGACTCGCCGACGAGGGCGACGGTCTCCCGGGGGGCGACGGTGAGGTCGATCCCGTCGAGCACGGGCCGGGCGGTGCCGGGCAGGGTGACCCGCAGTCCGCGGATGTCGAGGGTGGGCACCGGTGGGGTGGGGTTCATCGGTCTCTCCTGGCGACGCGGTCGGCCCACCGCTCGCCCACCACGTTGAACGCGACCACGGTGAGCACGATGAACAGGCTGGGCAGGACCGCGGACAGCGGGTAGCCGTGCTGGATGGCGGTCTGTCCGTCGAAGACCATGCGGCCCCAGTCGGGGGTGAGGGCGGGGACCCCGAGGCCGAGGAAGGACAGTCCGGCGAGGTCCATCAGGGCGTAGCCGAAGTTGATGGTGGACTGGGCGAGGACGACGGGGGCGATGTTGGGGAGGATGTGGCGCAGGCAGATCTGGAGGGCGGAGTGGCCCTGGACCTGGTAGGCGCTGACGTAGGGGCGGGCGCGTTCGGCCAGGACCAGAGAGCGGGTGAGCCGGCTGACGTAGGGCAGGTAGGCGACGGCCAGGGCGAGGACGGGGGCGAGCAGGCCCTCGCCGTAGACGGAGATGATCAGGATGGCCAGCAGCATCCCGGGGAAGGCGAAGACCAGTTCCGTGCTCCGGGAGAGGACGGAGTCGATCCAGCCGCCCTTCCAGGCGGCGGCGGTGCCGATGGCGATGCCGGCGAGGGTGGAGAAGACGACGACGCCGAGCGGTCCGAGCAGGGAGGTGCGGGCGCCGAGCAGCAGTCGGGAGAGGGTGTCGCGGCCGGCGGTGTCCACGCCGAGGGGGTGGGCGGCGGAGGGTCCGGCGAGGGCGTTGCCGAGGTCGACGGCGTTGGGGTCGTGCGGGGCCAGCCAGGGTGCCAGCAGGGCGGCGAGGACCACGGCCGCGGCGAGCACCAGGCAGACCAGGTGCAGCGGGGAGCGGGAGCCGGTGGCGCGGACCTTGGCGAGGCCGGGGCGGCGGGTGAGGACGGCGCTCATGCGGCGGCTCCCCTGGTTCCGAGGGTGATCCGGGGGTCGACCACCGGGAGCAGCAGGTCGACGACCAGGTTCACGGTCATGAAGAGGGCGACGATGATCAGGGAGATCGCCTGGACGGTGGGGAAGTCCTTGGTGGTGGTGGAGAGTTCGAGGAGCTGGCCGATGCCGCCGATGCTGAAGGCGGTCTCGACCAGGATGGTGCACACCAGGAGGGTGGAGACGATCAGTCCGCCGGTGGTGAGGACGGTGCCGAGGGAGTTGCGGAACACGTGGCGGCGGATGACCTGGCGTTCGGGGACCCCGCGGCTGCGGGCGACGGTGACGTGTTCGCTGTCGAGCGCTTCGAGCATGGCGGAGCGGGTGACCCGGGCGAGCATGCCGATCAGGTAGAGCGCCAGGGCGACGGCGGGGAGGGTGAGGTGCCGGAGCATGTCGGTGAACCCCTCGCCGGCCCCGCTGCTGGGGAACCAGCCGAGCTGGACGGCGAACAGGCCCTGGAGGAGCACGGCGGCGACGAAGGACGGGGTGCCGACGGCGAAGGTGGTGGTGACCAGGACGGCGGAGTCGGTGGCCCCGCCGCGGACGGCGGCGAGCCGGCCGAGGAAGAGGCCGGCGGCCGTCACCACGAGCAGGGCCATGGTGATCAGCAGCAGGGTGACGGGCAGCCGGTCGGCGAGGAGCCGGGAGACGTCGGTGCGGTAGGTGATCGAGCGGCCGAAGTCGCCGTGCAGCATGTCCCCGAGCCAGCGGAAGTAGCGCAGCAGGAAGGGTTCGTCCAGGTGGTACTGGGCGTTGATGGAGGCGAGGGCCTCCGGGGAGGCCGACCGGCCGGCGAGCAGGAAGCTCGCCGGGCTGCCGGGTGCCAGGTACATGGCGCCGAAGACCACGAACGAGGCGGCGAGGAGGGTCGCGGCCATCTCCGCCAGCCGTCGGACGGCGAATCGGAGGAAGCTCACTGGGCGGCCCCCACGTCCGCGGCCCACGGGTGGTACATGTACGAGATGGTGGTGGGGGCGCCGGTGATCCGCTTGCCGAGGAACATGGCGGTCGGCCATTCGGCGACGGGTATCCACAGCAGCTTCTCGGCCGCGTGGCGCTGGAGCTGCGCCTCGATCTCCAGCCGTTCGGCCACCGGGTAGACGGATCCGGCCTGTTCGACGAGCCGGTCGTAGCCGGGGTCGCTGTAGCCGGCGAAGTTCAGATAGGCGCCGGTCCTGAAGTTGGCGAGCAGGTCGAGCGGGTCGGTGATGGAGTCGTAGTAGGTCAGCGGGAACATGTCGATGCCCTCGCGTGCCCGGGGGTCGGTGAACAGGGCGGTGAAGGCGTTGGGGGCGATGGTCTTCAGCTTGATGTCCAGGCCGATCCCGGTGCCGGCGGCCTGCACGGCGGTGGCGAGCAGGGAGACGTCCTGGCCGATGGAGCTGGTGGCCACGGTGAGGGTCTTGCCGGTGGCTCCGGCCGCTTCGACGAGGGCCTTGGCCTTGGCGAGGTCCTGGCCGGTGGGGGGCAGTCCGCCGAAGGCCTTCTTCAGGGTGCCCTCGGGGGCGGCGGCCCAGGCGGCCCGGGTGGTGAGGGAGTTGGTGACGGTGCCGGCGCCGCCGAGGCCTGCCTTGACGAATCCGGTGCGGTCCAGCGCCAGCGAGAGGGCCTGGCGGACCCGGACGTCGCCGAGGGGGCCCTTCATGTTGGTGATGTTGACGTTGACGGTGCTGAGGCCCTCGCCGAAGTAGAGGGTGCCGCTGCCGCTGCCGCGCAGTCGGGCGTAGCTCTCGGTGGGGATCAGATAGCCGCCGTCGACCTCTCCGCTGAGCATGGCGTTGGTGCGGGCGGAGGGGTCGGTGAGGATGCGGAAGACGGCCTTCTTCGCCTTCGCCCTGGTGCCCCAGTAGCCGTCGAAGCGGTCGAGTTCGATGGACTGGCCCTTGTTCCAGGTGCCGAGGGCGAAGGGGCCGGTGCAGGCGAGCCCGCCGGTGGTGCCGTAGTCCTTGCCGGCCGCCTCGACGCCCGCCTTGGAGGCCACGACCCCGGCGGCGGTGGCCATGTACTGGGGGAACTGGGAGTCGGGCTTCTTCAGCTTGACGGTGACCTGGAGCGGGCCGGTCTTGCGGATGGCGGTGACGTTCTGGAAGACCTGGGCCCAGGCGGCGGCGTTGTCGGGGTCCCGCTGGCGGCCGAGGCTGAAGACCACGTCGTCGGCGGTCATCTCGTTGCCGTCGTGGAAGCGGACCCCGGGGCGCAGGTCGTAGACCCAGGTGGTGGGGTCGGGGTTGGTGGCCTGCCGGGCGAGGCCCGGTTCGGTGGTGAGCTGGGGGGTCCAGCGCATCAGGCTCTCGCACACGTTGGACAGCACGGTGTTCTGCGGGTAGTCGAACGCCACCGTGTAGTCGAGGGTGGGCGGTTCCGCGTAGACGGCCCAGCTGAAGGAGTCGATCTCGCCGCGGGCCGGGGGCGTGGAGGCGGAGAGCTGGACGTCGGTGACGCCGCCGGCGTCCGACTTCGGCGGTCCGGAGCAGGCCGCGAGGAGGGCGAAGGAGGTCAGGACGGCGGTGCCGAGGGCCGCGGTGCGGCGGCCGGTCCGGCGTCCGGGGCGTCTGCTCGCGCGGTGCGGGGAGGGGGTCATCGTCGCGCTCTCTGTTCCGTGAGGGATGCGGGGGGAGGAGCGGGCGGACCGCCGGGGCGGTCCGCCGGGAACGGCCGGTGCCCGGGTCAGCCGGTGGCGGTGCCGCCGGTGGGCGCGGCGGGGACCTGCTGGGTGATGCAGTGGACCCCGCCGCCGCCGAAGGCGATGGCGGGGGCCCGGACGCCGACGACCTTGCGGCCGGGGTAGGCGGAGGCGATGACGGCGAGGGCCTCCTCGTCCTGGGGGACTCCGGCGACCGGGACGACCACCCCGCCGTTGGCCACGTAGTAGTTGAGGTAGGAGACCTCGACCTCGCCGCCGGCGATGTCCGCGAAGGCGGTCTGCGGCAGGTCGATGATCTCCAGTCGGCGGCCGCGGGCGTCGGTGACGGCTTCCAGTACGGCGCGGTTGGCGCGCATCCGGGCGTGGTCGGGGTGGGCCGGGTCAGCGGGCAGGGAGACGACGACCGTGCCGGGTGCGGCGAAGGCGCAGACCCCGTCGACATGGCCGTCGGTCTCGGTGTCGAGGAGGCCGCCGTAGGGCAGCCAGATGACCTTGGTGACCCCGAGGCGGGCCTTGAGCTCGGCCTCGATCTCCGCGCGGTCCATGCCGGGGTTGCGGTTGGGGTGGAGCAGGCACTGCTCGGTGGTGATCAGGGTGCCTTCGCCGTCCACGGTGATCGCTCCGCCTTCGAGGATCATGTCGGAGGCGATCCGGTCCACGCCGAGGTGCTCCAGCAGCAGGGCGCTGACCCGGTCGTCGGAGTCGAAGGGGTGGTGCTTGCCGCCCCAGGCGTTGAAGCGGAAGTCGACGCCGGACCGGTTGCCGTCGCCGTCGAGGACGAAGAGCGGGGCGGAGTCGCGGAACCAGGAGTCGTCGAGGGGCAGCTCGACGACGGTGATCCCGGCGCCGTCGAGGGCGCCTTCGGCGCAGTGGGCGCGGGCGTCCTCGCCGTGGCCGGGCGGGGCGACCATGGTGACCGGTTCGAAGGCGGCGATGGCGCGGGCGACGTTGGCGTACTCCTCCTTCACCTCGGCCAGCACGCTCCCCCAGAGGTCCTCCCGGGTGGGCCAGGCCATCAGGGTGCCCTGGTGCTCGGACCACTCCGCGGGCATACGGTGTTCAGCCATCAGATGTCTCATTTCCTATGGGTCGGCGGAGTCTGCCACTGAACTGAAAATTCAGTCAAGAGCGGCGAGATCAAGGAAGTCCAGAAAATCCAGGAAGTCGAAGAAGTCGAAGAGTTCGAGGGCCGGAGGCAAGGCATCGTCGGCGGCTCGTTTCCCACTCTGGCATTGACTGAAAATTCAGTCAATAGATGGGACAGCGAAAGGTCCCGTCCCCCGGGAGGACGTGACGGGAGGGGTCAGCGCTGCCGGAGTCCGGCCAGCTCGGCGTCCACGGCCCCGCGCATCAGCTCCCGCGCGTGCCCGATCTCGATGCCCCCGCTGAGCCAGCGCATGGACAGGCCCTCCAGCAGCGCGGTGAGCCGCTCGGCCGCGGCGGCCAGCGAGGAGGCCGGGGCCATCGGACGCACCTGGCCGAGCAGGGCGGCGACCTCCTGGACCCACACCAGGGTGGCCCGGGCCAGGTCCTCGCGCAGCACCTCGTCGAAGACGGCGCTGGCCCTCAGCTCGCCCCAGGCGGAGCTGTTCTCCCGCACCTCCACGGTGTCCTGGAGCTCCAGCAGCAGGGTCTCCTCCAGCTCCTGACGGGGGGTGAGCGGCGGCTCGTCCGGATCCCGGTCGGTGGTGTAGCGCTCCGCGCGGTCGTTGATGAACTCCAGGGTCTGGCGCAGGACCCCGGTGCGGTCCTTGAAGTGGTAGTAGATCAGGGCGGTGGAGACGCCGGCCTCGGCCGCGAGTTCCTCCACGCGCAGCCCGCGGACCCCGCGCCGGGCGATGACCCGGGCGGCCGCTTCGAGGATCTGAGTGCTGCGAGAGGCCATGCCCCGCACCCTACCGGGGCGTTCGGGGGGTGCCGTACGCGGCTCCCGGGCCGGTGGGGCGGCCACGGTCAGCCCGCCGGGCGGCGGTAGTGGTCCACGGACACCGTGACGGACCCGTCCGCGCCCTCGTCCACCAGCCGGACCACGGCGATCTCGGCGCCGTCCGGGCTGCGGACGCAGAACGGCCGCTCCCCGGCCAGCTCCTCGAACGGGAGCGAGGAGACCGGGGCGGTCTCGATGCCGCGGACACAGCCGGCCGGGGTGAGCTCCGCCGAGCCCGCCACGTGGGCGTCCGACTCCTCGGACGGCAGGAAGGCCTCGCCCTCGCGGGCCAGGTACCAGGACGCGGTCTCGGCCGGCACCACCTTGCCGGCCTTCAGGTCGAACTCGTAGCCGGAGTCCGGGGCGGTCAGCCCGGCCGCGCGGTAGCCGGGCAGGTAGCCGGTGGCGCCGGCCGGGCCGGCCGCGTCCCCTTCGGGGCCGGACAGGTAGTAGGCGGCCCCGGCGCCGGAGGCCAGCAGAAGGGCCGGCACCAGGACCGCCCCGACCCGGCGGCGCCCCCGACGCCCCGCCGACCGGCGACCGCCCCCGGCCGCCGGATCCGCGCGGCCGGGGGGCGTCGGGACCGGCGCGGGCCCGGCACCGGGTCTGCCCGTACCGGCCGGGGCCGGGGCGGTGTGCGGGGCCGTCGGGGGATGCGGCGACACGGGGCCCGGGGCGGCTGCCGGGGTGAGGTCGGTGTGGATGTGGTGGGGGAGCCAGCCGTCGGTGAAGTCCGGGCGGGGGCCGACCGCGGGGTGGGACCGGACGAAGTCGATCAGCTGTGCGGTCGTCGGGCGGTCCTCCGGGGTCTTGGCCAGGCACCAGGACACCAGCGGATGCAGTTCGGGGGGTATCCGGCCGAGGTCGGGGTGCTCGTGGACGACCCGGTAGAGGGTGCCGGACTCCGGGCCGTTCCCGAAGGGCGCCACCCCGCCCGCCACGTACCCGGCCAGCGCCCCGAGCGCGAAGACGTCGGCGGCCGGGCCGGCCCGGTGCCCCAGTGCCTGCTCGGGCGCCATGAAGGCGGCGGTGCCGATCCGCAGGCCGGTGCCGGTGAGGGCGGCCGCGTCGGCGGCCCGCGCGATACCGAAGTCGATGACCCGGGGGCCGTCCCCCGCGATCAGCACGTTGGCCGGCTTGAGGTCCCGGTGCACCACGCCCGCGCCGTGGATGGCCTGGAGCGCCTCGGCTATCCCGGCCAGCAGCAGCACGGTACGGGCCGGCAGCGGGCCGTGCTCGCGCACCACCTCGTGCAGCGAGGGTCCCGGGACGTAGGCCGTGGCCAGCCAGGGGGTCCGCTCGTCGATGCCGAAGTCGACGACCTGGGCCGTGAACAGTCCGTGGATCCGGCGGGCGCTGGCCACCTCCTGGGCGAACCGCTCGCGGAACTCCGGATCCGCGGCGAACTCCCGGCGGACGGCCTTCAGGGCGATCGGGCGGCCGCCGGGCGTGTACGCCAGGTAGACCACCCCCATCCCGCCGGAACCCAGCCGGGCGTGCAGCCGGTAGCCACCGATCTCGTACGGGTCCTCGGCGGACAGCGCCGTCGGGGCGGACGGGGCGGACGGGGCGACGGAGAGCTGTTCGGACATGGCGGTGGCTCTTTCGACCATGCGGATGACCTCCCCGCATCGTGCCCCTAACTAAATTTTCAGTCAATGTGTGACAATGCGAGGTGCACCGGACCCGTCGACAGTCCGCCGGGCCGGGACACCAGGAAGGAAGGGCCGGAGCGTGGCCGACCGCAGGAGAGAGATCCTCCAGGGCGCCGCACGGGTCATCGCGCGCCGTGGCGTGCGGGGGCTGCGGGTGGCGGACCTGGCGGCCGAGGCCGGGGTGTCCACCGCCCTGGTCTACTACCACTTCAAGGACCGGCCGGGCATCCTGCGCCAGGCCCTGGCGTTCATCGGGGACCGGGCGGACCGCTACACCGCCCTCGCCGGGGGCCGGACCGCCGACGGGCCCGAGGAGCCCCGGGCGCTGCTGGAGCGGACCCTGCTGCTGGAGTTCCAGGAGCTCCCCGAGGTCCGGGAGAACAGCACGGCCTGGGGTGAGCTGCGGGCCCACTCGGTCTTCGACCCGGAGCTGCGGGAGGACCTCGCCGCCGCGGCCGCCGTCTGGGCGGCGGAGGTGGCGGACCGGCTGGCCGCCGTGTGCCCAAAGGCGCCGGCCGGGGAGGTCGGGGCGGCCGCGGAACGGCTGACCGCCCTGCTGGAGGGGCTCTCCATGCGCTGGCTGAGCGGACTGCTGCCGGTGGAGCACGCCCGCGACCTGCTGCGGGAGGCGGTCGGAGTGGAAATCGGATGCCTCGGTTCCGCCGATCGATCGTTTGACTGAAATTCCAGTCAGTGCCACAGTGACGACACGTGGCCGTACCGCTTCCCGCGCGTATCGGCCGTTCGCGGCGCGGAGCGCGCACTCTTGTCCGTAGGGCCCGATTCGTCCCCTACGCACACCCTCGCGCCCGCCCCGGCCGGATGCACCGCACCGGCCGGCCCACGATCGGAGTTCCCGTGTCCTTCCTGCCCCCCAACCGCCGGACCGTCCTTCGCACCATCGCCGGGATCGGTGCCGCCGTCGCCGGCGCGTCGGCCTGCGGCCCCGCCTCCGGCGCCCAGGTGGCCGCGGCCACCGGCAGCGGTTCCCCCCGCCGCGCCGCCGAGCGGCGCCTCGGTGCCGAGTGGGAGAGCCACACCCGCACCTTCATGTCCTGGCCGGCCCTGACCTCCGTATGGGGCGAGGACCTGCGCTACGTCCGCGAGGACATCGCCCGGATCGCCCGGGCCGTCGGCGAGTACGAGGCGGTCGTGATGATGGCCCGGCCGGAGCAGGTGGCCGCCGCGCAACGGGCCTGCGGCAACCAGGTGGAGGTGATCCCGCTGCCCGTCGACGACCTGTGGGCCCGTGACACCGTCCCGGTCTTCGTCGAGCAGGGCGGCAAGGTCCTCGGGGTCGACTTCAACTTCAACGGCTGGGGCAACAAGCAGAAGGACCACCGCAACGACGCGGCGGTCGGCCGCACGCTGCTCCCGAAGTACGGCATCCCCCGGGAGCGGGCCCCGCTGGTCGCGGAGGGCGGCTCCTTCGAGCCGGACGGCGAGGGCACCCTGATGATCACCGAGAGCTCGATCGTCAACGACAACCGCAACCGGGGCAAGAACCGGGACGTCATCGAGGCGGAGCTCAAGACCTCCCTGGGCGTGCAGAAGGTGATCTGGCTCGCCGGGGTCCGCGGCGAGGACATCACCGACGCGCACGTGGACAGCCTGGTCCGGTTCACCGCGCCGGGCGTGGTGCTGCTGGACCGCGCGCACCCCAGCACCCCGCCGGACTCCTGGTCGCGCTCCGCGGACCAGGCCAAGTCGGTGCTGAGCAAGGCCACGGACGCCCGGGGCCGGCGGTTCGAGGTGATCGACCTGCCGCAGCCGGACCTGAACCGGATCACCGGCGAGGGCGACGACTTCGTGTCCACCTACGCCAACTTCTACATCGCCAACGACTCCGTGTTCATGCCCCGGTTCGGCGACCGCAAGGCCGACGACCGGGCCCGCGGCATCCTCCAGGAGCACTTCCCCAAGCGGGACATCGTGCCGGTCGCCATCGACACGATCGCCTCGGGCGGCGGCGGCATCCACTGCTCGACCCACGACCAGCCGGGCAAGCCCGCCGCCTGACCGGCCCGCCCGACCCGCCCGCCCGACCCGCCCGACCGGCCGCACGTACCGGGCAGCACCTACCGAGCACCGCGTACGACGCACCCCGCACCACCGGAGCCACCGTGTCCCAGCCCAGACGCCTGTCCCCCGCGCGCCGCCTCCCGCTGCTGCCGGGGCTGGTCCTGCTCGCCATCGTGGCGGCGGTCTCCGTGGGGGCGTGGCTCCAGTTCGGGGAGCGCCAGGCCCTGGACACCGTGTACACGGCGGGCCGGGCGGTTCCGGACCGGGTGGACGTGGACGCGAAGATCCAGCGGGTGGACGCGGCCGCCCGGGAGCTGGTGCTGCGCGTCCAGGTCACGCCCAGGGGGACCCTGGGCGAGGCGGGCGGGGTGTCCCCCGCCGGGGATCTGGTGCTCCAGACCTCCACCGCCACCCGGGGCGATCTGACCTTCCAGGCCCATCAGCGCATCTCCTCGGCGGACCTGCCGGTCGCGCTGACCGGCGGTTCCCTCACCGACTACCCCTTCGACGGCTACGGGGCGGACATCGAGTTCGGTGCGCTGATGGGCGGGGAGCAGGTGCCGGTCCAGGTGCGGCTCTCCAACAACGACGTGCTCTTCGCCGCGTCGGTGGAGGCCTCGGCGGAGGAGGACGGGACGGCCTTCCTGGACATCGGGCTGGCCCGGTCGAACAGCGTGCTGGTGTTCGCGGTCTTCATGATGATCGCGATGTGGGCGCTGGCGCTGTCGGTGCTGATCGCCGGGTGGTTCCTGGTCACCCGGCGCAAGGGGCTGACCTGGCCGGCCCTGGGGTGGATGGCCGCCACCCTGTTCGCCCTCGCGGCCTTCCGGAACACCGCTCCCGGCACCCCGCCGATCGGTTCGCTGCTCGACTACCTCGCCTTCCTGTGGGCGGAGACGCTGATCGCGTTCTGCTTGGTCACCGTGGTGGTCATGGGGATGCGGGTGGACTCGCGGGCGGAGCCGCGCACCGGCCCCCCGGAGGGATGAGCGGCTGACCGGAATCCGATTCCCCGTGGTATAAGCGGCCGTTGACGTTCCGGAGGCGGCCGCCGGGCCCCCGGAGCACCCCGTCGGAACGACTCCCCAGGTCGGGCCGCGTGGCGGCGCGGGGGCCGCCGGCCGCCTTCCGGACGCATGTCAGTGGACTGCCGTTCACCAGCTACGACAAAATGAGGATCGCGTTCGAGAATTGCTCCTCATTACCGGCCGGTTTTGCCCTTCCGTGGCGATCACATGGGTAGCATCCGCTGTGTGAGCGGGTCGTCAGGGGAATGGCGCCGCCGCGACTGGGGGGCCGGAGATGCAGGTACTCGTGGTGGAAGATGACACAAGGATCGCTGAAGCACTGACCGAGGCGTTACAACGGTTCGGGCACGAGGTCGACTGGGTCGGCAGTGGGGCGGAGGCCCTCAAGGCCGCCCCCTCCACCGACTTCGTCCTGCTCGACCTGGGGCTGCCCGACCTCGACGGACAGGAGGTCTGCCGCCGGGTCCGGGAGACCTCGACCGTGCCGATCATCGCCGTGACGGCCCGGGCCGAGGAGCTCGACCGGGTCCTCGTCCTGCAGACCGGGGCGGACGACTACCTCGTCAAGCCGTACAGCATGGCCGAGTTGCTGGCCCGGATGGCGGCCGTCGCCCGCCGGGTGCACGGATCCGCCCCGCCGCGGACCGCCGGCGCGGCCGGGGGGCCGGGCGAGGTCTGCGCGTTCGGTCCGCTGTCGGTGGACATGCGGACCCGCCAGGTGGCCATGGACGGACTGCCGCTCCATCTGACGCGCCGTGAGTTCGACCTGTTGGCGGCGTTGTTGGCGGACGCCGGCGCGGTGTGCGGCCGGGAGGACCTGATCAACGAGGTCTGGGACCCCAACTGGCACGGTTCCACCCGCACGCTGGACGTGCACATCGGATCACTGCGGACCAAGCTCGGCGGCCGGGAGTGGATCCAGTCCGTGCGGGGCGTGGGCTTCCGCCTGGTACTGCCTGACCAGCAGTGACCTGTGCGGACCGGCACCGGGCAGCAGTGAACGGCAGTGAAGGGGGATCGAGGCGTGCGGCGTCATCTGGTGGCCGCTCTGGTTGCCTTACCGGTCGCGGTGGTGGCCGTCCTGGGGCCTCCGCTGGCCCTGCAGCGCAGCGACGGGGCGTTACGGGAGCTCGCGCACACCCGGGTGAACGAGGCGCGCGAGCTCGCCCCGGTCGCGGTCCGCTCCCTCGCCGGGGGTGAACACGGCGATTTGCGGCAGCGGTTGGCCGACTACCAGGACGGCACCGGGGCCCGCGCCCATGTCTACGACGCCGACGGCCGGTCGGTGGAGGGGGCGCTGTGCCGGCTGTCCACCGAGGAACTGGTCCGGCACGAGGCGGTGCGGGCCGCGCTCGACGGCCAGTTCACCGACTCCTCCGACCAGCGGGTGTCAAAGGAGACCGACGAGCTGATCGTGGCCGTGCCGGTGGTCGACCGGCGCAGTGTGGTCGGTGTGGTCGTGGTGTGCTCCGCCCTGGACGATCTGGAGCTGGAGCAGTGGACCATCTGGGCGGTGGTCGCCGTGATCGGCGCGCTGGCCCTGGCGCTCAGCGGGTTCCTGGCCGAACCGCTGGCCCGCTGGATACTCCGGCCGGTCCGCTATCTGGAGTCCGCGGCCCGGCGGTTCGCCGCCGGTGACCACACCGCGCGGGTGCCGGTCCATCTCGGGCCGCCGGACCTGCGGGTGCTCGCCGAGACCTTCAACCACCTGGCGGAGCAGGTGCAGCACCAGGTGACGGTGCAGAACTCCTTCGTCTCGGACGCCTCCCACCAGCTGAGGTCCCCGCTGGTGGCGCTCCGGCTGCGGCTGGAGAACCTGGAACCGCACATCCGGCCGGGCGGCAGCCGCGGACTGGACCAGGCGCTGGGCGAGGTGGACCGGATGACCGGGATCCTCAACGCGCTGCTGCTGCTGGCCCGTGCCGAGTCCGGCACCCAGTGCGCCAAGAGCGTGGACGTGCTGGCGGTGGCCGAGGAGCGGGTGGCGTCCTGGCGGCTGGTGGCGGAACCGCGGGACATCGCGGTGACCATCGCGGGCGAGGGGGTGCTGGTGGCCTCGGCGGTCGCCGGCACCGTCGACCAGATCCTCGACGTGTTCCTCGACAACGCGCTCCGGATGGCCCCGGCCGGCACCACGGTCCGGGTGCGGCTGATCGAGGACGGATCCATGGTGGCGGTGCAGTGCATCGACTCCGGCCCCGGTATGGACGCCGCCGAGCGGGCCCGGGCCTGCGACCGGTTCTGGCGCGGGGCCAATGCCGCCGCCGGTGACGGATCCGGGCTGGGGCTGGCCATAGCCGCCAGTCTGGCCCGGGTGAACAACGGCCATGTCCTGCTCCAGGAGGCCGCCGGCGGCGGCCTGCACGCCGAGGTGCGGCTGCCGGCCTGGAGCCATCGCACCGCCGAGGCCCTTCCGAGGACCGGGGGGTGATCTTGGGTCCAGTTTTGCATCTCCCCTGCATCGGCCCTGCCGGACCGCTGCAACGGGTCTTCCTACGCTGACGCCCGGTACCGCCGTGCGGGGCGAACCCGCCCGCAGCTCCCCTCATCTCACTTCCAAGGAGGACACGTGGGTTCCCAGTCCACCGAGTCCGCTGAATCCACCCGGTCCGCCGGGTTCGCCGCCCGCACCGGTACGCCGTCGACGGAGTCGGCGGCACCCCCGGTCCCCCCGAAGGGAATGGCACGGCTGGGCCACTGGCTCGCCCGGCGCCGGATCCTGGTGCTGCTGGTCACCCTGGTGGCGCTGGCGCTCGCGGTGCCCTTCGGCTCCGATGTGGAGAGCCGGCTGTCGGAGGGCGGCATCACCGTCCCCGCCTCGGAGTCGGCCAGGGCCGACGAACTCCTCAACACCCGCTTCGAGAGCGGCTCCCCGCATCTGGTCTTCGTCGCCACCGCAGGCAGCAGCGTCGACAGCCCCGAGGTCAGCGGCGCGGCGACCGCGCTGACCGAGCGCCTCGCCAAGGAGCCGGGCGTGGTGCAGGCGGCCTCGTACTGGACGCTGGACAAGGCCTCCACCCTCCGCTCCAAGAACGGCCGCACCGGCCTCATCATGGTGCGGCTCGCCGGGGACGAGGACCAGATCCGCAAGGAGGCGGCCCGGATCGTCCCCGAAGTGGTCGGCGAACAGGGCCCGTTGAAGATCACCGCGACCGGTGTGACCGCCGTGCGCATGGAGATCGAGCGGCTCAGCGAGGAGGACCTCAACCGGGCGGAACTGCTGTCCGGCCCGCTGGTGCTGATCATCCTGCTGCTGGTGTTCGGCAGTGTGGTGGCCGCCAGCGCCCCCCTCGCGGTCGGCATCTTCGCCGTGATCGGGTCCTTCGTCATCCTGCGGCTGCTGGACATGGTGGTCCAGGTGTCGGTGTTCGCGGTCAACATCACCACCGCGCTGGGCCTCGGACTCGCCATCGACTACAGCCTGTTCATCGTCACCCGCTACCGCGAGGAACTCGCCCGGGGCCGCACCGTCCACGAGGCGATCGCCGAATCGGTGCGCACCTCGGGCCGCACCGTGCTGTTCTCTGCCCTGACGGTCGCCGTGTCGCTGTCGGCGATGCTGGTGTTCCCCATGTACCACCTGCGGTCCTTCGCCTACTCCGGGATCGCCGTGGTGATCCTGGCCGCCCTCGGCTCGGTGGTCGTACTGCCCGCGCTGCTGGCCGTACTGGGCCACCGCATCGACTCCCTCAACGTCCGCAAGCTGTTCCGCCGCAACGCCGCCCCGGCCGCCGCCCGCACCGACACCGCGGGGTTCTGGCACAGGCTCGCCATGGCGGTCATGCGGCGTCCGCTGCCGTTCGCGCTGACCGTGGCGGCGGTGCTGGTCGCGCTGGGCCTGCCGTTCCTGCGGGCCTCCTTCGGGGACAGCGACGACCGGGTACTGTCGGCCAGCTCCCCCGCCTACCAGGGCGCCCAGGTGCTCCGCGACGAGTTCGACAACCGGGAGGGCTCCCCGCTGAACGTGGTGCTGCCCGAGATCGACGCGGCCTCCGAGGCCGGGAAGGTGACCGCGTACGCCCAGCAGCTGTCCACCGTGCCCGGGATCACCCGGGTGGACGCCCTCACCGGCTCCTACAGCGAGGGGGCCCTGGTCGCGCCGCCGGGCCCGGCCTCCGAGCGGTTCAAGGCCGGCCAGGGCACCTGGCTGTCGGTGGTGTCCGACACCGAGCCCTACTCGGAACGCGGGATGGACCTGGTGCACACCCTGCGCGCCCAGCCGGCCCCGGACACGGTGCTCGTCGGCGGGCAGGCCGCGCTGCTGGTGGACTCCAAGGAGACCATCGGCGAGGACCTGCCGTGGGCGCTCGGCATCATCGCCCTGTCGACGATCGTGCTGCTGTTCCTGTTCACGGGCAGTCTGCTGATCCCGGTCAAGGCCATCGTGCTGAACCTGCTCAGCCTCACCGCCACCTTCGGCGCGATGGTCTACATCTTCCAGGACGGCAACCTGCGCTGGCTGGTCGGCGACTTCACGGTGACCGGGATGCTGGACATCGACACACCGATCCTGATGTTCTGCGTGGCCTTCGGCCTGTCCATGGACTACGAGGTGTTCCTGCTGTCCCGGATCAAGGAGGAGTACCACCGCACCGGCGACAACGTCTCCGCCGTGGCCTGGGGCCTGGAGCGGACCGGCCGGCTGGTCACCGCGGCGGCCGTGCTGATCGCCTCGGTGCTGCTGTCCTTCGCCACCTCCTCGCTGACCCCGCTCAAGCTCCTGGGCATCGGGCTGGCGCTCGCCGTGATCGTGGACGCCACCCTGGTCCGCGGCGTGCTGGTGCCGGCGTTCATGCGGCTGGCCGGCCGGGCCAACTGGTGGGCGCCCAAGCCGCTCGCCCGGCTGCACCAGAAGATCGGCCTGCACGACTGAGCCGGCGGTACGGAGGGACCCCTGCGGGGCGCGGGCCGACTCGGCCCGCGCCCCGCGCGCGTTCCGGCAGCCCCCGCGGGCGTTCCGGGAGGTACAGGGCGCATCACAAGAGACCATGCCGAACACATGAGCGGAACCTGGAAGTCCGCTGTACGGACGCTGCATCGCCGGCTCATAGCGTGGGCCGTGCCGTTGGGGATCCCGCAGCAGACCACCGTGGGACACCCCGAGCGACAAGACCAGACATGCGTCGAACTTCCGAGTGGGGGGAACCCGGTCCATGCGGTTCTTGCAGCGTGAACGTACCGTCGTCGAGGAATTGCTGCCCGGCCTGGACCAGGAGCTGGCCTCGGTGGCCCTGGCCGATCTGGAGGCCTCCGGCGGCCTCGGGGTCAAGCTGTTCCGCGGAGCGGGCGGCCCCGGCCTGCTCGTCCCCGCCGAGCACGGCGGCCTCGGCGCCGACCTGCTGACCGCCCTGCGGGTGCAGCGGGCCCTCGGCTCCCGGTCCCCTTCGCTGGCCGTGGCCACCACCATGCACCACTTCTCCGTGGCCTCCCTGGTGGAGACCGCCGCCACCAGCAGCGGCATGGAATGGCTGCTGCTCGCCGCCATCGCCAAGGACAACCTGCTGCTCGCCTCCGGCTTCGCCGAGGGCCGCACCGGCCAGGGCATCCTCAACCCGGCCCTGACCGCCCGCACCGAGGGCGACAAGGTGTTCCTGAGCGGCTCGAAGAAGCCGTGCAGCCTGGCCCACTCCATGGACCTGCTGACCGCCTCGCTGCCGCTGCCCGGCCCCGACGGGGTGGACCAGCTGGCCTTCGCCCTGGTCCCCGCCGACGCCCCCGGGGTTTCGGTCCGGCCGTTCTGGGGGAGCCCGGTGCTGGCCGGCGCGGAGAGCGAAGAGGTCGTCCTCAACGACGTCGAGGTCCCGGCCGAGCTGCTGGTGCGCACCGACGTCACCGCCGACGGCCGTCTCGACCAGCTGCAGACCGTCGGCTTCGTCTGGTTCGAGGCCCTGATGACCGCCAGCTACCTGGGGGCCGCCTCCGGGCTGGTCGAGCGGGTCCTCGCCAACCCGCGCACCGAGGCCCAGGTCTCCGCCCAGGCGGTCACCCTCGTCGAGTCCGCGGCCCTGGCCCTGGAGGGGCTGGCCGCCGAGGTGTCCACCCGCGGGGTCACCGAGGACACCCTGTCCCGGTCCCTGCTCTGCCGCTACTCCGCGCAGGACGCCATCGCCCGGGTCCTGGACCTGTGCGTGGAGGCCCTGGGCGGCATGGCCTTCATCGGTTCCGGCGAGGTCGGCTACCTCAACTCCGCCTGCCGCGCCCTGGCGTTCCACCCGCCGTCGCGCTCCCGGATGGCCGCCCCGATCACCGAGTTCTACTCCGGGCACTCCCCCCTGCGCATTCCCTAGGGGAGGCGGCCCGGTCCCCCGGCTTCGACTCCTGTACGTCCGCTGACCTGTCCGTGAGGTGCTCGATCGTGCCCAGCCATCCCACCGTCCTCATCACCGGTGCGTCCGGGGTCGTCGGCAGCGCGCTGCTTCCCAGGCTCGCCGACTCCCACACCATCGCCCTGATCCACCGCAACCCGGTCGCCGGTGCCGACGAGCAGCTGACCGGGGACCTGACCGCTCCCCGGCTCGGCCTGGACGCGGACGACTACCGGCGGCTCGCCGCCCGGGTCGACGTGATCGTCCACTGCGCCGCCGTCACCGGCTTCTCCAGCGGCCCCGAGGCCACCCACGCCCTCAACGAGGCCGGCACCCGCCAGATGACGCGGCTGGCGGAGGACGCGGACGCGGTGCTCCACCACGTGTCCACGGCCTTCGTGGACCGCACCGACCTGACCCGGGCCCAGCTCGGTCAGGACCACGGGGACGCCACCGCCCGTCCGGAGGACTACCTGGACTCCAAGCGGGCCGGCGAGGAGGTCGTCCGCTCCTCCGGGGTCCCCTCGGTGATCATCCGCCCCTCGGTGGTGATCGGCGACTCGGTGACCGGCGCGATCTCCGCGTTCCAGGGCATGCACGGGATCATCCACGGGCTGCTGCGCGGACTGCTCCCGCTGGTGCCGGTGCCCGCCGCCTCCCCCGTCGACTTCGTCCCGCAGGACCTGGTCGCCGAGACCATCGCCGGCCTGATCCGGCAGGGCCGGCGGGAGGGCGAGGTCTGGGTCACCGCCGGGGCCGCCGCGCCGAGCACCGAGCGGGTGCTGCAGATCGTCGGCGACACCGCGGACGACCTCGGACTGGCCCCGACCCGGCCCCGGATGGTCGGTCCGGAGATGGTGGACCGGCTGATCCGCCCGGTGTTCATCGCGAACCTGCACCCCAGGGCGCGCCGCCGGTTCGACGACATGCTCGCCATGACCGCGCTGTTCGCCCACGGCCATGTCTTCCCCTCCAGCCTGGGCCGGATCACCGGGATCCCCAAGGCCCCGGGCACCACGGACCTGGAGGCCGCGCTGCGGACCTCGGTGGCCTACATGGCCCGCGCCAAGGGCATGGTCCGCACGCGGCCGGAGCCGGTCTTCGCGGGCGAGCAGGTGCCGGCATGAGCGGGCGCCCTCCCCACCACGCGGCTCCGCACCCCTCGGCCGCCGAAGTCCTGGGCATCTACCGCAGCCACCTCAGCAAGGGGCGGGCCCGGCTGGCCTCGCTGACCGGCGCGGCCATGGAGGTCTCCTCCGAGGGCAGCCGGGTGTGGGACGCGGACGGCAAGGAGTACCTGGACTGCGGCGGGTACGGGGTGTTCATCCTCGGCCACCGCCACCCCCGGGTGGTGGAGGCCGTCATCGAGCAGATCCACCGGCACCCGATGGCCACCCGGCTGCTGCTGGAGCCGGTCGCCGCGAAGGCCGCGGCGGCGCTCGCCGCGGTCGCCCCGCCCGGTCTGGAGCGGGTCCACTTCGTCAACTCGGGGGCCGAGGCCACCGAGACGGCGATCAAGCTGGCCCGCGCGCACGGCCGGTCCCGGCTGATCTCCGCGGTCGGCGGCTACCACGGCAAGACCACCGGGGCGCTGGCGGTGACCGCCAAGCCGCTCTACCAGGACCCGTTCCGGCCGCTGCTGCCGGCCGAACACGTGCCCTACGGCGATGCCGACGCCATGAAGCGGGCCCTCGCCGAGGGCGAACCGGCCTGTGTGATCCTCGAACCCGTGCAGGGCGAGGGCGGCGCCGTCCTGCCCCCGCACGGCTATCTCACCCAGGTGCAGGAACTCTGCGCCGAGTACGGGGCGATGTTCGTCCTGGACGAGATCCAGACCGGTCTGGGCCGGCTGGGCAGCTGGTGGGGGGCCGACGCCGAGGGGCTGCGGCCGGACGTGCTGCTGGTGGGCAAGAACCTCAGCGGCGGGGTGATCCCGGTGGCCGCCGCGGTCGCCACCCCGGAGGCGTACGCCCCGTTCGACAAGGACCCGTTCCTGCACACCTCCACCTTCGCGGCCTCCCCGGTGGCGATGGCGGCGGCCGCCGCGGCGGTCACCGCGATCGCCGAGGAGGGCCTGGTGGAGCGGGCCCGCGAACTGGGCGGGGAACTGCTCGTCCGGCTCCGGTCGGCGCTGGCGCCGCTGCTCGGCGACACCGTGGTCGACATCCGCGGCCGCGGTCTGCTGATCGGCATCGAGATGCGCGACGAGGGGGCCGCCGGGGCCCTGGTGATGGACCTCATCGAGTCGGGGCTGCTCGTCAACCACTCCCTCAACTCCCAACGGGTGGTCCGGCTGACCCCGCCCGCGGTGCTCACCGCCGCCGATCTGGACCTGATCACCGACGTCTTCACCGCCGCGGCCGCCAGAACGGCCCGGTCCGACGCCTCCACGAAGGGGACACGCTGACATGCCCGAGGTGACTCTCGAAGCCCTGGTACCCGACACCACCGCACCCGAGGTCTTCGCCCGACTGCGGGACTTCGCCTCCTACCCGAAGTACACCGACGCGGTCCGCGAGGTGAACGTCACCGACACCGGCGGCGACACCCTGGACTCCGACTGGTCGGTGAACTTCCGCAACGGCATCCTGTGCTGGTCGGAGCGCGACCGGGTGGACGCCGAACGGCTGACCATCGACTTCGTCCAGACCGAGGGCGACTTCGACCGGTTCGACGGCGCCTGGACCGTGCACGGGCACGAGGACGGCACCGCCACCGTCCGGTTCCACGCCCGTTTCGACCTCGGGATGCCCAGCCTGTCCGCGATCATCGACCCGATCGCCTGCGAGGCCCTGGTGGAGGCGATCGGCCTGATCCTGCGGGGCCTGCTGGGCGAGCACATCACCCTGACCACCCCCGAGGCGGAGCCGGTCGGCGTCGCAGCGGACGCGCCGTGACCGGAGCGCTCCGCACGGCCACCGCCTACGCGCGGCCGGCCCCCGTCACCGGGCCCGCCGCCGCGCCCGGCCCGGTGACGGCCGGGGAGTTCAAGGACGTCCTCGCCCAACTCCCCTCCGGTGTCACCGTGCTGACCACCGTCGGGGCCGACGGCACCGGGCCGGCGGGCATGACGGCCAGCGCCGTCTGCTCGCTGTCCCTGGACCCGCCGCTGATCATGGCCTGCGCCGCCAACAGCAGCCGCACCCTGGCCCGTATCCGCTCCACCGGGGTGCTGGCCGTGAACGTGCTGCGCGAGGACCAGGCCCATCTCGCCCGGCGGTTCGCCGACCCGGACCTCGACCAGCCGGCCCGGTTCGACGCCAGCCCGCACCGCCTGGTGGACGGTCTGCCCGTCCTCGACGAGGCGCTGGCCTGGCTGACCTGCACCGTCCAGGCCGCCTACCCCGGCGGGGACCACACGATCCTCACCGCCGAGGTCCGCCGGCTCGGCCTGGGCGGCGGTCACCCGCTGCTCTGGCACAACCGCACCTTCCGCATCCTCGCCTGACCCCGCCGCCCCGAGCGGACCGCGACTCTTCTGGAGGCTTCCCCAGTGCCCAGGGACATCAACAACAAGATCGTTGCCATCACCGGCGGCAGCCGAGGCATCGGCCGCGCCACCGCCGAGCAGTTCATCGCCGCGGGGGCCAAGGTCGCCATCGGCGCCCGCAACCACGACCTCGCGGCCAAGGTGGCCGCCGACATCGGCGCCACCGCCTACCCGCTGGACGTCACCGACCCGGCCAGCGTCCAGGCCTTCTGGAACGCGGTCGAGGCCGACCTCGGGGCGATCGACATCTTCGTCAACAACGCCGGCGAGATGATCGTCGGACCCTTCGAGAAGGAGTCCGCCGAGGACACCGCCCACCAGCTGGGCGTCAACCTGCTGGGCACCCTCAACGGCATGAAGACGGCCATCGGCCCGATGCGCCGCCGCGGCCACGGCCACATCATCAACATGGTGTCGGCGGTCGGCATGATCGGCCTGCCCGGCTGCGCCACCTACTCCGCCGCCAAGCACGGGGTCGTCGGCCTCTCCGAGGGCGTCCGCGCCGAACTCCGCGGATCCGGCGTGGACCTGTCCATCATCCTGCCCATCCCCGCGCAGACCGAGCTGACCTCCGGGGTCGGCAAGGGCCGCTTCGTGCCCCTGCTCACCCCGGACGACATCGCCAAGTCCGTGCTGCGCACCGCCCGCAAGCCGGTCTACAACCGGTACGTGCCGGGCTGGACCAACCCCGTCACCCGGTCGCTGTTCCTGCTCCCCCAGCCCTGGCGGGACGCCATGGGCCGCTTCCTCAAGGCCGACCAGCTGCTGCGCACCACCGACTACCAGGCCCGGATCGCCTACGAGGCCCGGGTGAAGGTGCCGACCGCGGAAGGAGCCGGGGCGTGACCTCCGCGACACCCGCCCGCCCCAGCAGCTACAAGGGGGCCGCCCGCCGGGGCCGGGCCCCGGCCGTGGTGGGGGTCCGCTGGCTGGACCACCTGATCCATGTGCACCCGGTGACCACGGTGGCCATGTTCACCCCGGTGATCGCGGTCTGCGTCTGGTACTCGGTCGCCCGTGAGCACACCGGCGCCTGGGCCCTCCTGGGGTGGGCCGCGGCGGGCTATCTGACCTGGACGCTCTCGGAGTACTGGGGCCACCGGATCGTGCTGCACTACGAACCCGAGAAGGGTTTCGGGGCGCGCCTGCACTACGTGCTGCACGGCATCCACCACGACTACCCGACGGATCCGCGGCGCTCCATCCTCAGCCCGCTGCTCAGCATCCCGATGGTCGGCGGCACCCTCTACGCGGCCTCCGGGCTGGGTTCGCTGCCGCTGGTCTTCGGCGCCGGCTACACCTTCGGCTACCTCACGTACGACCTGTTCCACCTGTACCTGCACCTCGCCACCCCGAAGAACCGGCTCCTGCGGCACCTGCGGTCGCTGCACATGCGCCACCACTTCAAGGACGACACCAAGGGCTTCGGCATCTCGGCCCCCTACTGGGACGAGCTGTTCGGAACCTCCATCGCCCGGCAGTCCCGGTCCGGCGACCAGGTCGCCTGACCACCCCCGCCGGTTCAGGTATCCGGCTCCTGACCGGCGCGGGCACCCGTGCGGCGAATGACTCAACCCTCAAGTCGTCGACGCCCCCGTGCGGGTGCCCGCGCCCCAGTTCGCGCCACAGCTCACCCGGCAGACCCGCCTGTCCCAAGGACCGGGTGCCGGAGCCGAACGCCACCCGCGAGGAACCCATGAACTCCGAAACGCTCCTGGCTCGCATCTACACCCTCGACACCGACTCCGACGATCCCGAGCTGTCGGGTTCCGGGCCCGCGCCGGCGGTCCCGTCGCACCCCGCCGAAGCAGACCGGGACGAAGCGGAGGAGTTCATACGCCTGCACCACGAGGAACACCCCGACCAGGCCGTCTCGCTGGCCGAACGCCTGGAGCAGGTCCGCACCGAGATCGACCTGCGCGGCACCTACACCCACACCGAGGACGAGCTCACCTTCGGAGCCAGGGTCGCCTGGCGCAACTCCAGCCGCTGCATCGGACGGCTCTACTGGAAGAGCCTGCGGGTGCTGGACCGCCGGCGCTCCGACACCCCCGAGCAGATCCACGAGGACCTGTGCGAGCACCTCCGGCACGCCACCAACGGCGGCCGGATCCGCCCCACCATCTCCGTGTTCGCCCCGGACACGCCCGAGGGCCGGGCCCCCCGGGTGTGGAACGACCAGCTCATCCGCTACGCCGGCCACCGGCAGGAGGACGGCTCGATCCTCGGCGACCCCACCTACGCGGAGTTCACCGAGAGCGTCCGACGGCTGGGCTGGCAGGCCCCCGGCGGCGCCTGGGACGTGCTGCCCTGGGTCATCGACGCCGACGAGGACAAGCCGCAGCTGTTCGACGTGCCCCCGGACCTGGTCATGGAGGTGCACCTGAGCCATCCCGACCGGCCCGAGTTCGCCGAGCTGGGCCTGCGCTGGCACGCCGTCCCGGCGATCTCCAACATGCGGCTGCGGATCGGCGGCGTGGACTACCCCCTCGCGCCGTTCAACGGCTGGTACATGGGCACCGAGATCGGCGCCCGCAACCTGGTCGACACCGACCGCTACGACCTGCTGCCCACCATCGCCACCCGTCTCGGCCTGGACACCTCCAACGAGGCGACCCTGTGGCGGGACCGGGCCCTGGTCGAGCTGAACGTGGCCGTACTGCACTCCTTCAACGAGGCCGGGGTGAAGATCAGCGACCACCACACCGAGTCCCGGCACTTCCTCACCCATCTGGAGAAGGAGGAGCGCCAGGGCCGCACCGTGTCCGCCGACTGGAGCTGGATCGTGCCCCCGGTCTCCGGCGGCATCACCCCGGTGTTCCACCGCTACTACGACGAGGCCGAGCAGCGGCCCAACTTCCACCTCGACGACGAGGCCCGGACCCGCGGCCGGGGCGGCTGCCCCTTCGGCCACGGCTGAGCGGGCCGTGAGCGACTCCACCGGCCCGGCCGCCGGCCACGGCCGGCCGCCGGGCCCCGGGATCCTGGCCGAACTCGGACCGCTGCTCGCCTCCGCCGACGAGCGGCACCGGGGCGCCCTCTGGCGGCTGGCCGAACCCGGTCGCGGGCTGGACGCCAACCTGGTCCACCTGCCGGCCGGCCGCACCGTCGGTGACCATGTCGAGGACCTCGTGGACGTGCTGCTGGTGGTGGTGGCCGGGGACGGCACGCTCGGCTCCGGCCCCGGCCCGGCCGGCAGCCCGCTCACCCCGGGCGCCATCGTCTGGCTGCCGCGCGCCACCCGGCGTTCGGTCCGGGCCGGCGAGCGGGGACTGAGCTATCTGACCGTGCACCCGCGCCGTCCCGGCCTGGACATCGGCCGCCCGGCGGCCGCCCCGACCGCCGTGCCCGACACGGCGGTGGCACGGGTCCAGGCAGTCCGTACGGCCTAGGAGGCCCTGGCCCGGTGCGGCGGGCCGGGGTGACCGGGGTCCTCGGCCGGGTCCGACCAGTGGACCCCGCGCAGGAGTTCCGAGGGGGCCAGGCCGAACATCTCGTGGAAGACCCGGGTGAGGTGCGAGCTGTCGCAGAACCCGGCGCCGTACGCGGCCCGGGTCAGGGTCTCCCCGGCGCGGACCAGTTCGATGGCCCGGCGCAGCCTGGCCCACCGCAGATAGGTCGGGAAGGACATCCCGACCTCCTGGGCGAAGAGGTGCCCGAGCCTGCTGGGGGAGATCCTGGCGGCCGCCGCCACCTCCTCCAGCCGCACCGGGCCGCCGATCAGCAGCCTGGTGCGGGCGATGGCCGCGCGTACCGCCGGATGCGTCGCGGCGTGTGCGGGCCCGCCGGTCGCCGGGAGCCGGTCCGGTGGTGCGGGCCGCACCCAGTCGGCGAACCGGTCCCCGACGGACGGTCCGGCCCGGAGGGTCCGGCCGAGGGCCGAGTCGGTGTCGCAGTACACCAGGGTTCCCCGGGCGTCGAAGGCCCGGACGGTGTGCACCGCCCCGGCCGGGACCACCGCGGCACGGACGGGTCCGCCGTCCCCGTGTCCGTCGAACAGCTCGACCGTGCCGGAGCCGACCAGCACGATCTGGACGGCGGCGTGCGCGTGCGCGTGGGCCGTCCCGATCCTTCCCTCGAACCTGAGCAGTCCCGGTTCGAGGGTCACCTTGCCGTTCCACGGCTGGGCCACCGGCGACACCTGTCCTCACCGTCGAAGACGCCATCGACAGTGGGGTTATCCCCGGGCCCGGGGGCGTTCGAACGGCGGTTACCCGTCAGTCACCGGTCCGACCTGCTGGAGCCGGCAGCCCAGCACCGGCCGGACCCGCTCGGCGACCGAGGGGTGCAGCCGGGCGCCGCCGATCTGGACGAGCTTCAGGCTGGACAGGTCGGCCAGGTTCCGCTCGGCCGCCTCCAGCCACAGCTGGGCGACGCTCGGCACCAGGGAGGTGAAGGTGACCCGCTCCCGCTCGATGGTCTCGAAGCAGGCGTCCGCGACGGACTCCTCGGCGAGCACCACGGTGCCCCCGGCCCGCAGGGTCCCCACCACCTCGGGGCACCCCCGGGTGGAGATGAACTCGGCGGGGAGCACGGCCAGATAGACGTCCTCGTGGTCCAGCCGCAGCAGTTCGGCGGCGGCCCTGGTCTGGTAGGCGTAGTCCTCGTGGGTCCTGGGGACCAGGGTCGGCGACGAACTGCCTCCGGAGAGAAGGAAGAAGGCGATGTCGGACGGATCGGGGGCGGGCAGCGGCAGCGGCTCGGCGTCCACCTCGTCCAGCGCGACGAAGCTCCCGGCGGGGGCTCCGGGCGGCGCCGGATCCATCCGGTCGGCCCGGTCCGCCGGATCTGCCGGGCCCAGGACGAAGGCCTTCCGCAGGGTCCCGGACTCCCCCATCAGGGCGAGGGCCGACACCCGGTGGTCGAAGCCCCGGTGGACGCCCGGCACCACATGGGCGACGGCCCCGGAGAGGGCGCAGAGCCGGCGGAGTTCCTCGCCGCGGTGCGAGACCAGGGCGAACACCGGCTGGGCGCCCGTCCGGAACAGGGCGAAGCAGACGATGACGAACTCCGGGACGTTGGGCAGCTGGACGAGGACCCGGTCGCCCGCGGTGATGCCCTGCCGTACGAAGCCGGCGGCCATCCGGGCCACCCGGCGCTCCAGTTCGGCATAGCTGAGCCGGCGGGCGCCCTGGACCAGGGCGCTGCGCTCGCCGTGCTCCGCGGCGGCGGTGGAGAGCAGGTCGGACAGGTTCTCCCCGGCCTCCCCCGCCCGGTGGCCCGCCAGGAACTGCTGCGTACACCCGTCGAACACGTGCGTCCTCCTCCTCGTCAGCGGACCGCGCTGATCAGCCACAGGTTGCCCCCTCCCCCGGCTCCCGAACCGGGCAGGCCGGGAACCTGCCGTCCGCTGCGGGCGGCCAGCTCGGCGGGATCGGTCAGGCCGAAGTCCCAGCCGTACGGGACGAGCCAGCCGTCCGGGGCGTCCAGCGAGCTCAGGGCCGCGCCCGCCCCGGACATCGCCCCGGTGAACCGTCCGTCGAAGTGGTCCGCGACCAGCCTGCTGCCCTCGGCGGACATGGCGGTGATCCCGGTCAGCAGCCGGTCGTTCTCCGCGCGGCTCAGATAGGGCAGCAGTTCCTCGACCCCCCAGACGGTGGGCCGCCACGGGTTGAACCCGGCGGCCCGCAGCGCCCCGGGCCAGTCGCCCCGCAGGTCCGCGCCGACCTCCACCCGGGCGCAGCGCGGCCGCTGGCCGGCCCGGGTCACGATGCCGTGCTTGAAGCGCAGCACGTCGGTGCGGTCGAGTTCGTACACCTCGGTGCCCTCCTCCCAGTCGAGGCGGAAGGCCCGGGAGTCCAGTCCGGCGCCCAGCAGGACGACCTGGCGGATGCCGGCGGAGGCGGTGAGCAGTTCCTCGTCGAAGAACCGGGTGCGCAGGGCGACCAGGTCCCGGAGGTAGGGGCTGTCCGCCCGGCATCCCCACTCGGGGGGTGCGCCGCCGGGGCGGTGCCGTCCGGGGCGGGCGGGGCGGGCGGGGGCGGTGGTCTCGGTGAGGATCTGGGCGAGCCGGTCCTCGAAGAGCCGGTCGGGGCGGTGGTTCTCGGCTCCGCGTTCCCTGGCCGTGCACAGCGCCGTGAGTCCCACCCCGGCGGGCAGGCCCGGCAGCGGGGCCTCCCGGCCGCTCGCCAAGTGCGCCGTGTCCACAAGCTGGTCCTTTCTGGCGGGAGGGGGAGCTCAGACCCTGGTCAGGGGCTGCGGGGTGCGGGGGCGGCCGGGGCCCCGGCCCCCGTCGGTGCCGCTGAGCCGGCGGAGTTCGGTGAGGGTGCGGGCGAGTGAGCGGGCGGTGGCGTCGTAGCCGTCGGCGTCGGCCTGGCGGAAGGCGGCGGCCAGGCCGTGCTTCTCGGTCTCGAACCAGAACAGGGCGCTGCCGGTGCCGGTCCGGCGTCCGTCGGCGAGGGCCCGGACGGCGGCGCGGGCCTGGCGGAGCCAGGCGCTCAGGGCCCGGTCGACGGCCTGGCGGCGTTCGGCGGTGTCGCTCTCGGTCTGGGCGCACTCGTAGCCGAACCAGCGGATCACGGGGGGTATCCGGTAGCGGAGCCGGCCGCCGGGGTCGGGTTCGGCGACTTCCAGCAGCCGGGCGTCGATGAGGGTTTCGAGGAGGTCCTCGGCGGTGGACTCGTCGGTCTCCAGGACGGCGGCCGCCAGCCAGGCCGGGGTCTCGGCGGTGTGCAGCAGGGACAGCCGGCACAGGGCGGTCCGGGCCTCGGCGGACAGGCTGCGGTAGCCGGGGCTCAGCGCGGCGCGGACGTCGATGTCGGCGAGCCGGAGTTCGTCGAGCGGGCGGCGGGTGGTGTCGGCGAGCCTGCGGTCGAGTTCGGCGAGGGTCCAGTGGGGTTTGGCGGCCAGCCGGCCGGCCAGCACCCGGACGGCGAGCGGGAGGCGTCCGCAGCGGTCGACCAGGGTGGCGGCCGTCCGGGGTTCCGCGAGGACGCGTTCGGGTCCGGCGACCCGGCGGAGCAGGGCGAGGGCCTCGGTCTGGTCGAAGGCGTCCAGTTCCAGGGAGCGGGCGCCTTCCAGGGCGGTGAACCGGGAGCGGGTGGTGACGACGGCGCGGCTGCCGGCGGCTCCCGGCAGCAGGGGGCGCACCTGCTGTTCGTGGTGGGCGCCGTCGAGGAGGACCAGGATGCGGCGTTCGGCGAGCAGGCTGCGGTAGAGCTGGGTGCGGGCCTCGACCGTGTCGGGGAGCGGGCTGCCGGGCTCGCAGAGCGCCTGGAGGAAGAGGCCGAGCACCTCGTGGGGTTCGCGGGGGGTCTCCTGGGGGCCGCCGAGGTCGGCGTGCAGCTGGCCGTCGGGGAAGGCGTCCCGGCAGAGCCGGCCTGCTTCGACGGCGAGGGCGCTCTTGCCCGCTCCGGCCGGGCCGGTGACCACGACGGGTGCGGCTCCGGCGCGGTCCCCGCAGAGCAGGTCGGAGAGTTCGCGCAGCGGGGTCCGGCGTCCGGTGAAGTCGGCGAGGGCGGGCGGGAGCATGGCGGGGCGGGGCCGGTGCCGGGAGCGGACGCGCCGGGGCGGGGCGGCGGGGGCGATCATCCGGGGGTCCCCGGTGAGGATGGACTGGAAGACCTCGGTGAGGGCGGAGCTGGGGTCGATGCCGAGTTCCTCGGCGAGGACCTGTCGGCCGCGCTGGTACTGGGCCAGGGCGTCGGCTTGCCGGCCGACCCGGTAGAGGCTGGTCATCAGCTGGGCCCGGAGGCGTTCCCGGACGGGGTTGGCGTCGACCAGGGCGGTGAGTTCGGGGAGGATTTCGCGGTGCCGGCCGAGGGCCAGGTCGGCGGCGATCCGGCCTTCCAGGGCGGCGGTCCGGGCCTCTTCCAGCCGGGGGACCTCGACCCTGGCCAGGTGCGGGGTGACTCCGCCGAGGGCGGGGCCGGACCAGAGCCGGAGTGCGGCGGCGAGGTGTTCGGCGGCCACCGCGTGGCGGCGGGTCTTGAGGGCGTCGTAGCCGAGGCCGGCCAGCCGGTCGAACTCGGCGTGGTCGAGGGTGGCGTCGGTGAGGACGAGCCGGTATCCGGGCCGTTGGCGGTGGATCACGGCGGCGGGGTGGAGCATCTTCCGGAGCCGTGAGACATAGGTGTAGAGCTGCTGGTTGACCGTGGCCGGCTGTTTCGGGCCCCAGACGACCTCCCGGAGGTGGGCGTCGGATACGACCCGGTCGCCGGCCAGGAGGAGTGCGGCGAGTACGGTCCTGGGTTTCTCCGCCACCAGCGCGAGATCCCGTCCTGACTGGCGTGCTCCGACCGGTCCGAGAACCCGGAATTCCACTGGTACCCCCTTGTGTGTGCACGCTCCGGATCAGCCGGTCCCGGTGCGGGGTCGCGGTTTCCGGTGGACGCGGGCCACCCTCCCCCGTCCCGCACCGCACCATGTGCGCGAACCGGTCCGGTTCGCGGATGGCGGGTCCGATTTCGTGTGCCGCCTTTTTCGGTCGCCCCCGAATGACGCATCATCACGAGCCATGGGCGGAATCACGGCCCGATTTCGAACATTCCCACCGTGCCCCAGCCCGAATCCATGGACCCGTCGCGACGATACCAGCCGGAAATCGCCCGGCAACAGATCGTTTCCACACATGCCTCCATGCATTTCACATATTCGGAATGACTCGGTCGATATTCGAGCCGGTCCGCTCCAGCACGTGCGAACGCGACCTCGGGGAGGCCGCGTTCGCCTTGCCGGGTGGCCTGGGGGTCGCGTTCAGCGCTCGGCCTGTTCCAGGGTGGCGGGGGCGGGGGTGCGGGGCAGCACGGCGATGGCGATGAGCACCGCGCCGACGACGATCACTCCGCCGATGGTCATGCCGAGCGCGTATCCGTCGTTGAGGGCCTCCAGGGTCCCCTTGTCGCCGGTGCGTTCGTTGGCGACGGTGCCGAGGGCGGCGAGGCCGATGGCGGCGCCGATCTGGCGGGTGCTGTTGAGGAGGCCGGAGGCGGCGCCGGCCTCGTGGGCCTCGACGCCCGCAGTGGCCAGGGAGACCATCGGTGCCAGGCAGAGCCCGATGCCGACGCTGGCGACCAGGGAGGGGCCGAGGACGTCCACGGCGAAGGAGCCGTCGGCGCTGATCAGGCCGAACCAGGCGAAGCCGACGCCGGTGAGCAGCCCGCCGGCGAGCAGGATGAGCCGGGGGGCCACCTTGTAGCCGAGCTTGATGGCGATGACCGAGCCGGCGACCACGCCGAGGGCGAAGGGCAGGAACTCGACTCCGGAGCGGGCCGGGCTGGCGCCGAGCACCCGCTGGAGGTAGAGGGAGACGAAGTAGAAGGCGGAGGCCATGGCGCCGCCGAGCAGCAGGATGAAGACGTTGGCGCCGACCACCGAGCGGTTGGTGAACAGGCCGAGCCGGATCAGCGGGTCGCGCGAGGTGGTCTTCTCGACCAGGACGAACGCGGCGAGCAGCAGGGCGGAGGCGGCCAGGGTGGTGAGGGTCTCGGTGGAGCCCCAGGAGTGCTGGTCGGTGCGGACCACGCCGAAGACGAGCAGGCTCATGCCGGCGGTGGCGAGGATGGCGCCGAGGACGTCGGGACGGCCGCGGCGGGCGATCGGCCCGTCGGCGGCGACTCCGCGCCAGGCCAGGGCCAGCGCGACGGCGGCCATCGGGACATTGACGAACATGACCCATTCCCAGCCCGCGTAGTCGGTGAGCAGACCGCCGATGAGGACGCCGAAGGCGCCGCCGGCGGCGTTCATCGCGCTCCACACGCCGAAGGCCTTCACCCGCTGCTTGCCGGACGGGAAGGTCGCGGTGAGCAGGGCCAGCGCGGCCGGGGCGAGGGCCGCGGCGCCGACGCCCTGGACGGCGCGGGCGGCCACCAGGTGGCCCGGCTCGGTGGCGAACCCGCCGACCAGGGAGGCGAGTCCGAAGACCGGGAGGCCGATCATCATGAGCCGCTTGTGCCCGAAGAGGTCGGCGACCTTGCCGCCCAGCAGGAGCAGGCCGCCGAAGGTGAGGGCGTAGGCGTGGATGACCCAGGTCAGGCCCACTTCGCTGAAGCCGAGGCTGGACCCGATCTCGGGAAGTCCGACGTTCACGACCGACAGGTCCAGGGACACCATGAACTGCACGACGGCCACGGCGGCGAGGGTCAGGCCCGCCTTCGCGCCTTGATCGACGACTGACGTCTCGTTCGTTAATTCCGTGTTTGTCACAGCAACCCAGTCCTCTGCGTTCTATCGTGTCAGCGAGTTTCCGAACTCGTTCTGAAATTAACACCAGGACTGGCTCGCTGTCGAGCGGAGCAGTCGAAGCCACCGGGTTCGGGTGGTGCATGATGGGGCGATGTCTCCCAACGCAGCACCGCACGGCCGTGTCGGCCGACCGCCCGTGACCTCCCGTACGCAGATCCTGGCCGCGGCCCGCCGGCTCATCGACCGGGACGGCTGGGACAAGCTGACGATCCGTCGGCTGGCCGCCGAGATCGGGATCGGGGCGACGACCCTCTACCACCATGTGCGCGACAAAGAGGACTTGCTGCTCCTGCTGATCCACGAGTACGCCGACCAGATCCCGCACCCCGAACTGCCCGCCGAACCGCGGGAACGCGTCATCGCGGCCGCGACCGCGATGCACGATTCGCTGGCGGCCTGGCCGTGGGCCGCGGAGGTGCTCACCACCGACGGGTTCATCTTCCGACTCGGCGGCTCCGCACTGTGGTTGGTCGAGGCGATCCTGGCCGGGGCGGTGGAGTGCGGCTGTACGCCCGAGCAGTCCGTCTACGTGTTCCGCAGCATCTGGTACTACACGGTCGGCGAGATCCTGGTCCGCGCGCACTCCGCCCGCGCGCAGGCCGGCGACAAGCTGCCCGCCCCGCGCGACCTCAGCAGCCTGGCCACCATCCAGCTCCCGCACCTGGCGGCGCTCAACGACCGCTGGATCGAACTGGCCACGGACGACACCTATCCGCGGGCCCTGCGCGCCTTCGTCGACGGCCTGCTCGCCCAGTCCCTGGCCACGAACACCCCCGCCCCGCGCTGACCGTCCCGCCCGCCCCGCCCGCCCCCGGGCACCCCACATCCGGTCGGGACCGGTTCGAACCCGTTGCTGCGGCGGCTGGACCCCGCGCACGGGGACCGCTTGAGGCCCCTGCCCTGCGAACCGGTGCGGGCCACCACCCGGATGTCCGAGGCCGACGACTGCCGGGCGCCCCTGCGGGGCCTGCCCCCCGCTCCCGGTGGCGCCCTGGCCGGACCCGTCCCCCACCGACGGCCCCACCGACGGCCCCGACGGACGCGCCGGCCCGCACGGGATGGCGCGGGCCGGGCGGCGGCCGGGCGTGGGCATGGGTGTGCGCCCGCGGGGGTTCGGGCCCCCGCGGGCGCGTCCGCTCCCGGTGTCAGGTCAGGAGGGGAGCCAGCCCTCGACGAACATCTCCCGGGCCTTGGCCCGCTGGAGCTTTCCGCTGGTCGTCTTGGGAATGCTGCGCTTGGGCACCAGATGGACCGCGGCGGCCCGGACACCCGTCCGGGAGGCGACGGCGGCCACCACGGCCCGGCGGAGCGCCTCGTGCCGCTCCTCCTCCAGCTCGGTCTCCACGATCAGGTGGAGCTCCTCCGAGTCGCTCCGCTCGTCCCGGTAGCCGACCGCGATCACGGCACCCAGCCGCACGCCCGGCACCGTCTCCGCGGCCTGCTCGAAGTCCGAGGGGATGTGGTTGGCCCCCCGGATGATGATCAGGTCCTTGGCCCGGCTGGTGATCCGCAGCCGGCCGTCCCGCAGATAGCCCACGTCCCCGGTCTTCCACCAGTCAGGGTCGGCGATCGCCTCGGCGGTGGCCTCCGGCAGGTTGAAGTACCCGGTGGTGCGCGAGGGGCTGCGGAACTGGACGTGCCCGATGCCGTTCTCCGCCAGCGGCCGGCCCGCCTCGTCCACGATCCGGATCTCGGTCCCGGTCAGCGGCTCGCCGCAGTCCACGATGTGCAGCGCGTCCGTGCTCGCCGGGTCCACGTCCACCGCCCGGGCCTCGTTGACGGCGGCCCGCCGGTCGATGGAGTCGAAGGCGAACCGGGCCTCCGGCCGCGTGTAGGTGAGCGCCAGGGTGGCCTCCGCCATGCCGTAGCCGGCGGTGAAGGCCTCGGCCGACAGCCCCCAGCGGGCGAAGCGGTCGATGAAGTACCGGGCGGTGAGCGGCTGGATGGGTTCCGCGCCGCAGATCGCCACCCGCCAGCAGGACAGGTCCACGCCCTCCAGGTCCTCGTCGCGGACCCGGGCGGCGACATAGCCGTACGCGAAGTTCGGCCCGGCCGCGTAGGCCCCGCGGTAGTGGCTGATCAGCCGCAGCCACTCGGCCGGGGCGCGCAGGAAGCGGGTGGTGGGCATCAGCACCGTGCTGGCCCCGGAGAACACCGGGACCAGCAGGCCGGTGATCAGTCCCATGTCGTGGTAGAGCGGCGCCCAGCTGACGGTGGTGTCCTCGCGGGTGCCCGCGAGCGCCCGGGCCACCTGCTCGCAGTTCGCGGCCAGGGCGGCGTGCGAGATCATCACGCCCTTGGGGGTGCCGGTGGAGCCGGAGGTGCACTGGATCAGCGCCAGCTCCTCCCCGTCCGGCAGCCGCACCGGGTGCCGGGGCGCGCCGGCGGTGGTGGAGAGCGCGTACAGGCCGGCGCCGTCGAGCAGCCGGGTCTCGCCGAGGTGCGGCAGGTCCTTGATCACCGCGGCCGTGGTGATGATCGCGGCGGGCCGCAGGTATCCCACGAGCTCCTTCAGCTGGCTCTCGAAGCCGGCCGCGCCGCCGAAGCTGATGGGGAGTGAGATCGCCGTCGGCATGGCGCCCAGCAACTGGCTGCCGAAGAAGGAGGTGATGAACTCGGCGCCGGTCGGCAGGCACAGGAGCACCCGGTCGCCGTGGCCGACGCCCTGTTCGGCGAGGGCCGCGGCGCAGGCCGAGGAGGCGTCGAGGAGCTCGTCGTAGCGGAGTCTCTCCTCCTGTCCCGGTTCCGGTATCAGGGTCACCGACGAGGCGTCGGGGCCCCGTTCGGCCTCGGCCACCAGGGCGTGCAGGATGCTCGGGTGTCGGGGGCTGAGGGTGCTCATCCGGTGTTCTCCTCAAGGGCGCTGCTGAGATCGACGGTCCACGGCTGGACCGAGACGTCGGCGGAGACGATGCGGGCGGGAAGCAGCCCGTGCCGTGCGGCCAGGTCCCTGGCGGCCAGCACTCCGGCCGAGGACAGACCGCCGTAGGACGGGCTCGGGGTCGTGGGCTCCAGACCGAGCAGGATGGTCTCCGCCAGGCAGGAGTAGAGGATTCCGGGCGGCAGGGTGATGCCCGGGAACCTGGGCATCTGCCCGCCGGGGAGCTGGATCCGGCCGCCGGACACCAGGTCGACGTTGGACAGGGCCGCCACCGCCGGGTGGACGTCGCCGGGGACGGCGAGGTCGCAGACCAGGACCTTGCGGTCCTCGGCGAGGTGGTGCGGCAGGACCACCGGGTCCGCCGAGTTGGTGGCGCTGACCACGATGGGGCAGTCCCGGAGGGCGCTGAGGTCCTCGGCGACGGACACCTCGGTCAGCGGGGCGATCCGGGCGGCCACCGCCTCCAGCCGGCGGGCGGAGCCGGGCCGGCCGACCAGGACCAGCGAGTCGCAGTGCGGGGCGATGAGTTCGGCCATCACGGCGCCGATGTTGCCGATCGCGCCGACGATCCCGACCCGGCGCTCCCCGGGCCCGGACTGGGCCAGTTGGAGCTGCACCAGGTCGTAGGCGCAGGCGGCGGTCAGCGAGTTGCCGGAGGTGACCCGGACCTCGTCCTCGACCACGTCCCGGCCCGCGTTGGTGACGATCGAGGTGTGGCCGCCGAGGCCGACGACCTCGGCACCGAGCGAGACACCGAGCTCCACCGCGTCGAGCACGGTCCGGCTGAGCCAGCCCCGCCGGCCGGCCCGCAGGGCGGCGTTGGCCTGGGCCGCGGTGAACGGCGCGGCCACCATGACGACCTCCACCTCGCCCCGCACCTCGGACCTGATCCGGTGCCGGGCCACCTCGTACGGCCGGGACTCGCCCCACATCCGGTCGAGCGCGGCCTCGCACTGCTCGGGCGACCAGGAGGCCAGCTCCGGTGCCATCACCGGCAGTTTCCCGGGGACGTCCATATTGGCGAGGAAGGCCACCCGCGGTACGTCGCCGGGGGCGCTCCGGAGCCGTGCCGGGCGGTCCCGGCGGGGCAGCGGCACGTACTGCGGGGGCTGCCAGTCACCGGTGGCGGGGACCGTGAGGTGTTCGAGGAGGGTGGCGTAGCGGCCCTCGGAGAGCAGGGTGGCCACCTCGTCGAAGGCGGCGGCGATCCGCTCCACGTCGGCCGGCTCCAGCAGGGCCGAGGGCTGGACGCGGAGGGTGGTGGCCGCGGACAGGGTGGGGATGACCCGGACCCGGTGCTCGTGGAGCAGCCGGCCGGCCAGCAGGTAGCCGAGCGCCTCGGGGTCGAACAGCTCGCGCAGCATGGCGGATTCGGGCTTCGGCAGGGCGAACTCGACGCCCAGCAGCAGGCCCCGGCCGCGGACGGCGACGATGGCCCCGGGCCGGCGGGCGGCCACCTCCGCCAGCCGGTCCCGGAGCAGGGCGCCGGTCCCGGCGATGCGGTCCAGGCTGGCGAGGGCGAGGTCCACCGCGGCGGTGGCGATCCGGGCGGAGAACTCGTCGTCGGCGAAGGTGGAGGTGTGGTGCCGGCCGAAGTCGGCGACGTACCGCTTCTCGTCGACCAGCAGGGCGGAGACCTTGGCGAGTCCGCCGCCGAGGGACTTGGAGAACAGGTAGTAGTCGGCGGCCACGCCGGAGTCCTCGGAGGCGAGGAAGGTGCCGGTGCGGCCCATGCCGCACTGGATCTCGTCGAACACCAGGGCCGCGCCGTGCCGGTCGGCCAGCTCGCGCAGGGCGGCGAGGGTCTCGGCCGGGACCTCGTGGACCCCGGCCTCGCCCTGGATCGGCTCGGCGAAGCAGGCGGCCAGCGGCGAGAGATGGCGTTCGGTGGAGTGCGGCACTCCGGCGGCGTCGATCCGGATCGCGTGCAGGGCGACGCGCTCGTCGTCGAGTGCGGTCAGCACGGCCCCGGGGGTCCAGTCGTGCAGGCGGCGGTGGCGGGGGCCGGGCACCTTCAGGTCCTCGGGGGCGCTGCCGCCGTGGGTCAGGGTGCCGGCGCCGGCGGACTTGCCGTGGAAGGCGTTCCGCAGGGAGACGAAGAGCGGCTCCCGCCCGCGGACCGCGGCGATCCGCTCCAGGGCCTCGGTGAGCACCTCGGCGCAGGGGCGGCCCTCGGCGGGACCGCTCGCACAGCGGACCCCGGCCAGGCCGTCGCGCCGGACGCGCCGCAGGGCTACCTCGAACTCCTCCTCGGTCGCGGCGAGTCGGCGCCGGTGCTCGACGGTGGCGTGCTTGACCGCGCCTTCCACGGCGTCGGCGCCGGTACTGCCGAGGGTGACCACGTAGCTCGCACCGGTGGTGGCGCCGACGGTGTCGGAGAGCCGGCGGGCCAGTTCGGCCGCGCCGGGCCGGATGCTGGCCTGGGCGTTGAAGGGGACCTCTTCGTCGAAGGCGCGCCGGGCGACCGCGAGCAGCTCCGGGTGGTTGTGCCCGAAGAGCGAGGAGCCGGCGCCGCCGACCAGGTCGAGGATCCGCTCGCCGGTCGCGTCGTGGGTCAGGTGGTCGCCCCGGCCGGACCGGTAGACGGCGTCCAGGTTGAGGGTCCGGAAGATCCGGCCGACCTCCGGGCGGAGGTGGCGGGTGAATTCCTCCGCGGCGTTCACGCGGCACCGTCCGCGCGTGCGTGGCCGTGCTCGTGACCGTGGGCCTGGCCGACCTGGACGACCTGACCGACCTGACCGACCTGGCCGGTCAGCGACGCGGAGACCTGTTCCACGACCTCGCGCAGCGTCTGCATCGAGGCCGCCTGCTCGTCCGAGATGCGCACATCGAACCTGGACTCCATTTCGACGATCAGGTTGATGGAGCGGATGGAGTCGAGGCCGTAGTCCACGAGCGGGACGTCCGGATCGATTTCGGGTACCTGCAGTTCGTGACGGAAGAGCCCGTCGACGACGTCGAGAATGTCGCGGTTCATTGATTCTTTCCCCATTCGAACAATCGCGGAGTTCAGCGCCGTATCGCCACGGCGAACGAAAGATCTGCCTCCGAGCGAACCCACACCGGTACCGGTTCGCCTCGGTGCGAGGCGATCAGCCCGGCACCCGTCCGTTCGAGTCCGATGCGCCAGAACACGAACTCCCCCAGGGTGCCGAGGACGTTCAGGGCCTTGAAGGCGGCTTCCTTGGCGACGAAGAGATCACGTGCGGTGTACTCCCCGGCGGGCGGGAGCAGTCGGTGCCGCTCCCGCTCCCGCAGGACGAACCGGGCCGCCCGGGGTGTGACGGCCGCGCTCTCGATGTCGACGCCGACGGCTTCGGCGCCGGGGACGACCACCGCGACCGCCAGCCGGTCGGTGTGGGAGATCGAACCGGCGAATCCCGGTGGGAAGCGGGGCCGCCCGCCGGGTTCGCGGGGCACGGTCAGCTCGGGCGAACCGGCCGAGGCCAGGGCCTCCGCGGCCGCCCGGCGGCCGGCCGCGGACTGCTCGGCCGGCCCGTGGGGCGCGGGTACCGGACGGAAGGAGATCCTCACGTCCGGTCCGAGGCCCTCGGGAGGGTCCGGCCGCGCGGCCACCGGGTGTCCCCGTGCCTTCAGCGCACGGCCAGGACGTGGCCCGCCAGCGAGTCGATCGAGCGGAGCACCTCCGGCTGGACGTCGTCGTCCCACTCGAACCCGAACGCGTCCTCCATCGCCACCAGCAGGCTGACCAGTCCGGTGGAGGGCAGCCCCGCCTCGCGCAGCGACACGGAGTCGGAGACCCCGTCGGCGAAGCGCTCACCGCCGAACAGTTCGACCAGCAGCTCACGGATCCGCCGCCGGATCGCGGCCTCGGTACCGGTGTCGGTCCCGGACTTCGGGTCAGACACGCGATTCCACTTCTTCGACGAGCTTGATGATGACCGTCTGGAAGCCCTCGGGGTCGTCCAGGAACGGCACGTGGCCGGCGTTCGGGACGATCTCGGCGCGGCCGTCCGGGAAGAGGGCGGCCACGTCGCGGGCCCGCTGCGGGCTGAGCAGGATGTCGTCGTCGCCGACGTAGATGACGGTGGGCTGGGTGACCCGGGCCAGCAGTTCGGAGCTGGGGTCGCCGGTGATGGCGCGCGCCAGGCCGTTGGCCAGGTCCTCGGCGGAGGACATCGCGAGGAAGCTCTCGCGGAAGCCGAGGAAGCCGGGGGTGCCGCCCTCCTCGTTCATCTCGCCGCTGACCACCTCGGCGTAGATCTGGTTGTAGAGGCCGGCCATGCCGTGGTCCTTCAGGGTCAGCGCCCAGGACTTGTTCAGCATGCGGTGGCGGCGCATGTTCTTGGTGCCGAAGACCGGTCCGGCCAGCACCAGGCCCTTGACCCGGTCGGGGTGGGCGATGGCCAGGTCGCGGGCGAGCTGGGTGGAGGCGGAGGTGCCGACCAGATAGGTCGACTCGATGCCCAGGGCGTCGAGGAGTCCGATGACGTCCTCGGCGTGCTCCTCCCAGGTGGGCTCCTCCGCGTGGTGCGAGGACCGGCCGTGGTTGGCCATGTCGTAGCTGATGACGCGGTGGTTCTCCACCAGCGCCTCCACGTGGGCCCGCCAGAACGGGGCGGTGATGAAGAAGTTGTTGAGCAGGGTGATGGCCGGGCCCTCGCCGTTGGACTCGTAGTAGAGCTCGACGCCCTCCCGGGTGCGTATCCGCTCGGTGCCCTCCTGGTACGACAGGTCGTACGGGCCCTGGATCTCGCTGGTCTCGCTGGTCGCGTTGTCCGACATGGCTGGTTTCCTTCCTAGTTGCTGGCGAGTGCGGCGCCCGGGAGGACACCCGCGAATCCGGCGACCACGTCGGCCGCGGAGATCTCCTGGGAGACGGCGCCGCAGGACTGCCCGCAGTACAGCGCCATCTCCTCGATGCGGCCGGTGGTCGCGGTGGTCGGCACGGCGGAGCTGAACCGCGGGACCAGATAGGGCCGGCCCTCGACGACGGTCCGGCCGATGAACTTCTTGGGCTGGTCGGGGTCGGCGGTGACGGCGGTGGCCAGCACCCGGTGCCGGCGGCCGGTCCAGCCGATCTCGTACACGTCGGTGATCACGGTGTCGGTCTCGTCGGCGGCGAGGACCGCCGATTTGAACCGGCCGTGGGCCCGTGACTCGTGGGCGACGACGAAGGCGGTGCCGAGGAGCACCCCGTCCGCTCCGGCGGCCAGGGCCCGGTCGGCCTCGATCGGGGAGCCGATGCCGCCGGCGCCGACGATGCAGGCCTCGGGGAGCCGGTCGCGGAGTTCGGCGACCAGTTCGTCGCGCAGCGAGTGCCCGAGGAGGTGGCCGCCGGCCTCGGTGCCCTGGGCGACGACCACGGCGCCGAGTTCGGCGGCCCGCAGTCCGTCCTCCACGGTCCCGATCTGGACCACCAGGTGCCGGCCGGCCGCCCGGACCCGGTCGAAGACCGCGTCCTCGGGCATGCCGAACAGGGACACGTACACGCGTCGCGGGGTCTCGGCGAGGACCTGGGCCAGCTGGAGGTCGAGCTCCTCGGGGCCGACCACCTCGGGGATCAGGTTCACGCCGACGGGCCGGTCGGTGCCCCGGACCAGCCGGTCCAGCAGGGCGGACAGCTGGTCGCCGACCAGTTTGTAGCCGCCGGCGCAGCCGCCCGCCCCGGCCTCGGACACCGCGCACGCCAGCTCGGCCCCGGCGACCCCGCCCATGCCCGACTGGAGCAGGCTCACGTCCAGGTCGAGCACTCCTGCCAGCGTGGACCGCATCAGCGCAGGCTTTCGAGTGCCGACACGGCGGCCTCGGCGCTGCCGAACCGCTCGGTCAGGGTGTGCACCCAGCGCTCCAGGCCGAAGGCCAGGCAGCTGGTGTGGGCGGTGTCCCCGCCGGCCTGGATCTCGCAGCGCTCGCCGAAGAAGTTCCGGTGGTAGTTGACGGAGCCGATGGCCAGCCCGTTGACGGTGAACTCCTCCTTCACCGGGAACAGGCGCTGCATCTTCGCCTTGCCGCCGTTCTTGTCGAAGAACGGGTCGGTGGCGACCTCCAGCCTGAGGTCCAGGCCGAGTTCGGAGCACAGCCCGGTGACGGCCTCCTTGGCGCGGAGCAGGTGGCTCTTGGCCCCTTCCTCCGGTCCGACGAAGACGATCTCCCGCATGGAGAAGCCGAGCAGCCGCTGGAGGCCCTGGTAGTGGTCCTCGTTGCGGAAGCAGGTGCCGACCGTGGTGCGCAGGGTGCCCTCGGCGGGCAGGGCGGAGCCGGCCAGGTCCAGATAGATGGAGTAGCAGGCCGCGGAGGGGAGCGCGAACGCGGTCGGCTCCATCACCTCGGTGGGCATCCGCTCGACCGGGCGCTCGGCTCCGGCGAGGTGCTTGCCGAGCCGTTCCGGGTCGAGCCGGGTGGCGGCCAGGCCCAGGTGCGGGAAGTTGTCGTAGTAGTCGAAGGTGTCCAGGTCCTTGCAGCGCATCAGGAACGGGAACCGGAACTCCGGTGCCTCCCACTCCTCGGCCCAGCGCAGGACCAGCGCGTCGAAGGCGCGCAGCAGCCGGAGCTGGCCGCCGTTCAGAACGCCGAGGCCGTTGTCGGTGACTGTGGTCATCGCGCCGCTTCCTTCTTGAAGAATCGCGCTTCGAGAGCGTCGAGGGTGCGGAAGTCGTCCAGGTCCAGGTCTTCCGGATCGATGGGCTCGCCGGTCAGTTCTTCCAGCAGGAAGATGAACTCGACGAAGGCCAGGGAGTTGATGGCCCGGCTGTCGATCAGGTCCAGGTCGTTGGTCAGTCCGTCGAGCTTGGGGTTGCGCTGGAGGATGAACTCCTGGAGCGCCTGCATCTTGTCGCTCATCGCTTGATCGTTTCCCTGCCTACGCCTGCCCGGGACAGGAACTTCCGGGTCCGCTTCAGTACGGCCTCGTGCGCTTCGTTCCGGGCCGGGTGCTCCAGCGCGCGCCGGCGCAGCGCGAGCGCGTCCGGGATGCCGGCGTCGCGGTAGGCGGCCGGGTTGTAGAGGGTGCCGATGCTGTACTGGAGGTAGTTCTCCAGGTACTCGGCGACGATCGGCGCCTCGTCGGGGTCGCGCTTGACGACCTGGCCCAGCAGGTTGGTGAAGATCATCCGGCCGAAGGCCACGTGCCGGCTCTCGTCCTGGTGGTGCACCCGGTTGATCTCCCGGGCGATGTGCGGCAGCGTCTGGTCGGTCGCCATGTACGCGTTGAAGTAGTCGACGATCTCCTCGAAGATGAGGATCCGCGCGAAGACGATGAGCTCGCGGGCCACCGGGGACAGGTGCTCCACCGAGTCGGCCTTCAGCGTGGGCTGGGCCGGGTAGAGCTTGCCGCCGTAGCGCAGGCAGAACTGCGCGAAGAACCACATGTGCTCGTTTTCCTCACCGATGAAGTGGTGGAGGAACTCGGATACATCCGCGTAGGTACGGTCGTGGATGCGCATCACGACCTCGCTCATCAGCTCGCGGATGCCGTGGATGTTGAGGCTGAAGAAGTTGATCGCCTCGAAGCGGGTCAGGGCGATCTGCTGCTCGCGCGTCAGCTCGTCCCACATCGGCGTCCCGGCCAGCGTGGTCAGGCTCTCGCTCATCCACGGCATATCCGGCTCGATCGTGTCGGGCCAGTCGAACATCGTGTACGGGTTGTAGTAGCCGGATTCGGCCATGTTCTCCAACCGGTCCAGTTCGAGGACAACCGGTTCGATTTCACGTACCGCCATTTTTTTGCTCGTCCTTCCAAACGCAGTGCTGAGAGATTTCGACTTCAGCGGATTCAGCGAGTCGACGCGTTCGGCGCGTCAGCGCGCGGCGCGGATGTCCGCACGCACATGGACCGGCAGCCGTGAACCACATTCGTGATGGCCGAAGGATGCGTTACCGGCGGCGGTGGACGGGATGACCTTGTTGTAGATCGACCCGATGCACAGCTCCTGGAAGTCCCCGGTGTCGGGGGACAGTCGTGCGGCCAGTTGGGCCTTGGCGATGTCGATGGTCTTGAGGGATCCGTCCTCGTCCTCGACCTCCACACAGGCGTGCGGCAGGTCGAGGGCCCCGCCGAGCACTCCGCAGAACCAGCCGCGCTTCGCCTCGGCCCGGTAACCGGCGGCCCGGAACCGCTCGGCCAGCAGCAGACTGGCGGCGATGCAGCTGGTCGCCCCGAGGTCGTGCACCAGCCGGTAGTCGGCCTGCATGGCGACGGGGATCATCTGCCAGCGGTAGCCCGCGCCGAGGTAGTCGCGGGTCAGACCGCGCAGTTCGGCGGAGACCAGCGGGGTGCGGGCACCCGTGGTGGTGATCGTCGCCGCGTACTCGGCCGTCCCCGCGCTCGGCCCCGGCGCGGCCCCGCCGACCACGGTCCCGCCGAACCGGCCGTCGGGGGCCTCGAACCGCCAGGGCGCGGCCCCCTCGCACTCGGGGCACTCCAGCTCGACCCGGAAGTCCCAGGTCTTCGGACGCAGCAGGTCCTCGACGGAACGGCCGGCGAACCGGAACAGCATGCGGAACGTCAACTCGGGCTGCGTATTCGACTTCTGCGAATACATTCCGAGGTTGTACAGGTCGTTGGCGTCGAAATAGCGCACGCCCGCCCGGTCCTCGTAGGGCAGACCCGAGTCCACCAGTCTTTCGATCTCGGTCGCATCGCAGCGCAGCATCTCCTGCGCCGCCGACTCCGGCTGGGTCTTGCTGGAATATTCGGCGGGAATGAATTCGATGGAATCCGCCACCTTTTCCCAGGGCGTATCCGAGGATACAGTTCGATCTGGCACAGCCTATCCCTCCAGGAAAACGAGCGCCCTGCCGAATCTGCGGAACGAACCTGACGTTATCAGCCGGAGATCGCACCGCAACAGATTAACTTCGCATACGTCCCCATGCGTTTTGCATATACGGAATGGAGAAATCAATGCCGGGCGGCCGCGGTGACCGCGTTCAGCTCGCCGCTCTGGTAGCGCCGCTTGCACTCCCGGCGCTGCACCTTCCCGCTGGAGGTCTTCGGCAGCGATCCGCGCCGGACCACCAGGACCTCGTCCGGGGTGATCCGGTGCCGTTCCCGCACGGCGTCGAAGACCCGCCGGCGCACGCTCTCCGCGCCCGCCGAGTTGAGGAGCCGTCCGTCGGCCTCGACGACCAGGACCAGCCGCTCCCGCTCCCCGTCCTCGCAGGAGAACGCGCCCACGCTGTTCGGGTGCAGCCCCGGCACCGCGCGCTCGGCCGACAGCTCGAAGTCCTGCGGGTAGTGGTTGCGGCCCTTGCGGATGATGACGTCCTTGAGCCGCCCGGTGACGTACAGCTCGCCCTGGAGGAGGAACCCGAGGTCGCCGGTCCGCAGATGGGTCCCGTCCGGGGCGTCCTCCCCCGCGATGCGGGCCCGGAACGTCTCCTCGCTCAGCTCGGGGCGCCCCAGGTAACCGGCACCCACACAGGGCCCGTTGATCCAGATCTCGCCGACCCGCCCGTCCGGCAGGACCCGCAGGGTGGCCGGGTCCACGATCCGGATCCGGGTCCGCCCGACCGTACCGCCGTTGCCGACCAGCGGCACGGCCCCCGCCTCCTCCTCGCCGACCTCCCGCACCGTGCCGTCGCGCAGCACCTCGGCGGACACCCACAGCGCGGCCGGCAGCCGCTCCGGCGAGCACCCGGTGGTCTTGAGGGTGTTCTCCGCCAGCCCGTAACCGGGGCACATCGCGCGGGGGTTGAACCCGTACGGCGCGAACGCCTCGGTGAAGGACCGGATTCCGGACCAGCGCACCGGCTCGGCGCCGTTGGCCGCCACCCGCCAGCGGGACAGGTCGCCGACCGAGTGGGCCTTGCCGTCCGCAGCGGCCCGCGCGCACAGCTCGTACGCGAAGCTGGGCGCGGCGGCGTGCGTTCCACCGAACCGGGCCAGTGCCTCCAGCCAGCGGAGCGGGCGGCGGATGAACGCCTCGGGGGCCATCAGATAGGAGGGGATGCCCGCCCACAGCGGCAGCACGATCCCGAAGAGCATGCCCATGTCGTGGAAGAGCGGCAGCCAGCTGACCACCGTGCCGTCCGGCTCGCACGGGCAGGCCTCGTCGGTCTCGGCCACGTTGGCGAGGAAGTTGGCGTGGGTGACCATCACCCCCTTGGGGTCCCCGGTGGACCCCGAGGTGTACTGGAGCAGCGCGGTGTCCCCGGGCCCGGGCAGCGGCGGCTCGACCGCGTCCGCCGGATAGTCGAGGGTGTCGGTGGCCAGCAGGGTGAGCCCGGCCAGCGCCGGCATGTCCCCGAAGTTCTCCCGCACCTCGCGGGCGACCTCGGCGGTGGTCAGCACGGTGGTGGTACCGGCGTCGTCGGCGATCCGCCGCAGCCGCTCCACCTCGTCGCGGCGCCGGGGCACCTGCACGGGGGCACTGGCCACCCGCCCGTACATGCAGCCGAGCAGGGTCCTGACGAACTCCAGACCGGTGGGGTACATCAGCACGGCGTTCCGGCCGGCCAGCCCCGCCGCCGCGAAGGCGGCGGCCCGGCGGCCGGCCAGTTCATGGAGCTCCCGGTAGGTGAGTCTCTCGTGCGGTTCCTCGCCGTCGAGCAGGAACACGTAGGCGATCTCGTCGGGTTGCTTCACGCTGCGCAGCCGCAGCGCGTCGGGGAGGGTGCGCACGTCCACGGTCGAATGCGGTCCGGCGGTGCTCACGGTCAGATCTCCTTTGGGCCGGTCGTGGTGCACAGGGGCGGGTGGTCGCGGGAGGGGTCGGGGACGGGTACGGGGTCGGAGGCGGAGACGGGAGTGGGGGTGCGGGTGGGGGGCGAAGCCGGGTCGGCGGCCGGGGCGGCGGCCGGGGCGGAGTCGTGGTCCTTGCGGTCCGGCACCGGGGCGGAGGTCAGCATCCGGTCCACCTCGGCGAGCACCTCGTCCGTCGCCCGGGCGGCGGCCGGGACCACATCGGCCAGCAGCAGGTAGCCGTGCACCAGCCCCGGGCCCGGCACATGGCGTACGGGGACTCCGGCGGCGGCCAGTCGGGCGGCCAGCGCGGTCCCGTCGTCGTGCAGACCGTCGAACTCGGCGGTGCCGATCACCGTCGGCGGCAGCCCCCGGTGGTCGGCGTTCAGCAGGTCGACGGCCGGGTCCCGGCGGTGCCGCGGATCCGGCACGTACTGCTCGTAGTACCAGCGCAGGTCGTCGGCGTCCGCCAGGTACCCGGATCCGTACGCCCGCATGGAAGCGGAGCTCATGGACGGATCGGCCGGCGGGTAGACCAGCAGTTGGGCGGCGAACTCGATCTCGCCGCGGTCGCGCTGGTGCAGGGCGATGCCCACGGACAGGCTGGCCCCGGCGCTGTCCCCGGCGATGACGTGGGCCCGTCCGGGGAACGAGCCCTCGGCCCACTCGGCCGCGGCGATCCCGTCCAGGAGCGGTCCGGGGTAGGGGTGTTCGGGGGCGAGCCGGTAGTCCACCGAGACCACGACCGCGCCGAGGGCCGCGGCGATGCGGCGGCACACCCCGTCGTGGGTGTCGACGTCGCCGACCATCCAGCCGCCGCCGTGGAGGAAGGTCACCAGCCGGCCCCGGTCCTGGAGCGGGAGGTAGGTCCGCACCCGGAAACCGCCGTCCGCGACCTCGATCCGCCGGTCCGCGACCGAGGCGACCGGTTCCGGGGCGGCGTTGCCCCGGGTGCCGGCCGCGCTGTCGGCGTAGCGACGGCGCAGTTCGGCCGCGGTGAGCTCGCGCGCCGGTGCCGGCCGGTCGGCGGCCTGCCAGTGGATCAGCGCGCGGATGAAACGGTCCATGGGCACGGGACTCTCCTCGGGTCACGCACCGGCGACGGATTCGCGGTTCGAACCCGCGGAGCCGGTGGTGCGGGATACACGGATACGGCGGGCGGGCGGGCCGGCCGGCGGGCGCGCCGAGGCGGCAGGCACACCTCGGCCACGCCTTGGCCGGGCCCCGATCGGGCCACCGGCCGGGTCACGGCCGGGTCGGGGTCCGTCGCCACCGGCCCGGGATTCGGGCATCCCGGCGGATCCGGTCGGCCGGGTGGGTGGGTACGAGGGGTGCGCCGGGCGTGCCGGAGCGGCGCGGCGGTGGGATGGGCGCGCCGTGCGGCGCGGCGCGGCCCGCCGCCGCGCGTCCTTGCGCGGCGCGGGCGGCCGGGCGGTAGTCGGCAGGGCGGCCGGCCGGCTCCGGTGGCGACGGCGGCACCTCAGCTGCCGGCGGTGTTCCTCCGGACGCGGGCCGCCCGCCGCGGTGGAGTCGGGTCGGTCCGGAGAACGGGGCGGGGTGCCGCCACCCCGCGTGCCACGACACCGGTACGGGCGGGGGCGGCGGGCCCGGGGGCAGGCCCCGGGCCGGTCAGACCGGTGGGAAGGGGCGCGGGTGGGCGCGCTCGCGCGGCGCCCGCACCGGCACCGGTGAAGGCACCGGCGCCGCCCCGGTGGTGGTCCCCCCGGTCACTCCGTGACGTCGGCCGGCAGCGCGAAGTCGGTGGTGATCTCGGTCCAGTCGGGCACCGAGAGGATCTCGACCACGGCGGCGGTGACGGAGTATCCGCCGCCGGTGCCGACGAGGAGCACATGGTCGCCCGGGCTGACCTCCTTGGTCTCCACCAGACGGGCCACGGCCGCGGTGAGGTCGCCGGCACCCAGGTGGCCGGTGAGCCGGCCCCAGTCCCACAGAGTGCGCTCGACCGGGATGCCCAGCGGCTTGAAGAACTGGACCTCCATCATCATGTGCCCCATGTTGGGCAGCAGGATCCGGGCGAAGTCCTCCAGCTCGTGGCCGGTCTTCGCGAGCACCGAGCGGACGGTCTTGAGCAGGGCCTCCTCGGCCCGCTGGAGGACCGACTCGACGCCGACCTCCTCCAGGTAGGACTTCTTCGGCGTGCGCAGGTTCTCGTCGACGACCACCCCGTACGCGCTGGTGAACGGGTCGGTGCCGCGGTGCAGCGGCTCCAGGGTGGCGTCGGTGTGCGAGGCGATGGCGTGGATCCGGGCGAAACCACCGGTGGTGGAGAGCACCATGGCCGTGGAGCCGTCGCCGAAGACGATGCCGTAGGAGCCGCGCCACCGGTCGAAGCCGGGGGGACAGAACCGGTCCGCGGTGGTGACCAGGGCGTGCTGCGCCCGGCCGGTCTCCAGCTGGGCCATCGCCAGGTCGATCGCGGCCATGCCGCCGTTGGACATGCCCTCCACGTTCACCGAGAAGGCGTCGGCGATGCCGAGTTCGCGCTGGATGTAGGGCGCGGAGTTCCAGTGGTGGTCGCGGCCCTGGTGGTAGATCGAGGCGTGCACGATCAGGTCGACCTGGTCGCCGACCACGTCGGCGGCGCGTTCGAGGGCCTTGCGCCCGGCTATCGCGCCCATGTCCGGAACACTGATCTCGTCCGAGGCGACCGGCAGGCAGGGGATGTTGTTGACGGTGTTGTCGTCGGCGGGGTACTTGCCGGCAGCCACCGCTTCGCCCGCCGATTCCGCGGACGGAATCCAGGCCGCGGCCGACGTGATGTAGACAGGGGTGCTCATTGCCTAACTTCCTCCGAGGTCGATGCCCGTCGAGTAGCAGATTCCGGTCGGTGAAAGGCTCGGCGACCCGGGTCAGTGGGATCGCGAACGCTCCATCGGAATAATCCCCACGCTACCGCGTCGGCCCCGATCGCCCGCACATGCATTTCTCATGACTTGGAGTTAATACTGCACGCGAGCAGGGCCGTTGTGGCCATCAATTGGAGCTTACCCATCGGTAGCGATCTCGGGAAGGCCCGCCGAATCGCCACCCGGCCGCCGTCGACTATTTCCCCTTCGCCGATGTCATGGGAATGCCCGGGAACTCGTGGGACAGCGGGCACCGCATAGAGAAGGGCCTGACGATGCGTGCGTGACTGTCGGCGAGTGGTGTGGCGCAGGTGGCCCGTGGGTGCTCCACCTGTGGTACGGCCGCGACTCCGTCGCGCACCACCGGGTCCCCCAACTGGCGTACGTCAGACCGGTCCTGTGGGCGCGAGAGCGCACGCGGGCGCACGGGGGCGGCCGCCATGACCCTTCAGGGCCTCGATCCGCCCCGCAGGGATCGATCGCGCACATCACGCTTCCCTCCCTTTTGAAACGCGTGCGAATATAACCCTACCCGGGTCGAGGCCGACGCGCTCTCAGGTTCGGGCCGCGGAGCCATGCCCGACTCGCGGCTCCCGCAAGCATATTGACGCACCGTCACGAGCGGTGTGCGGAGGGTGGTGATGGCGTGATTCCGACGGAAGTCGGCGCAGTAGCCCCGGGTCGCCACGCGGGGGGCGCCGGGGTCCGGCCGTCGCGGGGGCCGTTTCGGGGCCGGCCGCACCCCCACTCCCACACGCCGCGGCGCACGCGGGCGGCTCCCGACCGGGCGTGACCGCCGGCGCGAAGCACCTCTTCGGACGCACGCCGGGGCAGGTCCGGGGGCGGGTTAGGGTGCACTATCCACGGGTGCTTGTGCACGCCGAGGAGGAGAGGTGACAATCAGCCGGGCCACGGCTAACGTGTGTTTCGGGTGCATCTTACGGTTGAAAATGCGAGGGAAACGTGCTCAGTCAACTATTGGCTGGTGGTTTGCTCAGAGGTTTCAACGCGCCCGTTTCCATGCGCGGACGGCCCCCGACCTCAGGTCACGCCGCAAACCTCAAAGCATCCTCAAAAGCAATTGATCCGACCCACACCCCTGGCTAACCTCTGTCGCGGCTCGAACGGCAGCGGAAACGGCCACCGCTTTTCACCCGAATCCCGTATCGCGCAAACATGTTTGCCGATTGCTCACGCCTGCGGGACACCACCTTGCGCTCCATTCGGGAAGCGCATCTCTTTCTGCTGAATGCACCCCGCCTATGGGAGAGATGGAGGAGAGAAATGGAGGCCGGACCCATGGACTCCGATATTTTTACCACGGGTGGGATGTACAGGGAACCCGGCGGTTCGTCTATATCCGGGAGTATAGAAAAAACGCGTTCATTACATGCGGCGCATCCGGACTTACCGGACCGGAACCGGCGACCCTCCGCACCTCAGGCACCGTCGAGCGACACCCGGACCCCGGGCCGCGCTCCGGGCCGCCCCCGCGAGCACCCTCACGACCACCTTCCGGGCCATCGGCCGGCGGGGGCGGACGAAGGACCGGATCAGGACCGGTCGGCCGTCCGTCCATCCGCCCATCCGTCAAGGGGAGGTGATGCGCCACCGAGGATACGCCGCCGTGCACAGTCCCCCGGCTGACCACCCCGGACTGAAGGCCCACGGCCCCGACACCTCACCCACTCCGCCGGACACCAATGTTCAGCTCGCGCTTGGTGCGGTGCCCATCGGAGATCGACTGAATTTCGAACGCGAACGGTATTGTCAAGCGCGAGTTGATTGCGGCCCTATGGGGCGTCGAGAAACTACATTGGGGGATCGAGTGGGAATCGATGTATTGGTGTCCGACGACCTGGATCTGTCCCGTTCCGGGCTCACCGCACTGCTTGAGCGGCATGACGAGATACGAGTCGTGGGATCGGCGGACAGCAATCTTGATGCACTGGAGTTCGCCGAGCTGCACCGACCAGACGTGGTCATCATCAGCTTCGAGGGGACGGACAGCGACGCGATCGCGTTCGCCGAGAAGATCGCGGGCCTGCCGGGCTGCCGGAGCCTGCTGCTGGCCACCGCCTTCACCCGCTCCGTGGTCCGGCAGGCCTTCGCCGCCGGGATCGGCGGCATCGTCGAACGCAGCGTGCCGCCCCGGCAGTTCTTCGAGGCGATCCACCGCGTCCACCAGGGGGAACGGGTCTTCGACGCGGAGCTGACGGTGGCCGCTCTGGTGAACGAGGACTGCCCGCTGACCCTGCGGGAGTTCTCCGTCCTGGAGCACGTGTCCCGGGGGGACACGGTCAGCGAGATCGCGGCGCGCTTACACCTCTCGCAGGGGACCGTGCGCAACTACCTCTCGGCCATGGTGGCGAAGCTGGGGGCCCGCAACCGGATCGACGCGCTGCGCATCGCCCGGGACTCCAACTGGATCTGATCCGACCGAGTCCGGTCCGACCGGATCCGAGCCCGGCTCCGCGACACCGCGACACCGCGACCGAATTCACGGGTGACACTATCGCCCGTGAGCGCCTCCGCCCAGTGGCCTTGAGGGACCTTCGAGTTTCCCTCCACCGCCACGGCCGGAGGCGCTTTCACGTTTCAGGAACATGACATCCGGATGGACGCCCGGTGGGGCCCGGACCCCCTGCGGGGCTCTTCGGCCGCGGCCGGCCCGTTGGCCTGAACTCTTCGGTCCCACCCGGCCGGCGCACCCGCCCCGTACGGCCCGTCCACACCCGGCCGCCCCAGCGGTCCCGCGCTCCGTCCCACCCCTCGGGATCCGGCCGCAGCGGCACGTACTGCGCGGATGGACACGGGACTTCCCGGCCGACTCGCGTGCGCAGGTGTTGGCCGATCGGCCGGGATCGAGCAACTGCCTTGATCCACAAGGTTTCTGACGATCCGGCGGGCCTCCGCCGGAATCACGGGGGAAGCGCCGGAAGTTGGCTGGATCGGGTCAAGGCCCACCAGGGAACTCCCTGTTGACGGCCGATCACCGCCGGAAGCCCGATGATACGATCATGACACTTGCGGAGCGGCTGATGGGCGTAAGACGACATCTCCGATCACGGCGGACGTCCGGGCGAAACCCCGGAACGGACGGTCCGCCGGTCCACCCCGCATTGACGGAATTCAGCAACTGACCGTCAGTCGCCTGAAGAGAGTCTTATGACGGATTACACGCAGAACCCAGCGCTCTGGGCCCTCCTCGTCGCCCTCCTCGGCGCGGGAGCCATCATCGTTCGCCAGAGCAGGACGGCACGGGCCCAGCGGCACGAACTCACAGCGGCCAGGGCCCGGTACGCCGACCTTGAGGGCAGCTTCGCAAAATCTGTTGAGGTGGAGAAGGAGCGGGCCCAGGACGCGACCAAGTCCGTGCTGAAGTCCGCCATGCGGACGCTCCAGGGCCTGGCCGCCGAACAGCAGTCGGTCCTCTCCGGACTGCAGAGCAAGTACGGCGAGTCCCTGATCCTCCAGGACCTCCTGGAGATCGACCACACCAACTCCCAGTTCGGCCGGCGCGCCCAGTCCATCGCCGTCCTGTGCGACGGCTGGCTCGGACGGCAGCGCGACATCGCCTCCGTCTACGACGTGGTCCGCAGCGCCCAGGGCCGGATCCGGCACTACCGGCGGGTGGAGATCCTCTCCCAGGTCGACTTCGGCATCACCAGCCGCACCGTCGAACCGGTGGCCCTGGCCCTGGCCGAGCTGCTCGACAACGCCACCAGCTACTCCAGCCCCGACACCGTGGTCGAGATCAACATCCGGACCGTGCCCAAGGGCATCTGCATCGTCGTGGACGACGCCGGCGTCGGCATGAACGACGAGGAGCGGACCAAGGCCGAACGGCTGCTGACCACCGACCGGGTCACCGGGGTGTCCGGGCTCGGCAGCCCCCCGCAGTTCGGGTTCGCGGTGATCGGTGTGCTCGCCGAACGCTTCGGCTTCGAGGTGTCCGTGGACACCAGCTCCCCGTACGGCGGCGTCCGCGCGGTGCTGCTGCTGCCGCACGAGCTGCTCACCGCCATGCCCGAACGCAAGGCGGCGGCGCCCGCCGCCCCCGTCTACGCGACGGACCCGAGCGGCCCCGAGCCCGCCCTGAGCACCTCCTCCACCATCGACGGACTGCCCCGGCGCAGCCGGAAGCGGCCGATGGCCATCGTGCCCGGCGGGACGGGCGGGGCCCCGCCCAACCGGTCCGGCGCGGAAACCGCCGCGATCATCGGGGCCTTCCAGCGGGGCACGCAGTCCGGACGGGCCACCCACACGGGGCCGGCGGACTCAACGAGCACCACACGTGATGCGAGCAGCGAAGGGCATGAGGTCCCGTGAACGACGATCTGTCATGGATGCTTGACAGCGCCTTGGAGATTCCCGGGGCGCTGCACGCGGTCCTGGTATCCGCCGACGGCCTGCTGATGGCCCGGACCAAGGACTTCGGCAAGGACAACGCGGACACGGTCGCGGCCGCCATGAGCGGTGTGCAGTCGCTCAGCCGCTCCCTCGGGTTCTTCATCGAGGCCGGTCACATGCAGTGGCGCCAGACCCTGGTGGAGTTCGACGGCGGCTGGGTCTTCCTGATCTCCGCGGGCGAGGGAGCCTACCTCGGGGTGTCCGCCTCCCCGGACGTGGACATGCAGGACATCACCTTCCGGATGCAGCAGCTCGTCGGCCAGCTCGGCAAGGCCCTGACGACGCCGCCCCGCGAGAACCTGGGTGTCCGCTGATGAGCCGCTATGACGAACTGGAGCCGGAGGCAGCCGATTTAGTCCGCCCGTATGTCATCACCAAGGGGCGCGGGCTGCCCGACGAGGCCCAGCTGTCCCTGATCACCCTGGTCACCGCCGCGGCCGACCAGCAGCAGCGTCCCACCCGGCTCTCGCCGGAGGAGCAGGGTCTGCTGGAGCTGTGCACCGCCGGCTACCTCTCGGTCGCCGAGATCGCGGGGCACACCCGGCTGCCCATGGGTGTGGTGAAGATCCTGCTCTCCGCCCTGACCGAGGGCGGCTACCTGATCACCCGACCGCCCGTGCAGCGGGCCCCGCTCGCCGACCGGCGCATCCTGGAGGAGGTGCTGAATGGACTCCGCACCAAGTTTGGCTGAACCCGCCTACGTCCGCGGCGGGGCGACCCAGACCGCCGTGAAGATCCTGGTGGTCGGTCACTTCGCGGTGGGCAAGACCACGTTCATCGGGGCGATCTCGGAGATCCCCCCGCTGTCCACCGAGGAGACGATGACTCGCGCGGGCGAGTCCTTCGACGACCTCAAGGGCGTCCGGAGCAAGACCACCACCACGGTGGCCATGGACTTCGGCAGGCTGACCATCAGCGACCGGGTGGTGCTGTACCTGTTCGGCACCCCGGGCCAGCAGCGGTTCGTGCAGATGTGGGAGGACATGGCCCGCGGCGCGCTCGGCGCGCTGGTGCTGGTGGACCCCGAGCGGTTGGCGGACTCCTTCGCCGTGATCGACCTCATCGAGCACTACGGCCTCGACTACGCCATCGCGGTCAACCGCTTCGACGGCACCCCCATCCGTGAGGAGCAGGCCCTGCGCGAGGCGCTGGACCTGCTCGATGACACCCCGGTCATCACCTGCGACGCGCGCGACGAGAAGTCGTCCGCCGACGCGCTGATCACACTCGTCCGCTATTTGCTGTACCGCGCTCGCTAGGAGCAAGAGATGCATGCCCAGCCCACCGCCCCGGTGCCCCCGCCCGGGTGCCCCGCCCACCTCGACGGCGGCCGGGTGCCGCTGTACGGGCCGGGTTTCGCGGCCGATCCCCAGGCGTACTACGCGTATCTGCGTCACTACGGTGCGACCGCGCCGGTGGAACTGGCCCCGGGGGTGGAGGCCACCCTGGTCACCGACTACTCGGCGGCCCTGCAGCTGCTCCAGGACTCGGGTTCCTTCCGCAAGGACGCGCGCCGCTGGCGGGCCTTCAACGAGGGCGAGGTCAAGCCGGACAACCCGGTGAGCCCGCTGCTCGCATACCGTCCCAACTGTATGTTCAGCGACGGCGCCGAACACCTGAGGCTGCGTCAGGCGGTGACGGACAGCATGGCGCGGGTCGACCCGCGCCGGCTGACCCGGAGCACCGAGCAGATCTCGGAGTACCTGATCGCCCAGTTCGCCCGGCGCGGCTCGGCGGACCTGCTGGGCGACTATGCCAAGCAGCTGCCGTTGTTCGTGTTCAACGAACTGTTCGGCTGCCCGGCCGAGATCGGCGACCGGGTGCTCTTCGGCATCTCCGGGATGTTCGACGGGATCAACGCCGAGCAGGCCACCGGGGTGCTGTTCCAGGCCGTGGGCGAGCTGGTCGCGCTCAAGCGCACCAAGCCCGGCGAGGACGTCACCTCGTGGCTGATGGAGCACGAGGCGAACCTGACCGACGAGGAGATGGTGCACCAGCTCGCCCTGCTGCTGGGGGCGGGCGCGGAGCCGCTGCGCAATCTGATCGGCAACGTGCTGCACCGGCTGCTCACCAACGACCGCTACGCGGACGGTGGCGGTCTGCTCGACGAGGCCCTGGACGACACCCTGTGGGACAACCCGCCCATGGCCAACTACGCGCCGCACTACCCGGCTTCCGACATGGAGTTCGCCGGGGAGCGGCTGCGCGCGGGTGATCTCGTGCTGGTGAGCTTCGCTGCCGCCAACACCGGTCCGGCGCTGTCCGCGGCCCGGCAGGCCGGCAGCAACCGGGCGCATCTGGCGTGGAGCGCGGGACCGCACGCCTGCCCGTCGAAGGAGCCGGCCCGTCAGATCACGGTGACTGCGGTGGAGAACCTGCTCAAGGCGCTTCCGGACGTGGAGCTCGCGGTGCCGGAGGAGAGCCTGATCTGGCGTCCCGGTCCGTTCAGCCGCGGGCTGGCGAACCTGCCGGCCCGGTTCACGGAGGTCGTGACGGCCCGGAGTTCCGTTCCGCAACCGCGTCAGGAGGCGGCCCAGGCTCCCGAGGCCGCTCCGAAGCGGAACCGGATGTGGAGTCAGTTCCTCAACTGGCTGTCAACCTGATCGGGACGTGACGACGGCAACTGCCAGGGTGTTCCGCTTCCTTGCATGAATGATCTTCGCCGGGGGTAGTGAGGCACGCGTCGTGCTTGCTGCCCACCGGAGAAGGAGGTGTCGTGGAGCACCTGTCCGTCGACGCCGCTGTCATGCAGGAACCCCCCGCCGCGGACCCCCTCGGGACCCGCGCCGCCCGGCGGCCGTCCCCCTGGGCGCTGCGGTCCAAGGGGACGCGGAAGAAGAAGCCGGGGAGCCAGGTGCCCTCGCCCTGGGCCCTGCGGTCCGGGGAGGCGGGCCCGTGGAGACCGGCGCCGCCGGCCGAGCGGTCCGTGCCACCGGCCGAGACGCTCGGCGGGCACACCGCCAGACAGGTCCTGCGGCTCTGCGAGGCCGCGGACCTGAGCGCGGCGGACTCCGCCGAGTACGCGCGGACGCTGCTCACGGTGCTGGGACCGGCCGCGCTGCGGCGGCTGGACCAGCCGCCCGCCGAGCGCTCCTTCCTCTCCGACGACCACACCCCGGTCGAGTTCTCGCTGGCCCTGCTGCCGGACGGGCCGCCCACCCTCCGGGTGCTGCTGGAGCCGGGCCACGGTGCCCGTGACCTGGCGGAGAACGGCCGCGCCGGGCTCCGGGCGGTCCGCGAGATGGCCCGGCGGTGGGGGTTCGACACCCGGCGGCTGGACGAGCTGGAGGACCTGTTCCTCCCGCCGGAGCCGCAGGGCCCGTTCGCCCTCTGGTGCGCGCTGGAGCTGTATCCGGGCGGGGTGCCACGGGTGAAGGTGTACCTGAACCCCGCCGCAGCCGGGCAGGAACGTTCCGCCTGGACGGTGCGGGAGGCCCTGGAGCGGCTGGGGCACCACGGGGCCTTCTCGTCGCTCCCCCCCGGCGAGCGCCATCTGTTCCTCGCCCTGGACCTCGGCGACTGGGAGGAGCCCCGGGTCAAGGTCTACCTCACGCACCCGGACCTCTCGGCCGCCACGGCCGCCGGCCTGTCCCGGATGGAGGGCGGCCCCGGGCGGGCGGAGGTCGAGCGGTTCTTCCGCACCGCGGCCGGGCAGGAGCTGTCACTGGACCGACGGCCCGGTCTGACCTGCCACTCCTTCACCGAGACGGAGAGCGGGCGGCCCAGCGGATTCACCCTGCACATACCGGTCCGCGACTACGCCCGGCACGACGGGGAGGCCCTGCGGCGGGCGGTGGACGTGCTGCGCGGCCACGGCATGGACCCGGCCCCGCTGCGCCGCGCGCTGGCCGCGGCCACCGGCCGGTCCCTGGAGGAGGGCGTGGGCCTCATCGCCTATCTGGCCCTGGCCCACCAGCGCGGCCGCCCGCCCCGGGTCACCGCCTACATCTCCTCCGAGGCCTACGCGGTCCGGCCGCCCGCCTGACGAGTGCCGCTAGGCGGTGCCTTCCAGGTCCTTCAGGTACGGGCCGACGTCCACCTGGGTGGAGGCGCCGCCCGAGGTCCGGCCGTAGCGCTGCCCGATCCGGTCCAGATGGCCCCGCACCTCCTCGCGCATGGCCTGCGGGGAGGGCAGGGCGGTGTCGCCGGCGATGAGCCGGGCCACCCACCGGGCCTGTGCCTCCACCAGCCGGGTGATGGATCCCACCGGCCGGATCAGCCCGATGAAGTACAGGCCGGTCCGGTCGGGCGCGGCGATCCGCTTGTACAGTTCCACCGCCTCCTGCCGGGGGCCCGCGGGGCAGTCGGCGGGAAGGAAGGGGAACTCCATCCGGAATCCGGTGCAGTAGACGATGGCGTCCGCCTCGGTGACGGTTCCGTCGGTGAAGGTCACCTTGGGGCCGTCCAGGGACTCGATCGCGGGGCGCGGGTGGACCGCGCCGTGCCGTATCCGGCTGAGGATCTCGTCCGAGAGGGTGACGGCGGAGGAGAACACCGCGTGGTCGGGCTCGGGGAGGCCGTAGTCCGACATCCTGCCGCGTGCCACGTTCAGCGCCTGCTCGACGAAGGCGCGCTGCTCGGCGAAGGACATCTCGTTCCACCAGGGGGCGTCGGCGATGAGGTCCACCGACATCCCGAAGAGCTGTTTGGGCACGATGTGCAGGCCCCGGCGCACCGAGAGCAGGGTCCGTCGGGCGTGCCGGGAGAGGTCCGAGGCGATGTCCACCCCGGAGGGGCCCATGCCCACCACCACCACGCGCTGTCCGGTGAAGTCGGCGCCGTCGTGGTAGTCCACCGAGTGCAGGATCCGTCCGGTGAAGGTGTCGGCGCCCGGCGGCAGCGGATCGGGCAGCAGTGGGGCCGAGTTGTGGCCGGAGGCCACGATCACCTGGGCGAAGTCCCGCTCGGTGACGGTGCCCCGGGCATCGCGGCTGGTCACCGTCCAGGGGCCGCCGCCGTCCCCGCCCTGGCGTACGGAGAGCACCTCGGTGCGCAGTTCGATCCTGGGCATCAGTCCGGCCCATTCGGCGAAGGACCGCAGATAGGCGGCGACTTCGCGGTGGCCCGGGTAGAGGGGCAGTTCGTCGGGCATCGGGAAGTCGGTGTAACCGGTGAGCTGTCTGGCGGTGTTGAGGTGCAGGGACCGGTAGCCCGGGCCGGGCTCGCCGGCCCCGGGCCGCCGCCAGATCCCGCCGACGTCCGGCGCCTGTTCCAGACAGGTGAACTCGATGCCCCGGGCGGCGAGGGCGTACCCGGTCGCGAGTCCGGAGAGTCCCGCGCCGATGACGCACACCCCGGCCCGGGCCGAAGCTGCGCCGGTGTCCGGGCCGGCCGGGCGGACCGAGGGTCGCTCCACTGCACACCATCCGTTCTCGAAGCGGGAGTGCGACCGGGCGCCGTCCCAACGGACGCCGTGGTCCTCCCTGTTCAGGGGCTAGACCGTCTCTTGCCGGTCACGATACCGATCAAGGAACGGCGGCCGGTGCCGGGGGGAGGGCCCGGCCGGACGGCCCGGGCAGCCGTACGGCCAGCAGCCGCAGCCCGTGGCGCAGCCGCCGGAAGTAGGTGGCGCGGCTGAGGTGCAGTCGGCGGGCGGCCTGCTGGTGGGTTCGGGTGCGGCCGGCCAGGTAGTAGGCGCGCAGGATGGCCCCGGCCTCCGCCTCGGCGGCGGACGGGGACAGTTCCAGCTCGCGCACCGCCCGGTCCAGCCGCTCGCACAGGGGGCCGTGGACGGCGGGACGGTGGTCCCGGCAGGCGGCCAGCGCCCGGGCCGCCTCGGCCGGGCCGTCCGGGGACGGGCCGCCGGGGAACGGGCCGTCCGCGTTCGGGGGGTCCGGGTACGGGCCGTCCGGGTGCGGCCGGGGGGATCCGGCCGGGGTGCCGCCGGGTGCGAGGGCCCTGAGCCAGCCGGGCAGCCGGCCCGCGGCGAAGTCGTGGCTGTAGACCTCGGGGCGGCGGCCGCAGCGGTAGACGTCCTCCCGGATGCCGCCGTGCGGCCGGAAGCCCAGGGCGCCCAGCAGCGCCTGGTACTCGGGGCTGGCGGTGGAGACGGCCAGCCGGCCCGCCCGCATGGCGTCCCGCAGGATGTACCGCAGCACCTGGGAGTGTGCGGCCTGGTCCTCGCCGTAGGCGGCGCCCAGGAACAGCCCGCCGGGGCTCCCGCCGGTCCCGTCCAGCAGCGGGGAGGCGTGCTGCTGGAGCAGCGGTTCGATACAGGCCTCGGTGGCCTCACCGACCGGCACCAGCGCGGCCAGCCCCACCGGCCGGCCCTCCCGGTCCCGGGCCAGCCGGAAGGCGGCGGGCCCGGCCGCCGCCAGCCACTGTTCGGTGATCCGCTCGGAGCGGCGTACGTCGAATCCGCCGCGCACCGCCCAGTCGTGCGTCAGCCGGCCGATGTCCGCCACCTCGTCCGGGCGGGCGGGGCCGACCGCCGTGACCTCCTCCACGGGCGGGAACAGGACCTTCCGCAGGGTGGGTTCACCGGACAGGAAGAGGGACTCCTCGACCAGCCGGGCCCGTTCCGCCGGATCGCGGCGTTCGGTCAGCAGGGCGCGCCGGTAGCCGGCCGCCCGGACCCGTACGCCCTCGTGGGCCCCCGGGCGCCGCCACTGGTAGCCGAGTTCGAAGAGGCTGCGGAAGGGTTCGCGCACCGCCAGCCCCAGCGGATGCCGGCGGACCAGGCTCAGCCCGGCGAGGGTGGCGAAGAGTTCGGGTCCGCCGGAGAGCAGCGACTCGTCGCCCGTGCGGACCGTCGCCAGCAGACGCAGCGCGTGCCGCCAGCGGCCGCCGCCCGGGCCCGCCGGGCGTTCCCGGGCGAGCCGGTGCAGCACCTCCTCGGTGACGGCGTCGGCCACCGCACCGGGCGCGTCCGCCGGGGTCCCGGCCGACAGGGTGCGCCGGACCAGCGCGGCGAGCAGCGGGTTCCCGCCGGACAGCCGGACCGCGAGGGCGAGTTCCTCCGGGTCCTCCAGCCCGCCGGCCCGCAGACCGCGCTCCACGGCCGCGGGCGGCAGCGGCCCCAGCTCCAGGGTGGTCAGGGCCCGGTCCGCCCACCCCTCGGCGGCGCGCAGCGGCCGCCGGCTGACCACCAGCACCGGGCCGTGGCCGCCCGGCGATCCCTCCAGGGCCTCGGCCAGGGTCTCGGGCAGGGCCTCGGCGACGGCGTCCGCCTGTCCGGGCCCGTCCACGCCGTCGACCAGCAGGAGCCCGCCGGGCCGGGCCGCCCGCGCGGCCCGGACCCGGTCCACCGGGCCCGGGTGCCGGCCCGGATCCGCGGACAGGTCGACCACGGCCACGACCGGAAGGCGCCGGGCCAGCCGGGACTTGCCGCTGCCGAGCGGTCCGCTGAGGCCGACCGGCACCCCCGGCGCCAGGGCGGCCCGCAGCGCCGCGAGCTCCTCGGTTCTCTCCACGGTCCCGGGACGATACCCATCCCGCGTGCCGCCCGGTCAGCGATCAACCGGCCGTTGTCTGGCCGGAGTCGATCCCCTCCCGGCGGCCGCTCCTCCGGCCCGCCGGACCGCCCGGCACGCCACCGGGCCCTTCACCCGCCCCCTCGCCAGGCGCGTCACCGGGCGCATCACCGGGCCCGGCGGCGGTACGGGAGGACACGGCCGGGACCGGCGGAAGCGGGCGGGACGGACGGCGGCGGGACGGGCCGGGGCGGGGCGGGCGGAGGCCGAGGGCCAGTCCGGCGATCACCACGGCGATGCCCAGCCACACCAGGGGGCCCGGCATCCCTCCGCCGGTCAGGGCGTCGGCCGCCGCCGCGGCCAGCGGGGCGATCCCGGTGAGCAGTCCGGCACGGCCGGATCCCACCGCGTGCACGGTGGCGTACCAGAGGACGAAGGCCGCGGCCGTCACCGGCAGCGCCAGGTGCACCACGGCCGCCCAGTGCGCGCCGGTCAGCCGGGCCGCCGCGGTGGGCCCCTCGGTCAGGGCGGCGGTCGCGCACAGCAGCAGCGCGCCGATCCAGACGGCGTGGACGGAGACGCCCCAGGGGCCGTGCCGGCGCAGTACCGGCACCGCGAGCAGGGTGAACCCGGCCTCGCAGGCCAGCCCCAGCGCGGCCCAGCCGGCCCCCGCCGCGTCGGTCCGGCCGGTGCCCACCACCAGGACCGCCCCGGCCACCACCACCACCGCCGCGAGCAGCGCCCGGCCGCTGGGCCGCTGCCGTTCCAGCAGCGGGCCCACCACCACCAGCACCACCGGGGCGCAGGCCACCGCCACGGCGATGGCGGCCGGTTCGGCGTGCGCCACCCCCCGGACCACGGCCACGTTGAAGAGGACCAGCCCGACGGCCGCGAGCCCGGCGAGCCACAGCCACTCCCGTCCGCGCGGCAGCAGCAGCCGCACCCCGGCCGCCCGTGCCATCAGCAGCAGGACGGCGGCGGCCAGCAGATAGCGGGCGGCCTGGGCGGTGAACAGCGGGGCGTCGGTCAGGGTCCGGGAGACGGCGACGCTGCTGCCGACCAGGGCCATGCCGAGGATGCCGGGGAGCAGCGGGGCCAGGGCGGCCCGGGGTGCGGAAGGTCCCGGCGGTGCGGGTAATGCGGGCGGTGCGGGCGGTGCGGGCGGTGTGTCCATGGATCCAGCCTGGGTCAGAATGGACCGCATGAGCAGGTCCAAAGACACCCCCGCCGACAGGACCAATTCGGGCTCCGGGGAGGAGGCCGGGAGTGATTTCCTGCTCCTGGACATCGGGGAGGCACCGGTCGGCGGTCGGACCGAGTGGCTGGCCGGGCGGCTGCGGACGGCGATCGCCGACGGTCGGCTGCCGGTCGGGTCCCGGCTGCCCGCCAGCCGGGTGCTCGCCGCCGAACTCCGGCTCTCCCGGGGCGTGGTGACGGAGGCGTACGCCCGGCTCGCCGAGTCCGGGCAGGTGGCCGGGCGGGGGCGGCTCGGCACCGTGGTGGTCGCCGCCCCGGCCCCGCCGGGCGGGCCCGGTCCGGCCGGCCCGCACCCCTCGGCCGGGCCCGTCCGGGCCGCGGCGGACGGGACCGGGCCGTTCACGGAGCGACCGTTCACGGACGGGCCGTTCGCAGGCGGCCCGTTCGCGGGCGGTGTCGGGCGGGCCGGGGCGGTGGACGCGCTGCGGGCGGTGGAGTGCCGGGTGGACCTGTCCCCCGGGGTGCCCGATCTGGCCGCGTTCCCCCGGACGGGGTGGCTGCGGGCCGAGCGCGAGGTGCTGGCCGAGGTCACCCCCGCCGAGTTCGGCTACGGCGACCCCCGGGGGTCTCTGGCACTGCGCCGGGCCGTGGTCGGCTGGCTGGCCCGTAACCGGGGGGTCCGGGCGGATCCGGCCGAGGTGGTGATCGTCTCGGGGGTGGCGCAGGCGCTGGCCCTGCTGACCGGGGTGCTGCGCGCGGGGGGCCTGCGCCGGATCGCCGTGGAGGACCCGGGCTCGCTCGGTGCCCGCCAGCAGCTGGAGTACGCCGGACTGGATCCGGTCGGCGTACCGGTGGACGAACGCGGCCTGGACGTCGGCGCGCTGCGGAGGACGGGGGCGCGGGTGGTGGTGATGACCCCGGCGCACCAGTTCCCGACCGGGGTGGTGCTCGACGGGGAGCGGCGCCGGGAGCTGCTGCGCTGGGCCGGCGAGGGCGGGCTGGTGGTGGAGGACGACTACGACGCGGAGCACCGCTACGACCGGCCGCCGGTACCGGCCCTGCGCTCGCTGTCCGCCGAGGGGGTCTGCTACACGGGCAGCGTGTCCAAGCTGCTCGCGCCCGCGCTCCGGGTGGGCTGGCTGCTGGTGCCGTCCGGTCTGCTGGGGCCGGTGGTGGAGGCCAAGCGGCACGCGGACCTCGGCAACGGCACCCTGACCCAGCTGGTGCTGGCCCGGCTGATGGACTCCGGGGAGCTGGAGCGGCACCTGCGGCACGTCCGGCGGCGGCACCGCAGACGGCGGGACGTGATGCTGGCGGCGATCGCGGCCGAGCTGCCGGGGGCGCGGGTGCACGGTGCGGCCGCCGGTCTGCACCTGACGGTGACCTTCGAGGACCCGGCGGCGGCCCCGCCCTCCGACACCGCCCTGGCCGCGGCGGCGCTGGCGCTGGGGGTGAAGGTCCATCCGCTGTCCTGGCACCGGATGCGGCCCGGCCCGCCGGGGCTGGTGCTCGGGTACGCGGCGGGATCGGCCGGGGACATCGAGGAGGGCGTGGCCCTGCTCGGCCGGGCGCTCCGCTCCCCCGGTCGGGCGGCCGGCTGAGGCCCGCGGGTCCCCGCCGGAGCGCCGCGGGCGCTCCCTTACGGGGGACCGGGTCAACGCGCCCGGTGCGCGTTCATCCTTCCCGCGCCCGCCGGTCCGGCCGGGGCGCCGGGCCCGGGCCGGTGGGCGCCGCCCCCGGTCGGGGCGGTCCGCCGGTGTCCCGCCGGGCGCCGGGCCGGGTCGGGCCGATCGGATTCGGTGCCACGATGCCTCCCGCACACAGACCACAGTGACGAGAGGGACCGATGTGACGCCTGAGGTGGTCGACGAAACGTCCCGGGGCACCCCCGCGCCGCGCCGCCCGGACGCGCCCCGGCACAGCGCCCAGACGGCCGACCCCCCGGCCGACCCCCCACCCACCCGGCCGGCCGCCGTCCCGGGGCGCACCGATGCCGAGCTGCTGCTCGCCGCCTCGGTGCTGCTGGCCGACGCGGCACTCACCGCGAAGCGGGCGGGCGCCGAGCTGACCGGCGCGCTGACCAGTCCGCGGTTCGCCCTCACCGCCCTGCGGCGGCCCGCCTGGGCGCTCGGTACGGCGGTGGCCTGCGCCCGGGCCCTGACCAGTCCGTCCGGACTCGGGTTCGGGGCGAACGGCGGAGTGGTCGGCGAGCTGGCCCGGATGGCGGGCAGCATGACCTACCGCCGGCCGGCCAAGGTGGCCATGGCGGTGGACGCCTTCGCCCTGCGGATCCGGGCGGTGGCGGCCGAACACCCCAACCTGGACTCCCCGTTGGCCCGGCGGATGACCGACGCGATGATCGCCGGCGACCGGCTGGAGGCGCTGCGGGCGCTGTACGCGCTGACCGAGCGGCTCGGGGTGACCCGGGCGCTGACCACCATCAGCCCGGTGATCATGGAGTTGCTGGCGCTGTCCGGACTCCTCGACGAGAACCCGGTCAACGACGAGTTCTCCTGGGTGACCCTGGCCGGCGGGGTGCCCACCACCGATCCCTTCCTCGGGCTGCCCAGCTCGCTGCTGCGGTACCTCAACCCGGGCCCCGGCCGCGCCGAACGGGCCGAGCCGGACGCCATCCTGGCCAAGGTGCTCGGCACCTCCGCGAACGACGTGGTCAGCTACATCAACGACATCGGCGCGCTGGGCAACCACGGGCTGGCCCTGCTCCGCCGGGTGGCCTGCGCCGACGGTGCCGAACGGTACGTGCTGCTGCTGCCCGGCACCAGCTTCGCGCTGCTCAGCAACAGCACTCCGCAGGACATCATCGGGGCCTTCGACGGATCGCTGCGGACCGACACCACCTACACCCGGGCGGTGAAGAAGCTGCTGCTGCGCGCCGGTGTCCCGGCCGGTTCCGAGCTGATGATCGTCGGGCACAGTCTGGGCGGACTGACCGCGCTCAACCTGGCGAGCGACTTCGACGTGGTGTCCACCTACCGGCTCACCCATGTGATCGCGGTCGGCTCGCCGATCGACGCCAAACAGCCCGCGGACCACACCACCTCGGTGATCAGCCTGGTCAACAACCACGACGTGATCCCGATGCTGGACGGCCGCGGCCCGGCCTCCCCGCACGCGGTCCCGGAGGGCTGGCTGGAGCTGGACTGGCTCGACGAGTCCTACGACTACCCGCTGTCGCACGCGCCCCAGGCCTACTCCGACTCCCTGCGCGGGGAGATGGCGCATCACCGGAAGCGGGTCAACGGGCTGATCACGGCCTACGACGGCGAGATCGTCGGCAACCAGCCCTATCTGCTCCGCGACAAGTGACCGCCCACCCCGAGGGAGACCGACGATGACCACACCGCCCGCCGCACCGGCCGCGCCCGCGGCCGCCCGGCTCCTGGAGAACGCCGTGTTCAGCGCGGTCGCACTGGCCCAGCGGCTGCCGTGGACGGCCGCCGCGGTCCGGCTGCCGGGCCTGGAACTGCCCACCGGGGAAGGGGTGACCCGGATGCTGCTGGCGCATCTGCGGCGCTCCCGGTCCGGGCGGCCGGTCCGGCTGAGCACCCCCTTCGGGTCCTTCCTGGTCCCGGTGGCCGGTGAGCAGGCCGAGGAGCTGCTGGCGGCCGGGCGCGCCTCGGGGGCACTCGGCCCGGCGGAGGGTCTGGACTCCGGCGGCCGCCGGTACGGGCTGTCCGCGCACGCCGCCCCGGAGCCGGAGGCGGCCGTCCCGTCCGCGGAGTGGCCCGCCGCGGCGACGGCGGAGCTGGACCGGGCGGCCGCGGCCCGGCGCGGGGACGGGACCCTGGAGTGGGATGCCTGGCGGTCCGCCATGCTGCGGCTGGCCCGCCGGGTGGTGGTGGGCGCGGAGGCCGCCGAGGACACCCTGCTGAGCGAGATCCTGGCGGTGGCCACGGCGGAGGCCGGCGGCCACGGGTACCCGGACCGGGCGGGCGCGCTGGAGCGGCGGCTGGCCCGCCATCTGGCCGACCCGGACCCGGACTCCTTCGCGGGCCGGCTCCGCCCCACGGGAGCCGACCCCGTCCCGGTGGTGGCCCATGCGCTGGCGCTGGTGTCCGCCGCGGCCTCGGAGACCTCGCTGCGGGCCCTGGCCCTGCTGGCGGCCGGGGCGGCGGCCAGGCCGGCGGATGCGGTGGAGGAGGCGCTGCACCGCTATCCGCCGGTGGCCGCCGCCGTGTTCCCGGTGCTGGCCCCGTTCGACTGGCAGGACCTGTCCGTGCCGGCCGGCACCGGGCTGCTGTACGCGCCGGCCCGGCTGCGGGAACTGGACGGCGGGCCCCGGCCGGACCCCAGGGGGGCGGCGCTGTGCGGGAGTTCGGCCGACTGCCCGACGGCCGCGTACGCGGCCGGGGTGGCCGAAAGGGTGGTGGCGGGACTCGCGGCCGGCCGCCGTCCGGTGCTGGTCTTCCCGGAGCTGGTGCCCGACCGGCTGCCGGAACTCCTCGACCCGCGGACCCTGGTGGTGGCCCTGGAGGACCCCGCCGGGGCCACCGGCGACGGCCGGGCTGCGGCCGTACCGCGGACCGGCGGGCCGGTCCCGTCCCAGGGCTACGCGCCCGCCTCGTACGGGGCGCTGGCCCGGGCCAGCGCGGACCGCCTGGAGCAGCACGCGCGAAGTCTCGCCGCCTGCGCGGGGCACCCGGGTTGGAACGCCGACGAGTCCGGCGAGCGCTTCCGCATGGCCCTCCTCGGCCACTCCACGCGCTGCGCCCACGCCGCCGAAGGCGTCCGCCGGGCCGCCCGCGGACTGAGCGACTGAGTCAGGGCGCCTGGACCGCCGTACGGTCCCCGTGGCCCGGGCCCGGGCCACGGGGACCGTACGGCGGGTGGGGTCAGCCGGTGGTGGGGGCGGTGCGGGGGGTCGGGATGTGGCGGGTTCGGTCGAGCATGGACTGGACCGCGGCCTGGGTCCGGGCGGACAGGGCCTGGGCGGCGGCCCGGCGGACGCGGAAGGGTTCGCCCGCCACGGCCGGCGCGGGGAGGGGCTCGCCGATCGTGATCCGCCACTTCGAGGGCAGCGGGAACGGCGCGGTCAGCGGGAAGTACGGCAGGTCCAGCAGCCGGGCCAGCCCCGGGGCCTCACCGAGCTTGGGGAGGGACTCCTCCGCGCCGGTGATGGCGACCGGGACGACCGGGGCCCCGGCCCGGATCGCGGTGAGGGCGAATCCCGGGCTGAAGTGGCGGAGCCGGTACCTTTCCCGGAAGGGTTTCTCCAGTCCGGCCATTCCCTCCGGGAATACCCCCACGAGTTCGCCGTCGTTCAGATGTTCCCATCCCAGCATCGGATTGACGGGAAATACCCCGCGGTTTCGCGCGTACGCGCCGACCACCGGAAACCGGAAGAGCAGCGGGGCGGCGGGAATGTGGATGGGGCGCGGGACGCTCCGTGTGAACACCTTGTGGAACACGAAGGCGTCCAGCCCGTAGGCGCCCGAGTGGTTGGCGACCACCATGGCCGGGCCGGTGGCCGGGACGTGTTCCAGTCCCAGGGCGTCGACCTGGAAGTAGTCGTCCACCAGCCAGTCCAGGGCACGGTCGAAGGCGGCGTCTCCGACGAGCCCCAGCAGCCCTCTCAGCTGCCGGAGTTCACCACCGGCCACATCGATCAGTTCTTTGATGCTCTCGGACAAGAATTGTTCCCCAGTCGGATCTTCCGGCATCGTCAAAAACGCGAGAACGCAGCGCCACCGTACCGGAGGAACGGCATGCGAATTGACGCGCGATAAAGCTCCCTTGACGTCTCAGGTCCCGATCGCCTGGGGGAAGCGGAAGAAGCCGTCCGGGTCCACCTTCCTCTTGATTTCCACCAGGCGGGGATAGTTGGCCCCGTAGTAGGCGGTCCGCCAGTCCTCCCGGTCCGGGTCGGTGAAGTTCTGGTACGCCCCCTCCCCCAGGTAGGGGGCCATCGCCTCCCGGAGCTCCGCCAGCCAGTCCAGGTGGGCGGCCACGGTCCGCGGGGGGTCCCCGGCGGTCCAGGAGGCGTCCAGGGCGACCAGGGCGAAGGCGTCCCGGTGGACGAACGCGGTGTCCGCCGGGGCCACCCGGTTGATCGCCCCGCCCCAGCCGAACACGGCCAGCCCGCAGCCGTCCGGATTGCCGCTGCCGGGACGGCGGGCCAGCCGGTCCAGGGCGAGGGCCACCGCCTCGGGGGGCAGCGGTTCGGCGGCGAAGCCGGTCCGGGCCGCGAAGGAGCCGCCGGAGGTCTCGTGCAGCAGGTAGTCCCTGGCCTCCCAGAAGGTCCGGTCGGCCAGGTCCGCGCGGACCGGCCGGGTGGGTGCGAGCACCGGGGCCAGCAGTGCGCGGAGTTCCTCCGCCGGGCCCAGGTACAGGCCCACCGCCGAGACCGTCGGCCCGCCCCCCGGGCCGGCGTTCAGACCGAGCCGCAGCGAGAGCCCGTCCGGGGCGGTCCGCATCACCTCCTGCGCCAGCCGGAACACCTCCGGCCCCTCGGCGGCCTCCCACAGCAGCAGACAGGTGGAGACCGCGGGGACCGGCCGGGCCCGGAAGGTGAACGACAGGCTGATGCCGAAGTTGCCGCCGCCCCCGCCCCGGCAGGCCCAGTACAGGTCCGGGTTCCGCTCCGCGTCGCATTCCAGGATCCGGCCGTCGGCGGTCATCAGGGTGGAGCCGACCAGGGCGTCGGCGGTCAGGCCGTACGCCCGCGAGGTGGCCGCGAACCCGCCGCCCAGGGTGAGTCCGGCGATGCCCACGGTGGGGCCGTTGCCCAGCGCGAAGGCCATCCCGTGCGGCTCGACCGCCCGGTACACCCCGGCCATCCGGGCGCCGCCGGCCGCGGTGACCAGCCCGGTGGAGCCGTCCGCGGTGACCGTGTCCAGGGCACCGAGGTCCAGGACCAGCCCGGTGCCCGTCGAGTGGCCGGCGTAACTGTGCCCGCCGCCGCGGGCGGTCAGCGCGGTGCCGGTGTCCCGGGCCCAGGCGAGGGCGTGCCGGACGTCGGCCACCTCCGCCACCGAGAGCACCCCGGCCGGTTCGGTGTCGGCGTAGCGGGTGTTGAAGGGGGTGCCGGCGGCCCGGAACCCCGGGTCCCCCGGCCGCAGCAGCCGCCCCGACACGGTCTTCGCCAGCAGCGCCCAGTCGGCCTCGCCGGCCCCTGTCCCGCGGCCCGCCCCGTTCATCGCTCCTCCTCGATGTAGGAGACCCCGGTCCCGGCGTGGGGCCCGTAGCGTTCCCAGACCTCGCGCAGCCGCAGCCGGCCGTCCGCGGTGTGCTCCGGGGTGTTGACGGTGTGTCCGCAGACGACCTCGCCGGTGTCGAAGACGATGGTGTAGCCCATGCTGAGGGTGCCGTCGGGGGCCCTGGTGCCGGCCACCCAGCCGCGCCGGACCTCCCCGCCCGCCACCTCGCACCACACCAGGTCGTCCTGCTGGTGGTAGACGGCCACGGCCTTCCCGTCCCCCTCGCCGGGCGGCTTGCGGAACCTGCGTCCCTCGTAGTCGATCACGAGACCGGTCCCGGGTCCTGGGGGTCCCACCAGATCGCGTAGTAGACGAAGTCCTCGTCGTGTCCGTTGACCACGTGGTGCTCCACCCCGGCCGGGGTGTGCGCGAGGTCCCCGGCCGCGATCTCCTGGCGGGTGCCGTCGCCGATCACGGTGGCGCGGCCGGACATGGCGATGAACAGTTCGGGTTCGTGGTGGGCGTGGGCCTCCGAGACGTCTCCCGGCCGCAGCACGCACCAGGCTCCGTGGAAGGGGGCGGCCAGGCCCGGCCAGGGGTGGAGGAGGCCGAGGTCCAGGCCGTGGGCCCGGACCAGGCGGTCCGGTTCGCCCCGGCGCAGGGTCACCCCCGGGGTCTTCGATTCGCTCAACTTCCCGCTCCGATCGGCGTGGTGAATCCGCTGGTGGTTGCGTTTCCACCGTCAGCCTAGGGGCCGGGAATTCCCTTTCGACAGGGGAATCCGCCCCTGCCGGAAGGGAATCCGCCGGGAAGTTCAAGGGAATGTTTCAGCCATGTCCGAGACCCGCGTCCCGGGCCAGCACAATGGCCTGGGAGCGGTCGGCCACGCCGAGTTTGCCGAATATCACGGAAACGCGGTTGCTGATGGTTTTGGAGGCGAGCAGGAGTTCCCGGGCGATGGCCGCGTTCGACTTGCCCGCCGCGATGCGCTCCAGGACGTCCCGCTCCCGGTCGGTGAGCTGGGGGAACGGGTAGCAGTAGGCGCCGGTGGCCGGGCACATCAGGGTGGCCAGCCGGCCGGCGATCGACTTGTCGACGATGGCCTCGCCGGCCGCGACCGCCCGGATGCCGCGCAGGATCTGGTCCGCGTCGGCCCGTTTGATCAGGAATCCGCGGGCGCCGGCCTGCAATGCCGAGGTGATGAGCTGGTCGTCGTCCTTGGAACTGAAGACCAGGACGCCTGTTTCGGGTCTGGTTCTCAGGACCTGGGCGATGATCCTGGTGCCGGCGGGTCCGTCCATCAGCGGGTCGACCACCAGGACGTGCGGCCGGCACCGGGAGGTCTCCGCGAGCGCCTCGTCCGGGGTCCCGGCCTCTCCGACCACACAGATGTCCGCCGACCGCTCCAGGACGGAGCGGACTCCGTGCCGGAGCGCGGGCTGTGCGTCGGCGAGCACCACGGTGACCGTGGAACGCGCGGGGCGCAGCTCCGGAAGGTCCCCGTCCGGCCGGCGGCTCGCATAGCCTCTTCGCACATCAATATGTGACGAGAGTGGCCAGAGTAACTCCTTGATGTTCGCCTGCTGATTCACGTCTTCCTTCCCCCCGAGTCGATCGTCTCCGGCGCGACCCCCCGACCGGCCGGTCACAAGAATGGTGCAGACCGCATCCCCACCGCAACGGTCCGTCGCGGGCGTTCGCGGTGCCGGCCACGCCCTATTTGACGATTCCGAGACTGATTCCGAATTCCGGTGAGCCGCCGAGGAGGTAGGCCCCGGCCGACTGGAGAATGCGGTCCTGCGCGATGAGGTGCTGGCACAGGGTGTTGGTGTCCCGGAGCCAGCGGTCCATCGGTGAGGAGCGGTTGACCGACCAGGCCTGGAGCAGGTCGTAGAGCCGGCCGACGACGTCCCGGGAGGTCCGGAACGCGTGCACCCAGGAGACCGGCGAGGCGGCCCGCTCCTCGGGGGTGAGGTCGTCCAGGGTGCCGCCGGCCTCCAGGACCTCCCACTGGCGGCGCATGCTGCCGTAGACGCCCTGCCGGGCCGCCCCGTACGCGGCCTCGCACTCGGCCAGGGTCACCTGGGCCCGGTAGCTGTCCTTCCAGGCCACCCCGGTCATCCGGTCCATCCGGGTCCGCGCCACCTCCCGGGCGTGGTCCAGGGCCGCCCGCGCCACCCCGAGCGGGACGGCGCACATGGTGCGGGTGAAGGCGTCGGGCTGGGCCAGCGGGCCGGGCCGGCCGTACACCTTCCCGAAGTGGTAGGTGTGCTCCTCGGGGACGAACACCCCGTCCACGGTGTAGTCGCAGCTGCCGCTGCCGCACAGGCCGGTGGTGTGCCAGTTGTCGATCACCTCCACCTGGTGCCGGGGCACCAGGAACTGCCGGGACTCGTGCGGATTGCTGCCGTCCGGACTCGCGTACGGCGCACCGTCCTGGAACACGAACGCCCCCGAGGTCACCCAGTCGCAGTGGGTGATCCCGCTGCCGAACGACCACCGGCCGGACAGCCGGTATCCGCCCGGCACCCGCTCCGCCCGGCCGGAGGGCTGGAGCAGCCCCGCGGTGATGGTGTCCGGGGTCGGGAACATCTCCTTGGCGACGGTCTGGTCCAGGAAGGCGCTGTAGATCCCGGTGTTGGAGCCGATCATGGCGCACCAGGCGGCCGAGGCGTCGCCGTGCGCCAGGGCCTCGATGACCTCGACCTGCTCCATGGAGGTGAGCTCCAGACCGCCCCACTCCCGGCCGAAGCACATCCGGAACACCCCGGCGTCCCGCAGCAGGTCCACCACGTCGGCCGGCAGCCGCCGGGCCGATTCGATCTCCGCCGCCCGCTCCCGGAGCACCGGAGCCAACTCCTTGGCACGTCGCAGCAGTTCGGCCGGGGATCCGGCCGGTCCGGGGGCGGTCGCGGTGCGCGCCCGGTGCTTGTCGGTCATGGTCATACGATCCCTCCGAGGCTGATCCGGAACGTGGGGGTGCCGCCCAGCAGATAGGCGCCGGCCGATTCGAGGGCGGCGTCCTGGGCGTTGAAGTGCTGGCACATGGTGGTGGTGTCGCGGAGCCAGCGGTCCATCGGGGACGAGCGGCCGATCGACCAGGTCTGGAGCAGGTCGTAGAGCCGGGCCACGATGTCCCGGGAGGTGCGGAAGGCGTGCACCCAGGACAGCGGGGAGGCGGCCCGCTCGTCCCGGGTGAGGTCCGCCGGGCCGCCGCCGGCCGCGAGCACCTCCCACTGGCGGCGCATGCTGCCGTAGACGCCCTGCCGGGCCGCCCCGTACGCGGCCTCGCACTCGGCCAGGGTCACCCGGGCCCGGTAGCTGTCCTTCCAGGCCACCCCGGTCATCCGGTCCACCCGGGTGACCGCCACCTCCCGGGCGTGGTCCAGGGCCGCCCGCGCCACCCCGAGCGGGACCCCGCAGGTGTTGCGCATGAAGGCGTCCGACTGGGCGAGCGGGCCGGGCCGTCCCCGGACGGTGAAGAAGCTGAAGGTGTGTTCCTCCGGGACGAACACCCCGTCCATGGCGTAGTCGCAGCTGCCGGTGCCGCACAGGCCGGTGGTGTGCCAGTTGTCGATCACCTCCACCTGGTGCCGGGGCACCAGGAACTGCCGGGACTCGTGCGGATTGCTGCCGTCCGGACTCGCGTACGGCGCACCGTCCTGGAAGACGAACGCCCCCGAGGTCACCCAGTCGCAGTGGGTGATCCCGCTGCCGAACGACCACCGGCCGGACAGCCGGTATCCGCCCGGCGCCCGCTCCGCCCGGCCCGCCGGGGCCAGGACACCGGCGGTGACGGCGTCCGGGTGCGGGAACGCGGCCTTGGCGACCGGCTCCTCCAGGAAGGGCGCGATCAGTCCGGTCATCGCCCCGATCCCGGCGCACCAGGCGGTGGAGGCGTCCCCGTAGGCCAGGGCCTCCACCACCTCGGTCTGCTCCATGGAGGTGAGCTCCAGACCGCCCCACTCCCGGCCGAAGCACATCCGGAACACCCCGGTCTCCCGGAGCAGTTCCACCAGGTCCGGCGGCAGCCGCCGGGCCGATTCGACCTCCGCCGCCCGCTCCCGCAGCAGCGGCACCAACGCCCGTGACCGTTCCAGGAGTTCCTCCGCCGTCCGGGCCGGACCCGCTGGGCTCATCCCGTTCCCCCCGCTCATTCGTCCACGTCCAGCAGCCCGTCGGGCATCGCGAACAGGGCGTCCGCCTCCGGCGGGCCGATCGGATCGGCCACCAGTTCCACGGCCTCGGCCGCGGCGGCCAGCCGGTCCAGACAGCCGGTGGTGTCCTCGGCCTCGCACACCACGAAGGAGTGCCGGGCCAGATAGCCGCCGGGCGGCAGCCTCAGGGTGCTGCCCGGTTCGGCCATCGGGGCGGCGGCCAGCAGACCGGGCAGGTCCGAGGGCACCGTCACGGACCGCAGCACACAGTCCCGGTCCGGATAGCCGAACCGGATCCCGGCCACCGCCCGCCGGGTGGGCCGGGTGTCCGGGCGCTGCCCGGTGGCCACGTCGAAGAGCACCTCGCCGGGCTCGATCCCGGTGGCGGCCCGGCCCAGGAACGGGATCAGGTCCCCGCCGAGCCGGCCGTTGACCTCGATCACCAGCGGGCCGCGCGGGGTCAGCCGCACCTCGGTGTGGGTGATGCCGTCCTCGATGCCGAGGGCCCGGTGCGCCCGGGTCAGGGTGTCCATGAGCTCCCGGTCGTCGAGCAGCGGGTCGGCGGCGTCGACCACGTGCCCGACCTCCTCGAAGTACGGCTGGTCGCTGGTGTGCTTGCGGGCCAGGAACAGCGGCAGGTACTCCCCCTTGTGGACGGCCCCGTCCACGCTGATCTCGGGTCCGGGGGCGTACTCCTCGACGATCACCCCGGCCCGGTACGGTCCCGGGTCGACCCGGCTGGCGGCCAGGGCGATCCCGGCGGCCCGTTCCAGCTCGGCCGCGTCCGCCGCGAACACCACCCCGATGCTGGCGCCCATGGCCCGGGGTTTGACGACCACCGGGTAGCCGATCCGGTCGGCCGCGGCGCGGGCCCCGGCGACCGTGCCGGTCAGTTCGAAACCGGGCTGGTGGAGGCCCGCGGCGGTCAGTTCGCTGCGGGTGAGCCGCTTGTCCCGGCAGCCCCGGACCCCGGGCCCGGAGAGCCCGGGCACCCCGAACTCCGCGGCGAGCAGGCCGGCGTCCAGGACCAGGGGCTCGTCCCAGCACATCAGGCCGACGATCTCGCGGCGGCCGGCGATCTCCCGGGCGGCCGCGGTCATGGTGGCCGAGTCGAAGACGTTGGCCACCACGATCTCGTCGAAGTAGGCGTGCTGCCAGGTGGGTCTGAGGTTGTTGAGGAGCACCATGTCCAGTCCGGCCGCGCGGGCGCGGCGGCGGATCGGGGCCACCAGGTACTCGCGGTAGACCTTCAGCCCGCTCCCGATGACCAGCAGGGTGCCGTTGCCGGCGGTCATGCCTCTCCTCCTTCTGCGGATCCGGAAGTGGACGCGGAAGCGGTTCCGGACGGGGTTCCGGTGGTGGACGCGGATGGGGTTTCGGTGGTGAACTCGACCAGTCGGGCGGCGGCTTCGGCCCTGTGGCGGGCCTGGGCGGGGGTGTCCCCGGTGGTCATCACCACGCCGGCCCGGTGCCAGGAGTGCCGCAGGTCCGGGAAGCGGTCCCCGGCGGCGGCGGTGTGCAGCAGGAACACCCCGTCCGCGGCCCGGGCCGGTCCGGTGCCGTGCACCCCGGTGATCCGGCCGGGGGCGGTGGTCAGGAAGCGGACGGCCGCGCCGCCCCCGGCCCGGGCCGGCAGCCGCCCGGTCGGCAGTCCCTGCATCAGGGCGAAGTAGGCCTGCAACAGCGGTACCGGATAGGCGAGTTGGATGGTGTCCAGGATCCCGCCGCCGGGCAGCCGGCCGGCGCACTCCACCAGATGGGGGGTGCCGTCGGAGACGATCCATTCGCAGTGCACGGCTCCGTCGTGGAAGCCGGCCGCCCCGAGCACCCGTACGGTCCGTTCGGCGAGCCGTGCCGCCAGGCCGGCGGGGATGTCGGCGGGCACGGTGTGGGACATCTCGACCGGGTAGGGGCCGGGGAACAGCTCCTTCGCGGTGATGTTGGTGAACAGCGGGGTGCCGTCCCGGACCAGCATCTCCACGCTGTACTCGGGTCCTTCGAGGAACTCCTCGGCCAGCATGGAGAGTTCGATGGGACGGTCGGGGACGAAGACGCCCTCGTCCTGGTCCAGGCAGTCGGCCCAGGCCCCTTCCGCCTCGGCGGGCGAGTCCAGCACCCGGGTGCCCACCGAGGCCTGCCGGTTGGCCGGTTTGAGCACGGCCCGGCGGCCGGGGCGGGCCCGCAGGAAGGCCCGTACGTCCTCGGGGCCGTGCACCCGGACGGCGGCCGGGCCGGCGATCCCGGCGGCGGCCGTGACCCTGCGCAGCAGGGACTTGTCCCGCATGACCTGGGCGGCGCCGAGGCCGGCGCCGGGCAGTCCGTAGCGTTCGGCGAGCCGGGCGGCGAACGGGGTGGCGTACTCGACCGCCGGGATGACGGCGGCCGGGTCCAGGCCGGGGTGGGCCTGGTGGAACTCGTCGGCGGCGCCGGGCAGGTGGTACTCGGCTTCGAGCAGACCGCGGACGAACGGCTGCCCGGCGAGCTGCTCGCGGACCCCGCGCTTGCGGACCACGTCGGGCTCCTCCACGTAGACCACCGAGTCGGCCGGCTGGAAGCCGGCGATGGTGGCGAGGGTGACCCCGACGAATCCGACGACCAGGACGGGACGGCCGCTCATGAGCTGCCTCCGGAGACTTCCGCAGGGTCCCCGGCCTTGGGGGCGTCCGCCCCGGCGGGTTCGGTGCGGTCCTTGGCGCGGTTGAGGGCCACCATGGCCAGCACCCCGGCCACCGCCTCCAGGACCGCGCAGACCAGCCAGAACCCGCCGCCGAGCCGGCTCCACACATAGACCCCGAAGACCGGGGCGATGGCCGAGGCCATCCCGGCCAGGGCCTGGCCCGCGGCGATGTGGCGGGCCTTCACCTCCGCCGGGAAGGTGGCCGGGTGGGCGAACATGCTGGGTGCGGCGATCATGATGCCGACCACTCCCAACACCGCCCCGGTGACGACGAACACCGCGGACTTCGAGGAGAGGGCGTACACCGCGAGGCCCAGGGTGACCGCGGCGTGGCCGATCAGGACCACGATGTGCCGGGGCAGTCCGGCGATCAGTGCGGTGATCTTGAGTTCGCAGGTGATCAGGACCACCGAGGAGACGGTGAGCACCGTGCTGTACAGGCTGGTCGGATAGCCGTCCTCGACGATCTCCAGCGGGAGGGCGATATGGCCCTGCGCATAGGTGATGGTGCCGATGAACACCGCGACCAGATAGGCGAGGAACCGGCGGTCGGCCAGCATCTCCGCGTAGGCGGAGCGGCGTCGGGGAGGGCCGGGCTCCGCCGCCCCGGTTCCAGATGCCCCGGTTCCGGTCCTCGCGGCCGCGGTCTTCTCCGGCGGGGCCGGGGCGGGACGTCTGGGCAGTAGAACGAAGGCGAGCGCGGCGTAGAGGAGCGCGGTGGCGCCGTCCACCCAGAACAGCAGGTCCCAGTCGATCAGGATCAGACCGGCGGCGAGCAGCGGGGCCAGTGCGGCGCCCACGTTCAGCGCGATCCGCATCATGGAGAAGGCCATGACCTGGTAGCGGTCCGGCATCAGGTCGCTGAGCAGGACGGCCGCGGCCGGCCGGTAGGACTGGGTGAAGAGTCCGGCCAGTCCGACGACCGCCAGCAGCGCCGGGAACCGGTCCGGGCCGCTGAGCCAGGAGATCGAGGCCACCAGGGGGGCCGAGGCGGCCATCGCGGTGACGATGGTGGCGCGCGGACCGAACCGCTGGGTGAACTCGCCGCCGAGCATGGAACCGAAGACGGCGCCGATGCTGTACGCGACGAGGGTCAGACCGGCCGAGCCGACGGACACCCCGCGGAAGGTCAGGTACAGCACCAGGAAGGTCTGGACGAACGCGCCGAGCTGGTTGACCAGCACGCCGCCGAGCAGATAGCGGACCGGGGCCGGGGTCGCCTTCAGCGCCTCGAACACCCCGATCGGGGGGCCTTCCGCCTTCTTCATGCCGCCGCTCCCTTCAACGCGTCGACGATCCGTCCCGCGACCAGCGGGGCCTGGCTGAATCCGGAGCCGCCACAGGCGGCGCGGGACCAGACGGCCGGTCCCATCCGGGCCAGGAGCGCGCCGCCGGTGGCGGCGTCGGTGGTGTAGTGGCAGGGTTTGACGGCCGCCACGGTGTAGCGGTCCAGGCCGGACAGCGGGGCCGTCCGGGTCAGTCGGCGGACCCAGCGGGCCTGGCTCTCGCCGGGGCAGTCCTCGGTGGTGACCACGGACCGGCGCACCGCGTCGGAGCTGATCTTGAGCAGGTTGCCGTCGCCGGGGGGCACCACCCAGGCCCTGCCGTCCGCGCCGAGGCCGGCCACCGCCGGGGCGGTCCGCCACCAGGGGGCGGTGTCCCGGGGCGGCCGCAGATAGACGGTGGTCTGGCGGTGCAGGACCACCGGGTGGGCGAAGAGGTCCCTGGTCCACGGGCCGGCCGCGACCAGCACCAGATCGGCGCCCAGCGTCTCCCCGCCGGCCAGCAGCAGCTTCCCGGTGTCCGGGTCCACGTCGCTGACGGCGGTGTACGGGCGGACGGTCACCGAGGGGTGGCCGGAGAGCCAGCGGGCCGCGGCCCGCAGGACCCGCTCGGCGAGCAGCACCCCGGCGTCCACCTCGCGGAGTCCGGTGGAGCCGTCCGGGAACTCCAGATGGGGCAGTTCGGCCGGCTCCACCGGTTCCAGGACGGTGCCGGTCTCGGCGGCGGCCGCCCGGAGTTCGGCGATCCGGTCCCGGGGCCAGGCGGTGACCACGCCCACGCCCCGGTAGAAGCGGGTGCCCAGCAGGGTCTCCAGCTCCAGCCAGCGGCGGTGCGCGGCGGCCATCCGGCGGCCGGCCTCGGTGTCCCCGGCGCCGAAGGTGCGGATCACCCGGGTGCGGTCGAAGGAGCTGGACCCCGGGTTGGGCACCGGGCCCCGGTCGAGCAGGGTCACCCGGTGCCCGGCCAGGGCGCATTCCAGTGCGGTCAGCAGCCCGGTGACCCCGGCGCCCACCACGACCACCCGGCGGGCGCCGGCCGCCGGGCGGCCCGCGGCCGGGGCGGTGCCTGGGCCGGTCCCGGGCCCGGGCGAGGTCGGCCCGGTGGTGGGCCCGGTCACCGGTCCGGCTCCGCGAGCCGGGGCAGCCGGACCGGGGTGAACCGGACGGCGTGCGGCCGGGCCGGGATCGTACGGTCCTCCGGCAGGGCCTCGGCGGCCAGGTCGACCAGGACCGGGGCCGCGCAGCGCAGGAACAGGTCCACCTCGTGGCAGAAGTCCCCGGCGTCCTCCCCGGTGACCTCCCAGCGGTCCAGCCGGGCCAGTTGCTCGGAGAGGGTGAAGGCGACGGCGGTGAGGCTGAACCGCTCGACCCCGTATCCGGCGGCGAATCGTTCCAGCATGCGACCGGCCGCCGACCGGGAACGGGCGGACACCGGCAGCGGGCCGCGGCCCGTCCACCGGGCGGCCTTGTCGGCCACCCGGTTCCACGGTCCGACCAGGCGGTCCTCGGTGATCCGGGCGAGCGCCTCCCGGGTGAAGTTGGTCCGCTGGAAGTCGGGGCTGGTCGCGGCCAGGCAGAACCGGACCAGGTCCCGGGGCACTTCGGCCGCCAGCTCCTGCCCGGTCACCACATGGCCGCGGCTGGTGGAGAACTTGTCGTGCTCCAGCTCGTAGAACTCGTTGGTGACGAACCGTTCCGGCAGCACATAGCCGCCCAGGGCGAGGAGCATGGCCGTGCCGGCCACCGCGAAGGCGAACCCGGCGTCGGAGCCGCAGAAGTACACCACCTCGGTGCCGGAGCCGGAGAACCACAGCTCGTCCTCGGCGCCGACCGCCTCCCCGCGCCGCTCGGCCGCGAGCACCCCCGCGTGCATGCTCCAGGCGATGGTCTCCACGTCCCCGTAGATCACCTGGCCGGCGACCTCCGGGAACGGGGCGGGGATCCCCCAGCCGATCGGCAGGGTCATCGGGTAGTCGGGCAGCGGCCCGGACAGCAGCTCCGCCACCAGCTGGGCCAGCCGGGGCCGCAGTTTCCCGCCCTGCCGGGCGAAGTACTCCGTCAGGGCCTCCCGGTGCTCCTCCAGCGGCAGGACGAGCACCTTCTCCTCGCGCAGTTCCACCGGCTCCCCGGGGTCGCGGGCGGAGCGCGGGCCGATCAGCTCCCCGGAGCCGATCCAGTGCCCGCAGTTCTCGCAGAGCCCGGCGCAGCCCTCGGCCAGACAGACCGGGCAGCCGCCGCGGACATAGGCGTCGGTGAGGTACTCCCCGGTGCGCGGGGCGTAGGGCAGCCGGACGGAGCGCAGCCGCAGCGCCCCGGCCGCGTGCAGCCGCTCGAAGAAGCCGCGGACCGACTTCACGTAGCGGTCGTCGAAGCCGACGAACCCGTCGGGGCGGATGCCGACGGCCTCCAGGGTCCGTTCGATCTGCCCGGCGGAGCGGGAGCGGAGCTCCTCGGGGCCGACGCCCAGCCGGGCGGCGGTGGTGACGATGTAGTTCTGGGTGCCGTGGACCCCGGTGCCGAAGAGGACCTCGCGGCCGGTGGCCCGGGCGTAGCGGGCGCAGACGTCGGCGGCCAGGAAGGGGCCGGCCAGATGGCCCAGGTGCAGGTCGCCGTTGGCGGTGGGGCCGGGGGCGATGACCAGGGTGCGGGTGGGGCGGGGCGGCCGCGGGTGCCGGTCCGGTGCCATCAGACGCCTCTCGGTTCGGCGACGGCGCGGCGGGCCATCAGGTCGGCGAGGATGTCCTGCGAGCGGTGGGCCAGCACGCTGATGAGGGAGTCGGCGATGCCGTGGGTCTCCTCGTTGACCCCCTGGAGGTAGACGGCGCCCCAGGCGGACTCCCCGAGGTCCACCCGGTAGGAGCGGCTGACGGCCACCTCGTCCAGGCCCACCCGGGCGGCCAGGTCGCGGACCAGGGCCGGTTTGCGGGGGTCGAATCCGGTGCCGAGGAGCACCAGGTCGCAGCGGAGCTGTTCGATCTTGCCGCTCATCCGGTCCCGGAGGTCGAGGACCACCTCCCCGCCCTCCACCCGGGCGGCGGCCACCTCGGTCATGGCGCGGACGCTGGAGCGCTGGGGGCCCAGCATCTTGTCCCGGTAGAGCATGGTGTAGAGCTCGTCGAGGAAGGGCGGGGCGAGTCCGGCGTAATTGGTGAGCCGCATCTCGTCCAGGACCTGGGAGCGGACTTCCGCGGGACTTTCGTAGAACTCGTCCACGAACGAAGGGAAGAACAGTTCGTTGACGAATTTGCTGGACTGGTAGTTCTGCAGCCCTATCGAGCGGACCACCATGGTCACCTGGCTCTGCGGGAGGTTCTCGCGCAGCGCGAAGAACATTTCCGCGGCGCTCTGCGCCCCGCCCACGACCACCGCCCGGACCGGCTTGTCCTTCGGGATGCGCGCGATGCTGGTGCGGTACTGGGAGCTGTGCACCACCCGTTCCGCCGGCAGTCCGGCGAACACCTCGGGGACCCGGGGGTCGCGGCCGCCGCCGACGACCAGGTCCCGGCAGTTGATCCGGTCCCCGTCGGTGAGCAGCACGCTCCAGCCGGTCACCGATCCGTCCTCGTCGCAGACGGGGTCGACGCGGGCGGCCCGGGCTCCGTAGCGGATCTCCACCCGTTCCAGGGAGGCGGCCACCCACTGGAGGTAGTCGGAGAACTCCCAGCGGAACGGGTTGAAGGTGCCCAGGTTCACGAACTCGTCGAGCCGGCCCTGGTGGTGCAGGAAGTTGAGGAACGAGAACCTGCTGGTGGGGTTCCGGAGCGTCACCAGGTCCTTGAGGAAGGACACCTGGCTGCGCGCCCAGGGCATCAGCAGGTCGCGCTGCCATTTGATGTCCGGACTCTGTTCCAAAAGCAGAGTGTTTTCGGCCAGTTCGGCCGATCCTGATTCTTCGATGGCCACCGCCAGCGCCAAATTCGCCGGACCCGCTCCGATGGCCAGGACACCGACCTCTCGAACCGCCACGCTTTCCCCCCTCGATCGCTGTGATCCCGCTCGGGACGAGCAGTAGCGAGGCTAGATTTCCGCTGTTCCCGGTCGATAGGGGAACCTTTCCCGAGCACCCGGGAATCTGCGGAACGGGGAAAGCCGGAGGTCCCGCCCTCCGCCGGGCGGCGGGGGACGGGACCTCGTGGATCGGTGGCGGGCCCGGTGGGACCCCGGTGGGACCCCGGTGGGTGCCGGGGGGGTGCCGGGCGGCCGGGGCTAGAAGCCCAGGGCCCAGCGGTTGAGGTTGCCGCCGGAGAAGGGTCCGGTGTCGGTGACCCGGAGCTTCCAGGTGCCGTTGGCGGTCTCCGAGGAGGCGTTGACGGCGTAGATCGCGTAGAGGGAGTCGTCGTAGTTGGAGACGTCCTCGGACTTGACCCGGTAGACGGTGCCGTCCGGGGCGATCAGTTCGAACCGCAGGTCGCCGGACCAGGTGTGCTTGGCGCTGAGGGTGACCTCCAGGTCGGAGGGCGCCTTGCCGGTCACTCCGGTGACCTTGATGGAGGAGGTGGCGACGTCACCGTCCAGGGAGTAGTCCGTCTCGTTGGCGAACAGCTTCCCGGCCGGCCGGATGGGCTTGCCGGCCGCGTAGAGCAGCCGGTTGGGGGACCCGGGGGCGGTGTCCATGATCGAGCCCTTGATGGAGCCGTCGACCAGTGCCTTGGCCACCTGGGCCGGAGTGGAGGTCCGGTGGGTGGAGAGGTAGAGGGCGGCGGCGCCGGCCACGTGCGGGCTGGCCATGGAGGTGCCGGAGAAGGTCTGCTCGGCGGTGTCGGAGGTGTGGCCCGCCGAGGTGATGTACCCGCCGGGGGCGAAGAGGTCGACGAGCTTGCCGTAGTTGGAGAAGTCCGAACGGCGGTCGGTCCGCTCGGTGGAGCCGACCGTGATGGCGCTGGGCTCGCGGGCCGGCGAGTGGGTGCTCGCGTCTTTGTTCTGGTTGCCGGCGGCGACCGCGTAGGTGATGCCCTTGGCGACCGAGTTGGCGACGGCCTTGTCGAGCACCGCGTCGGCCGAGCCGCCCAGGCTCATGTTGGCCACGGCCGGCTTGACGGCGTTCTTGGTCACCCAGTTGATGCCGGCCACCACCTGGGCGGTGGTGCCGGAGCCCTGGTTGTTCAGCACCCGCACGGCGACGATCTTGGCCTTCTTGGCGATGCCGTACTTGGACCCGGCGACGGTGCCGGCCACATGGGTGCCGTGGCCGTGGCCGTCCTGGGCGGTGTTGTCGTTGTCGATGGCGTCGTAGCCGTACCGGGCGCGGCCGCCGAAGTCCTTGTGGGAGATCCGCACCCCGGTGTCCAGGACGTAGACGGTGACGCCGGTGCCCGCGTGGGAGGGGTACTCCCAGCGGTTGTTGAGCGGGAGGCGCTCGCGGTCGACCCGGTCCAGACCCCAGGAGGGCGGGTTGGGCTGGGCGTCGTCGACCGACAGCACCCGGTTCTGGACCACGGCGGAGACGGCCGGGTCCTTGGCCAGCTTCCTGGCCTGCGCGGGCGAGGTCTCGATGGAGTACCCCTGGAGCGCCGCGTCGTAGACGTGGCCGAGCTTGCCCTGGTAGCGGGCGGCCAGCGCGCTGCCCGAGGCGAAGGCCGCCTTCTTGCCCGACTCCTTGAGCAGGACGATGTAGCTGCCGGGGACCGCGTTGGCGGCCCCTTCGTACTGGACGACGCCCTCGGCGTCCGCGGCGGTCGCCGGGGCCGAGAGAGCGCCGCCGACCGCGAGCGCGGTCGCGAGGACTAACGCGGCGGGGCCGCGGCGGGTCCGTATCCCGGCGAAGCCGGCGGACCCTGAAGACCTCGGAGAACTGGAGAACAACGTGGTTCACTCCCCCCTCATTCCGCCCGTGCCGGACGGCCCGGGCCGTACGGGGACGAGCCTGGCCCACGGTGCCCCCGGAGGGCAATAAGATCCGCGCCTCAAAGGATGTTTGACGAACCATCAGGTCGTTTGTCCCGGACCCTTGACTCTGCTCCCGGCAGTCGGGATTCTCGATCCACCCTCTTGCGCGGAGCATGACAACCAGGTGTCAGCCGGATGTCGCGCCACCCGCGCCTTCCGTCGACCCCGAGACGTGAGTGATGACCCAGACCCGACCCCCGCACCGCGCCCGCAGCCGGGTCCGCGGCCCTCGCGGTCCCCTCGCCGTGCTGTCGCTGATGCTCGCCGCGATGGCCATGCTGCTCGGCCCCGCGCCCGCCTCCGCCGCCGACCCCAACTGGTGGGACCCGGCCTCCCGGCCCGCCCCCGACTCCCAGATCAACGTCACCGGCGAACCCTTCAAGGGCACCAACGCCCAGGGAGAGGTGCGCGGGACCGTCGACGCGCACAACCACCTGATGTCCAACGAGGCCTTCGGCGGCCGGCTGATCTGCGGCCAGACCTTCTCCGAACAGGGCATCGCCGACGCCCTCAAGGACTGCCCCGAGCACTACCCCGACGGCTCCCTCGCCCTCTTCGACTTCATCACCAAGGGCGGCGACGGCAAGCACGACCCGAACGGCTGGCCCACCTTCAAGGACTGGCCCGCCCACGACTCCCTGACCCACCAGCAGAACTACTACGCCTGGGTGGAGCGGGCCTGGCGCGGCGGCCAGCGGGTCCTCGTCAACGACCTGGTCACCAACGGGGTCATCTGCTCGGTCTACTTCTTCAAGGACCGCGGCTGCGACGAGATGACCTCCATCCGCCTCCAGGCCAAGAAGTCCTACGACCTCCAGGCCTATGTGGACAAGATGTACGGCGGCCCCGGAAAGGGCTGGTTCCGGATCGTCACCGACAGCGCCCAGGCCCGCGAGGTCGTCGAACAGGGCAAGCTGGCCGTGGTCCTCGGAGTGGAGACCTCCGAGCCGTTCGGCTGCAAGATGATCCTGGACATCGCCCAGTGCGGCAAGGAGGACATCGACCGCGGCCTGGACGAACTCCACCGGCTCGGGGTGCGCAGCATGTTCCTCTGCCACAAGTTCGACAACGCCCTGTGCGGGGTGCGCTTCGACTCCGGCACCCTGGGCACCGCCATCAACGTGGGCCAGTTCCTGTCCACGGGCACCTTCTGGAAGACCGAGAAGTGCACGGGCCCGCAGCACGACAACCCGATCGGCCTGGCCGCCGCGCCGGGCGCCGAGCAGAAGCTCCCGGCCGGGGTCTCGGTGCCCTCGTACGCCGCGGACGCCCGGTGCAACGCCCGGGGGCTGACCGATCTCGGGGAGTACGCGGTCCGCGGGATGATGAAACGCAAGATGATGCTGGAGATCGACCACATGGGCGTCAAGGCCGCGGGCCGGGCGCTGGACATCCTGGAGTCGGCCTCCTACCCGGGCGTGATCTCCTCGCACAGCTGGATGGACATGGCGTGGAGCGAGCGGGTCTACGCGCTCGGCGGCTTCATCGCCCAGTACATGAACGGCTCCGAGGCGTTCAGCGCGGAGGCCGGGCGGACCGACGCCCTGCGCGACAAGTACGGCGTGGGCTACGGTTACGGCTCCGACATGAACGGGGTCGGCGGCTGGCCCGGCCCGCGCGGCGCGGACACCCCCAACCCGGTCCGGTATCCGTTCCGCAGCGCCGACGGCGGCTCGGTCATCGACAAGCAGACGACCGGAAGCCGGAGTTGGGACATCAACACCGACGGAGCCTCGCACAACGGGCTGATCCCCGACTGGATCGAGGACATCCGACAGGTGGGCGGCCAGGGCGTGGTCGACGACCTGATGCGGGGCGCCGAGTCCTACCTGGACACCTGGGGGGCCTCCGAAGGCCACCGGGCCGGGGTCAACCTGGCCTCGGGGGTGCCCGCTTCGGCCTCCACCACCGAATGGTGGAACCCCTTCACCAGCTACGCCCCCGGCCGCACCGTGGACGGGGACCGGGACACCCGCTGGGCCAGCGAATGGAGCGACGACCAGTGGCTCCAGCTCGACCTCGGGGCACCCAACCTGGTCAAGCGGGTCACCCTGGACTGGGAGCGGGCCTACGGCAGGGCCTACCGGATCGAGCTGTCCGCGGACGGCACCAACTGGCAGACCGCATGGTCCACCAGCAGCGGTGACGGCGGCCTGGACACCGTCCAGTTCGCCGGAACCCCGGCGCGCTACCTCCGTGTCCACGGAGTGCAGCGCGGCACCCAGTGGGGCTACTCACTGCACGAGGTCGGCGTGTACAGCAGCTGACGGGACGGCTCGGGCCGTCCATCGCACCGGGCCGGGGCCGGCCGGATCACTCCTGTGATCCGGCCGGCCCCGGCCGACTTCCGAAGGGAACCCGTATGACCCGCATGCCGCTGGCCGAACGGCGCCGGCAGCTGACCGAGGCGGCGATCCGCGCGATGACCCGGGACGGCGTGCCGCGCACGACCACCCGGTCGATAGCCGCCGAGGCGGGCGTCTCGCTGAGCGTCTTCCACTACTGCTTCGACTCCAAGGAAGCCCTCCTCGAATCGGTGATCACGGCGATCACCGAGCACTACACGGGCATGGTCCAGGACGCCGTCCGCCCGCGCGGCGCCCTGCGGGAGACCGTCCGGGACACCGTCAGGGCCGGGTTCCAGGCCTACTGGGACCATGTGTCCGAGCACCCCGGCGAGCACATGCTGACCTACGAGCTCACCCAGTACGCGCTGCGCACCCCCGGGTTCGGGCACCTGGCCCGCCGGCAGTACGAGATGTACTGCGAGATCTACCTGGCCCTGCTGGAGCAGCTGTGCGACGGCATGGGGCTGGAGCCGAGGATGCCGCTGCCGGTGCTCGCCCGCTACCTGGCCGCCCTCACCGACGGGCTCACCCTGAACTTCCTGGTGCTGGGGCAGGACCCGGCCGCCGTCTCCGGCATGCTCGACCTGATCGCCGACCAGGTGGACCGGCTGCTCGGCACGGAGGCCACGCGGGCGGCGGAACCGGTCGCCGGACCGGCCTGAAGCCGGATTTGTTGCCGCCGTGTGGCGGGTTCGTGGCAGTTGCCGGGGAAGGCCCCCGAGGACGGGCCCCCGGGGCCCCGCCCTCCCTACGATGCGCGCCATGGCCACCCACCCCGTTCCCGCCGCCCTGAGCGTCGCCGAGGCCCGTAGCCGCCTCGGCGGGCTGACCGTCGTCGACGTCCGTACGCCCGCGGAGTTCGCCTCCGGGCATCTGCCGGGCGCGGCCAACGTGCCCCTGGACCGGATCCGGCGCGCCCTGCCGGAGCTCCGGCGGGCGGCCGAACGCCGGCCGCTGCTGCTGGTGTGCGCCTCCGGGGCCCGCTCCGGGAACGCCGTCGCCGTCCTGGCCGGGCACGGCATCGCCGCGTCCGGCCTCGACGGCGGGCTCCGGGCCTGGTCGGAGGGCGGACATCCGCTTCCGCCCGCGGCGGCCCCCGGGACGAGGACGGTCTGGGCGATGGAGCGGCAGGTCCGGTTCACCGCCGGCCTGCTGGTGCTCCTCGGCCTGGCCCTCGGCCAGTTCCTCCACCCTGCGTTCGCGCTGCTGTCCGCCGGGATCGCGGGCGGGCTGGTGTTCTCCGCGCTGACCGGCACCTGCGGGATGGCGGTGGCCCTGGGGGCCCTGCCGTTCAACCGGCGGGGCCGGCGGGGCCGGGAGGAGCTCGCCACCGCGCTGGCGGTCCTGCGCGGCTGAACCGGCGGACCCCACCGGCCGCACCGGCCGCACCGGGGGCACCCGGCCGGCCCCGGTCCCGGCGGTGCGGTCCCGGCCGGCCCGGTCCGGGGTCAGGGCATCAGCTGGTACTCGGGGAAGTTGCCCGGCAGCCGTTCGCCGGCCGGGCCCTCGGTGACGGCGTGCACCAGCAGCTCCCCGCCGACGAACGCGCCCCGCCAGGAGGCCCCGAACCCGCCGAACAGCTCCTCCCGGTCCCCGCGCGAACGCGGCGCGCCGTGGCCGATCTTGAAGGCGCGGATCTGCGGGGCGAGCCGGGCGAAGGTGGCCTCGTCGTCGGTGGACAGGGTGGCGACCAGGGCCCCGCCGGAGGCGTTCATCGCGGCCAGCAGCTCGGCCTCGGTGTCCACCAGCACGATGGTGTCCACCGGCCCGAAGGGCTCCGCGTGGTAGAGCGGGGAGGAGGCGGGCGGGCTGAGCAGGGTCAGCGGGGCCAGATAGGCGGAGGTGTCCTGGCCGGGCAGGAACCGGGCCGGGTCCAGGCTGCCCCGGAACAGCGGCACGGCGCCCCGCTGCACCGCCTCGGCCGCGTGGTCGGCGAGCTCCTTGGCCTTCGCGGCGTTGATCAGCGGCCCGAAGTCCAGCTCGGGCAGCGGGTCCGCGGGGTCGGCGACGGCCAGCGGGTGCCCGGTGCGGATGCCCGCGACGGCCGGCAGGTAGGCGGCGAGGAAGGCGTCGAAGGCGCTGCGCTGGACCACGAAGCGGGGGTAGGCGGTGCAGCGCTGCTTGCCGTAGTCGAACAGCTTGGGGATCACCTTGGTGAGGGCCGCCCAGTCGGTGTGCTCCCACACCCCCCAGGTGTTGAGGCCCTCCTGCTCCAGGACGTGCCGCTTGCCGAGGTCGGTGACGGCGGTGGCGATCCGGGCGCCGGTGTCCCGGCCGCCGACGAAGGACACGCAGCCGATCTCCGGGGAGCGCACCAGGGCCTCGGAGAGTTCGGCCCCGCTGCCGCTGACCAGGGTGACCGGGATGCCCTCCCGGCGGATCAGGGCGCAGGCCAGGGTGAGGCAGGCCAGGCCGCCGTCGGTGGGGGTCTTGGCGATGACCCCGTTCCCGGCCAGCGCCTGCACCAGCATCGCGTGGACCAGGACGGACATCGGATAGTTCCAGCTGGCGATGTTGGAGACCGGTCCGGCGAGCGGGCCGCGGCCCTCGACCATGCGGTCGATGTGCTCCACGTACCAGCGGACCCCGTCCACCGCCCGGTCCACATCGGCCTGGGCCAGCCGCCAGGGCTTGCCGATCTCCCAGACCAGCAGCAGGGACAGCAGCTCGCGGTGCTCGTCGAGGGCGTCCAGGGCGGCGGTCACCCGGGCCTTGCGCTCGGCGAGCGGCACCTGGCGCCAGGCGCGGTGCTGGTCCAGCCCGGCCCGGACGGCCCGGCCGGCGGTGACGGAGTCCAGCCGGGGCGGGCCCGCGACGGGGCTGCCGTCCACCGGGCTGGTGGCGGGCAGGCTGCGGCCGCCGGACTGCCAGTCACCGCCCCAGAGGTTGAGGACGTGGTCCTCCCGGAAGGCCTCGGGGGCCACGGCCAGGGCCTGCTGCCAGGCGTCGGTCCATGCGGTTCCTGGCTTGAGCATGAGGGTGGGTGCCATCGGGTGGTTCTCCGCTCTGGGAGGGGCGCGGCCGGGATCGGGGCAAGCCGTCCGACCGTACAAACCCTCCGTACAGAACCGCTCGTGTCCCGAGGGTGCGGCGCGTCGGCGGACTCAGAGGGGGCGGGCGTATTCCATCCGGTGGGCGAAGTTCTGGTAGCCGGCGTGCAGGAAGGCCTTGGCCATGGCCTGGTTCGCGGCGTCGCAGTCCCCGCGGATCTCGGTGGCTCCGGCCGCGGCCAGCACCCGGGTGCCGCGGGCCACGGCCGAGGAGGCGTACCCCTTGCCCCGGTGCGCGGTGGCCACCCCGATGAAGCCGATCACGGGTCCGCCGGGGTTCTCGGCGGGCAGCACGATCACGGCCGGGGTGCCGTCGCGGTCGTATCCGAGCTCCCACCACGCGGGCCGGTGGGTCAGTTCGGCGGTTTCGGAGAAGAGGAGTTCGGCGGCCCGCCGGGGCCCGTGCTCCTTCACATCGGCGGCCAGCCGGGCGTCCGCGGTGTCGGTGAGGAGGTCCGCGAGGACCGCGAGGAACGGCTCGGGGCCCAGCTCGGCGAGGGAGCGGAAGGTGAGGCGGGGGTCCTCGGTGGGCAGCGGGGCGGCGGGGGCGGTGCCCGGGCCGGTGTGCGCGGCGGGCAGCCGGCGGACGAACCGGCGGCCGTCCCGGATCACCCGGAACCCGGAGCTGCGCAGCAGTTCGCCGCGGTGCTCGGGGTCGTACTGGAACTGCGGGGCCTGCGCGGGCGAGTCCACCACGTGCTCCTGCTCGGCCGCGCCGAGCTCCCGGGCCAGCGCGGCGGCGGCGTCCAGCAGGGCGGCCGCGGTGTCCGGCTCCCCCGCGGGGGACTCGAAGAGCACCAGGGCCATGGGGACCGGCTGCCCGGGTATGGTCCACAGCACCGCGCTGCCGGCCGGCCGGCCGCCGGCCCCCTCGGCGACCAGACACCACTCGGGGCGGGTACAGCCCGCTTCGAGCAGCCCCTCCAGATAGGCGCGGGCCGCGGTGTCCCGGGCGGGGTCCTCGGGGTGCTCGACCAGGGCGGGCAGCTCGGCCGGGCGGGCGGTGCGGATGAAGGTCACGGTGGTCCTCGTCGGTCCGGGGGCAGGGTCCCAGCACCCGCGAACCTAGTGACTCCCCCGGTCCCGTTCCCACCGATTATCCGGCGCCTTGTCAGGTGTGGGAGGGATCCGGGGGAGGCGGTCTAGCCTCGGCCCCGGGGCTTGCCCCGGCGGGGGGCGGCGGCGCCCTTGGCGCCCTTGGCCCCCTTGGTGCCGGCCTTGGCCCCGCCCTTCGGACCGCCGCCCTTGGCGCCCTTGGCTCCGCCGGCCGCCCCGCGCGGGTTCCCGGCGCCGGACCTGGCACCGGAGGCGGCGCGCTTCTGCTTGGGCTGGGGCGGGGTCGGGGTGCGGCCGCGGGTGCTGTTCACGGTGCGGCCGCGGACGATCCCGATGAACTCCTCGACCAGGTCGGTGGTCGCGTCCTGGGGCCAGGCGAGGGCCACCCGGGACTGCGGGGTGTCGGTGACGGTGCGGTAGGTGAGGTCCCGGCGGTGGTGCAGCCGGGCCAGCGACTGGGGCACGACCAGCACGCCGATGCCGGCCGCCACCAGCTCCACCGCGTCGGCGGTGGTCTCCGGGCGCTCGTACGCGGGCCGCCCCGGCGGGGTGTCCCAGCCGAGCGCGTCGTCGAGGGGGTGCAGCACGATCTCGTCGGCGAGGTCGGCGGCGGACACCTCCTCGACCGCCGCGAACAGGTGGTCCTTGGGGACCACCACCACGCTGGTCTCCTCGTAGAGGGGGATGGCGCTGAGGTCGTCCCCGTCCACCGGGAGGCGGACGAATCCGGCGTCGGCCTCCCGGCCGCGGAGCGTGCCGAAGGCCTCCGCGGCGGACACCTGGAGCAGGGTCAGCGGGATGTCGGGCAGCCGCTCGTTCCAGATCCGCACCCATTTGGCGGGGGTCACCCCCGGGACGTACGCGAGCCGGAAAGCGGGGGAGGTCTCGGAGCCTGTCACCACGCCAGGCTACCGGTCGTGGTCGGAGGTAGCGCACACGCTCGATACCCTGGACCCCATGACCTCGCACCAGACCTCCCAGACGATGAAGCCCGCGACCGCGGCGAAGAAGCTGGGTGTGTACCTCGAAGCCACCCCCGCAGAGTTCCAGGAGGGTGTGGTCTCGCGCGCCGAGCTCAACGCCCTGCAGACCGACCCGCCCCAGTGGCTGCAGGACCTGCGGCGCACCGGGCCGCACCCGCGGCCGGTGGTCGCCGCCAAGCTGGGCGTGTCCATCGCCGGTCTCGCCCGCGGCGGGGTGACCGAGGCGCTGACCACGGAGCAGATCGAGGCGCTGAAGCAGGAGCAGCCCGAGTGGCTGGTGAAGGAGCGGGCCACCCAGGCGGAGGTCCGCAAGGAGGCGGTCCGGATCAAGGAGCGCGACGCCGAGCGGCAGCAGAAGGCCGGCTCCTGAACGACCCCGCAAGACCCGCACGATCCTGATCGCACGCTCCCGGCGGCCCGTCCCGCCGGGAGCGTTCGTGCACCCGGGGGCGGTCCCCCGGGCGCCATGGAGCGTTCATCTGCCGGGCCGCCCGCGAACCCCAGCTGGACTTAGGTTAGCCTAAGCTAAATAATCGGGTCGGCCGGTGACGGCACATGAGCACCCGTCAGAGATTCCAGCGGCAGGAGATCCCGAAGATGGCCCTACGGGCAGCGGTGGCCGGAGCGAGCGGCTATGCCGGAGGGGAGATCCTGCGGCTGCTGGCCGCGCACCCCACCGTGGAGATCGGGGCCGTCACCGCGCACAGCAGCGCCGGTCAGACCCTCGGCGAGGTGCAGCCGCAGCTCGCCGGGCTCGCCGACCGGGTCCTGGAGCCGACCACCGCCGAGGTGCTGGCCGGACCGGGCCGCCGGCACGACGTGGTCTTCCTGGCGCTCCCGCACGGCCACTCCGCCGCCCTGGCCGGGCAGCTGCCGCCGGACACCCTGGTGCTGGACTGCGGCGCCGACTTCCGGCTCCGCGACCCCGCCGAGTGGCAGCGGTTCTACGGCTCCCCGCACGCCGGCACCTGGCCCTACGGCCTCCCCGAACTCATCGGCCAGCGCGAGGAGTTGAAGGGAGCCACCCGGATCGCGGTGCCCGGCTGCTACCCGACGGCCGCCACCCTGGCCCTGTTCCCGGCCTTCGCCGCCGAACTCCTCGAACCGGAGGCCGTCATCGTCGCGGCCAGCGGCACCTCGGGCGCCGGCCGGGCCCTGCGGCCGCATCTGCTGGCCGCCGAGGCCGGCGGCTCCATGAGCCCGTACGGCGTGGGCGGCGGACACCGCCACACGCCCGAGCTGGAACAGAACCTCTCCCTGGCGGCCCGCCGGCCGGTCACGGTGTCCTTCACCCCGACCCTGGCCCCGATGCCCCGCGGCATCCTCGCCACCTGCTCGGCCCGGCTGCGCCCCGAGGTGCTCCGGGGGCTGGGCCCGGACCCCACCGAGGCCGTACGGTCGGCCTACCGGGCCGCGTACGCCGACGAGCCCTTCGTCCGGCTGCTGCCGTCCGGCCGCTGGCCGTCCACCGGAGCCGTCCTCGGCTCCAACAACGCGCAGATCCAGCTGGCCGTCGACGAACACGCCGGCCGGCTGGTCGTGGTGAGCGCCATCGACAACCTGACCAAGGGCACCGCGGGTGGCGCGGTGCAGAGCATGAACCTCGCCCTGGGCCTCCCGGAGGGCCTGGGCCTGCCCACGAATGGAGTGGCCCCGTGACCGTGACCGCCGCACAGGGATTCCTCGCCAGCGGCGTGGCCGCCGGCATCAAGGAGTCCGGCGCGCCCGACCTCGCCCTGGTGGTGAACCGCGGCCCGTCCAGGGCGGCTGCCGGGGTGTTCACCTCCAACCGCGTCCAGGCCGCCCCCGTCCGCTGGTCCCGGCAGGCGCTGGCTGACGGCCGGCTCACCGCCGTGGTCCTCAACTCCGGCGGTGCCAACGCCTGTACGGGCCCCTCCGGGGCCGAGGACGCCCGCACCATGGCCGTACGGACGGCCGCCGCGATCGGCGAGCAGGACCCGGCCGCGATAGCCGTGTGCTCCACCGGCCTGATCGGGACCCACCTCCCCATGGACCGGGTCGCCGCGGGCATCGACACCGCCGCGGACGCCCTCGCCGAGGACGGCGGGGAGGCCGCCGCCGTCGCGATCAAGACCACCGACTCGGTCCACAAGACGGCCGTGGTGCACGGCGCCGGCTGGACCGTCGGCGGGATGGCCAAGGGAGCGGGCATGCTCGCCCCCGGTCTGGCCACCATGCTGGTGGTGCTCACCACCGACGCCGACGTGGACCCCGCGGGCCTGGACACGGCCCTGCGCTCGGCGGTCCGCGCCACCTTCGACCGGGTGGACTCCGACGGCTGCATGTCCACCAACGACACCGTGCTGCTGCTCTCCTCGGGCGCCTCCTCGGTCACCCCCGACCCCGGGGCCTTCATCGGCGCCGTGTACGCGGTCTGCCTGGACCTGGCCCGGCAACTGGTCGCGGACGCCGAGGGCGCCTCCAAGGAGATCGAGGTGGAGGTGGTGGGCGCCGCCTCGGAGGAGGACGCGGTCACCGTGGGCCGCTCGGTGGCCCGCAACAACCTCCTCAAGTGCGCGCTGCACGGCGAGGACGCCAACTGGGGGCGGGTGCTCTCCGCGATCGGCACCACCGACGCCGTGTTCGACCCGGACCGGCTCGACGTGGCCGTCAACGGGATCTGGGTGTGCCGGGACGGGGCGGCGGGCGAGTCCCGCGACAAGGTGGACCTGACCGGGCGCGCCGTCCGGATCACCGTCGACCTGCGGGCGGGAGACGCCGCCGCGACCATCTGGACCAACGACCTGACGGCCGAGTACGTCCACGAGAACAGCGCGTACAGCTCATGAGCGGCCCCGTGGTGGTGATCAAGTTCGGCGGGAACGCCATGGTCAACGAGGAGCTCAAGCGGGCCTTCGCCGAGGACGTGGTGGCGCTGCGCCGGGCCGGGCTGCGCCCGGTGGTGGTGCACGGCGGCGGGCCGCAGATCAGCGCGCTGCTGGACCGGCTGGACCTGGAGGTCCGGTTCGAGGCGGGCCTGCGGGTGACCACGCCCGAGGTGATGGACGTGGTCCGGATGGTGCTGGCCGGGCAGGTGCAGCGCGAGCTGGTCGGGCTGATCAACCGTCACGGCCCCTACGCGGTGGGCCTGACGGGCGAGGACGCGCACACCATGACGGCGGTCCGCCGGTCCGCCTGGGTGGACGGCCGGGCGGTGGACATCGGCCTGGTGGGCGAGGTGGTCGGGGTGGACACCGGCACCCTGCGCGCCCTGCTGGACCAGGAGCGGATCCCGGTGGTGTCCCCGGTCGCCCGGGGCGCCGACGGCCAGACCTACAACATCAACGCCGATCTGGCGGCCGCCGCGCTGGCGGAGGCGCTGGGGGCCGAGAAGCTGGTCATGCTCACCGATGTCGAGGGGCTGTACGCGAACTGGCCGCACAGCCCGGAGGTGATCCCCCGGCTGACGGCAGCCCAACTGGAGTCCATTCTGCCGGACTTGGCGAGCGGGATGCTGCCGAAGATGGAGGGCTGCCTGCGGGCGGTCCGGGCCGGCGTGGGCTCGGCCCAGGTGCTCGACGGCCGGGTGCCGCACGCGGTGCTGCGGGCCGTGGCCGACGGGGACAGCTCCGGCACCACCGTGGTGCCGGACCCGGTCACCATCCCCGCCGCCCTCGGGGAACTCCGGGAGTACGAAGGGATGGGCGCGGTATGAAGCTCGCCGAACGCTGGCGGGAGTCCCTGATGGACACCTACGGCACTCCCCCGCTGGCGCTGGTGCGCGGCGAGGGCAGCACGGTCTGGGACGAGTCCGGGCGCGCCTACACCGACTTCACCGCCGGGATCGCGGTGAACACCCTGGGCCACGCGCATCCGGCGGTGGTCTCGGCGGTCGCCGCACAGGTGGCCCGGCTGGGACATGTGTCCAACCTGTACGTGGCCGAGCCCCCGGTCGCTCTGGCCGAGCGGCTGCTGGAGCTGGCCGGGCGGCCCGGCCGGGTGTTCTTCGCGAACTCCGGTACGGAGGCGGCCGAGGCGGCGTTCAAGATCGCCCGGCGGACCGGCCGGAACCGGATGGTCGCCGCCGAGGGCGGGTTCCACGGCCGCACCATGGGGGCGCTGGCGCTCACCGGGCAGCCGGCCAAGCGGGAGCCGTTCCTGCCGCTGCCGGGCGAGGTGACCCATGTGCCCTTCGGGGACGCGGCCGCGCTGCGGGCCGCGGTCACCGAGGAGACGGCGGCGGTGTTCCTGGAGCCGGTGCAGGGCGAGGCCGGGGTGGTGCCGGCGCCCGAGGGGTATCTGAGGGCCGCCCGGGAGATCACCCGGGCCACCGGGACCCTGCTGGTGCTGGACGAGGTGCAGACGGGCATCGGGCGGACCGGGCACTGGTTCGCCCACCAGGAAACGGAGGGCATCGATCCGGATGTTGTGACGCTGGCCAAGGGGCTCGGCGGCGGACTCCCGATCGGCGCGGTCCTCGCCTTCGGCGACGCCGCCGCCCTGCTGACCCCGGGTCAGCACGGTTCCACCTTCGGCGGGAACCCGGTGTCCTGCGCGGCCGGACTGGCCGTGCTGGACGCCATCGCCGCGGAGGGGCTGCTGGAACGGGTCCGCACGCTGGGCGCCCGGCTGCGGGACGGGATCACCGCACTCGGCCACCCCCTGGTGGCCGGGGTGCGCGGGGCCGGGCTGCTGCTCGGAGTGGTGCTGGCCGAGCCGCTGGCCGCGCAGGTCCAACGGGCCGCGCAGGACGCCGGGTTCCTGGTCATCGCGACCGGCCCGGGGATCATCCGGCTGGCTCCCCCGCTCACCCTGGGCAGCGACCGGGCGGAGGCCCTGATCGACGCCCTGCCGGGCATCCTGGACTCCGCCGGGGCCTCCTGAGCCACGGGACGGAACGCGCAGAGGGCCCGGAAGTCGACGACTTCCGGGCCCTTCCTCACGTTCCGCTCCCGGTCCGTCAGGCGCGCAGCCGCCGGGCCAGCACCTTGGCCCCGCGCCGCGGGTCCAGGGTGGCCGCCCAGGCCGGCGGGGCCAGCGCCGGATCGGCGGGGGTGAACCCGTAGCGCAGGAACAGCGCCCCGCTGCCGGTGGTGGCGGTGTGCAGACCGGTCAGGGCCAGGGCGTTGGCCCGGGTCAGGGCCGCCCGCAGGAGCAGTGCGCCGACTCCCTGGCCCTGCATCCGGCCGGTGACGCAGAAGTTGTAGAGCACCCCGGTTGTCCTGTCGGGCGGGACGCCGGGAATGCCGTCCGCCGAGTGGACCTGGAGGCCCAGGCAGCCGTCCAGGGTGCCGTCGGCCGCCTCCCAGACGACGAAGTCGGTGGCGTGGGCGGCGTAGACCTCGGTGGGGCGTTCCCGCAGCGCACCGGCCCGGGCGAACGGCCGGGACAGGGCGGCGAGCGCCTCGGCGTCCTCGGCGCGGGCGGAGCGCACGAGCAGCTCGGACGGCCGGGGCGCGGGGAGCAGTGGCATGCCGAGGCGACGCCGGGTGGCCGTGATCACGGGGGTTTCCTTCCTGCTGCCGGGTGGGGGCTGAAGCTGAAGCGGGGGTGGGGATCGTAACTACGAACAGGGGCGGCCCGGGTAGGCCCGGCCCTCCGGGAGGCCCGCCGCGCGCATCCGGTGCAGGACCTCGCGCAGGGTCGGCTCGTCGTCGATGTACACGGGGCAGTTGAGTTCGGTGTCGAAGACCATGGTGCCCTCGGCCGCGTTCCACACCACCCAGCGGGGTTCCGGGGCGGCGGGCCCGGCGTACATCTCGCTGTACACGTCCGCGGTCAGGCTCATTCCGGTGAACTCCCGTTCCCGACGGCGCTGTCGATGCCGTTCACATAGGTCCGCACCACGTCGATGTCGCCGATCCTGGAGGGGTCCACCCGGTAGGGGCTGTCGCCGAGGACCACCAGGTCGGCCCGCTTGCCGGCGGTGAGGGTGCCGGCGCTGTCCTCCCAGTGGCAGGCGTGGGCGCCGGCCACGGTGTGGGCGCGCAGCGCCTGGTCCACGGTGATGCCCTCGTCGGGGCCGATCCGCTGGCCGGTCACCGAGGTGCGTTCCACCATGAACTGGATGGCGCGCAGCGGGGCGCCGTCGGTGACGGGGCGGTCGGAGCTGCCGACCAGGGTGACCCCGTGGTCGAGGAAGCCGCTGCCGCGGTACATCCAGCCGGCCCGGTCGGGGCCCATCACGGCGGCGTAGTCGTCGCCGAAGTAGCGCAGGAAGTTGGGCTGGACCACGGCGCTGACGCCGAGGGCGGCGAACCGGGCGAGCTGGTCGGGGCGGACCAGTCCGGCGTGCTCGATCCGGTGCCGGGCGGCGGGCCGGGGCCGGGTGCGCTGGGCGCGTTCGATGGAGTCCAGGGCGAGGTCCACGGCGCGGTCGCCGATGGCGTGCACGGCGAGCTGCCAGCCGGCCAGGTGGCCGGCCACGATGGTGTCCGCGATGACGTCCGGATCGTCCTGGAATTCCCCGCTGTGTTCCATGCCGTGGTACGGGCGGGTGAGGGCGGCGGTGCGGGCCATCATGCCGCCGTCGGTGTAGACCTTGAGGGCGCCCAGGGACAGCCAGTCGTCGCCGAAGCCGGTGCGCAGCCCGAGGTCCAGGCTGCGCGGGATGCCGTCCTCGGCATGGGCGGCGACCGGGTGGAGGGTGTCGGCGGCGGCCATCAGCTGGACCCGCAGCGGCAGCCGTCCCCGGTCGCGCAGGAGCTGGTAGGCGCCGAGTTCGACGGGGCTGTGGCCGAGCAGTCCGCCGCCGATGCCGGCCTCGGCGGCGGCGGTGATGCCCTCGGCCAGGCATGCGCGGCCGGCGCGTTCGATGGCGTCGGCGAGTTCCTCCTGGGAGTAGGGCAGCCGCAGTCGGCGGGCGGCGGTCATGGCGCTCTCGGCGAGGAAGCCCTGCCCGGCGGCGGCCTCGGCGGGCAGCAGGTCCAGGACGGCGCTGTTGACCACGCAGGCGTGTCCGGAGTCGTGCATCATGAAGATCTTGCGGCCGTCGCTGACCTTGTCGAGCTCGGCGGCGGTCAGGTGGCGGCCCAGGGCCCGCTGGTCGTATCCGGCGATGTCCACCCAGGAGCCCTCGGGCTTCCGGGCGACCGCGTCGGCGACCACGGCGAGGACGTCCTCGGCCCGGGTGCAGGGGGCGACGCTGGGGGTGGCGGCCTTGAGTCCGGCCCAGGACAGGTGCACATGGCTGTCGATGAACCCGGGCAGCACGGTGGCGCCCTGGAGGTCGACCACCTCGCGGGCCGGCAGCCCGGTCACGGCCGCGTCGAGGCCGACGATCCGGCCCCGCCAGATGCCCAGGTCGTGGGCGACGGGGTGGTCGGGGTCCATCGTGAGGATGTGCGCGTTCGTCAACCGCGTGTCGAGCATGGGCAGTCGGTCCTCAGGAGGTCGGTACCGCGCCGGCCGGCTCGGCCTTGCGGGTACGGGCGGCGGGCACCATCATCGGGGTTCCGGTCTCGGGGTCGGCGATGATCCGGCAGGGCAGTCCGAAGACGTCCTCGATCAGCTCGGCGGTCATCACCTCCGCCGGGGCGCCCTCGGCGGCGACGAGCCCGCCGGGCTTGAGGACGATCAGGTGACTGGCGTAGCGGGCCGCCTGGTTGAGGTCGTGGAGCACCGCGACGATGGTGTGGCCCTTGTGCTCGTGGAGGTCGGCGCAGAGGTTCAGGACCTCGACCTGGTGGGCGATGTCCAGGTAGGTGGTGGGCTCGTCGAGCAGCAGGATGGAGGTCTGCTGGGCCAGCACCATGGACAGCCAGACGCGCTGGCGCTGGCCGCCGGAGAGGTCGTCCACCGGCCGGTCGGCGAGTTCCAGGACACCGGTCTGGGCCATCGCCTCGATCACGGCGGCCTCGTCCTCGGCGGACCACTGCTTGAGCATCTTCTGGTGCGGGTAGCGGCCGCGGGCGACCAGGTCCCCGACGGTGATCCCGCCCGGGGCGGTGGAGGACTGCGGGAGCAGTCCGAGCCGGCGGGCGACCTCGCGGGACTTGTACGAGGAGATGGCGGCGCCGTCCAGGTACACCTGCCCGTGCCGCGGCTTGAGCATCCGGGCGAGCGCCTTGAGCAGGGTGGACTTGCCGCAGGCGTTGGGGCCGATGATGACCGTGAAGGAGTGGTCGGGGATGACCACGCCGAGGTCGGTGGCCACGGTCCGCTGGTCGTAGCAGAGGGTGAGGCCCTCGGCCCTCAGCCGGGCCTCGGGGATGCTCTTTCCTGTCATGCTCGGCTCTTTCGCGACTCGGTGACCAGCAGCCAGATGAGGTAGAGCCCGCCGATGGTGCCGGTGGCGGTGCCCACCGGCATCAGGGTGGGTGCGAAGACGCGCTGGACGGCGACGTCGCTCACGGTCAGCAGGGCGGCGCCCATCAGGGCGGCCGGGAGGAGGCCGGGCCCTGTCGACCGGGTGAGCCGGCGGGCCAGTTGGGGGGCGGCCAGGGCGATGAAGGAGATCGGGCCGGTGACGGCGGTGCCGAAGGCGGCCAGGGAGACGCCGACGAACAGCAGGGCCACCCGGCTGCGGCGGACGTCCACGCCCAGGGCGATGGCCGTGTCGTCGCCCATCTCCACCATGTTCAGCCGGGGGGCCAGCCAGAAGGCGAGCGGCAGCAGCAGCAGACAGGGCAGCAGGACCGCGTTGGCGTGGTCCCAGGTGCGGTTGCCGAGGCTGCCGATCAGCCAGGACTGGGCTTCCAGCGCCTCCTGCCAGGAGGCCTTGGTGATCAGGTAGGCGTTGACGGCCAGCAGCAGGGCGCTGACGCCGATGCCCATGACCACGAGCCGGAAGCCCTGCACCCCGCCGCTGTACACCAGCAGGTAGACCAGCACCGCGGTGCCGAGGCCGCCGATCAGCGCGCCGGCGACGATCTGGGCCATGCTGCCGTTGAGGACCACGATGGCGACCAGGGCGCCGGTGGCGGAGCCGTTGGTGAAGCCGATGATGTCGGGGCTGCCGAGGGCGTTGCGGGTGAGGCTCTGCAGGATGGCGCCGCTGACGCCGAGGGCGGCGCCCACGCACAGGGCGGTCACCAGGCGGGGCATCCGCAGGGTGTTGACGATGAAGTCGGCCGCGCCGTCGCCGTTCCCGGTCAGGGCGCCCACCACCTCGCCGACGGAGAGCGGGAAGTCCCCGGTGGTCAGGGTGTAGCCCATGGTGAGGACCAGGACGGCCAGCAGGGCGAGGGTGACCGCGATCGTGCGGCCCTGGATCCGGACGGACCAGCCGCCGCGGCGGGCCCGCAGCACGGTGCCGCTGACCACCCGGGGCGGGGCGGCGGGAGTCCCCCGGCGGGTCGGGGCGTTCACAGCATGACCAGCTTTCGGCGGCGGCACAGGAGGAGGAAGACGGGGGCTCCGACGAAGGAGGTGACGATGCCGACCTGGACCTCGCCGGGGGCGCCGAGCACCCGGCCCAGGACGTCGGAGCCGACCAGCAGGACGGGGGCGAGGAGCATCGAGTACGCCATCACCCAGCGCTGGTCGGGGCCGACCACGAAGCGGGCGGCGTGCGGGACCACCAGTCCGACGAAGGCGATGGGTCCGGCGGCGGCGGTGGCGGCCCCGCAGAGCAGCATCACGGCGATGACGCCGAAGGCCCTGGTGCGGCCGACGTTGACGCCGAGTGCCCGGCCCATCTGGTCGCCCATGGCCATGGCGTTGAGCGAGGGTGCCAGGGCGAGCGCCACCAGGGCTCCGGCCAGCACGAACGGGGTGATCACCTGGACCACGTCCATATGGCGGCCGGCGAGCGCGCCCACGGTCCAGAACCGGAACTTGTTGAACGCCTGCGGGTCCAGCAGGAGGACGGCCGTGTTGAAGGCGAAGAGTACGGCGGTGACGGCGGCTCCGGCGACCACCAGCCGGTCGGGGGTGATCAGGGAGCGGCCGGAGGCGCCCAGCAGGTAGACCGCCACCGAGGCGGCGGCCGCACCGGCGAAGGCGAACCAGAGGTAGCCGATGGCGGAGGCCACGCCCAGGTAGGCGATGGCGATGACCACGCCGGTGGAGGCGCCGAGGCTGACGCCCAGGAGTCCGGGGTCGGCGAGCGGATTGCGGGTCAGGGACTGCATCAGGGCCCCGGACAGGCCGAGCGCGATGCCGACCACGATGCCCAGGAGGGTGCGCGGGATGCGGTATTCGTGGATGATGACCGCGGTCTGCGAGCCGTCGGGGTGCCAGAGCACGTCCCAGGTGGACGTGAACGGGATGTCCCGGCTGCCGTACCAGAGGCTGAGCAGGGAGACCAGGACCAGGGCCGCGAGGGCGGCCGCGAGTCCGGTGGTGCGCAGCGCCGCGGAGGCGGCCCGGCGGGCCGCCGGGGCGGGAGGGGTGGCCGCGGGGGGTTCGCCGGTACCGCTCCCGATCGCCGGCTCGGCCTCGATCGACAACTGCGCACTCCCCCCGTGACCATTAACTTAGGTGAGGCTAACCGAAGGGGCCCGCAGGGTCAACGCGCGGGTGGAGCAGGGAAAATGCACCGTTCGCACACCCGATCGGGACCCGCCCGCCAGGGCGATCCCGACGGGACGCTTAGTGTAGCCTTACCTAACTACTGACCTTCTCCGGAGGACACGCATGCTCACTGGGGGTCCGACCGGAGGCCAAGTCCTCCGGCGCGCGATCGGAGGCCAGCGACAGCGCGTCGCGGGGTCCTCACTGCTCGGGATGACACACCAGGGCTGCGAGGCCATGGTGCCCGTGGTCATCGGCGTGGTGATCGACCGGGCCGTGGCCACCGGCGACACCGGCGCCCTGGTGCGCTGGCTGGTGGTGCTCGCCGCCCTGTTCCTCGCCCTCTCCACCTCCTACCGGTTCGGTGCCCGGATCGCCGAACGGGCAGGCGAGGAGGCCGCCCACGGACTGCGGGTGGCCCTCGGCGCCCGGGTCCTCGACCCGCGCGGCGGCGCCGAGACCGGCCGGCTGCCCGGCGAACTCACCAACATCGCCACCGACGACGCCCGCCGCGTCGGCACCGTGGCCACCATGATGTCCTTCGGCATCGCCGCCCTCGCCGGACTGGTGATCAGCGCGGTGGCCCTGCTCCGCATCTCGGTCCCGCTCGGCCTCCTCGTCCTGCTCGGCATCCCGCCGCTGCTCTGGCTCGGCCACCGCATCAGCATGCCCCTGGAGCAGCGCAGCGAGGTCGAGCAGGACAAGGCCGCGCACGCCTCCGGCGTCGCCGCCGACCTGGTCACCGGACTCCGGGTGCTCAAGGGCATCGGCGCCGAGTCCGCGGCCGTCTCCCGCTACCGGCGGACCAGCCGGGACTCCCTCTCCGCCGCCCTGCGCGCCGCCCACAGCCGGGCCGGCCACGAGGGCGCGGTGCTCGCCCTCACCGGGCTGTTCATCGCGGGCATCGGCATCGCCGGCGCCTACCTGGCCATGGACGGCTCCATCAGCGTCGGCGAACTGGTGGCCGCGGTCGGCCTCGCCCAGTTCCTCCTCGGCCCCTTCCAGATGCTCACCTGGGTGAACGCCGAGTTCGCACAGGGCCGGGCCTCGGCCCGCCGGATCGCCGAAGTCCTCGACGCGCCGCCCGCCGTGACGGCCGGCGAGACCGCGCTGCCCGACCACCCCGCCGGAGGACTCCGGCTGCGCGGGGTCGCCTTCGGCGAACTCCACGGCGTCGACCTGGACGTCCGCCCCGGCGAGTTCCTGGGGGTGGTGGCCCGCGACCCCGCCGTCGCCCGGGACCTGCTGCTCTGCCTGGCCCGGGAGGCCGACCCCGCGGAGGGCAGCATCGAGCTCGACGGTGTGTCACTGACCGAGCTGGACCCGGCCGCCGTCCGCGGCGCCGTCCGGGTGGCGCACCATGACGCCGCCCTGTTCGAGAGCACCCTGCGGGACAACGTACGGGCCGGCGCCGGCCCGGCCGGCCCGGAGGCCGACACCGCCGTGGCGGGGGCACTGCGCGCCGCCGCCGCCGACGAGGTCGCCCGCACCCTGCCCGACGGGGCCGACACCCTGCTCGCCGAACGCGGCCGGTCGCTGTCCGGCGGCCAGCGGCAGCGGGTGGCCCTGGCCCGCGCGCTCGCCGCGGACCCGGCCGTACTGGTCCTGCACGACCCCACCACCGCGGTGGACGCGGTCACCGAATCGGTGATCGCCGGCCGGCTCCGGGAGATCCGCGCCGGCCGCACCACCGTGCTGGTCACCACCAGCCCCGCCCTGCTCACCGTCACCGACCGGGTGGTCGTCCTGGACGGCGGCACGGTCGCCGCCGACGGCACGCACACCGGCCTGGTCGCCGAGGACGAGGCCTACCGCACGGCGGTGCTGGCATGACCGCCACCGACGAGACGACGGACCCCACGATGACCGTGCCCCCCGGTGACCCCGCCGCCCCCGCGGCCCCCGCCGCCCCGGAGCGGGACCTGCTGCCCGTGGCCACCGGCGCCCGCACCCTGGCCGCCCTGCGCACCATGGTCCGCGGCCACCGCGCGCTGGCCGGGTCCGCGCTCGCGGTCCTGCTGTTCGGCACCGGGATCGGCCTGCTGACCGCCCCGCTGCTCGGCCGGATCGTCGACCTGGTCGCGGAGGACCGCGGCACCGACGCCCTGACCGTGCCGCTGGTCCTGCTGGTCCTGGTCGCCCTCGGCCGGGGCGCCGCCACCGCGGCCGGCAGCGCCCTGGTCGCCCGGCTGGGCGAGACCGTGCTCGCCGCCCTGCGCGAGCAGTTCATCGAGCGGGCGCTGCGGCTGCCGCTGGAGCGGGTGGAGAAGGCCGGCTCCGGCGACCTGGTCTCCCGGGTCACCGGGGACGTCAGCCTGATCGCCCGCTCGGTGCGCCAGGCCCTGCCCGAGTTCAGCCGCTCGGTACTCACCATCACCCTGACCCTGGCCGGACTCGCCGTGCTGGACTGGCGGTTCCTGCTGGCCGTACTGCCCGCGATCCCGGTGCAGGTCCTGGCGGTCCGCTGGTACCTGCGCGGCGCGGTGCCGGTCTACTCGGCCCACCGGGTCGCCACCGGCGCCCTCCAGCACCAGCTGCTGGACAGCGTGGGCGGGGCCCGGACCGTACGGGCCTTCGGGCTGAACGGCGAGCACACCGGCCTGATCGAGGACCGTTCCCGCAAGGCCGTGGACCTGTCCCTGCGCGGGATCCGCCTGGTGACCGGGTTCTTCGCCCGGCTCAACCTGGCCGAGTTCATCGGCCTCGGCTCCCTGCTGGTGACCGGGTTCTTCCTGGTCGACTCCGGCGCGGTCAGCATCGGCACGGCCACCGCCGCGGCCCTCTACTTCCACAGCCTGTTCAACCCGATCAACGCCGCCCTGGTGCTGCTGGACGACGTGCAGTCCGCCGGGGCCAGCCTGACCCGGCTGGTCGGGGTCTGCGAACTGCCCGCCGAGGAGGAGCCGGAGCAGCCGCCCCGGCCCGCCGACGGCTCGGTGACGGTGTCCGGCCTCGGCCACGCGTACGTGGACGGACACCCGGTCCTGAGCGAGGTGGAGCTGACCGTGCGGTCCGGGGAACGGGTGGCGCTGGTCGGCGCCAGCGGCGCCGGCAAGACCACCCTCGCCAAACTGATCGCCGGGGTGCACCGGCCCTCGGAGGGCACCGTCGCGCTCGGCGGCGCCGACTCCCGGGAACTCGGTCCGGCCGGGCTGCGCCGGGCCGTCAGCCTGATCAGCCAGGAGGTCCACGTGTTCGCCGGACCGCTGGCCGAGGACCTCCGGCTGGCCCTGCCCGGCGCCACCGACGGCGAACTGACCGCCGCCCTGGACGCGGTGGGGGCACTGGGCTGGGTCGAGGCCCTGCCCGAGGGGCTCGCCACCGTGGTCGGCGAGGGCGGGCACCAGCTGACCGTCACCCAGGCCCAGCACCTGGCCCTGGCCCGGCTGGTCCTGGCCGACCCGCCGGTGGCCATCCTCGACGAGGCCACCGCCGACGCCGGCAGCGCCGGTGCCCGCACCCTGGAGACGGCCGCCCTCCAGGCCCTCCGGGGCCGCACCGGGCTGATGGTGGCCCACCGGCTGCCGCAGGCCGCGACCGCGGACCGGGTGGTCGTCCTGGACCGGGGCCGGATCGTCGAGACCGGTTCGCACGAGGAACTGGTCGAGGCGGGCGGCCGCTACGCCGAACTCTGGTCCGCCTGGTCCGCGACCCGCACCCCCCGCATCCCCACCCAGGGCTGACCCCCCTCCCCCGAGCCCGGCCCCCTTCCCCCACCCCCCGGGGGGAAGGGGGCCGGCCCTTTTCGCCCGCGGGCCTGGGTACGGTCCCGCGTACGGGGAGCCGGTCCTGCGAGGCACCCGGAGGCCCCCGGGCAGGCCGAAGCCCCCGGCCGCGGGAAGCGGAGGCCGGGGGCTTCGGAGCGGGGCGGGCCTTGCGGCCCGGGGGTCAGGCCTGCTGGGCGGCGACCAGGCTGGCCGGGCGGAGGTCCGTCCAGTGGGTCTCCACATAGGTCAGGCAGGCGTCCCGGGTGTCCTCGCCGAAGACCGTGCGCCAGCCGGCCGGCACCTCGGCGAAGGAGGGCCAGACCGAGTGCTGGTTCTCGTCGTTCACCAGGACCAGGAATCGGCCCTGCGGGTCCTCGAACGGGTTGGTGCTCATGCGGTCTCACTCCTCGTGGACATGGCGGTCATGACGGTGGACAGCTCGGAGAGCGGCTGTCCGGGATCGGCCACTGCGTGGCGCAGCAGCGCGTGAAGTTCTCCGGCCAGCCGGGCCGCCTTGTCGGCGCCCAGCAGGTCGGTGGCGTGGATCAGTTCGCAGTGCACGGGGCCGGCACCGCGCGGTTCGTAGAAGCTGAGGGTCAGCTCGGCCTTCGCCGAGCCGGTCGGCACGGCGTGGAACGCGCCCACACCGCCCTCCAGCTGCCCGAGGTCCGCCTGCTCGTGGTGGATCACCATCACCTGCGGGCCGGAGGCCGGCAGCCCGGTCGCCCGGACCACCGCGTCGAACGGGACGTCCTGCCGGTCCAGGGCGCTCAGGGTGGTCTCCCGGACCCGGCCCAGCAGTTCGGCGAAGGTCGGGTCGCCCGAGGTGTCGGTGCGCAGCACCACGGTGTTGAAGAAGCAGCCGACCAGATCGGCGAGCCGGTCGTCGCCCCGGCCGGCGACCATGGTGCCGATGGGCAGGTCGGTGCCCGCGCCGTGGGCCGTCAGCAGGGCCGACAGGGCCGAGTGCAGCACCATGAACATGCTGGTGCCGGTGGACTGGGCGAGCGCGTCGATCCGTTCGTGCAGGTCCTCGTCGAGGACGAAGGACACGTAGTCGCCGCCGGGGCCGCAGACCTCCGGCGCCGCCGGGCGGGGCCGGTCGGCGGGCAGGGCGAGCAGTTCCGGGATCCCGGCCAGGCGCTTCCGCCACCAGTCGAGCTGGCGGCCGCCGGCGCCGTTCGGGTCGGCGGGGTCGCCGAGCACCTCGTGCGCCCAGTCCGCGTAGTCGGCGTAGGAGACCGGCAGCGGCTCCCAGCGGGGGGCCTCGCCGCGGGCGCGGGCCTCGTAGGCCTCGGTGAGGTCGCGGAACAGCGGGACCACGGACCATTCGTCCACGGCCAGGTAGTGGGCCGTGATCAGCAGGGCCTGGCCGCCGTCCGCCCCGGTGAGCAGCCGGGCCCGCAGCGGGGCCTCGCCGCTCAGGTCGGGGTGGAGCGCGGCGAGTTCGGCGAGCCGGGCGTCCAGGTCGGCGCAGGTCTCGGTGGCCAGCTCCGGGTGCGGGGCGGGCTGCCGGAGGAGGGTGCCGTCGCGTTCGGTGAACCGGGTGCGCAGCGGCTCGTGGCGCAGGACCACGTCGTCGAGGGCGGCGGCCAGCACGGCCGCGTCCAGGGCTCCGGGCGAGCGGAGCACCAGGCCGTGGTCGAAGCCGTCCCACTGCCGGTGCGCGGACCACTGCCAGCGCTGTACGGGGGCGGCGGCGCCCTCCGCGCCGGCCGGGCGGGGCCCGGCGGGGCGGAGCGCCGGGCGGGCGGCGGCCGCGCCGTCCAGCTTCGCGGCCAGTCCGGCGACGGTCAGGGCGTCGAAGACGTCGCGGATGCTGAGCTCGGCCCCGAACTCGGTGCGGATCCGGCCGAGCAGGCGCATGGAGGCCATGGAGTGGCCGCCCAGGGCGAAGAAGTTGTCGTGGATGCCGACGGTGTCCAGCTTGAGGATCTCGCCGAACAGGTCCGCCAGGCGGGCCTGGGTGGCGTTGGCCGGTCGGGCGTCGCCGGTCATGCCGGTCCAGTCGGGGGCGGGCAGCGCCTTCTGGTCGAGCTTGCCGTTGGGGGTCAGCGGCAGCGGGCCGTCGAGCGGGACCACCAGGGCGGGAACCATGTACTCGGGCAGTCGGGCGGCCACGTGGGCCCGCAGGTCCTGCGGGTCGAAGGAGGCGCCCCGCTCGGGGACCGCGTAGCCGACGAGGCGGACGATGTCCCCGTCCCGGTCGGGCAGCACGGTGGCCTGGGAGACGGCCGGGTGGCCGGCCAGGGCCGCCTCGATCTCGCCGAGTTCGATGCGGAAGCCGCGGATCTTGACCTGGGTGTCGACCCGGCCGAGGAAGTCCACGGTGCCGTCGCGGAGCCAGCGGGCCCGGTCGCCGGTGCGGTACATCCGGCTGCCGGGGGCGCCGAACGGGTCGGCGACGAACCGCTCCGCGGTCAGGGCGGCCTTGCCGAGGTAGCCGCGGGCCAGGCCGCGGCCGGACACGTAGAGCTCGCCGACCACGCCGGGCGGGACCGGGGTGAGGGTGTCGTCCAGCACGTAGCAGAGGGTGTTGGGGTCGGGTTCGCCGATCGGGACCCGGCCGACGGGCCGGCCGCCGGCGTGCCGCTCGGGCAGGTAGGGCCAGAGCGTGGAGTTCACGGTGGCCTCGGTGAGCCCGTAGGCGCAGATCAGGCGGGCGGTGGCGCCGAACCGCTCGAAGAGGTCCGGGGGCACGGTCTCGGTGCCGACCAGGATGGTCGACCCCTCGGGGAGTGCGCAGCCGGCCGGCAGGGCGGACACCAGGGACGGCGGCAGGATCATGTGGGTGATCCGCTGCGCGGCCAGGAAGTCGGTCAGGGCCGGGCCGGCGACCCGGGCCTCGTCGGAGATCAGGACGAGCCGGCCGCCGTGGCAGAGCGCCATCACCAGTTCGAAGACGAAGACGTCGAAGCCGATGGAGGCGAACTGCAGGACGCTGCTGTCGGGCCGCAGGCCCATCCGGTCCTCGGCGGTGGCGACCAGGCTGGCGATGCCCTCGTGCGGGAGCACCACGCCCTTGGGGCGGCCGGTGGAGCCGGAGGTGTAGATGACGTACGCGGCCTGGTCGAGGGCGGTCGGCGGGGCGGTCGGCGCGGTGTCGGGCGCCGCGGCCAGTTCGGCGGCGGTGTCCGGGGCGTCGAGCAGCAGCACCGGGACCCCGGGGACCGCGGGGATCTTCCCGGCGACCGGTTCGGTGCCGACGACCAGGGCGGCCCGGGAGTCCTCGATCATGTAGCCGAGGCGGTCGGCGGGGTGCACCAGGTCCAGCGGGAGGAAGGCGGCGCCGAGCTTCAGCGCGGCCAGCACGGTGGCGACCATGTCGGCGGAGCGGGGGACGGCCACGCCGACCACGCTCTCGGCGGCCACCCCGCGGGCGGCCAGCAGCCGGGCGATCCGGTTGGCCCGGCGGTCGAGTTCGGCGTAGCCGACCTCGGTGCCGCCCTCGACCACGGCGACCGCGTCCGGCTGCCGGGCCACGAGCCGGTCGAAGAGCACCGGCAGGGTGGCCTCCTCGACCTCGCGGGCGGTGGAGTTGAACCCCTCAAGGACCAGCCGGCGTTCGTCCTGGGCGAGGATCCGGGTGGTGGAGACGGGACGGTCCGGCGCGGCGGCGACGGCGGCGAGCAGCAGCCGCAGCCGGTCGCCGATGCCCTCGGCGGTCTCCCGGTCGAAGAGCTCGTCGGCGAACTCCAGCCGGCAGAGCAGGGATCCGGGGCCGCCGTCGGCGGTGCTCTGCTCGGTGAAGCTGAACACCAGGTCGAACTTGGCGGAGCGGATCCGGAAGGGCACGTACTCCACGCCCAGTCCGGCCAGGTCCAGTTCGCCCTCGGTGCGGGCGTGGTAGCCGACCATCACCTGGAACAGCGGGTTGCGGGCCAGCGAGCGGGTCGGGTTGAGCTTCTCCACGACGGCCTCGAAGGGGACGTCGGAGTGCGAGAAGGCGGCCAGGTCGGTGTCCCGGACCCGGGCGAGCAGCTCGGTGAAGCTGGGGTCCCCGCTCAGGTCGGTGCGCAGCACCAGGGTGTTGACGAAGAAGCCGACGAGTTCGTCGAGGGCTTCGTCGCCGCGGCCGGCGATGGGCGAGCCGAGCGGGATGTCGGTGCCGGCGCCCATCCGGTGGAGCAGGGTGGCGACGGCCGCGTGCAGCACCATGAACATGCTGGCGCCGCTGTCCTTGGCCAGCTTCCGCAGGCCCTGGTGGGCGGCGGGGTCGACGGTGACGTCGAGCTCGGCGCCGGTGAAGGCCGGGCGGGCCGGGCGCGGCCGGTCGGTGGGCAGCTCCAGTTCCTCGGGGGCGCCGTCCAGGGTGCGCTGCCAGTAGTCGAGCTGGCGGGCGGCCAGGCTCTGCGCGTCCTCGGGGTCGCCGAGCAGCCGGCGCTGCCAGAGCGCGTAGTCGGCGTACTGGACCGGCAGCGGCTCCCAGGCGGGGGCGGTGCCGGAGCGGCGGGCCGCGTAGGCGGCGGCCAGGTCGCCGAGGAAGGGGCGGTCGGACCATTCGTCGGTGGTGATGTGGTGGAGCAGGACCACCACCACGTGGTCCTCCGGGGTGACCTCGATGACGGTGACCCGCAGCGGGAGTTCGGTGGCCAGGTCGAAGGGCCGGTTGATGGCCGCGTCGACCAGGGCGGCGGTCCCCTCCTCGGTGGCCCGCAGGTGGTCCACCGGCGGGTGGGCCTGCCCGGCGGGCAGCACCCGCTGGTAGGCCTGGCCGTCGCGGGTGGCGAACAGGGTGCGCAGGGCCTCGTGGCGGTCGGCGACGTCGGCGAGGGCGGCCCTCCAGGCGGAGGTGTCCAGGCTGCCGCGCAGCCGCATCACCAGCGGGAAGTTGTAGGCGGCCGAGGTGGACTCCAGCTGCTGGATCACCCACAGCCGCTGCTGGGCGTGCGAGAGCGGGAGTTCCCCGGGGCGTTCCCCGGCGGTGAGGGCGGGGCGGGCGGCGCCCTGCGCGGTGTCGGCGCGCTCGACGAGTTCGGCGACCGTGCGGGCCTCGAAGAGGTCGCGGATGGCCAGTTCGGCGTCGAGGGCGGTACGGGCCCGCCCGATCAGCCGGGTGGCGAGGAGGGAGTGGCCGCCGAGTTCGAAGAAGTCGGCGTCGATGCCGACGCTGCCCTCGGGGAGGCCGAGGACCGAGGCGAACAGCGCGGCCAGGGTCTCCTCGCGCGGGTTGCGGGGGGCCCGGCCGGCGCCGGCGGCGGCGAACTCGGGGGCCGGCAGGGCCTTGGTGTCGAGCTTGCCGTTGACGGTCAGCGGCAGGGTGTCGACGGTGACCAGGGCGGCCGGGACCATGTAGTCGGGCAGGACGGCCTTGAGGTGCTCGCGCAGGCTCCGGTCGAAGTCCTCGCCGCGGGCGGCGGTCTGCTCCGGGACCACGTAGCCGACCAGGCGCTTGCCGCCGGCCCGCTCCGCGACGACGACGGCGGCGTGCGCCACCTCGGGGTGCGCGGACAGGGCGGTGGAGATCTCGCCGAGCTCGATCCGGTATCCGCGGATCTTGACCTGGTCGTCGGTGCGGCCCAGGAAGTCGATCAGCCCGTCGGGGCGCTGGCGGACCAGGTCGCCGGTGCGGTACATGCGCTCGCCGGGGGCTCCGAACGGGTCGGCGACGAACCGTTCGGCGGTGAGGCCGGGACGGTCGTGGTAGCCGCGGGCCAGGCCGGTGCCGGCGATGTACAGCTCGCCGGGGCAGCCCGGCGGGACCGGGCGGAGCATGGCGTCCAGGACGTAGCCGCGGGTGTTGCGGATGGGGCGGCCGACGGTGGGGGTGGCGCTGTCGCCGGTGGATCCGCCGAGGGTGTTGATCGTGTACTCGGTGGGGCCGTAGAGGTTGTAGCCGTAGGTGCCGTCGGTGTCGGCGAGCCGGTTCCAGACGGTGTCGGAGACGGCCTCGCCGCCGAGCAGGACCAGGGCGGGCCGGTGCCTGCCGGCCGCCTCGTCCTGGTCGAGGAGGCCCTCCTCGATCAGCAGCTGGGCGTAGGTGGGGGTGACGTTGACGACGTCGACCCGGTTCCGGTCGCAGTAGGCGACCAGGGCTTCGGCGTCGCGGCGCAGTTCCTCGTCGCAGACGTGCACCTCGTGGCCCTCGACCAGCCAGAGGAGCTCTTCCCAGGACATGTCGAAGGCGAAGGAGACGGTGTGCGCGATGCGCAGCCGCCGGCCGCCGGCCGAGGCGATGGCCGGGTCGAACACCTCGGTCTGGTGGTTGAGCTGCATGTTCGTCAGGCCGCGGTAGGGGGTGACGACGCCCTTGGGCTTGCCGGTGGAGCCGGAGGTGTAGATGACGTAGGCGGGGTGCTCCAGCCGGCCCGGGGTGCCGTGCGCGAAGGCGGGGCGTTCGGCGTCGGTGACGGCTGCGTCGGGGAGGGCGGCCAGTTCGGCGGCGACGGCCGGGTCGTCGAGGGCGACCTCGGGGGCCAGCGGGCCGTCCCCGGCGCGCAGGGTGGGGGCGACCGCGGTGGTGGTGAGCAGGCACAGCGGCCCGGTGTCCTCGACCATCAGACGGAGCCGGTCGGCGGGGTGGTCCAGGTCCAGCGGCAGGTAGGCGGCGCCGGTGCGGAGGACCGCGAACAGGGCCACGACCATCTCGATGGAGCGGGGCAGGGCCAGGGCCACGGTCTGCTCGGGGGCGGCGCCGCGGGCCAGCAGCAGCCGGGCCAGCCGGTTGATGCGGCCGTCGAGTTCGGCGTAGCTGAGGGCGGTGTCGCCGAAGACCAGGGCGACGGAGTCCGGGGTGCGGGCGGCCTGGTCGGCGAGCAGGTCGGCGACGGTCTCGTCGGGGACCGGCTCGTTGCTGGCGGCCCAGGCGGCGGTGAGGGAGGCGTGCTCGTCGGGGAGCAGCAGGTCGAGGGTGCCGACCGGGGCGGTGAGGTCGCCCAGGAGGCGTTCCACCAGGGTCCGGTAGCGGCCCAGGGTGGCGGCGGCCTGGTCGTCGTCGATCAGGTCGGGGCGGTACTCCAGCTTGAGCTGGACCCGCTCGGCCGGGTTGACGATCAGTGTCATCGGGTAGTGGGTGGCGTCGACGCTGCCGACCCCGGTGATGCCGTGCCGTTCGGTGAGCTCGCGGAAGGCGCCCTCGTCGGCGAAGTTCTGCAGGACGTACAGGGTGTCGAAGAGGACGGGGTGGCCGCCGGCCCGCTGGAGTTCGGCGAGGCCCAGGTACTCGTGGTCCATCAGGGCCATGCGCTCGGACTGCACCCGGCGCAGCAGCTCGCCGACGCTCTCCTCCGGGCGCAGGGTGATCCGCAGCGGGACGGTGTTGAGGAACATGCCGATGGTGGTGTCGGCGCCCGGCACCTCGGCGGGGCGGCCGGCGACGGTGGCGCCGAAGACCACGTCGTGGCGGCCGACGGCGGCGGACAGCACCAGGGCCCAGGCGGCGGAGAGCACCGCGTTGATGGTCAGGCCGTGGGCGCGGGCGGAGGAGCGCAGCCGGTCGCTGAGGTCGGCGCCCAGGTCCAGGGAGTGGCGGCGCGGGATGGTGGGTTCGCCGCCGCGGCCGCGGGCGACCAGGGTGGGCTCGTCCAGTCCGGCCAGGGCGGTCCGCCAGGTGTCCCGGGCGGTGTCAAAGTCGCGTCCGTCGAGCCAGGCGAGGTAGTCGCGGTAGCTGCCGGGGGTGCGCATCCCCGTGTCGTCGCCGGCGGCGGCGTACAGGGCGAGGAGTTCGTCGAGGAACAGGGACTGGGACCAGCCGTCCCAGGCGACCAGGTGGTGGCTGAGCATCAGCCGGTCGGCGGTGTCGGTGAGCCGGATCAGGTGGAGCCGGAACAGCGGGGGGCGGGCCAGGTCGAAGCGGCGCAGCCGGTCGGTGTCGGCGATCTCGGTGAGCCGTTCCCGGCGCTGTTCCTCGGTGAGGCCGCGCAGGTCGGTCTCGGTGAGCGGTACGTCGATCTCGGCGGCGGGGGCGAGGAACTGCACGGGGGCGGGCAGGCCGTCGGCGGTGATGCCGACGCACAGTCCGGGGTGCCGGGCGAGGAGGGCGGCGCAGGCGGCGCGCAGCCGGTCGGCGTCCAGCCGGGTGCCGAAGTCGAAGCAGTCCTGGGCGGTGTAGACGTCCAGGCCCTCGGTGTCGTAGCTGGCGTGGAAGTGGATGCCCTCCTGGAGGGGGGACAGCGGCCAGATGTCGGCGACCGGGACCGGGCTGAGCTCCTCGACCCGGTCGATCTCGGCCTGGGTCAGCCGGACCAGCGGCAGGTCGGAGGGGGTGAGGCCGCGGGTGGCGCGGTCGGCGGGGCCGGCCTGGGCGATCAGGTCGGCCAGGGCGGCGGTCCAGGCGTCGGCGAGGGAGCGGACGTCGTCCTCGGACAGGGCCCGGCCGGCCGGCCAGGTCCAGGTGGCCCGCAGTTCGGGGCCGTCCGGGGTCTCCGCGCAGACCGCGTTGACCTGGAGCGGGTAGGGCATGGCCAGGTCGGCGTCCGGTTCCACGGCCAGCGCGTCGGACTCGGCGGCGGGGGCCCAGTCGACGCTCTGGTCGGCGGGCAGCCGGCCGAAGTAGTTGAACAGCACCTGGGCGGTGGACAGCCGGGCGAAGACGGGGGCGAGCTGCGGGTTGAGGTAGCGCAGCATGCCGTAGCCGGCGCCGGAGTCGGGGGCCGAGCGGACGGCCTCCTTGACCAGCTTGAGGGTGTCCAGGGCCGCCTCGCCGGCGGCGGGCAGCCGGACCGGGTGCAGTGCGGTGAACCAACCGACGGTGCGGGACAGGTCCAGGGAGGTGCCGTCGCGGCCGTGCCGTTCGAGGTCGACCAGGAGGTCGGCCGGGGCGGTGGCGCCGCGGTCGGCCTGCCAGCGGGACACGGCCAGCCGCAGGGCGGCGAGCAGCACCTCGGTGACGTCGGCGCCGGCGGTGGCCGGGACGGCGGTCAGCAGGGCGCGGGTGTCCTCGGCGGACAGGGTGACGGTGTGGTCCCGGGCGGTGCCGGCGGTGCCGGTCCGGTCGGCGCCGGGGAGGAGTTCGGCGCCGGGGGCCAGGGTCTGGGCCCAGTAGGGCAGTTCGGCCTGGCGCTGCGGGGAGGTGGCCTGTTCGGCGGTCTCCCGGGCGAACCGGCGCAGCGAGGTCGGTACGGGTTCCAGCGCGGGGCGCTCGCCGCGGGCGACGGCCGCCCAGGCGGCGGCGAGGTCGCCGAGCAGGATGCGCCAGGACACCCCGTCCATCACCAGGTGGTGGACGACCAGCAGCAGCCGGCCGGGGGTGCCGCTGCCGGTGTCGAACCAGACGGCCCGGAGCATCGCCCCGGTGTCGGGGTCGAGGCGGTCGGCGGCGGCGTCGGACTCGGTGGCGATCAGGGCGCGCAGGGCGGTGTCGTCGAGTCCGGCGGCGTCCACGCGGTGCAGCAGGGCGGCGGCGTCCACGCTGCCGGCCGGGGTGGTGACGGCGGACCACAGGGCCGGGATGGCCGGTCCGAGGTCCATCCGGGTCAGCCGCTGGCGCAGTCCGTCGTGCTGGTCCAGGACGGCCCGGAGGACCTGCGCGAGGGTGTCGGCGGTGGCTCCGGCGGGCGACTGGAGGAGCATCGACAGGTTGAACCGGCCGATGGGGCCGCCGTCCTCGCGGAGCTGGTGGACGATCGGGAGCAGGGTGATGTCGCCGATGCCGTCGGTGTCGGCGGCGGGCGCGGCGGTGTCGGAGGTGTCCGCAGTGGCGGCGGCCAGGGCCGCCGGGGTGCGGTGCTCGAAGACCTCGCGGGGGCTGACCGCGAGGCCGGCCTTGCGGGCCCGGCCGGACACGGACATGGAGAGGATGCTGTCGCCGCCGAGCATGAAGAAGTCCTCGTCGGCGTCGACCTCTTCGAGGCCCAGGACCTCAGCGAAGATCTCGCGGAGCCGCTGCTCGCGGCCTTCCCGGCTGTCGGCGGCCGGGCGGGCGGTGCGGCCGGGGCGGCGGCGGGCCTGGGGGGCCGGCAGGGCCTTGAGGTCGGTCTTGCCGCCGGGGGTCAGGGGCAGCGCGTCCAGGGCCACCAGGTGGCTGGGGACCATCGGGGCGGGCAGCTTGGCGGCCAGCGCGGTGCGCACGGCCTCGGTGTCGAACCCTTCGGCGGGGCGGCCCTGGGCCGGGACCAGATAGGCCACCAGCTGCTTGGTGCCGCGCTCGTCGTCGCGGGCGACGACCACCGCGTCCGCGACGGCCGGCTCGTCCCGCAGTCGGGCTTCGATTTCCCCGAGTTCCACTCGGTTTCCCCTGATCTTGACCTGGTGATCGGTGCGCCCGAGGTAGGTGAGCACACCGTCTTCGCTGAACTGGACCATGTCCCCGGTGCGGTACATCCGCGCCCCGGGGGTGCCGAACGGGTCGGCGACGAACCGCTCGGCGGTGAGCGCCGGGCGTCCGTGGTAGCCGCGGGCCAGCTGGGCTCCCGCGAGGTAGAGCTCGCCGGGCTCGCCCGGGGCGACCTGGCGGAGGTAGCGGTCGAGGACGAGGAGGCGGGTGTTCCACACCGCGCGCCCGATGGGCACGGTGGGTCCCCCGGCCGGTTCGCCGCCGGCTTCCCAGCTGGTGACCTGGATGACGGCCTCGGTGGGCCCGTACACGTTGTGGAGGGGCACTCCGGTGCGGTCCCGCCAGCGCGCGGCGAGCGGGACGGGGAGGGCCTCGCCGCCGCTGAAGGCGCGGCGCAGGCTGCTCCACCAGGGGGTGCCGGGCACCTCCTCGGCGAGCAGCGCGGTGTAGAGGGAGGGCACCAGGTCGACGTTGGTGACCCGCTCGTCGCGGATGAGTCCGGCGAGGTAGGCCGGGTCGCGGTGGCCGTCGGGCCGGGCGATGACCACGGTGCCGCCGGTGAGCAGCGGTACGAAGATCTCCTGGACCGAGGGGTCGAAGCTGGTGGAGTACTGGTGCAGCACCCGCTCCCCGGGGCCGAAGCCGAACTCGGCTGCGGTCCAGGCGAGTTGGCCGACGACGGCCTGGTGGGGGACGACGACGCCCTTGGGCAGGCCGGTGGAGCCGGAGGTGTAGATCAGATAGGCGGCGGCGCCGGGGGCCACGGCGGGCAGCTCGGCGGCCGGGCTCACGGCCTCCTCGGTGCCGTCGCCGGCGCCTTCGGCGTCGACGAGCAGGGTGGTGGTGCCGGCCGGCAGCGGCAGCCGGGCCAGGGCCTCGGCGGTGGTGACCACGGTCCGGGCGCCGGAGTCGGTGAGCAGGTGCCGGACCCGGTCGGCCGGGTAGTCCACGTCCACCGGCAGATAGGCGGCGCCGGCCTTGAGGACACCGAGCAGTGCGGTGAGGTTCCCGGCGGAGCGGGGCACGGCGACGGCGACCACGGACTCGGGGCCGATGCCCCGGGCGGCCAGCCGGTGGGCCAGCGTACGGGCGCGGGCGTCGAGTCCGGCGTAGCTGGTGGCACGGCCCCCGTCGATCAGTGCCGCGGCGTCGGGGGTGCGGCGGGCCTGGGCCTCGAAGGCCCCGTGCAGGGTGCCGGCGGGCAGGTCGCGGGCGGCGCCGGTGAGGGCGGCCAGGGTGCCGGAGAGCTCGGCGGGGGCCTGGGTGGCGAGCCGGCCGACGGGCCGCTCCGGTTCGGCGGCGAGGGTGCCGAGCAGGGCCCGGAGGCGGTCGGCGAAGCGTGCGGCGGCGGGGCCGTCCAGCCGGGCCGGGTCGTGGTCCAGCTGGAGCCGGAGCCGGCTGCCGGGCAGCACGGTGAGGGCCAGCGGGTAGTGCACGGAGTCCTGGATCTCGGAGCCGAGGATCCGGATCAGGCCCTGCGGGTCGGTGGGTTCCGCGGTCTCGGGCAGGTTCTCCACCACGACGAGCGCGTCGAACAGGTCGGCGCGGCCGACGGCCCGCTGGATCTCGGCGAGGCCCAGGTGCTGGTGGTCGAGCAGCTCGGCCTGGCCGTCCTGGAAGGCGGCGAGGACCTCGGCCAGCGGCTGTCCGGGCTGCCAGGCCAGCCGGGCGGGCACGGTGTTGATGAGCAGGCCGACCAGGGACTCGATGCCCGGGACGGGGGCCTGGCGGCCGGACACGGTGGTGCCGATGACGAGGTCCTGGGTGCCCGTGACATCGCCGAGCAGCAGGCCGAAGGCGCCCTGGACGGCGGTGGACAGGGTGAGGCCCAGTCCGCGGAGCCGGGCGGTGAGCGCCGCGGTCTCCGTCTCGGTCAGGTCCAGGACGATCCGGGCGGACCCGGTGGCGGCCGGGTCCGCGGCGCGCACCGGCAGGCCGGCGGGCGCGTCGAGTCCGGCCAGCGCGGTGCGCCAGGCGGTACGGGCCTGCTCGCGGTCGCGGCCGGCCAGCCAGCCGGTGTAGGCGCGGTAGGCGGGGTCGGGGTCGGCGGCCGGGGCGGGGGTGCCGGGGCGGTAGCCGTCCAGGAGCTCCCGCATGACCAGGGAGACGGACCAGCCGTCCACCACGATGTGGTGCATGGTCAGCACCAGCAGGGAGCGTTCGGCGCCGAGCCGGACCAGGGCGGCCCGGAGCAGCGGCGGGGTGCCGAGGTCGAAGCCGTGGTCGCGTTCGGCGGCCGCGGTCTCCTCGGTGGCGGCGGCCTGCCGGTCCGGGTGCTGGCCGGTCAGGTCGGTGAAGGTCCAGGGCAGGTCGACCTGTTCGGCGACCACCTGGACCACCGGGCCGTCCGGGTGCTGGCGGAAGGCGGCGCGCAGCAGCGGGTGGCGGTCCAGGAGCCGCTGGACGGCGGTCCGCAGGGCCTCGGGGTCCACGTCGCCGCCGAGTTCCACGATGTCCTGGACGGCGTAGCCGCCGGCCGCGGAGGATCCTTCGCGGTCCATGGCCGCATGGAAGAAGAACCCTTCCTGCAACGGGGTGGCCGGGACCACGTCGAGGAGGGCGCCGATCCCGTCGGAGAACTCGGCCCGTTCCTCCCCGGTCAGCGGGACCAGGGAGAACGGTTCGGGCAGCGCGGCCGCGGCCGGGGCCGCCGCCGGGGCGTCGCCGGCGGCGCGGGCCAGCGCGGCGACCGTGCGGAGCCGGAAGACCTCGCGGGGGCTGATGGTGATCCCGGCCGCGCGGGCCCGGGTGACCAGCTGGATGGCGACGATGCTGTCGCCCCCGAGCTCGAAGAAGCTGTCGTGGACACCGACCGAGGGCAGTCCGAGGACCTCGGCGAACAGCCCGGCCAGGGCGGCCTCGACCGGGGTGGCCGGGGCGGCGTCGCCGGTCATGGCGGTCCACTGCGGGTCCGGGAGGGCGCGGGCGTCCAGCTTGCCGTTGGGGGTGAGCGGCAGCGGGCCGTCCAACCGGACCACGGCCGAGGGCACCATGTAGTCGGGCAGGGACTGGGCGGCCTCGGCGCGGGCGGCGCCCACCGCCGCCTCGGCCGCCTCGGGGGCGAGGGCCGCGTCGGCGACCAGGTAGGCGACGAGCCGCTTGGCGGAGCGCTGGTCCTCGCGGACCAGGACGGCGGCCTGGGCGATGCCCGGGCAGGCCATGAAGGCGCTCTCGATCTCGCCGGGTTCGATGCGGTGGCCGCGGATCTTGATCTGGCCGTCGGCGCGGCCGAGGAAGTCCAGATTGCCCTCGGCGCTCCAGCGGACCCGGTCGCCGGTGCGGTACATCCGGCCGCCGGGCTCCCCGAAGGGATCGGCGACGAACCGTTCGGCGCTCAGTCCGGGGCGGCCGAGGTAGCCGCGGGCCAGGCCTCGGCCGGCCACGTACAGCTCGCCCTCGACGCCGACCGGGACCGGGCGCAGGGCCGAGTCCAGGACGTAGGCGCGGGTGTTGGGGTCGGGCTCGCCGATGGGCACCGGGCCCTGCCAGTCGGCGCGGGCCAGCCACAGGGTGGAGTTCACGCTGGCCTCGGTGAGGCCGTACGCGACGACGATCTGGAGGCGGTGGGCCCAGCGGGCGATCAGCTCGCTCGGAACGGCTTCGGTGCCGACCACCAGGACGCAGCCCTCGGGGAGTTCGCACTCCTCCGGGAGCGCCGACACCAGGGAGGGCGGCAGGATCATGTGGGTGGCCCGGTGGGCCGCGATGTAGTCGGTGAGGGCGGGTCCGGCGACCCGGCGTTCGGCGGGGACCACGATGATCCGGCCGCCGACGCACAGGGACATGACCAGGTCCCAGACGGTCACGTCGAAGCCGACGGAGGCGAACTGGACGACCCGGCTGTCCGGGCCGATGCCGATGCGCTCGGTGGCGGTGGCGATCAGGCTGCCGACACCGTCGTGCGGCACCACCACGCCCTTGGGGCGGCCGGTGGAGCCGGAGGTGTAGATCACGTAGGCGGCCCGGTCGAGCGGGATGTCCAGGCCGAGGGGGGCCGGGTCCTGGGCGGCGAGGGCGGCCGCGGTCTCCGGGGAGTCGAGCAGCAGGAGTTCCGCCCCGGGGACCTCGGGCAGGCCCTCGGCCTGCCCGGCGGCGGTGACCACGGTGCGGGCCCCGGCGTCCTGGAGCATGTAGGCCAGCCGGTCCTGCGGGTGGTCGGAGTCCAGCGGCAGGTAGGCGGCGCCGGTCTTCATCACGGCGAGGAGGGCGGTGACCAGCTCGGGCGAGCGGGGCAGGGCCACGCCGACGACGTCCTCGGCGCCCACGCCGCGGGCGGCAAGCAGCCGGGCGAGCCGGTTGGCGGCGGCGTCCAGTTCGGCGTAGCTGAGCTCGGTGTCCTCGCAGACCAGGGCGACGGCCTGCGGGTCGCGGCGGACCTGGGCCTCGAAGGCGGCCGGCCAGGACAGCTCCGGGGAGTCGCTCGGGGAGACCCCGAAGTCCTCCAGCAGCAGGGTGCGTTCGGCGGCGGTGGTCAGTTCGAGGTGGCCGATCCGGCGGGTGGGGTCCCCGGCGAACTGGTCCAGCAGGGTGCCGAAGCGCTCCTGGTGGGCGACCAGGTCGTCCTCCGCGCACTGGTCGGCGTCGGCGTCGAAGAGGATCCGTACGGCACCGCGGACGGACTCCCCGACGGTGACGGCGAGGTCGCTGACGGCGCCGAGCCACTGGGGGCGCAGGTCCGAGTAGTGGTCCCGGAAGCGGAGCCAGTCGGTGCCGGGGAGGATGTTGACGGTGGGGCCGACGAGTTCGGACACGCCCTCGACCAGGCCCAGTTCCTTGGCCAGGTCCTCGGACCGGTAGCGGCCGTGGGTGACGGCCTCGGCGATCCGCTCGTCGGTCTGGGCCAGCAGCTCGCCGACGGTCATGCCGGGGCGTACGGCGAGCCGCAGCGGCACGATGTTGGAGACCATGCCGGGGACGCCGAGCACCGAGCGGTCCGGCCGGCCGGTGATCGGCATGCCGAGGACCAGGTCCTGTTCGCCGGTGGTCCGGTGCAGATAGGCGGCGACGGCGGCGATCAGCAGCCGGGACACGCGCACACCGGAGACCTGGGCGGCCAGCTTGAGGCGGTCCGTATCGGCCACGGTGAGCTCGGTGGTGCGCCGGAACCGGTGCGAGATGATCTTGTGGCCGGGTTCGACCAGTCGGACCGGCTGCGGCCGGCCGGCCATCCGTTCCAGCCAGTACGCACGGTCGGTGGCGAAGTCCGCGGAGGCACGGTAGGCCTGCTCGGCGGCGGCGAGCCGGCGCACGTCCCAGGAGACCGGGGCGGTGGACCGGGCCCCGGTGTAGAGCTCTCCGGCCCGGCGGGAGAGCAGTCCGATGCTCAGCCCGTCGATGACGAGGTGGTGGTAGCACTGGTGCCACAGCACCCGGTCGTCGGCGAGCCGGATCACGCTGTGAGAGAACAGGGGGCCGTCCGCCAGGGCGGCCGGGCGGGCACGGCGGGCGCCCATCCACTCCCAGGCGGCGTCCTCCGGGTCGGCCTCCGCGCGGAGGTCCACCACGGGCACCTCGACGGGGTGGCGGCGGGGTGTCTGGCGGGGACTGCCGTCGGGGGCCGTCTCGAAGACCACGTGCAGGCAGTCCGCCTCCTCGACCACCTGGCGCACGGCGGCGGCCAGGCGGTCGAGGTCGATGTCACCGCGCAGTTCCAGGGTGAACGAGACGTTGAAGGCCGAGCTGTCCGGCTCGATCTGCTGAGCAAGCCATATACCGGACTGCCCACCGGTGACGGGTATCCCGGCTACGGGATTCCGGTCCGACTCGGCGTCAAACATCGTTCGCAGGCCTTTCCCTGGTCGTGCGTCGGTACTGCCGGGGTGTTACTTGATGGCTTCGAGCCGCGGCACCACCTGGTCGATGGCGTACGGGATGCTCAGCACGGTGCTGAAGGAGAACGCGGCACCGATCTCGGGGTTGTTGTACGGGAGGAACAGGTCCCGCTTCTCCGTGTGGACCTTGGTCTTCTTGTACAGCGGGTCGGCCTTCATGGCCGCCTCGGTGTCGGCGTTGCCGAGCCACACGGTGCGGTCGGCCTCCATCGCGTCGAGGCGCTCGGTGCTGAGGTCGGCGATGTTCTCCTTGCCCAGGGCGGCGCGGTAGGCGTCGGTGGTGCCGAAGCCCAGGCCGGCGAAGAACTTCAGCTTGGGGTCGTTCGGGGAGAACGCGGAGAACTTGCCCGGCTCGTAGGGCTCGCCGATGGCGACGGTCTTGCCCTTCCACTCCGGGTGCTTGTCGGCGGCGGCCTTGAACTTGGCGTCGACGTCGGCGATCAGCTTCTCGGTCTCGGTGCCCTTTCCGAGGGCCTTGCCGATCTGCTGGGTCATCACCTTCCAGTCGGCCTGGTAGTCCTCGGCGCCCTTGGGCTGCGCGACCACCTTGGCGATCTTGGAGAGGGTGTCGTACTGCTCCTTCTTCATGCCCGAGTACTGGGCGACGATCAGGTCCGGCTTGAGGGCCGCGATCTTCTCCATGTTGTACTCGTCGCGCTCGCCGACGATCTGCGGCGGGGTGGAGCCCCACAGGTCCTTCGCCCACGGCCAGTTGCCGTACGGCTTCTCCTTGAACCAGTCCACCGCGCCGACCGGCTTGATGCCGAGGGCGAGGACCGCGTCCTGGTCGGAGAGGCCCAGGGTGACGACCTTCTTCGGGGCGTCGGTGATGGTGGTGCTGCCGTACTTGTGGTCCAGGGTGACCGGGAACGCCCCGGCGGCCTTGGTCTCGCCCGCGGCGGGGGCGGAGGGCTTGGACTCGGCCTTGTCGTCACCGCCGCCGCAGGCGCTCAGGGTGAGGGCTGCGGCGGCGGCGACTGCCACGCGGGGGAGGTTTCTGACGAGGCTCGTCAGCGCGGGGCGCGTACCAACGGACACGGTGGTTCCTTTCACGGGGGTGTTCTGAAGTGCACAGGCCACCGGCCCGGTGCGCGGGTGCACCGGGCGGGGCGTGGGTCCTGGGGGATGTTAGAGCGTCGAGCCGATCTCGTCGGCGGGGAGGGCCGCTCCGAGCTCGGCGGTCTCCGCCGCCCGCTCCCGGCCGTATCCGATGATCGATTCGAGGATCTCGCCCACCCGGACCGCGGTGTTGGACAGCAGCGAGGAGGTGATGCCGTGGGTGTGCTCGGTGCCGCCCTGGAGGTAGATCCCGCAGGCGACCTCGGGGTCGGTGGTGATCCGGTAGTCGCGCTCGACCCGGACCCGGCCCCGCTCGTCGCGGTGGCAGTACTGCTCGACCTCGCCGAGGAGGCCGAAGGCGTCGGCGGAGCGGTAGCCGGTGGCGTAGACGAGGACGTCGGCGTCGAGCGGGGTGCGCTCGCCGGTGACCAGGTTCTCCACGGTGGTGCGGACCTTGTCGGGGCTCTCGATGACCTCGGTGAGGCGGGAGACCTTCAGGAAGCGCAGGCGCTCGGTGCCGAGCACCTTCTCCTGGTACTCCTGGCGGTAGAGCTCGTCGATGAGGTCGATGTCCACCACGGAGTAGTTGGTGTTGCCGTGGTAGCCGATCAGCTTCTGCTTGATCTCCTCGGGCGCGGTGAAGTACTCGTCCACGGCGGCCGGGTCGAAGATCCGGTTGGCGAAGGCGCTGTCGTCGGCGGGGCTGTAGCCGTAGCGGGAGAAGACCGCGCAGACCTCGGCGCCCGGGAAGGTCCGGTGCAGGTAGGCGACGTTCTCGGCGGCGCTCTGGCCGGCGCCCACCACGATGAAGCGGGTGGGGTCGGCGTCCTTGAGGCCCTCGACCTTGCCGAGCAGGTCGGAGTTGTGCCAGATCCGCTCGGTGCGGTCGACGCCCTCGGGCATCCGCGCCTGCAGACCGGTGCCGATGACCAGGTTGCGGGCCCGGTGGACCACGAGTTCGGAGCCGGAGCGGGCGGTGACGTCCATGTACTGGACCACGCCGTCCTCGACGACCGGGCGGACCGAGACGACCTCGGAGCCGTAGGACACCATGTCGTCGACCTTGGCCGCGGCCCACTGGAAGTAGTCGTGGAACTCCACGCGCAGCGGGAAGAGGTTCTTGTGGTTGACGAAGTCGATCAGGCGGCCCTTGCTCTGCAGGTAGCAGAGGAAGGAGTACTCGCTGGTCGGGTTCCGGAGCGTCACCAGGTCCTTGAGGAAGGACACCTGCATGGTGGCGTCGTCGATGAGCATGCCCCGGTGCCAGCCGAACTCCGGCTGCCGCTCGAAGAAGTGGGCCGTCACCGCCTCCTGCCGTCCGACGCCTGCGTTGTGCTCGCTGAGCGCGATCGCCATGGCCACATTGGAAGGGCCGAAGCCGATTCCGATGAGGTCGTGGATCAAAGGTGCGTCGTCAGGAAGAGCCTGTGACATGTCACTCCCAATCGTGCGGGGCAGCCGCTTGTCAGGCGCTGAGGGGAACCCGTGGAAAGCATGAGCGGGGGCACGCCGAAGCGGCGGCCCGATTACTTAGGCAAGGCTAACCTGATCTTTTCGGCCTGTCGACAGGGGCATACCGGACACCATCCGGGGACACGGGGACGAACCCGGAGCAAATGGGACCCCGTTGCACACTTAGGTAAGCCTTGCTTTACTGACCCTCGTCGTGTCACTGCTCTCAGGAGGAAACCCATGCGGGTCGTCATGTTCGGATATCAGACCTGGGGGCACCGCACCCTGCAAGCCCTCCTGGAATCCGAGCACGATGTCGTGATGGTCGTGACGCACCCCAAGAGCGAGCACGCGTACGAGAAGATCTGGAGCGACTCGGTCGCCGACCTCGCCGCCGAACACAACGTACCCGTCGTCATCCGGAACAGGCCTGACGACGAGGAGCTGTTCGCGGCACTGGAGGCGGCCCGCCCCGACATCATCGTGGCCAACAACTGGCGCACCTGGATCCCGCCGCGGATCTTCGGCCTGCCGCGCTACGGCACCCTCAACGTGCACGACTCGCTGCTGCCCAAGTACGCCGGGTTCTCCCCCATCATCTGGGCGCTGATCAACGGCGAGACCGAGGTCGGCGTCACCGCGCACATGATGGACGGCGAACTCGACGCCGGGGACATCGTGCTCCAGCAGGCCGTGCCGGTCGGCCCCACCGACACCGCCACCGACCTGTTCCACCGCACCGTGGACCTGATCGCCCCGGTGACCGTCGGCGCCCTCGCCCGGATCGCCGCCGGCGAGACGGAGTTCACCCCGCAGGACCGCTCGCAGGCCAGCTTCTTCCACAAGCGGGCCGAGGAGGACATCCGGATCGACTGGAACTGGTCCGCCGAGGAACTGGAGCGCCTGGTGCGCGCCCAGTCGGCGCCCTACCCGGCCGCGTTCACCCACCACCGGGGCCGCCGGCTGGAGATCCTGGGCGCGGTCGTCTCCGAGGGCCGCTACGGCGGCACCCCCGGCCGGATCTTCTACCGGGAGGGCGCCGGTGTGGTGATCGTCGCCGGGGCGGACGCCCGCACCGGGCGCAACCACGGCCTGGCCATCACCCGGGTCCGCACCGAGAGCGGCGAGGAGATGCCCGCCTCCGACTACTTCACCCGCATGGGCGGCTACCTGACCAGCCGCCCGTAGGGCCCCCGCCGCCACCCGCGGCACACAGACCGCCGGCGACCCCTCACGTGGCCCCGGGGCCGCCGGTCGCCGCCGTCGGACGGACTGCCCTGTCCGTCCGACGGCGGCGCATCGCCGTACGGGGCAGGGTCCCTGACGGTCCGCCACCTCGGGGTAGGGTCGGGAGGTACCGCCTTGTCGACGCTCTGCGAGGGAGAGCCATGGAACAGCCCGCCGCCCCGGGCGTCCTCGGGCTCAACGCCTATCTGATGTACGCCATCGGGAAGGCGGCCCGCCGCCGGCTGACCGAGAAGCTCACCGCGCACGGACTGCGCCTGTGGCATCTGACCGTGCTCGACCTGCTGGCCGAACGCGGCCCGCAGTCCAAGGGCACGCTCGCCGGCCGGCTGGACATGAACGCCAGCGATCTGGTCAAGGTGGTGAACGACCTGGTCAAGAAGGACCATGTGGTCTGTGTCCGGGACACCGACGACCGCCGCCGTGTCCTGGTCCGGCTCACCCCCGCCGGACAGGCCGCCCTGGAGCGGCTCAACGCGGACATCGCGGCCACCGACGAGGACCTCCTCGCCTCCCTGACCGGACCCGAACGCACCCGGCTCACCGTGCTGCTCCAGCGGGTGCACGGGGACCTGGCCCCGGCGGCGGCCCCCGTGGCCCGCCCCCGCCGGGCCGGCTGAACCCGCCCGCGCCGAATCCGCCCGTCCCGCTCAACCCACAACCGCTGACAGCGAGTTGGAGCAGGCCGTACGATGCGCGTGCCCCGGCGGAATCCGGGGCCACAACTGAATGCGTGTGCGACTGGGGGAAGCCGGTGGGAATCCGGCGCTGACCTGCAACCGTGAGCGGCACGTCCGGCGGCAACGACCGGGCTCCGCGAGTCGGGATGCCCGGCGCAACCGCGATCCCGCTTCCCCTGTCACGGTCTGCAGCGCGAAGCCCCCGACCGGGCCACCGGTCCCGCCCGGCGGCGTGCCGTACGGGCGGCCGGGGTGTGCGTGCCGCAGGCCCCGCCACCCCCGAAAGGCAGCCGCATGCGCCGGTCCGTCCCGCTCACCCGCACCGCCGTCCTCCGCACCGCCGTCACCGCCACCGCCCTCGGGCTGGCCCTCACCGCCGTCCCCGGCGCGGCCCACGCCCAGCCGGCGCCGGTGGCCGCCGCCGCCCGCACCAACGCCCCCGTCAAGGTGACGCTCACCGTGCAGGGCCCCGACGGCCTGCTGTTCCAGGGCCGGATCAAGACCCGCGGCCACGAGGTCACCACCGCCACCGGCGGCACCCACCGCTGCGACGGCACCAACGGCGGGGCCAACCCCAGCGCCGTGCCCACCCCGACCGCCGCCCTCGACGACGCCGCCCGCAAGCACCGGTTCCGCTGGGACGGCACCTGGTACGCCTCCTTCGACGACTTCTCCGTGGACCAGATCAAGAAGGTCAGCGGCGGGGCCACCGCCTACTGGAGCATCTCCGTCAACGGGACCCCGACCCCGGTCGGCGGCTGCCAGTTCAAGCTGAACGCCGGCGACCGGGTCGCCTTCACCTACACCACCTTCTGACCCCCGGGAACCCGGACGGCCCGCCCGCCGACTACTGACCCGTGGCACACGGGAAGGGAGCCGGATGGGCGGGCTGGACGTGCGGATGCGCGGGGTCGAGTGCCGGCACGGGCGGCTGCCCGCCGTGCACGGCGTGGACCTGGAGATCGCCGCCGGTGAACGGGTGGCACTGACCGGGACCAACGGCTCCGGGAAGACCACCCTGCTGCGGGCGGTGCTCGGACTGCACCGGCCGGCCGGCGGCTCCGTGCTCGTCGGCGGGCGCGGGGACGCCACCGCCGCCGACCGGGCCTGGCGGCTGCGGTCCTGCGCCTGGATCCCCCAGAAGCCCGCGACCGGCCGGTTCCCGCTGCTCGCCGCCGAGTTGCTGGCCAGCGGGGGCGCCCCGGCCGAGGCGGCGGAGGCGGCCGCCCGGCTGGGCGTCGCCGGGCTGCTCCGGAGACCCCTGCACACCCTGTCCGGCGGCCAGCTGCAACGCGTCTACCTGGCCCGGGCGATCGGCTGCGTGGCGGCCGGCGCCCAGGTGGTGCTGGCCGACGAGCCGACCGCCGCACTGGACTTCGACGGGCAGGCGGAGGCCGCCGACACCCTGGCCGCGCTGCCCGTCACCCTGCTGGTCGTCACCCATGACCGGGCCCTCGCCGAACGCTGCGACCGGGTCCTGGAGATGGCCGCCGGCCGGCTGCGGGAGATCCGGTGAACGCCCTCGCCACCGCCGACGTCGGCGAACTGCTGCGGCTGCTGCCGGTACGGCGCGCCGGGTTCGCCCTGCTGCTGGCCTCGGTCGGCCTGCCGGTGATCGGGGTGGTCATCGTCGGGCTCGACATCATGCCCGTCCGGTTCGCGATGATGCACGTGGCCCTGCTCGGCATCGCGGTCGGCCTGTGGACCGGCCTCGACCCCATGCTCTGCGCCCTGCTGGCCTGTGCGCTGGCCGGTGCCGGGGTGGCCCCGCTGGCCCGCACCCCGGACGGCCTGTCGGGGGCCATGGGCCTGCTGATGAGCCTGGCGGTGGCCGCCGCCCTGCTGGTCCTCGCGGTGACCGGGGTCAACGCCTCCGGAGCCTTCGCCCTGCTGTGGGGGTCGATCCTGTCCGTGGGGACCACCGACCTGGTGGTCCTCGGGGTCCTGGCGGTCGCCGTGCCGGCGCTGTTCTGGTGGCGCCGCCGGGACCTGGCGCTGCTGCTGTACGACCGGGAGCTCGCGCACTGCTCCGGGGTGCCGGTCCGCGGCCTGACCCTGGTCCTGCTGGTGCTCGTCGCCGTATCGGTGGCCGGGGCGATCCGGCTGACCGGCGCCCTGCTGGTCGACGCGCTGACCCTGCTGCCCGCCCTGGCCGCCCGCCGGATGGGGCGCTCGCTGACCTCGATCACGCTCTGGGCGGTCGCCTTCGGCGTGTTCGGGAACCTGACCGGGTTCCTGCTGGCCCTCTGGCTGGACTGGCCGCCCGGACCGGTCCTCGTCCTCACGGCGGGGGCCCTCGTCCTCGCCGTGCACCTCCTCCCGGAACGGAGCATCCGCTCATGGCGCGCACCCGCGTCCGCACCTCCCGCGTCCCCACCTCCCCCGCCCGTGCCCTCCTCGCACTGACGCTCTCGGTGACCGTCGCCCTGCCGCTGCTCACCGGCTGCGGTTCGGACGGCGGTTCGGACGGCGACCCGGCCCCCGGCGGCCGGTCCGCGGACGGACCCGCCGTGGTGGTCACCACCACCTGGGAGGGCGCCCTCGCCAAGGCCGCCGGAGCCCGGGACATCAAGGTGATCGTGCCCGGGTCGGTGCACCACGCCCCGGACTACGACCCCAAGCCCTCCGACCTCGCCGCCGTGGCCGAGGCGGACTTCGTGCTGTACGCGCCCTTCGAACCGTACGCCGCGAAGATCAAGGAGGCGGCGGGCTCCAAGGCCGAGCTGGTCGAGGTCGCACTGGACAACGATCCCGCCAAGGCCGGCGCCGAGGTGGCGAAACTGGCTACGCTGTTCGGCACCGCGGAGGCGGCGAAGACCTGGCGTACCGGCTTCGACGCCGAGTACGCGCGGCTGAACGGCGAGCTGAAGGCCGCCTGGCCCGGCGGCCGGAGCCCGGTCGTGGTCAGCCAGGTGTTCACCGCCTGGTCGGCACGGCTGGCGGGGGTCACCCCGGTGGGCACCTACGGCCCCGAGCCGGTCACCCCGGCACGGCTGGCGGAGCTCACCGCGAAGAAGCCGGCGCTGGTCCTGGAGAACGCCCACATGTCCGCCGGAACCGTGCTGCCCGGGACCGCCGCCCGCCAGGTGTCGATCGTGAACTACCCGGGCGAGGACCTCGACCTGCTGACCGTGTACCGCAACGCGGCGGCCGAACTGAAGAAGGCCATGGCCGCCACGGCCCCCTGACCGGACGGGCCCCGCCGGGGCGGCCCCGGCGGAACGGCCGCCGGCGGGACGGCCCCCGGCCGCCGGGCCGGGGGCGGGTCACTCACTCCGAGATGTCGGCCGGGGCCCCGCCGGGGAGTGCCGCGGCCCGGGCCCGCAGGGCTTCCCGGTCGGGCTTCCCGGCCGGGGTCAGCGGCAGTTCGGCGAGCTCCAGCAGCCGCTCCGGGTGCTTGTCCGCGCCCAGACCGAGGGCCGACAGATGGGCGGCGAGGGCCCCCAGGCCCGGGGCGGTCGCCCCGCGCGGCACCACACAGGCCGCCAGCCGCTCCCCCATCAGCGGATCCGGCACCCCGACGCACACCACGGACCGGATCCCGGGGTGCGAGCTGAGGGCCCGTTCCACCTCGGCGGGGCTGATGTTGGCGCCGCCCCGGATGACGATGTCCTTCAGCCGGCCCACCACGTGCAGCAGGCCCTCCGCGTCCAGACAGCCGAGGTCCCCGGTGCGCACCCAGCCGTCGGCGGTCCGGTACCGGGCGTCCAGTTCGGGTGCGCCGACGTAGCAGAGCGGGGTCATCGGGCCGCGTGCCACGATCTCCCCGATCCGGCCCTCCGGGAGCGGCTCACCGGTCGCGGTGTCGGTGATCCGGATCTCGGCCACCCGGGGGTCGGGGCGGCCGGCCTGCACCCCGGGCCCGCCGGTCGGCGGGGTGCGGTGGTCCAGTCCGGTGTGGCAGTTGACCCCGTCGGCGGACCCGTAGAGGTTCACCACCGGACAGCCGAAGGCGGCGGCCGCGGCGGAGGCGGTGGTCGGGTCGAGGGGCTCCCCGCCGAGCACCAGGGCCGTAGGCGCCGGCACCCCGCCCCCATCGCCTTCGGGTTGACTGTCGGCCTCGGCTTCGAGCCGGTCGAGCATCATCCGCACCATGGTGGGCACGCCCAGCACATGGGTGGGCCGGTGCTCGCGTACCGCCGCCAGGGCGGCCTCCGGGGTGAACCGGCCGAGCAGCACCAGGGTGCCGCCGTGCCGTGCCAGGGTGACTGCCGTGCCGTTGGAGCCGAAGGCGGAGGCGAGCGGCACCAGGAACAGGCAGCGCGGCGGGGTCCCGTCGGGGATCAGCGAGCCGAGGAAGTTCCCCCGGCCGCCGGCGAGGGCGTTGTGCGAGTAGGCGATCATCTTCGGTTCGGCCTCCGAGCCGGAGGACACCAGGATCCGGGCCGGGCCGTCCGGGTCGGGCCGGTCCGGGAGGAATCCGGCCGGGTCCTGCCGGAGCAGCCGGGACAGCGGCACCGCCCCGGCCGGTGCCTCCCCGGGCCCGGCGGCGATCACCTGCCGCAGCGCGGGCAGTTCGCCGGCGAGCGACAGCAGCCGGGCGGCCTGCGGGGCGCCCCGGTGCTCGACGACGGTGATCACGGCGACCGCCCCGGATCTCCGCAGCAGACTGGCCGCCTCCGCCGCGCCCCGGCCCACCGGGAACGGCAGTGCCACGGCGCCGAGCGCGGCCAGCGCCAGATCGGCGATCACCGCGTTCCGGTGCTCGGGCAGTTGTACGCCGACCACCTCGCCCGGCCCGACCCCGAGCCCCCGGAGCCCGGCGGCCAGACATCGGACCTTGCGGTCCAGGGCGGTGTAGCAGAGCGCCCCCTTGGCGTCGATCACGGCGGTCCGGTGCGGATCGGCGATCCGCCGGGCCCGGAACAGGCTGTAGAGGTCGAGGTCGGGACAGGCCCCGTCCAGGGCCCAGGACCGGCGCAGACCGGCCGGCAGCAGGTCGCGCAGCACCGGCCGCCGCGCGGCGGCGGGGACCGGGCCGGGGACGGGGACAGGGACGAGGACGGTGTGGGCAGCGGTGGCGGGCAGGGCCGGTGAGCCGCCGAGGGGGTGCTGGACGGGGGTCGTGGTCATCCGAAGCTCCAGGGGTCGCGGACCATGGGTGCGCCGTGCGCGTCGCGGCTGATCGAGCCGGTGAATCGCGGATCGTGGTGCGGTCCGGCCAGGTCGGTGGTGACCCGGGCCGCGGTCAGTCCGGCCGCCCGCAGCCGGGACAGCGCCTCCTCGGTGGGCAGGTTCCGCAGCGGATGCCCGGCCGCCCCGGCCGCCGACCGGTCGGCCGGCAGGATCCAGCCGTCGGCGGTGCGCAGCGGGCGGCGGAATCCTGCGGGCCGGCGGGCGGGTTCGCCGCGGGCGGCCCGGCGCAGGGCCGGGCCGGTCAGCAGGTCGGCGGCGCCGAGCAGCGAGGAGTCCACCCGGACGCCATGGCCGGCTCGTTCGCGGAGCAGGAGCCCGGAGAGCACGGCCTGGGCGCCGAGCAGTCCGCCGAGGACGTCGAGGAGGGTCATCAGCGACGGGGCCGGGTCCTCCCCTTCGGGTCGGACCGCCTCGCCGGTGCCGGTGCGGGCCTGCACCATGAAGTCGGTGCCCATGGGGGCGTCTTCGAGCCGGCCGGCCCAGCCGCTGGTGTAGGCGTAGACCAGACGGGGGTTGACGGCGGCCAGGTGCTCGGCGTCGAGCCCGAGGGCGGTGGCCTTGCCCGGCGCCCAGTTGTGCAGGAACACGTCCGCCCCGGCGACCCGTTCGAGCAGCCCTCGGCGGCCGGCCGCGGTCTTGATGTCGTGTTCGACGGCCCGCTTCCCCCGGTTGAGGGCCAGCCAGCGGGCGGACACCCCGGAGCAGGCGGGCGGCATTCCGCGCAGCGGGTCCCCGCCCGGCGGCTCGATGCGGACGACCTCCGCGCCGAGCAGGCCCAGCAGATGGGCGGCCAGGGGGGCCTGGATGCGGCGCCCGGCCTCCAGCACCGTCAGCCCGTGCAGCGGCCGCCCCGCCACGGGTGCGATCCCCGGCACCGGGCCCGGGGGCGGTAGGGCCGGGCCCAGCGGGGCGAGTTCCCACGGCGGTGCCCCGTCGTGTTCGGCGGCCCGCTCGGCGAGGGTCCGCAGGGCGCACACCTCCGCCCCGGAGCGGGCGGCCGCCTCCCCGATCCGCTCCCAGGGGTGGGCCCGGGCGGTGGTGTGCAGGGCTTCGGGGAAGGGGGCGCAGGCGGTGGCGTAGCGGAACTGGAAGGGCTGCCAGCCGGCCCGGACGGCGTCCCGGGGCGCGCCCAGGTGCTGCCAGAACCGGGCCCAGGCCTCGGGGTCGAGGGTCTCCAGTTCGAAGCGGATCCCGTCCCCGCTGGTGAACGGCGGTCCGCCGGGGGCGAGTCGAACCGCCTCGGGTTCCTCGGCCCCGGCCGCCGCGAGGTACTGGGAGACGGTCAGCAGCCCGGCCAGATCGGCCCGCGTGCGGACCTCGCGGACCTCGGGGGCCTCGGGTACCTCGCGGACCGCGTGGCCCTCCCCGACCGCCCCGGAGCGGGCTTGGGCGATCAGTCCGGCCAACAGGCCCTGCACGGTGAGGAGTCCGGTCGCAGTGCTCGCGAAATCGGCGGCCAGGGCGCGGGGTTCCCCCGTACGGCGGCCGTGCACCGCCATGATGCCGGTGGCGGCCTGCGCGGTGGCCTCGTCGACGATCCCGGTCCCGGCCGGGCCCCAGGACAGGTGCGCCGCCAGGCCCGGGAACCCGCCGCCGGCCAGCCGTATCCCGCCGGCCGTCCCGGCCCCGGCCGCCGGGGCGTCCGCGCCCCCGGCGGGCGGTTCCCCTCGGGCCCCGAGCAACCGCAGCTGTCCGGCCACCACCCCGGTGAGCTCCGGGGGCCCGGCCGTCTCGAAGCGCAGCGCGTCGAGCGGCCGGGCCGCGGGCGGCGCGAGTGCGGGCGCGGTCACGGGTGACCTCATGCCTCTCCTCCAGTGGATCGGGAACCGGGCGGCCGGTGGGCCCGACCAGTTCCACGGGCGGGCGCGCACGGGCTCGTACCAAGGAGTCGGACAGCCGTTCCCACGGGTTCCCGGCCGGCCGGAGGAGAGAGATGGCGCGTACCCCGGACACGAGGAGCACCGCGGACCGGGATCTGCCGGAGCGCGGACTGCCGCAGCGGGTGGCGGAGTTCGTCCGTGACCGGGTGATGCCCCGGGAGGGGGTCCTGGACGCGGGCGGGCCGGCCGCCTCGGCGGCGCTGGGCGCCCTGCGGGAGGAGGCGAAGGCGGCGGGCCTGTGGGCCCTGCCGCTCCCCGCCGAACTGGGCGGCGGGGGAATGGACTTCGCCCGCTACGCCCGATCGGCGGAGGGCGAGGGGGCCAGCGACCACGGCCCGGCGGCCCTGGGTTCGGCCTCGCTGCTCGACGTTCGCATGCTGTCCCGGCACGGCAGCGCGCGGATCCGGGAGACCCATCTGCGGCCCCTGGTGGCCGGGGAGGTGCGGGCGAGCTACGCGATGACGGAGCCGGAGGTGCCCGGCACCGATCCGCTGCTCACGGGCACCCGGGCCGAACGGCTGCCCGACGGCGGCTGGCGGATCTCCGGCCGCAAGTGGTTCACCTCGGGGGCCGGGGACGCCGGGCTGGTCACCGTACTGGCCCGGACCGGCGGCCGGGACGGGGACCGCGACGGGCTGTCGCTGCTGGTGGTCCCGGCGGCCTCGGACGGCTTCCGGGTGGTGCGGGAGCTGCCGGTGCTGGGGGCGGGCGGCCAGTGGGAGATCGAACTGGACCGGGTGGTGGTCCCGGCCGACCACCTCCTCGGCGCCCCGGGCCAGGGCCTGGCCATCGCCGGGGAGCGGCTCCAGTGGGGGCGCACCCTGCGGTGCCTGCGCTGGCTGGGGCAGGCGGTCCGGGCCTTCGACCTGCTGTGCGCCCGCGCGGCCTCCCGGACCGGCTCCCGGGGCCCGCTGGCCGGCCACCAGCTGGTCCAGCAGCACGTGTTCGAAGCACTGCTCTCGATCCGGAGCACCCGTCCGCTGGTGTACGAGGCGGTGGCGCTGCTCGCGGCGGGCCGGGACGCGCGCACGGAGGTCGGCCTGGCCAAGGTGGCGGCCGCCCGGATGCTCCAGCAGGTCACCGACTCCGCCATCCAGATCCACGGCGCGGCCGGACTGGGCCCCGACACCCCCCTCCCCTCCCTGTTCCGCACCGCCCGCACGGCCCGCCTCCTGGACGGCCCGGACGAACTCCACATCACCTCGGTCGCCCGCCAGGTCCTCCGCTCCCACCGGCCCCCGACCTGACCGGGCTCCCTGCCCGGCCCGGCCAGGCAGACCGGCGGGTCCCATCGGGAAGTCAGTCCGCCCCGGTACGTCGGGCAGTTGCGGGAAGTCCGGGCAGGTCGACGAGACCGGTTCGGGCGGCGAGGGCGAGGGCGAGGAAGAAGGTCCCCCAGACCAGTTCATGCCGGACGGCCAGTCCGCGGCCCGCGTCGTAGCAGCCGTCGAGAAGGACCCCTTCACAGGTCAGATGGCCCTCGGCCAACCGCCGCAGCACCACCTCGGCCGAGGCCTCGGCGGCGGCCCGCTCGGGGCCGGCGGCCGGGGACCGCGAGGGCACGGCGAGCATCAGCAGGGCGGTGGCGGTGATGGCGGCGGCGGAGGTGTCGAGCGGTCCGGCGGGGTCGCCCTCGTCGGCGTACGGGACGGGCGCGCCGGCCGGCAGCAGCCGCTCCACGGCCGCCGCCCCGGGGTCCGCCCCGCACAGCCGTCCCTCGGCGGCACCGAGCAGCAGCCAGGCCCGGCCGCGGCTCCACCCGGGCGGCGGCTCGGCCGTACGCCGCCAGCCGCGCCCGGTCGCGTACTCCCACCCGTGCCCGTCCCCGTTCCCGTGCCCGCCCGGGGCATCGGGCAAGGCTCCGGCCAGGGCCAGATGGGTGCGGAGATGGGTGGCGGCGGCCGACCGTCCGGCGGGGCCCAGTGCGGCCAGCAGCGGAACCACACCGGGCACCCCGTCGCTACGGACCGCCCGCGGGGCCCCGGCGGCCCCGGGCGCGAAGGCGGACCCCCAGGGGACCGCTCCGAGTTCCGGGTCCATGGCCGCGAGCAGGGCCCGGCCGGCCCGCTCCCGCAGGGCGGTGGCCTCCGGGTCGTCCTGGGCGAGGGCGGTGCCGTACCAGAGGATCAGGCCCCGGGCGGCGGTGTCCGCCTCCACCCAGGCCGCCAGCCGAGCCGTGCACCGCACGGCGGCCTCCCGGTCGCGCGCGGTCCCGCTGTACCGGGCCCGCAACCACAGCAACCCGGCCCAGCAACCGCCCGCCCACGACCCCCGGGCCGTCGTGGTCCACCCCCCGCCCCCCACCTCGGCGAACAGCGGAAACCTGCCCCCGACCTCCCCCTCGATGACCCCGACCCGCCCCACCACCCGCTCCAACGCCCGCTCCGGCCAGCCCCCTTCTCCCCGACCGGACATCACAGCGCCTCCCCCGACCGGTTCGGCCCCGGGGCCGCCGGGGCGCGGCCTCGGGGGCGTCCCGGCCGGGGGCCGGGGCGGATCGCCCGGGCACCGGCGATGGCCGAGGCGGCGGCGAACTCGGTGGCCACCAGGAGCCAGCCGGCGGTGTAGTGGCCGTTCTGGGCGAGCAGCCCGAACAGGGGCGGGCCGGCGGCGAAGCCGGCGAAGAAGCCGGCCGAGACCAGGGCGGAGTCCCGGCCGGCCCGGCCGGCCGGGGCCCGCTGGATGACCAGGACCATGGTCACGGCGTTGGCGGACACCGCGAACACCCCGATGGCGGCGGCGCCCGCCCAGGCCAGCGCGGTCATCCGGCCGGCCCCGGCCAGCAGGGCCGCCGCCCCGACGGCTCCGGCCGCCAGCAGGGCCGGCAGCCGTTCGGCCCGCCCGGGGCGGGCCGCCTTCGCCCAGCCCACCCGGCCCGCGATCCCGGCCAGTCCGAGCACCGCCACCAGCCCCGCTGCGGCGGTCGGTCCGAGTCCCAGCCGCTGGGTGCCGTACAGCGTCAGATAGGTGTTGACGGAGGCGATTCCGCAGCCCAGCAGGAGGGAGAACCCGGCCAGCCGGGCCACCGGCGCCCCCTCCCCGGTGCGGCCCGGACCGGGCTGCTCCCGGGCTCCGGGGGCGGGACCCGTCGGCGGCCGGTCGGGCGGCAGGGTCCGCCAGGCCCACAGCGCGGTGAGCAGGGCGCTGCCCGCGGCCGTCCCTACGGCGGCCCGCCAGCCGAGGCCGCCGGCCAGCGCGGCCAGCGGGAGACCGGCGGCGAACGCTCCCAGCTGCACCCCGGACTGCTTCATGCCGGTGACCGCGGCCCGGCGCTCCGCCGGTACGGCCGCCAGCACCGCCTTGTTGGTGGCCGGGTTCGCGAGGGCCTGAGGCAGGCCGCCCAGCGCCACCGCGGCGAGCAGCGGGCCGGTCCCGGGTGCGGCGGCGATCAGGGCGAGGGCGAGGGCGGAGACCAGGAGGAGCAGGACCAGCGAGCGGCGCGGGCCGGTGCGGTCCACCAGCCGGCCGGCGAACGGGGAGAGGGCGGCGGCGGTTCCGAAGCCGATGGTGGTGGTGAGCCCCAACATCAGCGGGGAGGCGCCCAGTTCGGTGACCAGTCGGGGGCCGAGCACGCCCAGCAGGAACAGCTGGAGCATGGAGAAGGCCATCGCGCAGGTCAGCAGTGGTGTCAGCCGGTGCCCCCGGGTCCACCCGGTCCCCGTCATCCCTCTCCCGCCCTCGCCGCTACTCCCTGGTCCAGCACCGGAGTTGTCGGATGGTCGGGGCGTCCGGTTCCCGGCCGGGGAGGCTTCGAGCGGTCCGCGTGTCCGCCCGCTGTCGGTCCGTGCACCGGGGTGCGAGGATGAGCCGCCATGATGTCGGACCCCGGGTGCCGAGCATTGAGGGCCGCGGTGTTCGCGGCCGTCTGCGTGCTGCTCGCGGCCCTCGGGCACCTGCTGATGTCCGGGGCCCCGCTGCCCTGGTGGGTGATCGCCTCGGGATGGGCCGGTACGGCCGCGGCCGCCTGGTTACCGGCCGGCCGGGAGCGCGGCCGGGTGGCCGTCACCGCGGCCGCGGTGCTCGCCCAGGGCCTGCTGCACCAGGGGTTCTCGCTGGCCCAGTCGGCCGGGCCGCGCCCCCTCCCGGGATCCTGCGGCCCACCGGGACCGGCCGCGCCGGCCGCCCCCGCCCTGCCGGCCCACCAGGGCCACGGCGGCCACACCACGCACATCACCCACAGCACCCACAGCATCCACACCGCGCACACCATGGCCGGTCCGTTACCGGTGCCGGACCGGCTCCCCGACCGGCCGCCCGGCTCCCTCCCCCCGTCCGGTCTGGGCTCCGCCGCCCACGACATGGGCTGTATGTCACCGACCGGCATGATCGCCGCGCACCTGCTGGCCGCCCTGCTCTGCGGGCTCTGGCTGGCCCATGGTGAACGTGCGCTGTTCCGGCTGTTCCGCTCCTTCGCCGCCTGCGCCGGGCGGTTCCTGGCCCCGCTGTGGGCCTGGGCGCACCGCCCGCCGACCCCGCCCGCCCGCCGGCCCGAGCACCGGGGCCGCCGTGAGCGCCGGGCCCGCAGACCGGGCCGGCTGCTGCTCTGCCACGCCATCACGTCGAGGGGTCCGCCCCCGGGGGCCGCTGTCCGCTGACAGCCGGTTTCCCGGGAGCGCGCCGCGTCGCGCGTCCGGGCATCGGTCCGGCGCGCCCGCGCCCGGCCGTACCCCGTTGCTCTTCCGACGAAGGACTTGGCGATGACCCCTGCCCTGACTCCCGCGCGCCCGGCGCGGAACACCTCCGGTGCCGACGAGGCGGTGACCCGGCTGGCGCTGGCCGCCCGGGGCGGCGATCCGGAGCAGGTGGACCGGTTCGTCCGGGCCCTGCACCCGGATGTGCGCCGCTATGTGGTCTTCCTGGGCGCCGATCCGCAGGCGGCGGAGGACCTCACCCAGGAGACGTTCCTGCGGGCGCTGGGTGCCCTCCACCGCTTCGAGGGCCGTTCCTCGGCCCGGACCTGGCTGCTGTCGATAGCCCGCCGCACCGTGATCGACAGCCTCCGGTACGCGGCGGCCCGCCCCAGGCTCTCGGGCCGGGACGACTGGCAGACGGCCGCCGAGCAGGCCCAGCCGCGCGGTCTGCCGGGGTTCGAGGACGGGATCGCGCTGGCCGAGCTGCTCGCGGCGATCCCCGCCGAGCGTCGGGAGGCGTTCGTCCTCACCCAGGTGCTGGGGCTGCCGTACGCGGAGGCGGCCAGCGCGATCGGCTGTCCGGTGGGCACGGTGCGGTCCCGGGTGGCCCGGGCCCGTACCTCCCTGCTCGGGCTGCTGGCCGTCTGAGGGCCCGAGACCGCCCGCCGGCCCGGCCCCCGCGAGGGGTCCGGGCCTGCGGGCGGTCCGGTGCTCCGGTGCTCAGTCCCGGCCGCCGTCGCGGACCGCGACGATCCCGTTGAACACCCCGACGTAGGCGGTGCCGTCCGGGCCCAGGGTGATCGGGGCCCAGTTGTTGTCGTAGAGCGGGCCGGTGCCGGTGAGTTGCCGCCAGCGGCGTTCGCCGGTGCGGAAGTCCACGGCGGTGAGGTACCAGGCGTCGATCCCCCAGAAGTGGGGCTCCTTCTCGTAGAAGTACAGCAGCCCGTTCCCGGTGGAGAGTTTGGGGACCGTCGAGGGTGAGCGGATCGCGCTCTCCCATACGGTGTCGCAGCCGCTGCCGTCGGCGCGGACGTCGACCCGGCTGACCCCGCCGACCACGCTGCGGCCGAACAGCAGGGTGGTGGGGTTCTCGTAGCCGTGATTGTTCTCCACGACCAGGCTGTTGCCCCAGCTGATCAGGGAGTTGTCGGTGGTGGAGGCTCCGGGGCGGAAGACCGGGACCTTGCAGACCAGCCGGTCGGCGGGCGGGAGGTCCGGCGCGCGCCGGTAGACGAGGATGTTCATCCGGTCGTCGGCGTTGTCGGTGATGGCCACGTAGCCGTCGCCGAACAGGTCGGGTGTGGTTCCCGAACCCTGGTTGACGGAACCGGGTTTGGTTCCGGTGCCCCGGTCGTAGGTCTGCCGCCACTGGACCAGCGGGGTGCCGTCGGGGCCGGCCCGGAAGCTGTACAGGGCGTGGTCGGAGACGATGGAGACCCCGTCCTCGGCGACCGAGAAGGAGTTCTGGATCTCCTCGCCGGGCAGCCGTACGGAGCGGATGGTGCCGGTCCCGGGGTCCACGGTGCCGACCCGGCCCAGTCGGGTGATCCACCAGATGCGGCCGTTCCAGTCGGGCATCACGGAGGTGACCGGGTCGCAGGTGCCGCTCGGCCGCAGGTTCGTCCAGCCGACGCAGTCGTGCGGGACGTGGCCGGTGAGGTCCCAGTCGTCCTCGACGGTGAACTTCCAGCTGCCGTCCGGTTCCTGGCCGTGGGCGAGCCGCAGGACGTGCTGGCGGGAGTCGGCGAGCACCGCCCGGTCCTGGTCGTCCAGGTAGAAGTAGGCGCCGCCGGAGGTGTCCTTGAAGATCTTCGAGAAGTCGAGGGAGGTGATCGCCTCGACGGTCGAGGAGCGCTGGGGGAGCCGGTGTTCGGCGAGGGTGTCGAGGGTGCGGGGGTCCAGGAGTTCGACCTTGAAGCCGGAGAAGGTGCCGCAGACGGTGACCAGCCGGCCGCCGGAGTCGAAGGTGGCGGTGGCGCATTCGCCGCCCAGTGCGGCGATCTTCCGGCTGGTCACCCGGGGGTCCCGGCCGAGCGGCCCGGACCAGGGGACGGTGGCGCTGCCGGCCGCGTCGGAGTGCATTACGCTGCGGCCGTTGGGGGCGAGGTACGGGTGCTGCGGCGGGGCCTGGCCGGGCAGCGGGGCGGCGGTCGCGGGGGCGCCCTGGTAGGGGTCGACCAGTCGGTGGCCGGGCGCCTTCGGTATGCCCTCGCCATGGGCCGGGGTGGTGCCGGTCAGGATCGCCAGGGCGGCGAGGGCGGGAACCACTCCGCAGTCGAGCGCTCTTCGGACCATCGGTCTCCTCCGTTCGCGTCTCTTCGCCGACGGGGTCGGCATCGCACGGGACGTCGCGCCGCCGCCAGACGCTAGGTGCCTTCGCCCGAGGAGTCCATAAGGCTGAGGACGCTTCAGGATCAGGGCTTGATGCCCGCCAGGAAGAAGCCGAGCAGAGCGCAGACGAGCGCGTGCGCGAACTTGAGGTGCACGGAATACAGACGTACAGACGTACGGGCGTACGGGCGTACGGGCGTCAGGACTTGACGATCTCGTTCCAGTGCACCGTCCGGCCGCACCAGCGCTTCAGCAGCACCGGGTCATGGCCCACGGCGAGCAGTCCGGCCCCGGTCTCCGCGCGGTACTCCTCCACCACGCCCACCAGGGCCGCCGTGGTCGAGGCGTCCAGCATCGCGGTCATCTCGTCGCACACCAGCCAGCGCGGCTTGAGCACCAAGGCCCTTGCCAGGCAGGCGCGTTGCAGCTGACCGTCGCTGACCTCGTGCGGGCGGCGGGTGAGCAGTTCCGGGCCCAGGCCGACCCGGTCGGCCAGTTCGGCGACGGCCTCCTCCAGTCCGGCCCGGCGTCCGGTGGCGCGCAGTGGTTCGGCGATGGTCTCGCGGAGCCGCAGCCGGGGGTCGGCGGACTGCCGGGGCTGCTGGAACACCACGCCCACGGCGGTGCGGAGTTCCCGGGCCGCCCGGTGCCGGTAGCCGGTGACGGTGACCCCGTCGATCAGATGGCGGCCCCGGTCCGGTCGGTGCAGCAGGGCCGCGACCCTGGCCAGGGTGGACTTGCCGCAGCCGCTGGGGCCCAGCAGGCCCAGGGACTCGCCGGGACGCAGGACCAGGTCGGCGCCCCGGACCACCGGGTCGCCGGGTTCGTAGCCGGCGGTGATGCCGTGCAGCTCAAGCATGGTGGCAGGCCACCCCGTCGGTCAGGGCGGGGCGTACGCCGCACTCCGCGTCGGCGTGCCCGCAGCGGGCGGCGAAGGCGCAGCCCGGCGGGAGGGCGCCGAGCTCGGGCGGAGCGCCCGGGATAGGGGTGAACTCCCGCTCGGGGAGCGCGGCGAGGAGTCCGCGGGCGTAGGGGTGGCGGGGGCCTGGGGTGCCGAAGAACCGGTCGGCGGGGGCGAGTTCGACGATCCGGCCGGCGTACATGACGGCCACGGTGTCGGCGATCCGTTCGGCGGCGGCCAGATCGTGGGTGATCATCAGCAGCGCCCGGCCCTCCTCCCGGGTGTGGGCCCGGAGCTCGTCCACGGTGCGGTCGACGAGTTCCCGGTCCAGGCCGGTGGTCGGTTCGTCGGCGAGCAGCAGCGGGGCCTCGCCGACCAGGGCGAGGGCGGTGGCGGCGCGCTGGGCGAGTCCGCCGGAGAGTTCGTGCGGGTACCGGTCGAGATGGCTCGCCGGGAACGCGGCCCGGGCCGCGGCGGACTCGCCGGCGGCCCGGACCCGGGCCCGCCGGGACCCGCCGCCGGGGCGGCTGCCGGGGACCGGGCCGGCGAGGGCCCGGACGGTCTCCTCCAGATGCGCGCGGACGGTGCGGACCGGGGTCAGATGGGCGGCCGGGCTCTGCGGGACCAGGCCGACCCGGCGGCCCCGGACCGTACGGGCCAGGGTCCGTTCCCCGGCGGCCAGCAGGTCCAGGCCGTCGGCCAGCCGGGCCGTGCCGGCGGTCTCGGCGTTGGCCGGCAGCAGCCCGAGCAGCGCGGAGGCCAGGACCGACTTCCCGCAGCCGCTCTCCCCGACCAGGGCCAGGCACTCCCCGGCCGCCAGCCGGAAGGAGGCCCCGCTGACGGCGGCGATCCGCCGTCCGCCGCGCAGGGTGAAGCGTACGGACAGGTCCTCCACCGTGAGCACGGGCGGGACGGCGGTCGGCCGTACGGGCGTGGCGGCGGGGGCGGGGGCGGGGGGGCCGGTTCGGCGGGTCACAGCATCAGCTCCGAGCGGCGGCGGGGGTTCAGCCGGTCGCGCCAGGCCCCGGCCAGTCCCGCGATGGCGAGGGTCGGGAGGATCAGGCAGAGGCCCGGGAAGAGGGTGGGCCACCAGTCGCCGGCGAGCAGCGAGCCGCGCGCGTTCTGCACCAGACCGCCCAGGCTGGCCTGGTGGGTGGGCAGCCCGAGGCCCAGGAAGGAGAGTGCCGACTCGTGCCACATGGCGTGCGGGACCATCAGCACGGCGGCCAGTCCGGCCTGCGGGAGGACCCCGGGAACCAGGTGCCGGACGGTGATCCGCCAGCGTGAGGCCCCGCCGGACACGGCCGCGTCGACGAAGGGCCGGGAGCGCAGCGAGAGGACTTCGGCGCGCACGATCCGGGCCGTGGACAGCCAGTGGGTGAGGGCCACGGAGACCACCACCGGCCACACGCCGGGCCGGAACAGGGCCACGATGAAGATGCCGAGGAGCAGGTGCGGGACGGAGGACAGGGCGTCGACCACCCGCATCACCAGCCGGTCGGTCCAGCCGCCGAAGGCCCCGGCGGCCGCCCCGACGGCGGTGCCCAGCACGGTGGCGACGGCTGCCGCGACCAGGCCCACCAGCAGGGAGACCCGCAGTCCGTAGACGCAGCGGAGCAGCAGGTCGCGGCCGAGGTCGTCGGTGCCGAAGGGGTGCGTCCAGGAGGGCGGGAGCAGCCGGGCGGAGAGGTCGACGGCCTGCTGGTCGAGCCGGGCGAGCGGGGGGACCAGCAGCACGGCGAGGACCACCACCGCGAGCAGGGCGGCGGAGGCGGCGATCTTGGGGCCTCGGGTGGAGCGGCGGGTGCGGCCGGCGGCCCGCCACGGGGTGCGGGCGGTGTCAGCCATCGAAGCCCACCCGGGGGTCGGCGAGGCCGTAGAGGAGGTCGGACATCAGGTTCCCGAGGAGGACGGCGGCGGTGGCGAGCACGGTCAGCGCGGCCAGCAGCGGGAAGTCCACGGCGGTGGCCGCCTGGACGGTGGCGGCCGCGATGCCGGGCCAGCTGAAGACGGTCTCCACCAGCAGGGCTCCGGTGATGAGTTCGGGGACCCGGGAGCCGATCAGGGTGAGCATGGGCAGCAGTCCGGAGCGGAGCCCGTGGCCGAGCAGCACGGTCCGGCCGGAGAGTCCGCGGGCCCGGGCCCCGCGCACCGGGTCCTCGGCCAGGGCGTCGGCCACGCCCTGGCGGACGTAGAGGAAGAACCAGGGGAGCTGGGAGATGCCGAGGACCAGGGCGGGCAGCACCAGATGGGTGGCGACCTGGCCGGCGGTGACGGTGTCGTCGGCGGCGTCGGTGAGTCCGCCGGAGGGCAGGACGCCGAGGCGGACGGAGAAGAACCAGACGGCGAGCAGGCCGAGCCAGAAGGTCGGGGCGGCCTCCAGGGTGTAGGCGAGCGCGCTGGTGCAGCGGTCCAGCGGGCCGCCCTGGCGGCGGGCGGCGAGCGCGCCGAGGAGGGTGCCGAGCAGCACGGCCACCGCGAAGGCGGTGGCGGCCAGCAGCGCGGACCAGCCGACCCGTTCGGTGATCACCTGGGCGACGGGCTGGCGCATCACCGCGGAGTCGCCGAACTCGCCGGTGAGGGCCGAGGTCAGCCAGTCCCACCAGCGGGTGACCAGCGGCTGGTCCACGCCGAGGTTCTCCCGGAGCCGGTCCAGTTCGGCCCGGGAGGCGGTGAGTCCGGCGCTGCCCGCGTAGGCCTTGACCGGGTCGAAGGGGGAGAGCGCGGCGACGGCGAACACGCCGAAGGTGACGGAGAGCAGGACGGGGGCGGCGAACAGGGCCCGCCGCCCGGCCATCCGCGCCATCGGCCGCCAGGGCAGCCGGCGGGTCACTTCTTCGGCTTCCAGGTCTCCACGTTCCACCAGGGCCCGGTGCCCAGTCCGTGGTCGTGCGGTTCCACCTGGGTGGAGGGGCCGTCCCAGCGGTCGTTCACCACGTACAGGTGGTCGATGTGGGTGAGGAAGACATAGCCGGGGTTCTTGACCAGTTCCCGCTGGACGGTGTCGTACGCGGCCTTGCGGACGGCCCGGTCCCCGCTCGTGCGGCCCTGGACCAGGGCCTTGTCCACCACGGGGTTGTCGTAGCGGGCCATGTTGTTGAAGCCGTCGCCGCCGAGCGTGGAGGTGAGCAGCAGGTACTGGTCGAAGTCGGGGTCGGCGGGGGAGCCGCCGCCGGCCAGGACGGCGTCCGTCTTCATCCGGGGTTCGATGACCTCCCAGGTGCCGGCCTGGACGGTGACCTGGATGCCGGCCTTCTTGGCGTCGGAGGCGAAGGTGAGGGCGTGGTCCTGGCGGAGCTTGTCGCCGGCCGGGTACCAGAGCGGGAAGGCGGCGCGGACCCCGTCCTTGGCACGGATGCCGTCGGCGCCGGGCTTCCAGCCGGCCTCGTCGAGGATCCGGCGGGCCCGGTCGGGGTCGTGGGGGCGTTCGGTGCCGGCCGCGAACCAGGGGCTGCCGGTGGGGACCGGCCCGTAGGCGGCCTTGCCGGCGCCCTCCAGCAGCTGGTCGACCATGGCCTTGCGGTCCACCGCGAGGTCCAGGGCGCGGCGGACCGCGAGGTCCCCGGTGACCGGGTGGTGGGTGGGGAGGGTGACGGTCCGGTAGTCGTAGGAGGTGGCCGCGTAGGTCTTGCGGCCCTTGTCGCGGGCGAAGCCCTCGGCGAGGTTCGGCGGCAGGACGGCGGCGTCGAGCTCTCCGGAGCGGAGGCGGGTGGCGCGGACGTCGTCGTCCTTGATGACGGCCATGGTGAACTTCTTCACCGCGGGGGCGCCGGCCCAGTAGCGGGGGTTGGCCTCGAAGGAGAGCTTCTCGCCCTTGGACCAGGCGGTGAGCCGGTACGGTCCGGTGCCGACCGGGCGGGTGGTGAAGGTGCCGCTGTTGACGTCCTGCCTGCCGGCGAGGTGTTCGGGGGCGATCGGCAGGACGGTCCGCTCGGCGAAGGGTGCGTAGGGGTACTTGAGGCGGAAGACCACCCGGTCCGGGGCGGGGGCCTCGACCGAGGCGAGGGAGTCGAGCTCGCTCCGGGAGGCGTTGTTGGTCTTCGGGTCCAGGATGGTGCGGTAGGTGAAGACCACGTCGGCGGAGGTGAAGGGGGCGCCGTCGCTGAAGGTGACCCCGGGCCGCAGCCGGTAGGTGTAGGTGAGGCCGTCGGCGGAGACCTCGGGGAGCGCGGCGGCGAGCGCGGGCTTCAGCCTCATGTCCGCGTCGTGGGCCAGCAGCCCGTCGAAGATCTTGGAGTTGCCGTCCTTGCCGTAGCCGAGCAGTGGGCTCAGGCTCTCCGGTTCGGTGGCGATGCCGACCACCACGGAGTCCGCACCGCCGCCGGCGGCCTCGGGTCCCTTGCCGGGGTTCGAGCAGGCGGCGGCGCCTGCGATGAGTGCCGCCGCGAGGGCGGTGGCGGCCAGTCCCCGGAGCCCGCGGGCCGTCTTGCTGTGCACGTGCTGGACTTCCCTGCTGATCATTTCTACTTGCAAACCGCTCGCAATACTGCCAGAAGGGATCGATCGAAGACGAACCCGCTCTTGTCCGGTCGCCACCCGGCATGCCATAAAGGTCCAGACCTTTATACGGGAAGGCGAGGGAGGCACTCTCGTGCGACGATCCAGCGTGCCCACCGCGCCGCCGCTCCGCGCGCCGGCCCTCAGCGGTCTGGCCGCCGCTCTGGCCATCACCCTGCTGACCGGCTGCGACAGTCCGGACACCGAGCCCCCGGCCGCCCCCGCCGGCCTCACCGCCCAAGCGGGCAGCGCCAGTTCGGTCCACGTGATGTGGCAGTCGGCCGAGGAGCGGGACGGGGTCACCGGCTACCGGGTGTTCCAGGGCGGCCGGCTGGTCCGCGAACTGCCCGCCGAGAAGACCATGACCGATGTCACCGGGCTCGCCCCCCTCACCCGCTACGCCTTCACCGTCCGGGCCCTGGACGCCGCCGGGAACCTCTCCCCCGCCGCCCCCGAGGCCCGGGTCACCACCCCCGCCGCGCGGGCCGAGGACCGGCGTCCGCCCACCTCCCCGGTCCGCGCCGCCGGCAGCCCGGACGGCCCCCGGGCGGCCCGGCTCTCCTGGTCCGCCGCCACCGACGACTCCGGGGTCACGGCCTACGACGTCTACCAGGGCGGGATCCGCGTCCACACGGTGACCGGGACCGCGACCTCCACCCTGGTCACCGGACTGCGCCCGGACACCGTCTACACCTTCACCGTGCGGGCCCGGGACGGCGCCGACAACTCCTCCGCCGACAGCCCCCCGGTGGACATCTCCACCGGACCGGCCGACGGCGAGGGCCCCGCCACCTCCCCCGCCGACCTCACCGCCACCGCCGCATCCGGCGCCGTCACCCTGGCCTGGACCCCGCCGGACACCGGCCGCGAGACCACCGCGTACGAGCTGTACGTGAACGGGCGGGCCACCACGGTCATCCAGTTCGCCCCCGGCGCGGTCCCGGCCGGCCGGGCCGAGCACCGGCTGACGGTCGCCGAACCGACCGGCACCGTCTGGCGGATCAAGATCCGCGCCCGGCTGCCCGACGGCACCTGGGGCGCCTTCTCCGCCGAACGCCGGGTCTCCCTGATCCGCTGAGGCGCCAACGGGCCATGCCCGCACAGAGATCGAGCACAAAACAGCGGTGTCCGACGACAATTCGATCAACAGCGGTCAGACGGGCGACCTCGCTGGCGGTTCTACGACAGAATCTGACGCCGTGCCGGGAAACCTGCCGCCGGAATCGGCGAGCTTCATCGGCCGGGGACACGAACTCGGCCTGCTGGAAGCCCTGTTGCGTGAGCACCGACTGGTCACCCTGACCGGAGCGGGCGGCGTCGGCAAATCACGCCTCGCCCTGCGGGCCGTCCGGGCGCACGCGCGCGCCCGAAGACCCCGCCCCCGCGACGGGGTCTGGTGGGTGGAGCTCTCCCCGCTGCGCGACCCCGGACTGCTGACCGCCACCGTCGCCCACGCCCTCGGACTCGCCTCGGCCTCCTCCCGGCCGCTGGACGAGGAACTCTGCGCCTGGATGGCGGACAAGGAACTCCTGCTGGTCCTCGACACCTGCGAACACCTGGTCCCGTCCTGCCGCCACCTGGTCGGCGAACTCCTCCAGACCGCCCCCGGGCTCAAAGTGCTGGTCACCACCCGGGAACCGCTCGGCTGCCCCGGCGAGGCCCTGCTCGAACTCAGCCCGCTGCCCGCCGCCGGCCCGGACAGCGACGCCCTCGCCCTCTTCCGCGACCGGGCCCTGACCGCCGCCCCCGCCGCGGCCGCCGCCCTGTTCGCCGACCCGGACCGCGCCGCCCTCGCCGGCGAGGTCTGCCGCCGGCTCGACGGGATCCCGCTCGCCCTGGAACTCGCCGGGGCCCGGCTGCGGCTGTGGAGCCTGGAACAGCTCGCCGAACGGCTCGACCTCCGCTTCGAACCGCTCTCCGTCACCCGGGCCTCCCCGCTCCCCCGGCACCGGACCCTCCGTACCGCCATCGGCTGGAGCCACGAACTGTGCGCCCCGGTGGAACGGCTGCTCTGGGCCCGGCTCTCGGTGTTCGCCGGGGACTTCGACCTCGCCGCCGCCCGGGCCGTGTGCTCCGGCGGCCCGCTGCCGGCCGGCCGGGTGGAACGGGTCCTGGACGCGCTGGTCGCCAAATCGGTGGTCCGCCGCCACTCCCCCGCCCGGCGCCCCGGCGACCCCTCGGAGTGGCCGGACCCCGCGTCCCGGCCCCGGTACCTGATGCTCGACACCGTCCGCGAGTACGGCCACGAGTGGCTGACCGAACTCGGCGAGGCCGGCACCCTCGCCGACCGGCACGCCCACTGGTACGCCCAGCTCGCGCAGGCCGCCGACACCGGCTGGCTGGGCCCCGCCCAGCTGGACTGGCACCGCAGGACCACCGCCGACCACATGCAGCTGCGCACCGCCCTGGAGCACCTGCTCGGCACCGACCCGGCGGCCGCCCTGGAGATGGCCGGGGCCCTGTGGTTCCTCTGGTTCTGCTGCGGCCATCTGCACGAGGGCCGCGGCTTCCTGGAACGGGCCCTGCGGGGCGCCCCGCCCACCACCCCGGCGCACGCCCAGGGCGTGTGGGCCGCCGGGGTGGTCGCCCTCTTCCAGGGCGAGCTGGACACGGCCCGCGCCCTCGCGGAGCGGAGCACCGCCGCGGCGGCCCGGCTGGCCGACCCGGAGCGGGAACTGCGGGCCGCCTACCTCCTGGCGGTGTCGGTCCTGATGCCGGGCGAGCCCGACCGGGCCCTGGAACTGGCCGGCCCGCGCGCCCGGGGGAGCATCGGCGGCCGCACCAGCGGACCCGGCTGGCTGCTGTGCCGGCTGGCCTCGGCGTACGCGCTCTGCGACCTCGGCCGGTTCGAGGAGGCGGCCGAGGAGGCCGGCGGGCTCCGGGAGGCCTGCGCGGAACTCGGCGACCGCTGGCTGCGCTCCTTCGCCGACTACGTCCTGGCGATGGCCGCGCTCGGCCTGGGCCGGCCCGCCGACGCCGTCCGGCACGCCCGGGCCATGCTCGCGGGCAAACGGCTGCTCGGCGACCGCTTCGGCATGGCCCTGGGCCTGGACCTGCTGGCCGCCGCCGTGGCCGCGCTGGGCGACGGGGAACTGGCCGCCTGGCTGCTGGGCAGCGGCCACGCCTGGTGGCACACGGTCGGCCGGCCGCAGATGGGCTCGCCCTCGCTGGCCGCCGTCCGGGAGTCCGGGGAGCGGCAGGCCCGCGCCGCCATCGGCGACGCGGCGTTCGAGCACGCTTTCCGCGGCGGCACGCAGGTGCCCACCGGCTGAGCGGTGACCGGCGGCACCCGCGCGCCTGCTCGGATCGGGGCTCCCGTCAGTACGGGAGCGTTCTCCCCGACGGGGTGCGCAGGTCCAGGTCGCGCGGGGCCGGCTTGGGAACGGGCTTGCGGATCAGCTGCTGGCGCACGGGGTGCCTCCTGGGGTGTCCGGTGACTCAGACCAGGGCCGGGGCCGGACGGTGCGGTGCCACCGTGCGGCCGTCGGGGAGCAGCTCGCCGGTGTCGTCGAAGACGACGGCCCCGTTGCAGAGCAGGCTCCAGCCCTGCTCGGGCCGGGCGGCGACCACGCGGGCCGCCTCTCGGTCGGCGCTGTCGGCGCTGGGGCAGGGGGGCTGGTGGGAGCACATGGCGCACCTCCTCGCAGTGTGGGGCGGAGGGCCGGTGGTCACCCGGTCGGTTCCGCGATCCACGGTGGCCAGGAGTATTACCGATCTCCACCGTGGTGCGGAAGCCATATTCGTGGACCAGTTCAGGGAGCTGCTGCCCGACTACGATGCGCTCATGCCCGCTATCCGGATCTTCCGCCGAACTGACCTCCCGCCGGCCGAGGCCTGGGAACGGCTCACGGACTGGGAACGGCACGGCGCCCAGGTCCCGCTGACCCGGACGGTGGTCCACACCGAGCCGCCCAATCGGGTCGGCACCCGCTTCACGGCCCGTTCCGGGGTGGGAAGGCTCACAGTCGACGACCGGATGGAGGTCGTCCGCTGGCAGCCCCCGGTGGCGGAGCGGGAGGGGCCGGTCCGGGAGGGGCTGGTGCGGCTGGAGAAGCGCGGCCGGTGGGTACTCGGCTGGGCCGAGATCGGGATCGCCGCGGCGCCGGGCGGCGGGTGCACGGTGGAATGGCGGGAGGACCTCCGGCTGACCGGGCTCCCCCGCCTGTTCGACCCCCTGGTGGCGGCGGTGGGGCACCGCCTCTTCGCCCGCGCCCTGGACCGGCTGCTGGCCCGCTAGCGGATCGGCATCCCCGAGAGGGTGCGGGCGATCACCAGGCGCTGGATCTCGCTGGTGCCCTCGAAGATGGTGTAGATGGCGCTGTCGCGGTGCATCCGCTCCACCGGGTATTCGCGGGTGAAGCCGTTGCCGCCGAGGATCTGCACGGCCTGCGCGGTCACCTTCTTGGCGGTCTCGCTGGCGAACAGCTTGGACATGGAGCCCTCGGCCGCGGTGAACGGCTTGCCGGCCACCGCCATCCAGGAGGCCCGCCAGACCAGCAGCCGGGCCGCGTCGATCTGGGTGCGCATGTCGGCGAGCTGGAAGGCCACGCCCTGGTTGTCGATGATCGGGCGGCCGAACTGGGTGCGGGTCATGGCGTACTCCAGGGCCACCTCGTAGGCGGCGCGGGCGGTGCCGACCGCCATCGCGCCGACCGCCGGCCGGGAGGCCTCGAAGGTGGCCATGGCGGCGTTCTTCACCCGCTCGCCGCCGCCCTTGGCGGCCCGCTCACGGGCCCGGGCCAGGCGCTCGTCGAGCTTCTCCTTGCCGCCGAGCAGGCAGGAGCCGGGCACCCGGACGTCCTCCAGGACCACTTCGGCGGTGTGCGAGGCGCGGATGCCGTGCTTCTTGAACTTCTGCCCCTGGGACAGGCCGGGGGTGCGGGGCGGGACGATGAAGGAGGCGTGGCCCTTGGTGCCGAGCTCGGGGTCGACCACGGCGACCACGATGTGGACGTTGGCGATGCCGCCGTTGGTGGCCCAGGTCTTGGTGCCGTTGAGCACCCATTCGTCCGTGGCCTGGTCGTAGACGGCCCGGGTGCGCATGGCGCCGACGTCGGAGCCGGCGTCCGGCTCGGAGGAGCAGAAGGCGGCCACCTTGACGTCGTCCGCGGTGCCGTACATCTGGGGTATCCAGGTGCCGATCTGCTCCTCGGTGCCGTTGGCGACCACGCCGATGGCGGCCAGGCCGGTGCCGACGATGGACAGGGCGATGCCCGCGTCTCCCCAGAACAGCTCCTCCATGGCCATCGGGACGCCGAGGCCGGTCGGGTCGAAGAACTGCTGGGCGTAGAAGTCGAGGGAGTAGATGCCGACCTTGGCGGCCTCCTGGATGACGGGCCAGGGGGTCTCCTCCCGCTCGTCCCATTCGGCGGCGGCGGGGCGGATGACATCGGCGGCGAAGCCGTGGATCCATTCCCGGACCTGCTGCTGGTCCTCGTTGAGCTCCATGGTGAACTCCGCCATGTTCCCCTCCACTATCCTTGCGCCCCAGGTGAGTTACCTGCGGTAACAGATCACAGGACCACCAGTCTGTTACTCACCGGTAGTCACTGTCAACCAAAGGTGCCCATCCCTTCGCTGAGCTGCCACGGGGTCGCCGAGTGTTACGTTGCGTGGGCGTCACGCACATCGCAGAGGGCGGGGAGAGGGACACGGCATGGAGACCACGCAGCAGTCCGGGCAGCAGCCGGGATCGGCCGAGCGCCGCCGGCGGGAGCTGCTCGAAGCGGCCGACCGGGTGGTGCTCCGCGACGGCCCCCGGGCCTCCATGAACGCCATCGCCGCCGAGGCCGGCATCACCAAGCCGATCCTCTACCGCCACTTCGGCGACAAGGCCGGCCTCTACCAGGCCCTCGCCACCCGGCACACCGACGCCCTGCTGGAGTCGCTGCGGGCCGCACTCGACGCCCCGGCCGAACGCCGCGGCCGGGTCGAGGCCACCCTGGACACCTACCTCGCGGCCATCGAGGCCCGGCCCCAGGTCTACCGCTTCCTGATGCACCCCGCCGAGGACTCCCACACCGCCGAACGGGGCTTCGGCGGCTTCGAGGTGGGCCTGCACTCGGCCCCGCTGCTGCGCCGGCTCGGCGAGGAGCTCGCCCAGGTGGTCGCCGAGCGGGTCGACCTCGGCCCGGACGGGGAGCGGCTGGCCCGGATCTGGGGCCACGGGATCGTCGGGATGATGCACGCGGCCGGGGACTGGTGGCTGGGCGAACGCCCCTGCGACCGCGCCGTCCTGGTCAGCGGACTCACCGACCTGCTCTGGGGCCGCCTGGCCACCGCGGGCAACCTCCCCAACGGCCCCGGCTTCTGACCGTACGACGCCCGTACGGCGCGGCCCCCGGGCGGACCGGTCAGTCGCGCGCCGACCAGGGCGCCTTGCGGATGGCCCGCTCCAGCCGGCGCCGCCGCAGCCCCTCGACCCGGTCCCGGTAGACCGTCCCGTCCAGATGGTCGCACTCGTGCTGGAGGCACCGGGCGAAGAACCCGGTGCCCTCCACCCGTACGGGGCCGCCGTCGGAGGTGACCCCCTCGACCACGGCCCGGTCGAAGCGGACCGTGCCCGCCTCCAGCCCCGGCAGCGACAGACAGCCCTCGGGTCCGCGCAGCTCCAGCCCGTCCACCTCCACCAGGCGCGGGTTGACCACGTGGCCGACGTGCCGCCGCTCCTCGTCGTCGGGGCAGTCGTAGACGAACACCCGCTGCCCCACACCGATCTGGTTGGCGGCCAGCCCCACGCCCCGGGCCGCGTACATGGTCGCGAACATGTCCTCGATGAGCCGGTCCAGCGGCGGCCCGAACCCGGTCACCTCGCGGCAGGCGGAATGGAGCACCGGGTCGCCCAGCAGGCTCATGGTGCGGACGATGCCGGTCGTACCCGGGACGGAGCGCTTTCGCATGGCCGTAAGGGTACGACGGGCGAATATATGAGGAGATCCGCGACGCACAGCGGCGCCGCGGTCAAGGGTCCGGCCGGTTCTGGATAGGCTGGGGCCGGACCGACGCAAGGAGGAACAGGGACGATGGCAGGCAACACGGAGCCGCTTTCGCCGCGGGCCAAGCTGGCCGTGACGGCGGGCAAGGCCGCGGCGGCGGTGTCGCGGGCCGCGGGGCGGGGCAGCGGATCAGTGATCGGGGGCAAGGTCGCGCTCAAGCTCGACCCCGATCTGCTCGGCGCGCTGGCGCAGCACCTCGATGTCGTCCTCGTGTCCGCGACGAACGGCAAGACCACGACGACCCGGCTGATCGCCGAGGCCCTGCGGGCCAGCGGTCCGGTCGTCTCCAACGCGCTCGGCGCGAACATGCCCGCCGGCATCACCTCGGCCCTCGCGGGCGGCAGCGACGCCAAGTACGGGGTCATCGAGGTCGACGAGAAGTACCTGGCCGGCGTGGCCCGCGATGTGACCCCCAAGGCCATCGCGCTGCTCAACCTCTCCCGCGACCAGCTGGACCGCGCGGCCGAGACCCGGATGCTCGCCGAGAAGTGGCGGGAGGGGCTCTCCGGCTCCAAGGCGGTCGTGATCGCCAACTGCGACGACCCGCTGATCGTGTGGTCCGCCTCCTCCTCGCAGAACGTGGTGTGGGTGGCCGCCGGCCAGGAGTGGAAGGACGACGCCTGGTCCTGCCCGTCCTGCGGCGGTGTGATGCAGCGCCCCGGCGACGACTGGTTCTGCGGCGAGTGCGGCTTCCGCCGCCCCACCCCCAGCTGGGTGCTCTCCGGCGACCACGTGCTCGACCCGCACGGCAGCGCCTGGCCGATCCAGCTCCAGCTGCCCGGCCGCGCCAACAAGGCCAACGCGGCCACCTCGGCCGCCGTCGCGGCCGTGTTCGGGGTCCCCCCGCAGGTCGCCCTGGAGCGCATGTACCAGGTGCAGGCGGTGGCCGGCCGCTACGACGTGGTGACCTTCCAGAACCGGCAGCTGCGGCTGCTGCTCGCGAAGAACCCGGCGGGCTGGCTCGAAACGTTTTCCCTCATCGACCCGCCGCCCACGCCGGTGATCCTCTCGGTGAACGCGCGCGGCGCCGACGGCACCGACACCTCCTGGCTGTGGGACGTGGACTACCCCCGGCTGGCCGGCCACCCGATCTTCGTGATCGGCGACCGCAAGCTGGACCTGGCGGTCCGGCTGGAGGTCGCGGGCCTGGACTTCCGGGTCTGCGAGACCCTCGACGAGGCCGTGCAGCTGGCGCCGCCCGGACAGATCGAGCTGATCGCCAACTACACCGCCTTCCAGGACGTGCGCCGCCGCGTCGGCAACTAGTACCCATCCCATAAGGACAACAGCATGAGCGACAACAGCCTGCGTCTGGTGTGGGTCTACCCGGACCTGCTCAGCACGTACGGAGACCAGGGCAACGCCCTGGTGGTGGAGCGGCGGGCGCGCCAGCGCGGTCTGGACGTCCAGCGCCTGGACGTCCGCAGCGACCAGCCGATCCCCACCTCCGGGGACATCTACCTGATCGGCGGCGGCGAGGACCGGCCCCAGCGGCTGGCCGCCGAGCGGCTGCTCCGGGACGGCGGCCTGGAGCGCGCCGTCTCCAACGGGGCGATCGTGTTCTCGGTCTGCGCCGGCTACCAGATCCTCGGCCAGGAGTTCGTCAACGACATGGGCGAGCGCCAGCCGGGCCTGGGCCTGCTGGACGTGGTCACCGTGCGCGGCGAGGGCGAGCGGTGCGTGGGCGACGTGCTCGCGGACATCGACCCGCGGCTGAACCTGCCCCCGCTGACCGGCTTCGAGAACCACCAGGGCGTCACCCACCTCGGTCCGACCGCCCGCCCGTTCGCCCGGACCCGGCTGGGCCGCGGCAACGGCACCGGGGACGGTACCGAGGGCGCGTACAACGACACCGTGTTCGGCACGTACATGCACGGTCCGGTGATGGCGCGGAACCCGCAGATCGCGGACCTGCTGCTGAAGCTGGCCCTCGATGTGAACGCGCTGCCGCCGACCGACGACCGCTGGTACGAGGCGCTGCGCAACGAGCGCATCGCGGCGGCCACCCAGCCCGCCTAGGACCCCGCGCGGAACGCCGAGCGGCTCGGCCCGGACCCTCCCCAGGGTCCGGGCCGATGTCATTTCGTACGACCGGCCGGTCCAGTCTGTGGAGGATGGTTCAGTCCACTGCCGATCCGCTTGTAGGGTGACCGGTAGTTCCAACCGGACGACGTGGTCCGGTCGTCGGCCCACGTTGCAAAGGTTCTCCCTGCCATGCGCATTGGTGTGCTCACTTCCGGTGGCGACTGCCCCGGCCTCAATGCCGTCATCCGTTCCGTCGTGCACCGCGCGGTGGTCGACCACGGCGACGAGGTGATCGGCTTCCTCGACGGCTGGAAGGGCCTGCTGGAGGCCGACTACCGCAAGCTGGACCTGGACGCGGTGTCCGGGATCCTGGCCTCCGGCGGCACCATCCTCGGCTCCTCCCGGGTCCAGCCGGCCCATCTGCGCGACGGTGTGGAGCGGGCCCGCGGCCATGTCGCCGACCTCGGCCTGGACGCGATCATCCCGATCGGCGGCGAGGGCACCCTGAAGGCCGCCCATCTGCTCTCCCAGGCCGGACTGCCGATCGTCGGGGTCCCCAAGACCATCGACAACGACATCGCCTCCACCGACGTCACCTTCGGTTTCGACACCGCCGTCGGAGTGGCCACCGAGGCCCTGGACCGGCTGAAGACCACCGCCGAGTCCCACCAGCGCGTGATGGTGGTCGAGGTCATGGGCCGGCACACCGGCTGGATCGCCCTGCACTCCGGGATGGCCGCCGGCGCCCACGCCATCGTGGTGCCCGAGCGCCCCTTCGACATCGAGGAGCTGACCCGGATCGTCGGCGAGCGCTTCTCCGCCGGCAAGCGGTTCGCGATCGTGGTGGTGGCCGAGGGCGCCAAGCCCCGCGAGGGCTCCATGGCCTTCGAGGACGGCGGCAAGGACATCTACGGGCACGAGCGGTTCGCCGGCATCGGCAACCGGCTGGCCGTGGAGCTGGAGGAACGGCTCGGCAAGGAGGCCCGCCCGGTCATCCTCGGCCACGTCCAGCGCGGCGGCACCCCCACCGCCTACGACCGGGTGCTCGCCACCCGCTTCGGCTGGCACGCGGTGGAGGCGGCGCACCGCGGCGAGTTCGGGATGCTGACCGCCCTGCGCGGCACCGAGATCGAGATGGTCCCGCTGGGCGACGCGGTGCAGACCCTGAAGACGGTCCCGGCCGAGCGCTACTCCGAGGCCCAGAACGTCCTCTGATGTCCCGATGGCGCCCCCGGACGCGATGGCGTCCGGGGGCGCCATTACTGTGGTGGGGCACCACGGTCAAGGGAGTGAAGCGATGGATCACAGCGGGCACGGCACGGGCATGCACATGGACCTGCCGCCCTTCACTCTCGGACGCGGGCTGGAGTTCTCCTTCGACGCCTTCTTCCTCTTCGGCTGCCTCGCCGGGCTCGCCCTCTACGGCTGGGGGGTGCTCCGGCTGCGCCGGCGCGGCGACTCCTGGCCGCCGGGCCGCACGGTGGCGTTCGTGCTGGGCGTGCTGAGCATCGGACTGGTGATGTGCACCAAGCTGAACGACTACGGCATGGTCATGTTCAGCGTGCACATGGTCCAGCACATGGTGATCAGCATGGTCTCGCCGATCCTGCTGCTGCTCGGCGCCCCGGTGACCCTGGCCCTGCGGGCGCTGCCGCCGGCCGCCCGCGGCAGCAAGGGGCCGCGCGAGCTGCTGCTGGCCCTGCTGCAGAGCCGGTACATGCGGATCATCACGCACCCGGCGTTCACCATCCCGCTGTTCATCGCCAGCCTCTACGCCCTGTACTTCACCCCGGTCTTCGACTTCCTGATGGGCAGCAGGACCGGGCACATCGCGATGATGGTGCACTTCCTCGCGGTCGGCCTGGTCTTCTTCTGGCCGATCATGGGCGTGGACCCCGGCCCGCACCGCCCCGGCTACGTGATGCGGATGCTGGAGCTGTTCGCCGGAATGCCCTTCCACGCCTTCTTCGGCATCGCCCTGATGATGGGATCCGAGCCGATGATCGGGACCTATGCCAGCCCCCCGCTGTCGCTCGGCATCGACGCCCTCGACGACCAGCAGTGGGCCGGCGGCATCGCCTGGGCGTTCAGCGAGATCCCTTCGGTGCTGGTGCTGATCGCGCTGGTCTACCAGTGGTACCACTCCGAGCAGCGGGCCGCGAAGCGCTCCGACCGGGCCGCGGACCGCGACGGCGACCAGGAGCTGGCGGCCTACAACGCGTATCTGGCCTCGCTCCAGGCGCGTGGCCAGTAGCGCCGGACCGCTTCCAGGCGCCACCATGGGGCATGACCGGATCCGTCAAGACCATGGCCGTGCTCACCGTCGCCGCGCTCGTGGCCGTGGCCCTGTACTCGGTGGCCCTCGGCAGCAACGGCTGGCTGTGGTTCGGGTGGGTGGTCCTCGGGCTGCTCACCGCCGGAGTCGCGGCCTCCGGCAACAACTGAGCCGCGGCGCGGTTTCCCCCGGGGCGTTTCCCTCCCACCGGGGGTGCGTCAGACTGGGCTGCTGTCCACCCGGTAGGAGGGAAAGGCCCCGGTGTTCTACCACGTCCTGAAGCACGTCCTGCTCGGCCCGCTGCTGCGGCTGCTGTTCCGGCCCCGGATCGAGGGGCTGGAGAACATCCCGGACCACGGTGCCGCCATCGTCGCGGGGAACCACCTGTCCTTCTCGGACCACTTCCTGATGCCCGCCATCCTCAGACGGCGGATCACCTTCCTGGCCAAGGCCGAGTACTTCACCGGCCGCGGCCCCAAGGGCCGGCTGACCGCCGCCTTCTTCCGCAGCGCCGGGCAGATCCCGGTGGACCGGTCCGGGAAGGACGCCGGGCAGGCCGCGCTCCGCGAGGGCCTCGGCGTCCTGGCCCGGGGCGAGCTGCTCGGCATCTACCCGGAGGGCACCCGCTCGCACGACGGCCGGCTGTACAAGGGGAAGGTCGGGGTGGCGGCCATGGCCCTGGGCGCCGGGGTGCCGGTCGTCCCCTGCGCGATGGTGGGCACCTTCGAGATCCAGCCGCCCGGCCAGAAGATCCCGAAGATCCGCCGGGTGACGATCCGGTTCGGCGAGCCACTGGACTTCTCCCGGTACGCCGGGCTGGAGGGCGAGAAGGCCGTCCTGCGGGCCGTCACCGACGAGATCATGTACGAGGTCCTCGGACTGTCCGGGCAGGAGTACGTCGACCGCTACGCCGGCGAGGTCAAGGCCGAGGCCGAGGAGGCCCGGAAGAAGGCCCGGCGCTCCGCGCGCTGAGCCTCCCCCCGGGCCGGTCCGGCCGGTCCTAGCGGACCGCGGGGAGCTCCTCCGGCGCGGGGAGCGCGCCGAAGCCGGTGGCGGCCTTCGCCGCCGTGGGGGCCGGGGCCACGGGCGCGGCGTGCGGAGCGCACTTCACGTCCTTGGCGTCGACCCGGCCGGTGAGCAGATAGGTGTCCACGCGGGTGTTGACGCAGGGGTTCACCAGGCTGGTGACCCCGTGCGAGCCCGCGTTCTGCTCGGTGATCAGCCGGGAGCCGGCCAGCCGCTTGTGCAGCGAGACGGCGCCCTGGTACGGGGTGGCGGCGTCGCGCTCGGACTGGACGATCAGCACCGGCGGCAGGCCGCGCTTGGCGCCGACCTCGATCGGGTCGCTCTGCTTGGACTTCCAGGTCGCGCAGGGCAGGTTCATCCAGGCGTTGGACCAGGTGAGGAACGGGTACTTCTCGTGCAGCCGGGTGTTGTCCCGGTTCCACTTGGCCCAGCTGGTGGGCCACTTGGCGTCCGCGCACTCGACGGCGGTGTAGACGGCGTTGCCGTTCTCGGCGGCCGCGTTGCCGGCGAGGTCGCTCATGTCGGGGGCGATGGCGTCGATCAGCGCCTGCTCGTCCCCGGCCTCGTAGGCGGCCCAGGTCTGCGCCACGGGCACCCAGGAGGAGTCGTAGTACGGGGCGCCCTGGAAGAAGCCGATCAGCTCGGCGGGGCCGACGATCCCGCCGAGCGGGGCGGCCTTGGCCCTGGCGCGCAGCTTCTGGTAGCGGGCCTCGACCTGGGCGCGGGTGGTGCCGAGGTGGAAGGAGGCGTCGTTCTTGGCGACCCAGTCCTGCCAGTCGTTCCAGCGGGTCTGGAAGGCGACGTCCTGGCCGAGGTTGGCCTCGTACCAGATGTTGTCCGTGTCGGGGTCGACCACGCTGTCGACGACCATGCGCCGGACATGGGTCGGGAAGAGGGTCGCGTAGACCCCGCCGAGGTAGGTGCCGTAGGAGACGCCGAGGTAGTTCAGCTTGCGCTCGCCGAGGGCGGCCCGGATCACGTCCAGGTCGCGCGCGGTGTTCGGCGTGGTCATGTGCGGCAGCATCTCGCCGCTGCGCTCCTTGCAGCCGTCCGCGTACTCGGCGGCGAGCTTGCGCTGGGCGCGCTTGTCCGCCTCGCTGTCCGGCACCGGGTCGGCCTTGGGGGCCTTCACGAACTCCTGCGGGTCGATGCAGGAGATCGGTGCGGAGTGGCCGACGCCGCGGGGGTCGAAGCCCACGAAGTCGTAGGCCTTGGAGGCGTTGACCCACAGCGGGCTCTTGGTGGTGACCCGGCGCGGGAAGCGCATGCCGGAGCCGCCGGGGCCGCCCGGGTTGTAGACCAGCGCGCCCTGGCGCTCCCGCGGGGTGCCGGTGCTGCCGATGCGGTCGACGGCGAGCTCGATGGTCTTGCCGAAGGGCTTGGTGTAGTCGAGCGGGACCTTCACCCAGCCGCACTGGATGGGCTTCTCCAGGCCCCAGTCGGCCGGACAGTCCTTCCAGGCGATCCCGGCGTGGGCGGCGCGCGCGGCGGCGATCTGCACGCCCAGCGACTCCGGGATCCCGTGGCGGCGGCTGTCCGCGGTCGCCGCCGGGGCGAGCAGCAGTCCGGCGGCCAGGGCGCCCGCGGTGAGTGTGGCGGCGCTCCCCAGCGCCGCGGTGCGTATCACGTGGTTGTTCCCCCTGCGTCAAGTGCCGCGTGGCGCGGCACGGTTCGGGTGCAAGGGGATCCTTGCGCCTGCTCCGGGGGCGGGGACAGAGCGGGGCCCGGTTCTTTGCCAAGCCGATAACCGGTATCGGGTGTACCGCTGAGCGGGGCCGCCGTTCACCGGGTCTTCGGCGCGCGGTTCACGGCCGGTCACGGCCGTAGGCGCGGCAGGCCAGGTCGAGGACCTCGCGCAGCCGGAGGGCGTCCGGGGCGAGGGCGGTGACCAGGACCCCCGGTCCGGCCAGCGGGGTGAGGGCGGCCAGCTCGCCCAGCATCCGGGCCTCCATCGGTGAGTCCTCGAACTCCGGGTCGATGATGAGGAGTTGGCCGAGGGCCCGGTGTCCGGCGAGGCCGGCGGGCCCGTCCCAGCCGTCCGGGGCGCCGGGCCCGGTCCGGGTCTCCTGGTCCAGCAGCGGGCGGCCGTCGTAGTCGGCGGTCAGCCGGCTGCGGAGCAGGCCGGGGGCCTCGCCCGTACGGCCGAGCACCTGCTCCTCGCGGTACAGCAGCCGGGCCCCCGCGGCGAGCCGGATCCGGGTGGTGACCCGCAGGTCGCTGCCGCGCACCGACACCAGCGGTTCGGGCAGCCAGCTCAGGGCCGCACCCTCCGCGAGGGTGAGGCCGACCTCGTAGTGGGCGGGGTCGCCGTACGGGCCGGGCAGGGCCAGGGTGGCCGCGGCCGAGCCGACCCGGAGCCGGGCGGCGGGGCCCAGGGCGGCCCGGACGGTCAGATGGTCCCCGCCGAGCGGTCCGCTCATCGCCCCCACCAGGGTGACCGCGGCCTCGCCGCCACCGCCCCGGGTGCGGCGCGGGGCGAGCGGCCCCTCGCCGCTGAGCAGCGGGAGGGCGGTGCCGCCCCGGCCGTCGGCCTCGGCGAGGATCTCGGCGGTGGCCCGCAGCCCCGGGTCCCTGCGGACGGGTGCGGCGGGTGCGGGGACGGCCGCCGGGGCTGCGGGGGCGGGTGCGGGGGCGGCGGTCACCGGTCGGCCCAGGCGGTGACCTGTTCCCGGACCCAGTCGGCAACCGGGCCCACGCCCTCGGGGGTGCGCAGGGACTGGAAGACCACCGGCAGGTGGGCCCGCTGCGCGGCGGCGTCCCGGGCCATCCGCTCCAGGTCGGAGCCGACGTAGGGGGCGAGGTCGGTCTTGTTCACCACCAGCAGGTCGGCGGTGGTGACCCCGGGGCCGCCCTTGCGCGGGATGTCGTCCCCGCCGGCCACGTCGATGACGAAGATCTGGGCGTCGACCAGGCCCCGGGAGAAGGTGGCGGTGAGGTTGTCCCCGCCGGACTCCACCAGGACCAGGTCCAGCGGTCCGGTCTCGCCGAACGCCTCCTCCAGTTCCTCCACGGCCTCCAGGTTGGCGGAGATGTCGTCGCGGATGGCGGTGTGCGGGCAGGCGCCGGTCTCCACGGCGGCGATCCGCTCGGGCGGCAGCACGGCCTCGCGGAGCAGGAACTCGGCGTCCTCACGGGTGTAGATGTCGTTGGTGACCACGGCCATGGAGTAGTCGGCGCGCAGCAGCCGGCACAGGGCGGCGACGGTGGCGGTCTTGCCGGAGCCGACCGGGCCGCCGAGTCCGATCCGTACGGCGCGCCGGGATCCGTCGGGGCGCAGCGGCGGGGCGCTGTGGGTGTGCCGGTGCGGGTAGGTGACGGCGTGGTCGAGGTGCATGGCGGGGGCCTTCCGGGGTCGGACGGGCGGAGCGGGGACATCGGGGCGAAGAGATCGGGGCGGGGCCGCGGCGGGCGGCGGGTCGGCCGACGGATCAGGGGGCGGGGAGCCGGCGGGGCGGGGGATCAGGAGGCGAAGAGGCGTACCGGCCAGTCGGCATGGGCCTGGGCCGCGATGTCGAGCAGCGGTGAGGAGGGCGCCGGCAGGGTGTGGACCCCGTCGCGGCGGGCGGTGTGGGCGGCGTCCGCGGCCTCCTCGGCGACCCGGTCCACGGCGGGCCCGAGCCGGGCCAGCACCCCGCTGGCCTCGAAGGGGTCCAGCCCGAGCAGCCGTACGGTGGCGGAGGCCGGGCCGCCGACGCTCTCGTACGCGCAGATGTGCGCCGCCTCGGCGGGCCCGAGCCCGGCGGCCCGGACGGTGACGCCGAGGACCACGGGCTGGTGGGCGCCGCGCGGGAAGGCCGCGGCCAGCGCGTCCAGCGCCGGGTCCGGCCAGGTGGACCGGGCGGCCCGGATCAGCTGCCGGCCGAGCCGGCGGGCGGCGGCGCGCAGGGCGGGCGAGGGGGTGCGGGCGTCGGCGGCGGCGTCCAGGGCCTTGGCGTCCAGCGGGAGGGCGGCCGCGGCGGCGAGGGCGGCCGCGGTGAGTCCGGCGGTGTGCAGCCGGCCCCGGCAGAACTCCTCCAGGGTGGCGGCGTCATGGATCCGGCCGGCCCGGACGGCGGCCTCGGCACCGCCCGAGTGGGCGTGCCCGCCGGCCGGGAACCGGCCGTCGGACAGCAGAAGCAGCGCGGATCTGCTCATCGGGTGACCGCCATCAGAAGAGGAAGTAGCGCTGGGCCATGGGCAGTTCCGCGGCGGGGGCGGGCTCGACCGGTTCGCCGTCGATGGTCACGGTGAAGGTGTCGGCGTCGACCTCGACCCGGGGCCGGGCGTCGTTGTTGCGCATATCGGCCTTGGTGACCTCGCGGGTGCTCTCGATGGCCACGAACTCCTTGCCCAGACCTAGGCGTTCGGGAAGGTGGTCGTCGAGTGCCGCCTGGGCGGTGAAGTTGACCGAGTTGTGGGCGGGGGCGCGCCCGTGGCTGCCGAACATGGGCCGGGGCAGCACCGGTTGCGGGGTGGGGATGGAGGCGTTGGCGTCGCCCATCTGGGCGTAGGCGATCTGGCCGCCCTTGATGACCAGCTGGGGTTTGACGCCGAAGAAGGCGGGTTCCCACAGGACCAGGTCGGCGAGCTTTCCGGTCTCCACCGAGCCGACCTGGCGGGCCAGGCCCTGGGCCACGGCCGGGTTGATCGTGTACTTGGCGATGTAGCGGCGGGCCCGGTGGTTGTCGGCGGGTCCGTCGCCGGGCAGCGCGCCCCGGCGCCGCTTCATCACGTGGGCGGTCTGCCAGGTCCGCAGGATGACCTCGCCGATGCGGCCCATGGCCTGGGCGTCGGAGGAGATGATCGAGATGGCGCCGAGGTCGTGCAGGACGTCTTCGGCGGCGATGGTGGAGGGGCGGATCCGGGACTCGGCGAAGGCGAGGTCCTCGGGGACGGCCGGGTTGAGGTGGTGGCAGACCATGAGCATGTCGAGGTGTTCCTCGACGGTGTTGACGGTGTGCGGCCGGGTGGGGTTGGTGGAGCTGGGCAGCACATGGGCCTCGCCGACCACGGTGATGATGTCGGGTGCGTGGCCGCCGCCCGCGCCCTCGGTGTGGTAGGCGTGGATGGTGCGGCCGCCGATGGCGGCGAGGGTGTCGCCGACGAACCCGGCCTCGTTGAGGGTGTCGGTGTGGATGGCGACCTGGGCGCCGGTCTCCTCGCAGACGGTCAGGCAGGCGTCGATCACCGCGGGGGTGGCCCCCCAGTCCTCGTGGATCTTGAATCCGAGGGCGCCGCCGCGCAGCTGGGAGTACATGGCCTCGCGGGACATGGTGTTGCCCTTGCCGAGCAGGCCGATGTTGACGGGGTGGGACTCCAGGGCGGCGAACATCCGGGCCAGGTGCCAGGGGCCGGGGGTGACGGTGGTGGCCTTGCTGCCCTCGGCGGGGCCGGTGCCGCCGCCGACCAGGGTGGTGATCCCGGAGGCCAGGGCCTCGTCGACGATGGTCGGGGAGATGAAGTGGACGTGGGTGTCGATGGCCCCGGCGGTGAGGATCTTCCCGTTGCCGGAGATGATCTCGGTTTCCGGGCCGATGACCAGCGCGGGGTCGACCCCGTCCATGGTGTCGGGGTTGCCCGCCTTGCCGATGCCGGTGATCCGTCCGTCCCGGAGGGCGATGTCGGCCTTGACGATGCCCCAGTGGTCGAGGATCACGGCGCCGGTGATGACGGTGTCGGGGGCGCCCTCGGCGCGGGTGGTGCGGGCCTGTCCCATGGACTCGCGGATGACCTTGCCGCCGCCGAACACGGCCTCGTCGCCGGCCCGGCCGGGGCCGCCGCACAGATCGGTTTCGACCTCGATCAGCAGGTCGGTGTCGGCGAGCCGGATCCGGTCGCCGGCGGTGGGGCCGAAGAGGTCGGCGTAGACCTCTCTGGAGACCTCAGCCATCGAGCGGCCCTCCGGTCTCCCCGCGCAGGCCCGGTACGGTGCGCAGGCCGGACAGCGGGACGAGTTCGACGGCCACCGGGATGCCGGGTTCGAAGCGGGTGGCGGTGCCGGCGGCTATGTTCAGTCGCCGGCCGCGGGCGGCGGCGCGGTCGAAGTCGAGGCCGGGGTTGGCCTCGGCGAAGTGGTAGTGGGAGCCGACCTGCACGGGGCGGTCGGCCGCGTTCAGCACGGTGAGGCGGGTGACCGGGCGGCCCTCGTTGAGGAGGACCGGGCCGTCGCCGTAGTGGATCTCGCCGGGGATCATGTCCTGCTCTCAGACGATCGGGTGGTGCACGGTGACGAGTTTGGTGCCGTCCGGGAAGGTGGCCTCGACCTGGACGTCATGGATCATTTCGGGAATGCCGGCCATGACCTGGTCGCGGCCGAGGACGGTGCGTCCGGAAGCCATCAGTTCGGCCACCGTCCGGCCGTCCCGGGCCCCTTCGAGGATGTGGGAGGTGATCAGGGCTATCGCCTCCGGGTGGTTGAGGAGCACGCCGCGGTCCCTGCGCCTGGCGGCGACATCGGCCGCCACGTGGATGAGCAGGCGTTCCTGCTCATGTGGTGTCAACTGCACCTGAATCCCCCGGTTCCCGGTTCCATCACCATGATCGTTCGAAAGACCGTGGCAGACCCTAACGGCCTTCAACAGCTTGTTGACCCCTGGTTGTCCGTCCCAACGCATTCCTGACCTGGGCTGGGGAATCCTTTTCGAGCCAACTACGGCCGCTTTACCGTTCCATGAGCCCCTCCAGACCGTCCGCTCACCTTCCGGTCACCCTCGGGACCGGCGTTCGGCCCGGGCCCGGTCCGCGTCCACCACGCTAGGCCGACCGTTTTTCCGCCGCGTTACCGCGTGTTTCGGGGAGCGGTCCGGTTCCGGCGGCTCCCCGCGCCGACGGTCGCTCCGTATACGGCGCGGGCGGCCCGCGGGCCTCGCTCATTCGGAGTAGCCGGGGAATCGGGGGGCCGGAAAGCCGACTTCGGGCCGCACCCGCCCGGGCGGGGAGGCAACGCCGCTGGTCGGAGCGGGGTTTGGCGGGGCGGGCGGCCGATCGGCGGAACACCGGGGCAGGGGGCCCAAACAAGTGACGCAAAGGTTATTTAGGTGCCTTAGCGCACAAATCGGGGCATTTCTGGGCCAGGATCTCCCGGCAACAGCTCCGCCACCCCGGTGGAGCCGACCGGAAGGGTTCCGATGTCCGCGTTCCCGCACGCCCTGCCGCCCACCGTGACCCGCGTCGGTGTCACCGCCGCCCTCACCCTCGCCGTGGTCGGCGGCACGCTTCCGGTCCCGGGGGCCGTCACCGCGGCGGAGGCCGCAACCGGCCATGCCAGGAGGGCACTCCAGGTGGCCGCCTCCAAACAGGGCGCGCCCTACCAGTGGGGCGCCACCGGGCCGAAGGCCTTCGACTGTTCGGGGCTGACCCAGTTCTCGTACAAGGAGGCCGGCAAGGCGCTCCCCAGGACGGCGGCCCAGCAGTACGACCGCACCGCACGCACCGGACCGGGCTCCCGCCGCCAGGGGGACCTGGTCTTCTTCCTGTCCGGGGGCAGGGTGTACCACGTGGGGGTCTACGCGGGGGGCGACAAGATCTGGCACTCCCCCAAACCAGGCGGAACGGTTCGCCTGGAGAAGATCTGGAGCCGCGAGGTCACCTACGGCCGGGTCGGATGACCCCGACGGGCCGCGGCGCGGTCAGTGCGCCGGCGAGGGCGCCGGGGCGCCGACCGTCCAGGGCAGGGCGATCCAGACGGTCTTGCCGCCCTCCTCCGTCGGGACCACGGACAGCCGCCCGCCCGATTCGACCGCGAGCCAGCGGATGATGACCATCCCCCGCCCGTTGTCCTGCTGGACCGCGGCGGGAAGGCGTTTCGGCCAGCGCGAGTGGCTGTCGGTCACCCCCACCCGCAGCAGCTCCTCGCGTTCCAGCCGGACCTCCACGGTGAAGGTGGGCGACTGGCCGAGGGTGTGCTGGACGGCATTGGTGGCGAGTTCGGAGACGATCAGCCGGACGGTGTCGGCCGTGATGTGGTCGTCGGGCAGGCCCCATGAACCCAGGACCTCGGCGACGTAGCGGCGGGCGGTGGACACCGAGGCGGGATCGCTCGGCAGAGTGACGGATGCTTCCTGGTGGTCTGCCATGGCGCGGGTCCCTTTCCCACCGGGGTGGATACGCCCCGGATCTGTGCTTCGCGCCAGACTGCCACTGTTCGCCCGCCCACGGCGGCCGTTCCCCCAAGATCTGCATATATCTGTCGCCCGAAGCGGTGAACTCTGCTACGCGAGACCGTATTTGGGGGGCAGACTGATGACAGCTGTGCCGGTGGAAGGGGAGGCGGGTATGCAGCACGGTCCCGCGGTGCGCCGGCGCAAGCTCGGCGAGGAACTGCGTGCGCTGCGCGACCGGTCGGGGCTCACCAGCGGTGAGGCCGCCCGGATCGTGGGATGGCACCAGTCGAAAATCAGCCGCATCGAGACGGGCCGCAGTGGCGTGAAACCCGAGGACGTACGGCTGTTGCTGGACGCCTACGGGGGCGTGGGAGCCCAGCAGCGCGCCCTGCTGGAGGCGCTGTCCGCCTCGGCCGCACCGCCCGCCGGACCGGCCGGCGGTGGCCGCGGCCGCCAGTGGTGGCACGACTACCGGGGCCTGCTGCCGCAGGAGTACCGGGACTTCATCAGCCTGGAGGCGGGGGCCCGTTCGGCCCGGACGGTGGAACTGTCGGTGGTACCGGGGCTGCTGCAGACCCCCGCCTACGCACGTGCCGTGACCAGGGCGGCCCTCGGCGGACTGCCGGAACCCAAGGTGGACGCGCTGGTGGAGGTGCGGCTGGCCCGGCAGTCGGTGCTGCGGGCCGATCCGCCGCTGGAGTTGAGCGCGGTGCTGGACGAGGCCGTGCTGCGGCGGGAGATCGGCGGGCCGGGGGTGATGGCGGAGCAGCTGCGGCATCTGGTGCGCGTGGCCCGGCTGCCCCAAGTCCGCCTCCAGGTCTTGCCGTTCAGCGTGGGGGGTCATCTCGGCCTGACCGGACCGTTCGTAATTTTCTCATTTCCGAGCATCGCCGATCTGGATGTGGTGGTACTCGACCATCTGACGAGTAGCCTCTATCTGGAGCGGAAGGAAGACCTTGAGGCGTACGGCGCCGCGTTCCGCACCATCCAGGCGCACGCCCTCCCGCCCCAGGACTCGTCGGAACTGATCAGCGTGATCGCGGATGTGATCGCTGACGACGCGTAAGGAGGCCCAGCCCGTGTCCGCAACCCCCGCCCCTCCCAGCGGACTCCTGTACGGCGCGGCATGGCGGCGGAGCAGCCGCAGCACCGGGATGAACAACTGCGTGGAGGCCGCCGAACTCTCCGGCGGCCTGCTGGCCGTCCGCGACTCCAAACGGACGGACGGCCCGGCCGTGCTCTTCACCGGCCCGGCCTGGACCGGATTCCTCGCATCGGTCCGCGCGGACGCGCCACCGGAATGACCCCTCGGGGCCACCCGGCCGGTCAGCGGGCGGCTCCCTCCGGAGCGGTCCGCAGGATCGTCCCGACGGCCCGGGAGATCTCCTCCCCCGTGAGATCGGCCCGCGCGGTCAGCCGCAGCCGGGAGATGCCGTCCGGCACGGACGGCGGCCGGAAGCAGCCCACGGACAGTCCCGCCTCACGGCAGTCGGCGGCCCAGCGCAGTGCCGCCGAAGCCGAAGGGGCCCGCACCGACACCACGGCCGCGTCCGGCCGGGCCGCGGTCAGGCCGGACGCGGTCAGCCGCCCGTGCAGCTCGGCGGCCACCTCCCGGGCCCGGCCGGCCCGCTCCGGCTCACGGGCCAGCAGCCGCAGGGCCGCCAGCGCCGCACCCGCCGCGGCCGGCGCCAGCCCGGTGTCGAAGATGAACGTACGGGCGGTGTTCACCAGATGCCGCACCACCTTGGCCGGACCCAGCACCGCACCGCCCTGGCTGCCCAGCGACTTCGACAGGGTCAGCGTGGCCACCACACCGGGCGCGCCCGCCAGACCCGCCGCGTGCGGAGCGCCCCGGCCGGCCTCGCCCAGGACACCCAGCCCGTGCGCGTCGTCCACCACCAGGGCCGCGCCCTCCTCCCGGCAGACCGCGGCGTAACCGGCCAGCGGGGCCGCGTCCCCGTCCACCGAGAACACCGAGTCGGTGACCAGCAGGGCGCGGGTGCCCGGCGCCCGGGCGGCCAGCGCCTTGCGGGCCGCCTCGGGGTCGGAGTGCGGGATCACGGCGGTCTCGGCCCGGGAGAGCCGGCAGCCGTCCACGATCGAGGCGTGGTTCCCGGCGTCGGAGACCACCAGGGCGCCGCGCCCGCTGAGCGCGCTGACCGCCGCCAGGTTCGCCGCGTACCCGGAGGACAGCACCAGGGCGGCCTCGAACCCGCAGTGGGCGGCCAGCTCGCGTTCCAGTTCGGCGTGGAGTTCGGTGGTGCCGGTGACCAGCCGGGAACCGGTGGCCCCGCCGCCCCAGCGCTCGGCCGCCTCGCGCGCCCCGCGGATCGTCTCGGGGTGCCGGGACAGGCCCAGGTAGTCGTTGCTCGCCAGGTCCAGGAGCCCGGAATCGGCGGGCCGAGGGCGCAGGGTCCGCACCAGACCGGCCGCCTCACGGGCCCGCGCCTCGTCGTCGATCCAGGCGAACACGTCCATCGGCTGATCCTCGCGTCCTGAAGTTTTGTCGGCTGTCCACAGACCTTGCCCGACCCTAACTCCCGGCAAGCGGTGTGATTGGTGTGGTGATACACACACTCCTCTCAAGCCATCTTGTACGGTCCCTCCTTGGCCGGGAGCGCTGCCGTGGTCCAGGATCAGGCCATGGACCTGCTGAACACCCTGGTGGACAAGGGGCTGCGGCGTGAGCTGCCGACCCGCGAAGAGGCGCTCGCCGTGCTGGCGACCTCCGACGACGAACTGCTCGACGTGGTGGCCGCGGCCGGCAAGGTGCGCCGCCGCTGGTTCGGGCGCCGGGTCAAGCTGAACTACCTGGTGAACCTGAAGTCCGGGCTGTGTCCCGAGGACTGCTCCTACTGCTCCCAGCGGCTCGGCTCCAAGGCCGAGATCCTCAAGTACACCTGGCTGAAGCCGGAGGACGCCTCGAAGGCGGCCGCCGCCGGTGTCGCGGGCGGCGCCAAGCGGGTCTGCCTGGTGGCCAGCGGGCGCGGTCCGACGGACCGGGACGTGGACCGGGTCTCGAAGACCATCGAGACCATCAAGGAGCAGAACGAGGGCATCGAGGTGTGCGCCTGCCTCGGTCTGCTGTCCGAGGGCCAGGCCGAGCGGCTGCGCGACGCGGGCGCGGACGCCTACAACCACAACCTGAACACCTCCGAGAGCACCTACGGGGAGATCACCACCACCCACACCTACGCGGACCGGGTGGACACCGTGCAGAAGGCGCACGCCGCCGGTCTGTCGGCCTGCTCCGGCCTGATCGCGGGCATGGGCGAGAGCGACGAGGACCTGGTCGACGTGGTCTACTCGCTGCGCGAGCTGGACCCGGACTCGGTCCCGGTGAACTTCCTGATCCCCTTCGAGGGCACCCCGCTCGCCAAGGAGTGGCACCTCACCCCGCAGCGCGCCCTGCGGATCCTGGCCATGGTCCGGTTCGTCTGCCCCGATGTGGAGGTCCGGCTGGCCGGCGGGCGCGAGGTCCATCTGCGCACCCTGCAGCCGCTCGCCCTGCACCTGGCCAACTCCATCTTCCTGGGCGACTACCTGACCAGCGAGGGCCAGGAGGGCCAGGCCGACCTGGACATGATCGCGGACGCCGGGTTCGAGGTGGAGGGCGCCGGCGAGCGCACCCTGCCCGAGCACCGCGCCGACCTGGCCGAGGCGGCCGCGGCCGGCGGGGGCTGCGGCTCGCACGCGGCGGCCGGCGGTTCGGTCTGCGGTTCCGGCGCCGGTGCGGCCGCCGAGGCGGGCTGCGGTTCGGGCTGCGGGGGCTGCGGCTCCCACGCCTCCGCCCCGGCACCGGCCGCCACGGCCCCGGCCGCCAGGGCCACGACCCCGTCCGGGGGCGGGCAGGCCGAGCCCGGCGAGGTGCGCCCCGACCTGGTGGCCGTCCGACGCCGCGGGGCCGGCACGGATCTGGCGCCCAATGCCTGAGCAGCACCCCCGGTCCACCCCGGTCCAGGGCGGGGCGCACACCGAGCTCCTCGCCCTGGACCGGCAGCACGTCTGGCATCCGTACGGGCCGATGCCCGGCCGTCAGGAACCCCTGGTCGTGGAGTCCGCGGCCGGGGTCCGGCTGCGACTGGCCGCCCCGGCCCACGGGCAGCGGGAGCTGGTCGACGGGATGTCCTCCTGGTGGTCGGCCGTCCACGGCTACAACCACCCGGTGCTCAACGAGGCCGTCACCGCCCAGCTGGGCCGGATGTCGCACGTGATGTTCGGCGGGCTCACCCACGAGCCCGCCGTCCGGCTGGCCGCCCGGCTCGTCGAACTCACCCCGCCCGGACTGGAACACGTCTTCCTGTCCGACTCCGGGTCGGTGTCCGTCGAGGTCGCCGTCAAGATGTGCCTGCAGTACTGGCGTTCCGTCGGACGGGCCGGCAAGACCCGGCTGATGACCTGGCGCGGCGGCTACCACGGGGACACCTGGCAGCCGATGGCCGTCTGCGACCCCGACGGCGGCATGCACGACCTGTGGTCCGGCCACCTGCCGAAACAGGTCTTCGCGGACGCCCCGCCCGGCGGCTTCGACACCCCGGTGGACCCCGCGTACACCGAGCACCTGCGCGGCCTGATCTCCGCACACGCCCACCAGCTCGCCGCGGTGATCGTGGAACCGGTGGTGCAGGGCGCGGGCGGGATGCGCTTCCACCACCCCGACCACCTGCGGGTGCTGCGGGAGCTGTGCGACGAGTACGAGGTCCTGCTGGTCCTCGACGAGATCGCCACCGGCTTCGGCCGGACCGGCGCCCTCTTCGCCGCCGACCACGCCGGGATCACCCCGGACGTGATGTGCCTGGGCAAGGCGCTCACCGGCGGCTACCTCAGCCTGGCCGCGACCCTGTGCACGCCCCGGGTGGCCGACGGGATCTCCCGGGGCGAGGTCCCGGTCCTCGCCCACGGCCCCACCTTCATGGGCAACCCGCTGGCCGCCTCGGTGGCCCTGGCCTCCATCGACCTGCTGCTCGGCCAGGACTGGCGGCAGGAGGTCAAACGGATCGAGACCGGCCTGCTGGACGGGCTGGCCGCGGCCGCCGAGATCCCCGGGGTGCGGGACGTACGGGTGCTCGGCGCCATCGGCGTGGTCCAGCTGGACCACCCGGTCGACATGGCGGCCGCCACCGCGGCCGCCGTCCGGGAGGGCGTGTGGCTGCGCCCGTTCCGGGATCTGATCTACACGATGCCGCCGTTCATCAGCGGGGACGAGGACGTGGCACGGATCTGCCGCGCGGTCCGCGCGGCGGCGCGGGAAGGCTGAACGGACGCATGGACGAGCAGAGGGGCCCGCTGAAGGGCGGGCCGAACGGCGCGCTCAAGGGCGTGCTGGTGGTGTCCGGAACGGGCACCGAGATCGGGAAGACGGTCGTCACCGCGGCCGTCGCGGCCGCCGCGCTGGCCGCGGGCCGGACGGTGGCGGTGCTCAAGCCCGCCCAGACGGGCGTGGCCGCGGACGAACCGGGGGACGTGGCGGAGGTGGTCCGGCTGGCCGGCTCCGGGGTGACCGCCCTGGAACTGGCCCGCTATCCGGAACCGCTGGCCCCGGACACGGCGGCCCGGCGCTCCGGGCTGCCCCCGGTGGCACCGGAACGGATCGCCGAGGCGGCCGGCCGGCTCGCCGAGGACCACGACCTGGTCCTGGTCGAGGGCGCCGGCGGACTGCTGGTCCGCTTCGACGAAACGGGCCACACCCTGGCCGACGCGGCCCGGCTGCTGGCCGCCCCGGTCCTGCTGGTGGCCCCTCCCGGCCTGGGCACCCTCAACTCCACGGCCCTCACGGCGGAAGCCCTGCGGGCCCGGGGCCTGGAATCCCCCGGGGTGGTCCTGGGCAGCTGGCCCACCACCCCGGACCTGGCCTCCCGCTGCAACCTGGCCGACCTCCCCGCCGTCTCCGGCCTCCCCCTCCTGGGCGCCATCCCCTCCGCCGCCTCCACCCTCCCCCCCACCACCTTCCGCACCACCTCCCCCACCTGGCTCTCCCCACCCCTCTCCGGCACCTGGTCCCCCACCACCTTCCTCACCACCTGGCCCACCTGACGACCCGCCGAGCCAAGCGCGCCGGCGGGCGAACCTTCGGCCTAGGCCTGGGGGCAGCCCGGGCCCGGGCCAGCCGACGGGCATGCCTCCGGCCGAGGCCCGGGACCAGGGCCCGGGTCCGGGCCGCTGGCGCGGGCCGGCCTCGGGCCAGGGCCTGGGGGCACGGCCCCCGCCCGGCCGATAGCGCCGGGCCGGGGCGGCCGGCGGGCATGCCTTCGGCCGAGACCCGGGGAGCACGGCCCGCGCCCGGGCCGGCCGACGGGCATGCCTTCGGCCGAGGCCCGGGACCAGGGCCCGGGTCCGGGCCGCTGGCCCGGGTCGGCCTCGGGCCAGGGCCTGGAGGCACCAGCCGGTGGCGCCGGGCAGTACCGCCCGGTGGGCGGCCCTTCGGCCGAGGTTGGAGGCACAGTCCGGGTACAACCGGTGGCGCCGGGCCGGCCTCCGGCCGGGGCCTGAGGGGCACGGGCCCGGGTCCGGGGGCACCGGGCCACGGCGGGCTCCCCGGCACCCCGGGCCCGGACCTGCCAGCGTGTCCGAGGGCCTACCCGCATGCCCCGGCACAGGCCCGAACCGGCGGCCAGGTCCGGCTCCGCCAGGCGCAGAGCCCGGCCGACAGCCAGGACGGGGCTGGCGCCACGGGTCAGGGCGGCCGGACGGACGGCCGAGCTACGGCGGGCTCAGTGTGGCCCCGGGCTGAGGCGGCGGGCCAGGACAGCCCGACCGGGCCACGGCCGAGCCCCGATGCCCGGGCCCCCTGCCCGCGCCCCGGGCCGGTTGGAGCCCTTGGCCGGATCCAGGCAACCGCGGGCGCGACGCCCGGGCCGGGGCCCAGGCCGGGCGCTGTCAGGCGCGAAGCGCCGAGGGGCCCAGGGGCCGTACGGCAGCCAAGGCCGGGAAACAGCTGAGGCCGGTGCACGGCCGACGGCACGCGCCGAGCACGGGACTGGGCCAGCGACGTCCGGGGCCCAGCCCGGGCGACGGGAGGCGCGGCGGCCAGGTCCACAGCGCCCGCCCTCCCTCAGCCTTCGCCGGCCACCGGCCGGCTCTCACTCCGGCGACGGCGAGGACGGGCTGGGGCGCAAGGCCCGGGGCGACCGCCTGCCTCGCCCGGGGGCCGGCGCGGCCGGCCGGTCTACGGCGGGCTGCCGGCGCCCCGGGCCGGAGCCGGCCCGCGCGCCCCGGGGCCGCCCGAGGCCATGGCCTACCCGAATGCCAGCCGGGCCGGGGCCCGCCCGGCCCGGGCTGGCTCAGCCGTTGGTGCCGGCCTCGCCGGGGAACGGCTTCACCCAGCGCCGCCACCGCTCCTCCCGCTCGTACCCGGCCGCGGCCCAGGCCCGCCGGGCGCGTTCGTTCGCCTCCAGGACCATCGCGTCCCCGCGCCGACCGCCGACCGCCAGGAACCGCCGTTCGGCCGCCTCCAGCAGCAAGGTGGCGATGCCCTGCCGCCGGCACGCGGGCAGCACCGCCAGCCGGTACAGCGAGCAGCGCCATCCGTCGAAGCCGGCGATCACCGAGCCGACGATCCGCCCGTCGACCTCGTCCCCGTACCCGTACCCGGCCCCTGCCCCTGCCCCGAACCCATCCACGGCGAGGATCAGCGCTTCGGGGTCGCGCCCGATCAGGCCGGTCACCCCGGCCACGTCATCGGTGATCGACGTCCCCTCGGCCGCTTCCCGCCAGAACCGGAGCACCGCCTCCGCGTCGCCCGCCACGGCGGTCCTCAGCCGTATCCCGGCCCCGGCCATCTGCTGTTCGATCATGGCCGGAAGCCAAGCACGGCCCTTCCCCGCCCCGCCACCGCTTTCCACCTGCCGGAACGGACGGCGGTCCGACTCACACCGACCCGACCCGACCCGCCCGGCCGACCGACCGACCGACCGACCGTGCCTGCCCCGCCCGGCCCCGTAACAAGCCCCGATTCGCCGACCACCGCGCGTCACCGCCCCGCGTGGTTGATCATTGGACGGAGGTGACCCGATGACCGAAGTGCTCCTGCTCCTCCTGGCCCTGCTGCTCTGCCTGGCCTGCGGCGTGTTCGTCGCGGCCGAGTTCTCGCTGACCACCGTCGAGCGCGGCGAGCTCGAACGCGCCGTGGAGCGCGGCGAGCGCGGCGCGGACAGCGCCCTGACCGCCGTCCGAAGTCTGACCTTCCAGTTGTCCGGCGCCCAGCTCGGCATCACCGTCACCGGCCTGGTGATCGGCATGATCGCCAAGCCCTCGATCGCCGCCCTGCTGCAGGGCCCGTTCGAAGCCCTCGGGCTGTCCGCGGGCGCCGCCTCCACCACCGCCCTGGTGCTGGGCACCGCGCTGTCGACGGTGGTCCTGATGGTGGTCGGCGAGCTGGTGCCCAAGAACTGGGCGATCTCCTCCCCGCTGGCGGTGGCCAAGCGGGTGGCGACCCTGCAACGGGTGTTCAGCCGGGCTTTCGGCCCGCTGATCGGCCATCTCAACACCACCGCGAACCACATGGTCCGCCGGTTCGGCCTGGAGCCCGCCGAGGAGCTGGCCTCGGCCAGGACCCCGCAGGAGCTGGTGGCGCTGGCCCGGCACTCGGCCAAGGCCGGCGCACTGGAGAAGGACACCGCGGAGCTGTTCGTCCGGACGCTGAACCTGGCCGATCTGACCGCCGAGAACGTGATGACCCCGCGGGTCCAGGTGACCGCCCTGGACGTGCGGACCACCGCCGAGGACGTGGCGAACGCGACCATGGCCACCGGCCTGTCCCGGTTCCCGGTGTACCGGGGCAGCCTGGACACGGTGGTCGGCACGGTCCACATCAAGGACGTACTGGCCCTGCCGGCCGACGAACGCCACCGCTATCCGGTCGACCGACTGCTCCGCGAGCCCCTCCTGGTCCCGGAGTCGCTGACCGTGGACCGGCTGCTGGACCGGCTGTCGGGCCGCCAGACGATGGCCGTGGTCATCGACGAGTACGGCGGCACGGCCGGGGTGGCCACCCTGGAGGACATCGTCGAGGAGGTGGTCGGCGAGGTCCGCGACGAGCACGACCCGCACGAGACCTCCGATCTGGCCCCGGCCGGTACGGACCCGGCGGGCCGGCTGCTCTACTCCGCGGACGGCGCCGCGCGCACCGACCAGTTGGAGCGGATCGGCCTGCGGGTGCCGGACGGCCCGTACGAGACCCTGGCCGGGCTGATGGCCACCGAACTGGGCCGGATCCCGTCCGTGGACGACAGTGTGGAACTGGGCGGCTGGCATCTGGTCGTGGTCGACGCCTCCGGCCGGCGGGCCGCCCGGGTCCTGCTGCACGCCCCGCTCGGAGCGCCCGCCGGGCCCGGCACCGCGGAGGACGCCCGATGACCGCCGTCCAGCTGCTGATCGGTCTGGCCACCCTGCTGGTGAACGCCTTCTTCGTCGGCGCGGAGTTCGCGCTGATCTCGGTCCGCCGCAGCCAGATCGAACCGTACGCCGAGCAGGGCGACCGGCGGGCCCGCAGCGTGCTGTGGGGGCTGGAGCACCTGTCGGCGCTGATGGCGGCGGCCCAGCTGGGCATCACCCTGTGCACCCTGGTGCTGGGCGTGGTCGCCGAGCCGGCCATCGCCCATCTGCTGAGTCCGCTGCTGGAGGCGGTGCGGGTGCCGGGCGGGCTGATCCACGCGATCTCCTTCGTGGTGGCGCTGGCCCTGGCCACCTATCTGCACATGCTGTTCGGCGAGATGGTGCCGAAGAACGTGGCGCTGGCCGAGCCGGTGCGGACCGCGCTGGCGCTGGGGCCGCCGCTGGTGACCCTGACCCGGGCGCTGCGGCCGGTGATCTTCGCGATCAACGCCTTCGCGAACACCCTGCTGCGGCTGCTGCGGGTGGAGGCCAAGGACGAGGTGGTGTCGAGCTTCTCGGACGACGAGCTGGCCCGGATGGTGAAGGACTCCAGTGAGGCCGGGCTGCTCGACGACCGGGCCAGCGAGCGGCTGCACGACGCGCTGGAGCTGGGCCGCAGGCCGGTGACGGACGTGGTGCTGCCGGCCAGCCGGGTGGTGCCGGCCCGGGTGGGGATCACCCCGGAGGAGCTGGAGCGGCTCTCGGCGACCTCCGGGTACTCCCGGTTCCCGGTCCTCGACGGGCAGCGGAAGATCCTGGGGTACCTGCACGTCAAGGACGCGCTGGACGCGCCGGCCCGGGACGAGCCGTTCCCGGTGTCGGCGCTGCGGCCCATCGCCCAGGTGCGGGCCGAGACCCCGCTGGACGACGTGCTGACGGCGATGCGCCACAACCGGACCCATCTGGCGGCGGTGCGCGGCGCGGACGACGCCATGACCGGTCTGGTCACCATGGAGGACGTGCTCCGGGAGCTCTTCGGCCGCCCGGCCTGACCGGTCCCGACGCCCGCACCCACACCGGGCCGGCACCGGGCCGGCACCCGTCCCGGGCCGTGCCGTGGGGCCGACCGCGCGGTAGCATCGCTCCCGCCATGGAGATGAATGCGTCTTACACCAGTTTTGTCGCGGTCGGCGACTCCTTCACCGAGGGGATGTCCGACGGACTGCCGGACGGCTCCTACCGCGGCTGGGCCGATCTGCTCGCCGCCCGCCTCGCCGCCCGGGAGCCGGACTTCCGGTACGCCAACCTCGCCGTACGGGGCAAGCTGATCGCCCAGATCACCGGGGAGCAGGTGGGCCCGGCGGCCGCGATGGGAGCCGATCTGGTCACCCTGGTCGGCGGGCTGAACGACACCCTCCGCCCCAAGGTGGACATGGGGCGGGTCCGCGGGCACCTGGAGGAGGCCGTGGAACGGCTGACCCCGGCCTGCGGGCAGCTGGTCCTGATGCGCTCCCCCGGCCGCAACGGCCCGGTGATGGAGCGCTTCCGCCCGCGGATGGAGGAGCTCTTCACCATCCTTGAGGAGCTGGCCGCCCGGCACGGCGCACTGCTGGTGGACCTGTACGGGGCTCCGGTGCTCGCCGATCCCCGGATATGGGACGTGGACCGGCTGCACCTGACCGCGGAGGGGCACCGCCGGGTGGCGGAGGCCGTCTGGCAGGCCCTGGGACTGGAACCGGCCGAGGACTGGCGGGCGGAGCTCCCGGCCTCCCTGCCCCCGGGCTGGACGCTGCGCAGGGCCGAGGACCTGCGGTTCGCCCGGCAGCACCTGCTGCCGTGGATAGGGCGCCGGCTCACCGGCCGCTCCTCCGGGGACGGCCGCCCGGCCAAGCGCCCCGAGCTGCTGCCGTACTCCTCCGGCTCGTAGCATTCCACAACCGGCGGTGGGGCCCGGACCTGCGTAAACCCACAGCTCGGCGGCCAGTAGAATCCCTTCACGTGACTGCCAAGCCCCGCATCCCCAATGTCCTGGCCGGCCGCTACGCTTCCCCGGAGCTCGCCGTCCTGTGGTCCCCCGAGTACAAGGTGACCCTGGAGCGGCGGCTCTGGCTCGCCGTGCTGCACGCCCAGAAGGACCTCGGCATCGAGGTCCCGGACGCCGCCCTGGCCGACTACGAGAGCGTCCTGGAGCAGGTCGACCTGGCCTCCATCGCCGAGCGCGAGAAGGTCACCCGGCATGACGTGAAGGCCCGGATCGAGGAGTTCAACGCCCTCGCCGGACACGAGCACGTCCACAAGGGCATGACCTCGCGGGACCTGACCGAGAACGTCGAGCAGCTCCAGATCCGCCTCTCCCTGGAGCTGGCCCGGGACCGCACGGTCGCGGTCCTGGCCCGGCTGGGCAAGCTGTCCGGCGAGTACGCCGAGCTGGTCATGGCCGGCCGGTCGCACAACGTGGCCGCGCAGGCGACCACCCTGGGCAAGCGGTTCGCGACGGCCGCCGACGAGCTCCTCGTCGCCTACGGCCGCCTGGAGGACCTGCTGGGCCGCTACCCGCTGCGCGGGATCAAGGGCCCGGTCGGCACCGCCCAGGACATGCTGGACCTGCTTGGCGGCGACGCCGCCAAGCTCGCCGACCTGGAGCAGCGGATCGCCGCCCACCTCGGCTTCGGTCAGGCCTTCACCTCCGTCGGCCAGGTCTACCCCCGTTCGCTGGACTACGACGTGACCACCGCCCTGGTGCAGCTGGCCGCCGCCCCGTCCTCGATCGCCAAGACCATCCGGCTGATGGCCGGCCACGAGCTGGTCACCGAGGGCTTCAAGCCCGGCCAGGTCGGTTCCTCCGCGATGCCGCACAAGATGAACACCCGCTCCTGCGAGCGTGTGAACGGCCTGATGGTCATCCTGCGCGGCTACGCCTCGATGACCGGCGAACTGGCGGGCGACCAGTGGAACGAGGGCGACGTGTCCTGCTCCGTGGTGCGCCGGGTGGCCCTGCCGGACGCCTTCTTCGCCTTCGACGGCCTGCTGGAGACCTTCCTGACGGTGCTCGACGAGTTCGGCGCCTTCCCGGCGGTCGTGGCCCGTGAGCTGGACCGCTACCTGCCCTTCCTCGCCACCACCAAGGTGCTGATGGGCGCGGTCCGTGCCGGGGTCGGCCGCGAGGTCGCCCACGAGGCCATCAAGGAGCACGCGGTGGCCTCCGCCCTGGCGATGCGCGAGCAGGGCGCCGACCGCAACGAGCTGCTGGCCAAGCTGGCCGAGGACGAGCGGATCCCGCTGGACCTGGCGCAGCTGGACGCGCTGATGGCCGACAAGCTCTCCTTCACCGGTGCGGCCGGCGACCAGGTCGCCGCGGTGATCGCCCGGATCGAGGAGATCACCAAGCAGCACCCGGAGGCTGCCGGGTACGCGCCGGGGTCGATCCTCTGACTCCCGAGCAGCTCGACGCCGCCCGTGACCGCCTCCTCCCGGATGTGGTCGCGGGCGGTCTGCGTGTGCTGTTCTGCGGGATCAACCCGGGTCTCCTCTCCGCCGCCACGGGCCATCATTTCGCCCGCCCCGGCAATCGCTTCTGGCCTGTCCTGCACCTTTCGGGGTTCACGCCCCGCCGGCTGGCCCCGGCCGAGCAGGAGGAGCTCCTCGAACACGGGCTGGGCCTCACCAACGTGGTGGCGCGGGCCACCGCCCGGGCCGACGAGCTGTCGGCCGAGGAGTTCCGCGAGGGCGGCCGGATCCTGACCGCCAAAGTGGAACTGCTCCGCCCGCGATGGCTGGCGGTGGTCGGTGTGACCGCCTACCGGACGGCTTTCGGCGACCGCCGCGCCGCCATCGGCGAGCAGGAGCGCACCATCGGCTCCACTCGGATCTGGGCCCTGCCCAACCCCAGCGGGCTCAACGCCCACTGGACCGCCGACACCATGGCCGAGGAGTACGCCCGCCTCCGTCTGGCGGCGGAAGCCGACGACCCCGCCGCCTGAGAGCGGAGCCGGAGGCCGGGCGCAGTGCCCTCCGGCCTCGGGCAGGCCCGCCCTCAGGGTGGGTCGACCTCGGTGACGGCGAGGAGGAGTTGCGGGGAGTGGTCGGCTCCCCATTGGGCGGTACAGAGGGCCACCCAGCGGCCGGGGGCCCGCCAGAGCTCGATGTGTCCGGTGACAGCGCACAGCTCCCGCCAGGGCTCCTCGATCTCCTCCCCCGCCGCCAGCCGCTCCAGCAACCCGGCCAGGCTGAAGACGTCGGGGGTCCCCCAGCGGTCCGCCAGGCGCTCGGCCAGCGCGTCGTGTTCCGCCCGGACCTGGTCCTCGCCGGCGAGCCGGTCCGCCCGGTCCTCGTCCCCGTAGCAGCGGCTCCCGCCGAGCTCGGCGAGGTGGTAGCCGGGGCCGCTGACGATCTGCCCGGACCGGTTCCGGACCTCGGGGAACTCCAGGGTCCGGAGCCGGTCGATCGTCTCCAGATGGTCTGCCGTGGTCATGCCGTCAGTATTCCGGCCGCCACTGACATCTGGTGTGGTGTCACGCGTCCCGGCGTCGGACCGCCAGCCAGCCGCCGATCAGGGCGGCCAGTGCCCAGAGCGCCATGACCCCCAGTCCGGTCCAGGGCCCGAGGACTCCGTTGGGCTCGGCCCGCATCACGACCTGGCCGGCCCGGTCGGGCAGGTACTGCGCGAGCCCGCTGGACTTCGCGGCGATGACGAAGGACACGATGAGGAAGAAGGGTATGAGGAGGGTGAGCGCCACCATGCCGCTGCGCAGCATGGCCGTGATCCCGGCGGCGAAGAGGGTCATCAGCATCAGATAGATCCCGCAGCCGACGATGGAGCGGACGGCTCCCTCGTCTCCGAGGGCTATGGCGTACTGCCCCATGTAGGCCTGGCCGGCGAGGAAGGTGGCGAGGGCGGTGAGCTGGCCCACCAGCAGGCCGAGGCTCGCCAGCATCAGCACCTTCGACAGGTAGAAGCGGCTGCGGTCGGGCACCGCGGTCAGAGTCACCCGCAGCGCGTCGTTGTGGAACTCGCTGGAGAAGGCGTTCACCCCGAAGGCCATGGCCGCGATCTGCCCGAAGTTGAGCGCGTAATAGGCCGCGAGCAGACGGTCGTCTCCCATGCTCCCCTCCTCCGCGGTGCCGATGGCCGAGGCGGTGAAGGTCTGGATGCCGACGGTCACGACGAACACGGCGATCAGCGAGCCCAGGGTGCCGCGCAGCGACCGTATCTTGATCCATTCCGCGTGCAGGACGGGTCGGGTGGGGAGGGCGGTGAGAGACATGGGGTGGAGCCTTTCGTCAGGGTTCAGCGGGTGCCGACGAACTCGGCGTGTTCGGCGGTGATGTCGAGGTAGGCCTGCTCCAGTGAGCTGCGCTCGTCGGAGAGTTCGGACATCGGTATGCCTTCGCGGGCGGCGAGCGCGCCGATCTGCTCGGCGCGCACCCCGTCGACCGTCCACCGGCCTTCCGGCGCCTCGACCAGGGCCAGCCCCTGTCGGGCCAGGCCGGCCCGCAGACGAATCGGGTCGGATGTGCGCAGCCGCACCCGGGCGGTGCTCCGCTCGTCGATGAAGGCCTCCATCGAGGTGTCGGCGAGCAGCCTGCCCCGGCCCAGCACCACCAGGTGGTCGACGGAGGCCGCCGTCTCGGACATCAGGTGGCTGGACACCAGGACGGTTCTGCCCTGGTCCGCGAGTCCGCGCATCAACGCTCGGATCCAGATGATGCCCTCGGGGTCGAGGCCGTTGGTCGGCTCGTCCAGCAGCAGCACACCAGGATCGCCGAGCAGGGCCGCGGCGATACCGAGTCTCTGCCGCATCCCCAGCGAGTAGGTCTTGATGCGGCGGCCGGCCGCAGCGGCCATACCCGCCTCCTCCAGGACCTCCTCCACCCGGCGGGCCGGGATCCGGTTGGCGGCGGCCAGGGCGCGGAGGTGGTTCCGGCCGGTCCGGCCGCTGTGCGCCGACTGGGCGTCGAGCAGGGCGCCGACCTGGTGCAGCGGCTCGGTGAACTCGGTGAAGGGGCGGCCGCCGATGGTGGCCGTGCCGGAGGTCGCCCGGTCCAGACCCAACAGCAGGCGCATCGTGGTGGACTTGCCGGCGCCGTTCGGCCCGAGGAAGCCGGTGACCCGGCCGGGCTGTACGTCGAAACTCAGGTCGTCCACGGCTCGGTTGGTTCCGTATGCCTTGGTCAGTCGGCGGATCTCGATGCTGTTCATGCCTCAAGGTTGGCCGTCCGCCCCACCCTTGCTCCTCCCCCGTGCGGGGGGATCGTCTCCCCCACGCGGGGGAGACGGCGGCGGTGGCCGCGGTGCCACGATGTGGACATGTACCAGCTGCTCCGAGTCCCGTTCCGCCCGGTCACGTACACCCGATGGCTGCACTTGTGCGTGCCCGTGCTCATCGTCGCGATCTGGATGTTCATCGAGCCCGAGGTCCCCTGGGCGCCCGCGCTCTTCATCGCTCCGTTCGGTCTGATCCCCTGGGTTCGGACGGCGGAGGGGTTGCAGGCCCAGTTCCTGCTCACCCCGCACGAGCGGGGCGAGGAGGACAGCGCCATATCGACGAAGGCCTCCCGTCGCTGGGGAGACCGCTGGCGGACCGTGCTGTGGTTGGAGATACGGCTGGGCATCTCCTTCCTGGCGCTCCTGGCGACGGTCTGGCTGCCGATGTTCACGGTCGAGCTGATCACCACGGCGGCCGGCGAGCCGCTCCGCGGGGACGTGGCCCTCCCGGTGGTCCCGCCGCGCTGGGCGGCCGCGCTGCTGGTGCCGGTGCCGGTAGTGCTGCTGATCCTTTCCGTGCATCTGCTCGGCCTGGTCATCACCGCCTTGGCGACCAGGCTGCTGGGCCCCTCGGCCGCGGAGCGGATGACGGCGCTGGAGGTCAGGACGGAGCAACTGCTGGAGCGCACCCGGATCGCCCGGGAGCTGCACGACACGATCGGGCACGCACTGACGGTGGCGGTGGTGCAGGCCGGGGCGGCGCGGGCGGCCGGCGATCCGGAGTTCACCGACCGGGCCTTGTGCGCGATCGAGGAGACGGGCCGGGCGGCGCTTGAGGACCTGGAGCGGGTGCTGGCCGTCCTCCGGGACAGCGGGTCGCGCCCCTCGCAGCGGCCCACCCTGGTCGACGCGGGCCGACTGCTCGACTCCACTCGGGCCTCGGGAGCCCTGGTGGACGCCGAACTGCGCGGACCACTGGAGTCGTTGCCGGGTCCCGTCACCCGGGAGGCGTACCGGATCCTCCAGGAGGCGCTCACGAACGTGTTGCGGCATTCCGGCCCGGTGCCCGTCCGGGTGCGGGTGGAGATGACGGAAGGAGGACTGGATCTGGAGGTGGTGAACCCGCTCCCGGAAGGCGGGACAGGACTCGGAGAGGGCCGTGGCGGAACCGGGCTGCGGGGGATCCGGGAGCGGGCCGCGCTGCTGGGCGGGACCGCCGACTCCGGTCCGTCCGGGGGCAGCTGGCGGGTGCGCGTACGGCTTCCGCTGGACGGCATACGCTGACCGGATGCCGGTTACCGTACTTCTCGTCGACGACGAACCCCTGGTGCGCGCGGGTCTGCGTGCCGTGCTCGACGCCCAGCCCGATATCGAGGTGGTCGGGGAGGCCGCCGACGGGGCGGCGGTCATCCCACTGGTTCGTCAACTGCGCCCGGACGTGGTGGCGATGGATGTGCGGATGCCGCTGATGGACGGGATCGAGGCGACCAAGGCCGTCCTGAGGACCGTCGACGCCCCGCCGAAGATCCTGGTGGTCACCACCTTCGAGAACGACGAGTACGTGTACCGGGCGCTGCGGGCGGGGGCGGACGGTTTCCTGCTCAAGCGGGCCCGGCCGACGGAGATCGTGAACGCGGTCCGGCTGGTCGCGGAGGGCGAGAGCCTGCTCTTCCCCGCCGCGGTGCGATCGATGGCCAGCGAGTACGGGAACAGCAAGGCGCGGGCGGCACTGGAGCGGGCCGCGCTGACCGAGCGGGAGGAGGCGGTACTGCGTCTGATGGCGCGCGGGCTGACCAACGCCGAGATCGCGGGCGAGATGTTCGTCGGCACCGAGACGGTGAAATCTCATGTGAGCGCGGTGCTGTCGAAGCTGGGAGCACGGGACCGGACACAGGCGGTGATCGCGGCGTACGAGTCGGGATTCGTCGCCCCGGGCTGAGCCGAGGGGGGCCGCTTCTCGCTGTTGTCCCCGCGGACCAGTACGATCCGGCTGACAGGCTCGCTAGCTGGGAGGACACACGTTGGGGCAGCTGACCGGCGGGGATCCCTCTCTGCTCAGGCGGATCAATTCCGCGGTGGTGCTGCGTGCGCTGCGCGCGGCCGACGCGCCGACCCTCACCGACCTCACGAGGGTGACCGGGCTGTCCCGGCCGACCGTCGAGGGGGTCGTCGAAGGACTCATCGGCACCGGACTGGTGGTGGAGGCCTCCGCGGACGAGGGCGCCCGCCGGCAGGGCCGGCCCGCCCGGAAGTTCCGCTTCCGTGCCGAGGCCGGGCATCTGCTGGGCATCGAGATCGGTTCGCACCGGGTCGCGGCACTGCTGTCGGGGCTGGACGGGCGGGTGATCGGCGCCGGCACCAAGGAGGTCGCGGAATCCGCCACGGCGGATGAGCGGCTGGAGAAGGTCCGGGCCACGGTGGCCGACCTGCTGCGGCGGGCCGGGGTCCCCCGGGATTCGCTGCGCGCGGTGGGAGTGGCCAGTCCCGGAATCGTCCAGGCGGACGGGACGGTGCGGCTGGGCACGGCCCTGCCGGGCTGGACCGGGTTCCCCCTCGGGGAGCGTCTGCGGCGTTCCTTCCGCTGCCCCGTGCAGGTGGAGAACGACGCGAACGCGGCGGCGGTCGGCGAGCACTGGAAGGGGTCCGCCCGGGACACCGACGACATGGTGTTCGTGATGGCGGGCCTGAGTCCCGGCGCCGGTTCGCTGATCGGCGGCCGGCTGCACCGGGGGTACGGCGGGGCGGCGGGCGAGATCGGCGCCCTGCACCTGCTGGGCCGGGAGGCCACCCCGGAGCGGCTGCTGTCCACCACGGGCGAACCTCTGCATCCGCTGGACGAGCAGGCCGTTGCCCAGGTGTTCGCGCGGGCCCGGCGGGGCGAGGAACAGGCGATGGCCGCCCTGGAGCGGTTCGTCCAGCGGCTGGTGCACGATGTGGCCGCGCTGGTCCTGGCGATGGATCCGGAGCTGGTCGTGGTCGGCGGCTGGGCGGCCGGGCTGGACGACGTACTGGAGCCGCTGCGGCGGGAGCTGGAGCGGTACTGCCTGCGGCCGCCGCGGGTGGCGCTGTCCCTGCTGGGCGAGGCCGCGGTGGCCACCGGGGCGCTGCGGCTGGCGCTGGACCAGGCGGAGGCGGAGCTGTTCGCCGTGGAGAAGACGGTCACCGCGCGCCACTGACCCGGCCGCGGCCTCCCCCGCGCCACGGACGAACCAACCGGCCTCCGGCCACGGGGCACCCTCGCCGAACCCTCGGTGCCCCGGCCCGCACCTCACCGCGGGGCACCTGGCCGCCGACTCGGGCTCGCGCCTGACGCCGGGCTCTCGACCAGCACCTGGCGCCCGCACCGGGCGTGCGCCCGGACGCCGGCTCAAGACCTGAGCCTGACCGCCGGCCCCGGGCTAGCAGCTGCCCACGCGCTCCGCGCCAGCGCCCGGCCCACCGGGTCGGCCCCGTGCCTGCCCGCCTGCTCTGGGCTTGCGCCTGGCCATGGCCTCACGGACTGCGCCTGGCCGTCGGCTCGGGCTCGGGCGCCTGACGTCCGGCTCCGGTTCGACGCCTGGCCCGCCGGTTCCGGCTTGCGCCTGACCGGCTGCTCCGGGCCCGGCCCCTCGCCGTCGGCCAACGGCTGTGCTTGACCACCGGCTCGGGCTCGCGCCTGACGTCCGGCTCGGGGGCGGCCCTGACGCACCGGATCGGGCTCGCGCCTGACAGGGCGACTCTCGGTCGGCGCCCAGCCGCCTGCTCCGGGGCTGCACCTGGCGTTCGGCTCCGGGCCTGTGCCTGTGCCTGGCCGTCGGCTCGGGCTCGCGTCTGACGCCCGGCTTTGGGGCGACGCGCCGGGCGGGTTGGTGCCTGCCCGGCTACTCCGGGTCGACGCCTGGACATCGGCCCGAGGCCTACGCCTGGTCAGCCGGGCGTGGCTCGCTGCTGACGCCCCGCTCTCGGTCAGCGCCTGGCTGCCTGCTCCGGGCCTGGCTGTCGGCTCAAGGCTGGGCCCACCCGCCTGCTCCGGGGCTCGCGCCTGACGTCCGGCTCGCGGCCGGTCTGACGGGGCTTCGGCTCGGGGGTGGGGTGGGTGGGGTCAGGAGGCTACTCGGGGGTGGTGGTGGGATATTTCCACGTCGCCCGAGTCTCCGAAGGTGAGGCGGCAGGTGTCGGCGCGGTAGGTGGCGACCGAGACGGCGGCGGTGCCGGAGGCGGCGATGAAGCGGGTGGTGACCAGCAGCACGGGGGCGCCCGGCAGGCGGTCGAGTTCCTTGGCGTCGTCGGCGCGGGCGGAGCCGAGCTCCACGGCGCGGTCCTGGCCCTCCAGCTCCACGCGCTGGAGTTCGCGCAGGATGGCGCGGGCGCGGGCCGGGCCGGCGGGTGCGTCGATGGCGGAGAGGCCGGGCACCGAGGAGGCCGGGACGTGCAGCAGCTCGGCCGCGACGGCCTGTCCCTGGGTGACCCGGGTCCGGCGGACGGTGTGCACCGTCTCGTCGGCGCGGATGCCGAGCAGCTTGGCGACGGCCGCGCCGGGGAGCCCCTCGGTGGCGTCCACCGGCTGCCAGCCGTCGGCGGTCTCGCCGGGCCAGGCGTGCCGGTGGCTGCCGACGGCGACGCCCACGCGCGGCGGGGCCACGGTGGTGCCGACGCCGCGGCGGCGCTGCAGCCGGCCTTCGAGCTCCAGCTGTTCGAGGGCCTGCCGCAGGGTGGCCCGGGCGACCCCGAAACGCGCCGCGAGCTCACGCTCGTTGGGCAGCACCTCGCCCACGGCGAAGTCCTGATCGAGCGCCTCGCTGAGCACGGTCTTGAGGTGCCAGTACTTCGGCTCCGGCACCGTTTCGAGCTGCGTGGTCCCCACCCTGACTCCTCGTTCGCGCCTGCGTTTCGCGCCTTTGTTTATTAAAGGTTCCTGCACTATCCCTGTGACCATAAGACGGCGCAATCCCTTGGTCAAGACCAATCCTCATACCTTTGCCGGGCAGATCGGGCATACGTATCAAGCCGTTCACGGGATGTTCTCGGAGGTCGCCGAGGCCTGCGGGGCTCTTGCCGACCGGCCCTACCGAGCGGTAGCCATAGGGGTGGGCATTGCGGCAGGCATGGCCGACGCCCGATCTCGCGACGCGCGCAGTGAGCAGAGGAGCAGCATGGCCGCCACGGTCACCTTCACCGTCGACACCCCGCTCGGCCCCCGCCCGGCCACCGCCCGCTACGAGCGGAAGGGCTCCGGCGAACCGCTGCTGCTCCTCCACGGGATCGGCCACCGCCGCCAGGCCTGGCATCCGGTCGACGCGATCCTGGCCGCCTCGCACGACGTGATCGCCGTCGACCTGCCCGGGTTCGGCGCCTCGGAGCCGCTGCCGGAGGGCACCCCGTACGACCTCGGCACGGTCACGGCCGGGCTGGCCTCGCTGTGCGCGGCCCTCGGGGTCGAGCGCCCGCACGTCGCCGGGAACTCGCTCGGCGGGCTGCTGGCCCTCGAACTCGGCCGGCGCGGCCTGGTCCGCTCGGTGACCGCGCTGTCCCCGGCCGGGTTCTGGTCCGAGCCGGAGCGCCGCTACGCCTTCACCGTGCTGCGGACCATGCGCGCCGGGGCGAAGGCGATGCCGATGCCCGTCGTGGAGCGGCTGGCCCGCACCGCGGCCGGCCGGGCCGCGCTCACCGGGAGCATCTACGCCCGGCCGACCCGGCGCTCCCCCGAGGACGTGGTCGCGGAGACGATCGCCCTGCGCGGGGCCACCGGCTTCGACCCGACCCTGGCCGCCGGGGGTTCGGTCCGCTTCACCGCGGACGTGCCCGGGCTGCCGGTCACCGTCGCCTGGGGTGACCGGGACCGGCTGCTGGTGCCCCGCCAGGGGATCCGGGCCAAGCGGGCCCTGCCGGACGCCCGGCTGGTCCGGCTGGGCGGCTGCGGTCATGTGCCGATGCCGGACGATCCGGCGCTCGTCGCCCGGGTGATCCTCGACACCACCGCCCGCACCGCCCGCACCGCCAACACCACCACCGCCACCCCTGACTCCGCCTCCGGCACCGGCCGCGTCGGCGGGGCCGGGTCCGCTACCACCGCCGACAGCGACGGCGCAAGAGTCTGACGGCTGTTCATCGCCGGTTCGTGTCGAGGACGCGGGCGGGCCCGGGTGCCGGCGGCACACTGGCCCGACCCGTCACTGGAGGCGCACCGATGCCGCACACCCGCCGGTCCCTGTTCCGCGGCTCCCTCGCCGCGTCCGCCGTCCTCGCCCTGCCCGCCGCCCCCGCGCTGCTCGCCGCGCCGGCCTTCGCCCGGTCGGGCCGCCCGGGCGCGCCCTGGGGCACCCAGTCCGGCGAGATCACCCCGTTCTCCGCCACGGTCTGGACCCGCTCGGACCGCCCCGCCCGGATGTACGTGGAGACCTCGCCGAGCGAGTCCTTCCGCTACGCCGTGCGCCGTCATCCGGGCCCCTATCTGGGCCCGGCCACCGACTTCACCGGGATCACCGCCCTGCACGGGCTGCCACCGGGACAGCAGATCCACTACCGGGTGCTGCTCGCCGACCCCGAGGACCCCCGCCGCACCGGCGAGCCCTCGTACGGCACCTTCCGGACCACCCCGGTCACCCGCCGCCGCGGGGTCCGCTTCCTCTGGTCCGGGGACCTGGCCGGCCAGGGCTGGGGCATCAACCCCGATCGCGGCGGCTACCGCGTCTTCGAGGAGATGCGCCGGCGCGACCCCGACTTCTTCCTCTTCAGCGGGGACACGATCTACGCCGACGGCCCGCTCCAGGCGGAGGTGCCGCTGCGCGACGGCGGCGTCTGGCGGAACATCACCACCGAGGAGAAGTCCAAGGTCGCCGAGACCCTCGCCGAGTACCGCGGGAACTTCCGCTACAACCTGCTCGACGGCGGGCTGCGGGCCTTCAACGCGCAGGTGCCGGTGATCGCGCAGTGGGACGACCACGAGGTCCGCAACAACTGGTACCCGGGCCAGCTCCTCGACGACCCCCGCTACACGGTCAAGGAGGTGGACCTGCTGGCCGCGCGGGCCCGCCGCGCCTTCGGCGAGTACTTCCCGATCACCGGCCTGCGGGACAACCCCGACGGCCGGATCCACCGGGTGGTCCACCACGGTCCGCTGCTCGACGTGTTCGTGCTGGACATGCGGACCCACCGCAACGCCAACTCCCCCGGCCGGCAGAGCGAGGACCCGGTCGGCATCCTCGGGCCCGCCCAACTGGCCTGGCTCAAGCGGGAACTCGCCCGTTCCCGGGCCACCTGGAAGGTGATCGCCGCCGATATGCCGCTGGGCATCGTCGTCCCGGACGGGACCGCCGACTTCGAGGCGGTGGCCCAGGGCGACCCGGGCGCGCCGCTCGGCCGCGAGCTCCAGATCGCCGAACTGCTGCGCTTCGTCAAGCACCGCCGGATCACCGGCACCGTCTGGCTGACCGCGGACGTGCACTACACGGCCGCCAACCACTACGCCCCCGAGCGGGCGGCGTTCGGCGACTTCGCCCCCTTCTGGGAGTTCGTGTCGGGCCCGGTGGGGGCGGGCGGCTTCCCGCACGGACGGCTGGACCCGACCTTCGGTCCGCGCCAGGAGTACGTCCGTTCGGCGCCCTTCGCGAACGCCTCCCCGGCGGAGCACCCGCCGTACTACGGGGAGGTGGAGATCGACGCCGGCAGCGGGGAGCTGACCGTCCGGCTGCGGGCCGAGGGTGAGGGGGTGCTCTTCAGCCGTACGCTGCTGCCCGGCCGGGTCGGCCAGTCCGCCTGACGGCGGGCGCGAGCCGACGACGGCGGCGGGGCAGCCCGGCCCGCCCGGCGCGCAGCCCGGAGCGCGCCGGCGGGGCCGCCCCGGCGCCCGCCGGCCGTTCCGGGCCGCACGCACACGCACGCTCACGCTCACGCAATCGCCCACGCACGCACCCCGCCGCTTCCGGCCGGTAAACCGGGCGAAACCGGCCAGATGGATCCTTAACCAGTCGGTCACAGAACGTTCGTGATCACGCAACACCGCTTCGCGACAGTGGTTGCATGACACAGCCGAATCGATCCGCCCAGGCCTCCCGCGGCGCCCACTCCACCCACACCGCCCACCGCCACCACTGGCGCCGTGACCTCGTCGAACTCGCCGCCCTGTTCTGCGCCGTCGCGGTCGCGGACGCCATCGCCAAGCTCGTGGTCCGCGGTCCGCAGGGCCCCGTCATGCTGATCGCCTCGGCGGTGGCCCTGCTGGTCACCACCGCCGTGCACACCTGGTGGGCGCGCCGCAACAGTCACGCGCCGCCGCCCGCGCCGACCGCCCCCTCCGATACCGCGGTCCCCGCGGACGTCCCCGGAGCCACCTCTCTGTGGCGGATGCGGACGACCGTGCGGGACCAGCCGGGCAGTCTGGCCGCCCTGTGCACCGCACTCGCCCGGCACCGGGTGGACATCCTGACCCTCCAGACCCACCCGCTGCCCGAGGGCGGCACGGTGGACGAGTTCCTGCTGCGCACCCCCCGGGAGCTGGCCTCCGCCGAGGTGGTCCGGGCGGTCTCCACGGCCGGCGGCCACAGCACCTGGATCGAGCGGGCCGACGCCCACGACCTGGTCGACACCCCGACCCGGCTGCTCGGGCTGGCCACCCGGACCGCGCTGGACGCCGCCGAGCTGCCGCTCGCGCTGCGTCAGCTGCTGGGCCGCTGCACCATCCACTCGCTGCCCGCGACCACCCTGTCGGGGCGTCCCAACGCGGCCGCCGACGCGCCCGTCGAGGGGGTGCTGGAGTCCACCGTGATGCGGCTGCGGGACCCCTCGGGCGGTGCGATCACGGTGGAGCGCCCCTATCTGCCCTTCACCCCGACCGAGTTCGCCCGGGCCCGGGCGCTGGTGGAGCTGGACGCCCGGCTGGGGCCTCGGATGCCGCGCAGCCAGGACGTACTGACCCTGCCGGAGGGCAACGAGATCACCGTCCGCCGGGCGGACACCGAGGACCGGGCGGCCGCCGTGGCCATGCACGAGCGCTGCTCGGACCGCACCCTGTCGCTGCGCTACCACGGTCCGGTGGCCGACGCCGACCGCTATCTCGGCCATCTGCTGAGCCCCCGGTTCGGCCGGACCCTGGCCGCCACCACCGGCTCCGGCCGGCTGGTGGCCCTCGGGCACCTGCTGTGGGACGGGGACGAGACCGAGGTGGCACTGCTGATCGAGGACGACTGGCAGCGCCGCGGGATCGGTTCGGAACTGCTGCGCCGGCTGATCGCCATGGCGGTGGAGGCCGGGTGCGACAGCGTGTACGCGGTCACCCAGGCCTCCAACACCGGGATGGTGGCGGCCATGCGCGGGCTGGGGCTGCCCCTCGACTACCAGATCGAGGAGGGCACCCTGGTGATCACCGCCCGGCTGGACGGCACCCCGGTCAACTCCCGACCGGCGTACGAGCTCCCGCGTACCCTTCCGCACCGGACCCCGCGGCCGTAACCGGCTGTGCGGACGTCGCGGCGGTGGCCGACCGGCCGGGGGCGGCGTGGCCGGCGTCGAGGGCCTGGTCCAGGTCGGCCCAGAGGTCTTCGACGTCCTCCAGTCCGACCGACATGCGCAGCAGCCGCTCGCTGACCCCGGCGGCCCGGCGGTCGCCCTCGGCGACGATCCGGTGGCTGATCGAGGCCGGGTGCTGGATCAGCGAGTCCACGCTGCCCAGGCTGACGGCCGGGGTGACCAGTCGGACGGCGCCGATGACCGCGTGCGGGTCGCCGACGGTCTCGAAGGCGACCATGGCGCCGCCGATCCGCGGGTAGTGCACCCGGGCCACCCGTGGGTCGGCCGCCAGCCGGCCGGCGAGTTCCGCCGCGGTGGCCGAGGCCGCCCGGACCCGGACGGGCAGGGTGGCGAGGCCGCGCAGCAGCAGGTAGCCGGCCAGCGGGTGGAGGACCCCGCCGGTGGCGAAGCGGACCTGGCGGAGCTTGCGGGCGAAGTCCTCGTCGCAGGCCACCACTCCGCCCAGGACGTCGCCGTGGCCGCCCAGGTACTTGGTGGCGCTGTGCAGCACCAGTCGGGCGCCGTGTTCGACGGGCCGCTGGAGCACCGGGGTGGCGAAGGTGTTGTCGACCAGGAGCGGGACCTCGCCGCAGGCCTCGGCGGCGGCCCGCAGGTCGATCTCGGCGAGGGTGGGGTTGGCCGGGGACTCGATCATGACCAGGCCGGTGTCCGGGCGGATGGCACCGGCGATGCCCTCCGGGTCCACCCAGGTGACCTCGGTGCCGAGCAGCCCACTTGTCAGCAGGTGGTCGCTGCATCCGTAGAGCGGGCGTACGGCGACCACGTGGCGCAGGCCGGCGCCGACCCGGACCAGCAGGGTGGCGGTCAGGGCGGCCATGCCGCTGGCGAAGGCCACCGCGCTCTCGGTGCCCTCCAGCCGGGCCAGGGCCTCCTCGAAGCGGGCGGTGGTCGGATTGTCCAGCCGGGAGTAGACCGGGGGGCCCTCGGGCCGGGCCCCGGTGGTGGCGAACTCGTCGATACGGGCAGCCTCCGCCCGGCTGTCGTACGACGGGTAGGTCGTCGACAGGTCGAGCGGAGGCGCGTGCAGTCCGAGCCGGGCGAGGTCATCGCGTCCGGCGTGCACCGCTTCGGTGGCCAGCGACCGTCTTGGGGTCAGGGCGTTCGTCTCCATGGCCGGTACTGTGGGCCTTCGACCGATCCTGTTGGAAAAGGGCCGTGCTACGTTCGGGCAATGTCCGAATCCGTCGCTTTGGATCCGGTGGATCTGCAGATCCTGACCCTGCTGCAGAACGATGCCCGGATGACGTACCGCGATCTCGCCGCCGAGGTCGGGGTCGCGCCCTCCACCTGTCTGGACCGGGTGACCCGGCTGCGCCGCTCCGGCGTGGTCCTCGGACACCGGCTCCGGCTGGACCCGGCCCGGCTGGGCCGGGGACTGGAGGCGCTGCTGCTGGTGCAGGTGCGGCCGCACCGCCGCGAGCTCATCGGCCCGTTCGTGGAGCGGGTGCGCGCGCTGCCCGCCTCCCGGGCCCTGTTCCACCTCACCGGCCCGGACGACTACCTGGTGCACGTGGCCGTCGCCGATCCCGCCGAACTCCAGCGGCTGGTCCTGGACGAGTTCACCTCGCACCGCGAAGTCGCCCGGGTGGAGACCCGGTTGATCTTCCAGGAGTGGGACTGCGGCCCCCTGCTGCCCCCCTCGGCCACCGCGGATGTCAGGCGCCCGGGCAAATACGGTGGTGACGCGGACGCGTCCCGCGTATGAAGATGTCCGCATGTCAGTCACCCCTCACAGCAGCCCCAGCGACAGCCCGCAGAGCAGCCGACTGCCGCGCCAGGTAGCCGACGCCTACGTGGACGACCTGATCGCCCTCGACCCGATCACCGGCACCTACCTCGGTGTCGCCGAGAGCTCCCGCCGTCTGCCGGACTTCTCCCCGGCCGGCCGCGCCGCCGTCGCCGACCTCGCCCGCACCACCCTGGCCCGGCTGGACGAGGCCGAGCGGCTGCCCGGCGCCGACTCCGACGAGGAGCGCCGCTGCGGCCGGCTGCTCCGCGAGCGGCTGACCGCCGAGCTCGCGGTCCACGAGGCGGACGAGGACCTGCTCGCGGTCAGCAACATCCACTCCCCCGCCCACTCGGTCCGCGAGGTCTTCACCCTGACCCCGGCGGAGACCGAGGAGGACTGGGCCGCCATCGCCGAGCGGCTGCGCGCCGTCCCCGAGGCCCTGGCCGGCTACCGGGCCTGTCTGGAACTGGGCCTTTCCCGGGGCCTGTACGGCGGCCCGCGCCCGACCGAGACCTTCATCGGCCAGCTCGCCAACTGGGCGGGCGAGGACGGCGAGCCCGCCTTCTTCACCGCCTTCGCGGCGGGCGGCCCGGACGCCCTGCGCGGCGAACTCGAACCGGCCGGCGCGGCCGCCACCGCCGCCGTCGCCGAGCTCGGCGCCTGGATGCGCGAGGTGTACGCCCCCGCCGTCGCCGGCCGGCCCGACACCGTCGGCCGGGAGCGCTACGCCCGCTGGTCCCGCTACTTCAACGGCACCGACCTCGACCTCGACGAGGCCTACGCCTACGGCTGGTCCGAGTACCACCGGCTGCTGGCCGAGATGAAGACCGAGGCGGCGAAGATCCTGCCCGGCGCCAACCCCTGGGCGGCGCTGAAGCACCTGGACGAGCACGGCACCCACATCGAGGGGGTCGACGAGGTCCGGGCCTGGCTCCAGGGCATCATGGACGAGGCCATCGAGAACCTGGACGGCACCCACTTCGAACTCGCCGAGCGGGTCCGCAAGGTGGAGTCCCGGATCGCCCCGGCCGGCGGCGCCGCCGCCCCCTACTACACGGCCCCCTCCGAGGACTTCTCCCGGCCCGGCCGCACCTGGCTGCCGACCATGGGCCAGACCCGGTTCCCGGTCTACGACCTGGTCTCCACCTGGTACCACGAGGGCGTGCCGGGCCACCACCTGCAGCTCGCCCAGTGGACCCATGTCGCCGACCGACTGTCCCGCTACCAGGCCACCGTCGGCGGGGTCAGCGCCAACGCCGAGGGCTGGGCCCTCTACGCGGAGCGGCTGATGGACGAGCTCGGCTACCTCAAGGACGCCGAGCAGCGGCTGGGCTACCTGGACTGCCAGATGATGCGCGCCTGCCGGGTGATCGTGGACATCGGCATGCACCTGGGCCTGGAGATCCCGGCGGACTCCCCGTACCGGCCCGGCGAGCACTGGACCCCGGCGCTGGCCCAGGAGTTCTTCGGGCTGCACAGCGGCCGGCCGGCCGACTTCGTGGAGAGCGAGCTGGTCCGCTACCTGTCGATGCCCGGTCAGGCCATCGGCTACAAGCTGGGCGAGCGCGCCTGGCTGCTGGGACGGGAGAACGCGCGGGCCGCGCACGGCGAGTCCTTCGACCTGAAGGCCTGGCACATGGCCGCCCTGTCGCAGGGCTCCCTCGGTCTGGACGACCTGGTGGACGAGCTGTCGAAGCTCTGACCGGCCGGACCGGCCGGACTGGTCGGACTGGTCACGGACGGGCCGCCGCCCCGAGGAGGGGTGGCGGCCCGTCCGCTCCGCGCGGCCGGTTCAGCAGCCGCAGTCGTCGGAGTCGGTGGGGGCGGTCAGCGGGTCGGCCTGGTCCCGCCGGTCCTTGCCCTGCCAGGTCTCGACCTCGAAGCCCTCGCGGATCCAGTACTCGATGCCGCCGAGCATCTCCTTGACCTGGAAGCCGAGTTCGGCCAGCGCCAGCGCGGCGCGGGTGCCGCCGTTGCAGCCGGGGCCCCAGCAGTAGGTGACCACCGGGACGTCCTTGTCCAGCAGCTTCCCGGCCTGCTCGGGGATCAGCGCGGTGGGCAGGTGGATCGCGCCCGGTACGTGCGCCTGGTCCCAGGAGGGGGTCGAGCGCGAGTCGACCAGCTGGAAGCCGAGGTCGGCGCCCTGCTCGCGGTGGGCCTTGAAGGCGGCGGCGACATCGGAGACGTCCGCGTGGAAGGCGAGGCTCGCGCCGAAGTAGGCGGCGGCCGCGGCCGGGCTGGCCGGCGGCACCCGGAGCACGGGGTTGGCGGTCGCGGCGGGCGGGGTGCTGGTCTGGGGCGTCGTCGTCATGACCAGAAATCTACGGTCGTCATCCCGCCCCGGGAAGTGAGATTCCCCGGGGTATGCCTTGCTGGACCGGGGATTCCCCTGCTATTCCTGCCGTATGAGCGCGTATTCACCCGACGCCATCGACTGGCGCATCCTTGAGGCCCTCCAGCGCGACGGACGGGCGAGTTTCGCCGAACTGGCGCGGGCCGTCTCCATGTCCCCCAGCGCCGTCACCGAACGGGTCCGCCGGCTGGAGGAGACCGGGGTGATCACCGGCTACGCGGCGGTGGTCGACCCGGAGCGGCTCGGCAAGACCATCATGGCGCTGGTCCGGCTGCGCTACCCGCACGGCAACTACAAGCCGTTCCACGACCTGCTGGAATCCACCCCGGACATCCTGGAGGCCCACCACGTCACCGGGGACGACTGCTTCGTACTGAAGGTGACCGCCCGTTCGATGGGCCATCTGGAGGAGATCACCGGCCGGATCTCCGGCCTGGGCTCGGTCACCACCAGCATCGTCTACTCCTCGCCGCTGCCCCGCCGCCCGCTCAGTCCGTGAACGGCCCGGTGCGGTGCCGGACCACGGAGCCGCCGCGCCGTTTCACCACCTCCAACTGGGCCTGCACCCGGGTGCGCAGATCGGCCACATGGCTGACGATGCCCACGCTGCGGTCCCGCTCGCGCAGCGAGTCCAGCACGTCCAGCACCTCGTCCAGGGCCTGTTCGTCCAGGCTGCCGAAGCCCTCGTCGATGAACAGGGTGTCCAGCCGCATCCCGCCGGCCTCGTCGGTGACCACGTCGGCCAGGCCCAGGGCCAGGGCCAGCGAGGCGAAGAAGGTCTCCCCGCCGGACAGGGTGGCGGTGTCCCGCTCGCTGCCGGTCCAGGCGTCCACCACGTGCAGTCCGAGCCCGGACCGGCCCCGGCCGCCGGCCCGGGCGTCCGAGTGCACCAGGGTGTAGCGGCCGCCCGACATCCGCAGCAGCCGGACCGTGGCGGCGGCCGCGACCTGCTCCAGCCGGGCCGCCAGCACGTACGCCTCCAGGCGCATCCGGCGCTCGTTGTCCGCGGAGGTGCCCGCGGTGAGCCCGGCCAGCCGCGCCACCCGGTCGTACGCCGCGCGCAGCGGGCCCTGGGCCCGCAGCTCCGTCTCGGCCCGCCGGGAGAGCCGGTCCAGTTCGGCGCAGCGCAGCCCGGCGGCGTCGAACGCCGAACCGGCGGTGCGGAGATCGGCGGCGGCCCGGTCCGCGGCCGCCGAGGCGGCGGCCGGGTCGGCCGGCGGACGGGCGGCGGCCTCGGCCGTGTCCGCCTCGGCGAACCGGTCGGCCAGCAGGGCCTCTTCGGCCCCCCAGGCGTCCATCCGGCGCTGTCCGGCGGACCGTTCGGCCTCGGACAGGACCGCGGCCGCGGCCTCGCCGACGGTGTCGAAACCGGAGGCGAAGGCGGCGTCGGCCAACTGGCCGTCCGCCTCCTTGAGATGCTGGGCGGCGGCCTCGGCGCGGCGCTGGGCCCCGGCCGCGGCCGTCACCAGACGGACCGCGTTCTCCAGGATCCCGGCCCGGTCGGCCAGACTGGCGGAACCCCGGCGGAGCCGGGCCAGGCCCTCCTCCAGAGCGGTCCGCTCGCGGTCCAGGGCCTCCCTGCGGGAGGACCGGGCGGCGGCCAGCCGGTCGGCGCGCTGCCGGTTCTCGCTGCGGGCCGCGTGCTCCCGTTCGGCTGCCGCGAGGGCCTCCCGGGCCGAGTGCAGCCCGGCCGCCGCGGTGTGCGCGGCGGTGTGCCGGGCCGTCAGGTCCTCGGTGAGCGCCAGGAGTTCGGCGGTGGGCGTGTCCCCGGCGGCGGCCGCGGCCTCGGTGCCGGCCTGGCGGACGGCGGCCAGCCGGCGCTCGATCCCGGCGCGCCGCTCCTCGGCCCGCTCGTAGCGGGTCTGCGCCCCGTCCTCGGCGGCCCGGTCCACATGGCCGGGGGCCGGCCGGGCCGGGTGCGGGTGTTCGGCCGAGCCGCAGACGGTGCAGGGCAGGCCGGGCTCCAGGGCGGCGGCCAGTTCGGCGGCGATGCCGCGCAGCCGGGTCTCCTTGAGTTCCAGCCAGTGCTCGCGGGCGGCCGCGGAGGCCTCCCGGGCGGTCAGCAGCTCCTGTTCGCCGCTGTGCGCCTCGGCACCGAGGGCGTCGCGGCGGCGGGCGGCGGCCAGCCGCAGCCGGGCCGGCTCCAGGGCCCCGGCCAGCTGCTCGGCGAGGGTGGCGGCCTGCTGGGCGGCCTCGGTACGGCCCTGGAGGGCGGTCCGGGTGGTGTCCCAGCGGGCGAGCCAGTCGGCGTCCTCCTGGAGGAGTTCCTCGGCGGAGCGGGCCTCCCGGTCCAGGGCGGCGCGTTCGCGGCCGATCTCGGCGCTGCGCCGTTCGGACTGCCGGGCGGCGCCGAGGGCGCCGAGTTCCTCGCGGAGTTCCTGTTCCAGGGTGCCGAGGCGTTCGGCCCCGCACGCGCGGAACTCGGCCGGGAGGGCGTTCCGGGCCTCGGTCTCGGCGCGGTCGGCGGCGGTCCGGGCGGCCGCGGCGGCGGTCCGCAGTTCCAGGGCGGGCAGCACCAGGGCGGCCCGGCGGGCCCGGTCCAGGCGCTCGCGGACCCGTTCGCGTTCCCCGGCGGCCGCCCGGAGGACGGCGGCGCGGGCCAGGGTCTCGGCGTGCCGGCGCTGGAGGCGGTCGAGCTCCCGGGCGTCCTCGGCGGTGCGGCGGGCGGCGTGGTGCCGGCTCTCGGCGGCGGCCAGGGCGTACTCGGCGACGGTGTGCCGCTCCCGGGCGCCGCTGCGGGCCACCGCCGCCCAGCCGCGGACGGCCTCGGCGAGCCCGGGATCCCCCGGGGCCAGGGCGGGCAGCGGCCAGGCACGGAGTTCGGCGGTGTCCCCGGCGGCCTGGGCCAGCCGCTGGGCGGTGGCGAGGACCTGCTCGTCACCGGCCCGCACCTTGGCCTCGGCCGCCCTCCGGCGGTCGGCGAGGAGGGTCTCCACGGCGGCGAACCGGCGGGTGTCGAACAGCCGGCCGAGGAGCCGGCCGCGGGCTTCGGCGTCGGCGCGCAGGAAGCGGGCGAAGTCGCCCTGCGGGAGGAGGACCACCTGGCAGAACTGCTCCCGGCTCATCCCGAGGAGCTGTTCGACCTCCTCGCCGATCTCCTGGTGGGAGCGGGACATGGCCTGCCAGCCGGGTTCGCCGGAGGGTCCGGCGCGGTGCTCGCGGAGCCAGGACTGGGCCTTGTCGCGGGTGGTGCCGGTGCCCCGTTTCTTGGGCCGGTCCTGTTCGGGCCGCCGGGTGATCTCCAGCCGGCGGCCGCCGGCGGTGAGCTCCAGGGTGACCTCGGTGGGGGTGCCGGGGTCGGCGTGGTCGCTGCGCAGCCGGGTGCCGGGGGCCTGGCGGGGGCCGGGGACCGAGCCGTAGAGGGCGTAGCAGACGGCGTCCAGGACGGAGGTCTTGCCGGCGCCGGTGGGTCCGTGGAGGAGGAAGATCCCGGCGCCGGAGAGGGCGTCGAAGTCGATCTCCTGGGGTTCGGCGAAGGGCCCGAAGGCGGTCACCCTGAGCCGGTGCAGCCTCATCGGTCGGTCTCCCGGCTCATCGGTCGGTCTCCCGGGTCGCGTGGTCGGCCCGTACGGTGTCGAAGGCCTCCCGGAGCACCCCGCGTTCGGCCTCGTCGGGCTGGCCGCCGCCGCGGACGTGGGCGACGAAGTCCTCGGCGATCTCCTGGTCGGTGCGGCCGCGGAGCCGGCGGGCGTAGCCGGCGCCGTCGTCCTCCGGGCGGCCCTCGGGGTCGAAGACCAGGCTGAGGGTGTGCGGGAAGCGGGCGGTGAGCCGGGCCATGGGGTCCTCGGGGCGGACCGGGTCGGTGAGGGTGGCCTCGACCCAGGCGTCCCGGTGGGCGTCGAGGGCCGGGTCGTCGAGGAGGGTGTCGAGGGGGCCCCGGATGCGGGCCAGCGGCCGGGGCACCGGGGTGTCCAGGCGTTCGGCGGTGATCTCCCCGGCGGGGCCGAGGTCGACCAGCCAGACGGACTTGCGGTGTCCGGCCTCGGAGAAGGAGTAGGCGAGCGGGGAGCCGGAGTAGCGGATCCGCTCGGTGATCGTCTGGCTGCCGTGGAGATGGCCGAGGGCGGTGTAGTCGACCCCGTCGAAGACGGCGGCGGGCACCGATTCCACCCCGCCGACGGTGATGTCCCGTTCGCTGTCGCTGGACCGGCCGCCGGTGACGAAGGCGTGGGCGAGGACCACCGAGCGGGTGCCGGGGGCCCGTCCGGCGAGGTCGGCGCGGACCCGGTCCATAGCGGCGCCGAGGACGGCCTCGTGGCTGACCCGGGGGGCCGCGAACTCGTCCTTGACCAGGGCCGGCTCCAGATAGGGCAGCCCGTACAGGGCGACCTCGCCGTGCTCGTCGGCCAGCAGCACCGGGTGGGCGCAGCCCGCCGGGTCGGTGCGCAGGTGGATCCCGGCGCGGCCGATGAGTCCGGCGCCGACGCCGAGGCGGCGGGCCGAGTCGTGGTTGCCGGAGATCATCACGGTGGGCACGCCGAGGTTGGCGAGGCGGTGCAGGGTCCGGTCGTAGAGGTCCACGGCGGGCAGCGGGGGCACGGCCCGGTCGTAGACGTCGCCGGCGACCAGGACCGCGTCCACGGAGTGGGTGCGGACGGTGTCGATCAGCTGGTCGAGGAAGGCGGCCTGGGCGTCGAGCAGTCCGACCCGGTGGAAGGACCGGCCGAGGTGCCAGTCGGAGGTGTGCAGGAACCTCACGCGGCGGTCACCCCGTCGCCGTAGGCCTCGCCGCCGAGGGTGAGGCCGGCGGTGCCGGCGGTGCTGTCGGCCAGCCAGGCCCGGAAGGCGTCGACCTCGGCGGCCGGGAGGCCGATCTCGATGTCGACCTCCTCCCCGTACCGGACGTCCAGGACGGTGCGGCCGGTGGCGCGGAGGTCGTTCTGCACCTTGCCGGCCCGCTGGTGGTCCACGGTGACGGTGGCCAGCCGGTAGCGGTGCCGGGTGACGGTGCCGAGGGCGTCCAGGGCCTCGCCGACCACCCCGCCGTAGGCGCGGATCAGTCCGCCGGCGCCGAGCTTGACCCCGCCGTAGTAGCGGGTGACCACGGCCACCGCGTAGCGGATCTCGCGCCGGGTGAGCATCTGGAGCATGGGCACTCCGGCGGTGCCGCCGGGCTCCCCGTCGTCGCTCGCCTTCTGGACGGAGGCGTCGGCGCCGATGACGTAGGCGTAGCAGTTGTGCGAGGCGGTGGGGTGCTCGCGGCGGATCCGGGCGATGAACTCCTGGGCCTCGGACTCGGTGGCGGCGGGCGCGAGCGCGCAGATGAACCGGGAGCGGTTGATCTCGGACTCGTGCACGCCCTCACGGGCGACCGTCACGTACTGGTCTGCCTTCACCCGTCCACCCTAAGCCGCGCGCGCCGGGGAATCGGACACGCGTCCTCGCGGTTGAGGCGGGGGGCGGGGCGGCGTCGGGCCGGTCCGCGGAGCTTGAAGGAGGCGGCGCGCGTGTACGGCGATCCGGCGACGGTCCGCACCATCCTCACCGAACTGGGTGACACCTGGGCCGTGGTGGGCCTGTCGAACAACGAGGACCGGGCGGCCCACGGGGTGGCCCGGGTGCTCCAGCGGTACGGGAAGCGGGTGGTCCCGGTGCATCCGAAGGCGGAGACGGTCCACGGCGAGCAGGGGTACCCCTCGCTGGAGGCGATCCCCTTCCCGGTGGACGTGGTGGACGTGTTCGTGAACAGCGAGCTGGCCGGTCCGGTGGCGGACCAGGCGGTGGCGGCGGGCGCGCGGGCCGTCTGGTTCCAGCTGGGCGTGGTGGACGAGGAGGCGTACGAGCGGACCCGGGCGGCCGGTCTGCACATGGTGATGGACCGGTGCCCGGCCATCGAGATCCCGGCCCTGGGCTGAGCCGGGGCCCGGCGGGCCGGCTCGGTGCCCCGGGGCCGGCTCAGGGGGTGCGGGCGGCCGCCTCGCGTTCGGCCTCGGCGAGGGCCCGCAGCTGCTCGGGGGTGACCCCGTCCGGAATGGGTACCGGGGCCGGGGTGCGCAGCGGCGGCTGCCAGCCGGTCTCGGGTTCCCAGCGGCGGACGATCCGGGCGGGGGCGCCGGCGACCACGGCGTGGTCGGGCACCTCGCCGCGGACCACGGATCCGGCGGCGACCACCACGTTGCGGCCGATCCGGGCGCCGGGGAGGATCACCGCGCCGGTGCCGAGCCAGCAGCCGGGGCCGATCTCCACGGGCGCGCTGCGCGGCCACTGGCGGCCGACCGGCTGGTGCGGGTCGTCGTAGCTGTGGTTGGTGGAGGTCAGGTAGACGCCGGGGCCGCAGAAGGTGTCGTTGCCGATGGTGATGGGGGCGTCGGCGATCACATGGCTGCCGCGGCCGAGGACGACCCCGTCGCCGAGGACCAGCATCGGTTCCGGGCCGAGGTCGAGGTCGGGCATCATGCCGGCGGTGAGGGTGACCTGCTCGCCGATGATGCAGTGGGCGCCCATCCGGATCCAGGGGGCGCCGAAGATGGTGCCCTGCGGGAAGGCCAGCCGGGTGCCCTCGCCGATGGCGGCGAAGGCGTGCCCGCCGGGGGTCCGGGCGGTGACGGATCCGGCCCGCTGCATCCAGCGCCAGGCGGTGTGGACGGCGTGGGCGGCGGCGCGGCGGCGCCAGTCCGTGAGGGAGGGGATCGTGCTTCTGCTCTTCGGCACCCGGCCACGGTAGTGGGCGGGGCCGCCCGGGTCCGGACCGGTCTCCTGTGATCTTCACCCCATCGTCTACGGTGCTCGGGGCGCGACCACCGGAAGCAGAGAAGGCGGGCAGACATGGCGGAGCAGTCGAACGGGGCACTCGTGGCGGGCGTCGGGGGGAAGGACCCGGTGATCGACGCGTCGGCGTTCACCGCGCCGACCTCGGTGGTCATCGGTGACGTGAGCCTGGCCGAGGGGACGAGCGTCTGGTACTCGGCGGTGCTGCGGGCGGACTGCGGGCCGATCGTGCTGGGCGCGGACAGCAATGTGCAGGACAACTGCACGGTGCATGTGGACCCGGGTTTCCCGGTGTCGATCGGCGAGCGGGTCTCGATCGGGCACAACGCGGTGGTGCACGGCTGCACGGTCGAGGACGACTGTCTGATCGGGATGGGCGCCACCGTGCTCAACGGAGCGGTGATCGGGGCGGGTTCGCTGGTGGCGGCCCAGGCGCTGGTCCCGCAGGGGATGGTGGTGCCGCCCGGTTCGCTGGTCGCGGGGGTGCCCGCCAAGGTGCGGCGGGCGCTGACCGAGGAGGAGCGGGACGGCATCCGGGTGAACGCGGCGATGTACGTGGAGCTGGCGAAGCAGCACCGCGCGGCGGTCAGCCCTTAGCGGTGGCCGGCTCGGCCGGGGCGCCCTGCTCCGGCAGGTCCGCCGTCGCGGCCGTCGCCGCGGTCCCGGCCCCGGCCCCGGCGGCGGCCTTGGCGGCCCGCCGCTTGAGGAGCAGCATCGAGCCGAGGCCGAAGAGCACGGCCAGCAGCAGGCCGGCCCAGGAGAACCTCTTCAGCCAGGCCTCGGCGACGATGCCCACGTAGTAGATGACGGCGGTGGTGCCGCCGGCCCAGAGGATCCCGCCGAGGACGTTGGCGATCAGGAACTTCCAGTACGGCATGTGGAGGACGCCGGCCAGCGGTCCGGCGAAGATCCGGAGCAGGGCCACGAACCGGCCGAAGAACACGGCCCACATGCCCCACTTCTCGAAGGAGCGCTCGGCCACGGCGATGTTCTGCTCGCCGAAGTGCCGGGGGAAGCGCTTGCCCAGTCCGGCCAGCAGCGGTTTGCCGCCCTTGCGGCCGATGGCGTAGCCGATGGAGTCGCCGATGATCGCTCCGGCGCTGGCACAGACGCCCAGGACCAGCGGGTCGACCTCGCCGTGCTGGGAGGCCAGCAGGGCCGAACTCACCAGGATGATCTCACCCGGCAGGGGGATGCCCAGGCTCTCCAGCCCGATGACCACGCCCACCAGGGTGTAGATCATCACCGCCGGAACGGTCTCCAGCCATTCCTGGATGTGCACTGGTACGTCCTCCCGCGACGCCGCGGCCCGGCCGGGCCCGGCGCGCCCCCGGTGGCGCGCCGAGCGGGCAGCCTACCCGCTCCGGACCACCGCCTTTGTCCGCAGCGGCAGTTCGCGGGAGGACCGGCCGACGAACACCTCGCGGCGTCCGGTGCCCAGCACCCAGGCGTGCCGGGCCGGGTCCCAGGAGGAGAGGGCGCGGCGGTCGAGGTCCACGGTGACGCGGCGGCTCTCGCCGGGGGCGAGGGTGATCCGGCGGTAGCCGGCGAGGGCCCGGACGGCCTGGTCGAGGCGGAGGTCCGGGGAGGGGCCGAGGTAGACCTGGGCCACGTCGGTGCCCTTGCGGGGGCCGGTGTTGCGGACGGTGAACTCCACCCGGAGGGCGCCGTCCTCGGAGCGGACGGCGGGCCGTTCGTACCGCCAGGTGGTGTAGGAGAGGCCGTGGCCGAAGGGGAACAGCGGGGTGACCCGTTCCTCGTCGTACCAGCGGTGGCCGACGTGGATGCCCTCGGTGTGCTCCCGGCGTCCGCCGACGCCGGGGTAGCGGGCCGGGTTCCCGCCGACCGGGTGGGCGCGTTCGTCGGCGGGATAGGTCTGGGTGAGGCGGCCGCCGGGGTCGGTGTCGCCGAAGAGGACGTCGGCGGTGGCGCGGGCGCCCTCCTGGCCGGGGTAGTACATCTGGAGGACGGCGCCGGTGCGGGCCAGCCAGGGCATGGTGGTGCTGGAGGAGGTGTTGAGGACCACGGTGGTGCGCGGGTTGGCGGCGGTCACCGCCTCGATCAGCCTGGGCTGGCCGCCGGGCAGGCCGAGGGTCTCGCGGTCGGTGCCCTCGGTGGCGTCCTCGTAGGCGAAGAGGACCACGCTGCGGGCGGCCTTGGCGGCCTTGACGGCTTCGGCGAGGTCGGCGGCCCGGGTGGCGTCGCTGGTGTGGCGGAGCCGGAAGCGCTGGCCGCGGGGGCCGCCGCGGGCGGTGACGGTGAGCCGGTGCGGTCCGGCCTTCAGGGCCAGTGGGCGGCGGCGGACGGTCAGCCCGTCGGGTGCGGTGCCGAGCAGGGCTCCGGTGGCGGTCTCGGGGATGCCGGGGCGGGTCGGGAAGAGCTCCTCGCCGTCGAGGCGGATGTCGGGCCGCTGTCCGGAGTAGTGGACCAGCAGGGTCCACCGGTCGTCCGCGGGCAGGGTGAGGGTGCCGGCCCAGCGGAACTCCCGGCCGGCCGGGACGGTCCGGTCGTCGAGTGCGGCGGCGGGGGTGAGCCGGGCGGCCGGCAGCGGCCGGCCGTGCACGTCCTCGCCGAGGGCGTAGCGGACGGTGGCGGTGCGGCCGGCCCGGTCCGTGATGGCGCGCAGCGGGGCGAGCGGCCGGCCGGGTGCGGGGCGGTCGGTGCCGCCGCCGGTGAGGGCGACGGCCCCGGTGGGTCCGATGACGGCGATGGAGCGGGCGGCTTCGCCGGTGAGCGGCAGGGTGCCGCGTTCGTTGCGGAGGAGTACGGCGCCGGCGGCGGCGATCCTGCGGGCGGTACGGGCCCCGGCGGCGGGGTCGCGCGGGGGCCGGCGGGCGGCCCGGCCGTCGAGCAGTCCGAACCGGTCGAGGGTGCCCAGCAGCCGCCGGACGGCCTGGTCCACGGCGGGTTCGGAGACGGTGCCGGCGCGGACGGCCTGCCGGAGCGGTCCGCCGAAGTGGGTGCCGGCGGGCATCTCCATGTCGAGGCCGGAGGTGATGGCGGCGACGGTGCTGCGGGTGGCGTGCCAGTCGGAGAGCACCCAGCCGTCGAAGCCCCAGCCGCGCCGCAGGAGTTCGTCGAGGAGGGTGCGGCTCTCGCAGGCGTGCACTCCGTTGACCTTGTTGGCGCCGCCGACGACGGCGCCGGCTCCGGCGGTGACGGCGGCCTCGAACCCGCGGAGTTCCGTCTCGTGCAGGGTCTGTTCGCCGACGATCACGTCGGTGGTGCCGCGGCCGCGTTCCTGGCCGTCGAGGGCGAAGTGTCCGACGGCGGCGATCAGGCCCTCGTCCTGGATGCCGCGGACGACCTCGGCGACCAGGTCGGCGGTGAGCCTCGGGTCCTCGGCGAAGGCCTGGAAGTTGCGGGCGGCGTAGGGGGTGCGGATCAGGTTGGCGGTCGGGGCGAGGAGCACGTCCTGGCCGAGGGCGCGGCCCTCGCGGCCCAGGACCCGGCCGTAGTCGCGGGCCAGCGCGGGGTCGAAGGCGGAGGCGAGGAGGACCGGTGCGGGCAGGGCGGTGGCCGGGGCGGTCACCCGGACCCCGGCCGGGCCGGTGGCGAGCCGCAGGGCCGGGACGCCCAGGCGCGGGAGGCCGGGCAGATAGCCGGCCTGGCCGAGGGGGGCGGGGTCGGCGGCCCCGTGCAGCAGGGCGGTCTTCTCGTCGAGGGTGAGGCGTTCCAGGACGGCGTCGACGCGGGCGGCCCGGGCGGGGCGGGCCGCGCCGCCGGGGGCGGCCGAGGCCTTCGGGCTCGCCCGGGTGCCGGCGTCGGCCGGCAGGGTCACGGCGCAGCCGGCGGCCCCGCAGGCGCCCAGTGCGGCGCCGGCGGCGCCGAGCAGCCGCAGCGCGGATCGTCTGGACACGGCCTCGCTCATGGCGGCCCCCGGGGCGTCGGCGGTGGCGGCCCCGGTCCGGGCCGCCCCGCCCACTCTGCGCCCCGGTCCGGCCGGCTCCGGGCAGACGCGCCGCCGTGTTCAGCTGTTGGGGCGCAGGGTCCAGACGACGGTCATCTCGCCGGTGACGGCCTCGTCGGAGTCGCGGCGGATGGTGATGGCCACCGGGAACTCGGGGCGGCCGCCGGCGTCGAGCTCGGCGACCACCTCGGTGGCCGGGCGGCCCAGGGTGGCGGTCGCGGTGACCGGGCCCTTGGCGAGCTTCTTATAGCCGATCTGCGCGCTGACGGCGAGCGGCACGGCGCGGCCGAGCTGGTCCTGGAAGGCGGCGAGGACGATCGCGCCGCTGGCGGACTCGGCGAGGGTGAACATGGCGCCGGCGTGCGGGCCCTGGATGTGGTTGTGGAAGTCGGCCTGGTCCGGGAGCCGGAAGACGGCCCGCTCGGGGGTGGTCTCCAGGCATTCGAGGTTCAGGGTGCGGACCATCGGTACCGTCGCGGCGAGCAGTTCGCCCATGTTCATCTGATCTGCGCTCATGGAACCGGATGTTACCCACGAGTAGACGGGCTTGGCCAGCCCTCCGGAGGGGGCGGCCGTGGCCCCCGGACCGCCCTCCCACTATGGTTACCGGCCATGTGGCCAGGACAGCAGCAGCCGCCCGGGGGCGAGCAGAACCCCCAGGACGCGCACCAGAACCCGTACCAGCAGCAGGGACAGCCGAGCCCCTACCAGCAGCAGCCCGGATACGGACAGCCGTCGCAGCCCGGATACGGCTACCCGCAGCAGCCGCCGGCCCCGCAGCCCTGGGGCCAGCCGCCCACACAGGTCCAGCAGCCCGTCGGGGGCACCCGGTTCAGCACCCGGACCGTGGCGATCGTCGCCGCCTCCGCCGTGGTCGTGACCGCCGCGGTGACCGGCACCATCGTGCTCACCCACGACGACGGCTCCTCCACCGAGGCCGACGGCAAGCCGAAGGCCACCGCCCCGGCCTCCACCGCCCCCTCGAAGGAGCCCTCCGCCCCGGCCGCCCCGCCGAGCGACAACCCGCGCTCGGGCGGCGGCACCGAGCCGGTCATCCCCGGCTGGAAGGTCGTGGTCAACACCAAGTACGGGGTCGCCTTCGACGTGCCCCCGGAGTGGAAGGTGCTGGGCTCCGGCGTCTCCTCCGGGATCCTGGACGAGGTCAAGAACGACGGCATGCCGGTGATCAGCATGTCCGCGCCCGCCTACCTCAAGGAGGAGTGGTGCACGGTCGACTCCGACAAGGACGGTGACACGGAGGAGTACTCCCTCGCCGCCACCGGGGTCAAGGGCGCGAACGGCGCGAAGGACACCAAGGAGGCCGCGAACAACAACACCGGCAGCTGGGTGTGGGCCGGATACGCCCAGAAGGAGCCCAAGGGCACCACCAAGGTGTCCGAGCCGAAGGAGTACACCACCAAGTCCGGGCTCAAGGGACACATGGTGACGGCCACCGCCAGCGGGGTGAAGAAGCCCCACAAGTGCGCCACCGACGGCAAGGGCATCGGCTTCGCCTTCAAGAACGCCAAGGGCGACTTCGCCAGCTGGGTGATGTACGGCGCCACCGGGGTCGAGGGCGAGTACACGACCGAGGTGGCGAAGAAGGTTCTCAGCTCGATCCGGCTCACCACCGGATAACCCGTTTGGCAGAACGCCGCCGGCCGTGGATAGTCCGGGGGTGAGCTCACCCACCACCGCACCGGACCACCGGACCCCGACCACCCGCCCGGCATGGGCGGGCCGCAACTACTCGCTCCTCACGGCCGCCGCGGTCATCACCAACCTGGGCGCCCACGGCGCCCTGATCGCCACCGCCTTCGCCGTGCTGGAGGCCGGCGGCTCCAGTGGGGACGTCGGCCTGGTGGCCGCCGCCCGCACCCTGCCGCTGGTGCTGTTCCTGCTGGTCGGCGGGGCGGTGGCGGACCGGCTGCCGCGGCACCGCGTGATGGTCGCGGCGAACGCGCTGAACTGCGTCTCGCAGGGCGCGTTCGCCGCCGTCGTGCTGCTCGGCGAACCGCAGCTCTGGCAGATGATGGCCCTCACCGCCCTCTGCGGCACCGGCCAGGCCTTCTTCAACCCGGCCGCCGAGGGCATGCTGCTCTCGACCGTCTCCGAACGGGACGCCAACCGGGCCTTCGCCCTCTACCGGATGGCGGTCAACGGCGCCGGGATCGGCGGGGCCGCCCTCGGCGGCGCCATGATCGCCGTCATGGGCCCCGGCTGGGTGCTCGCCGTCGACGCGGCCGCCTTCGCCCTCGCCGGCGCGCTGCGCGCCTTCCTGGACGTCAGCCGGACCGTGGAGCGCAAGGCGGCCGGCGGACTCCTCGCCGACCTCCGGGAGGGCTGGACGGAGGTCCGCAGCCGTCCCTGGCTCTGGAGCATCGTGCTCCAGTTCTCCGTGGTGGTGGCCGTGGTGGGCGCCGCCGAGTCGGTGTACGGGCCGCTGGTCGCCCGGGAGCACCTGGGCGGGCCCGCGCCCTGGGGCATCGCGCTGGGCTTCTTCGGGGTCGGCACCATCGCGGGCGCCCTGCTGACGATGGCCTGGAAGCCGCGCCGGCTGCTGCTGGCCGCCACCCTGTGCGTGTTCCCGCTGGCGCTGCCCGCCGCCGGGCTCGCGGTCCCGCTGCCCACCTGGGGGCTGTGCGCGGTGATGTTCCTGAGCGGCACCGCGATCGAGGTGTTCGGCGTGAGCTGGATGACGACGATGCACCAGGAGATCCCCGAGGACAAGTTCTCCCGGGTCTCCGCCTACGACTGGTTCGGCTCGGTCTCCATGCTGCCGCTGGCCACCGCCCTGGCCGGACCGGCCGAGTCCGCCTTCGGCCGGACCGAGGCGCTCTGGGGCTGTGCGGGCCTGGTGGTCCTGGTCACCGCCCTGACCCTGCTGGTCCCCGACGTCCGCAACCTCACCCGCAGGGCACCGGCCCCGCACACCCCCGTCCCCGCCCAGGGACCGGCACCCGCCCCGGCACAGTCACCGGCCCAGTCACCGTCGCCGGCACCGGCACCGGCACCCGCCGAGGCGACGGCGGCGACGCAGCCGCCGGCCCCCGCACCGGCCGACGTCTGACGGCCGGACGGGAACGGGCGGGAACGGGCGGGCGACCGCACGTCCGCGGCGGCTGCCCGGCTCCGGCGGCAGCCCCGGCGGTCAGCCCAGGGAGAAGGCGCCCTCGGGCGGCCGGGGCGAGGCCACCGCGTCCCGGTCCCCGACCGGCAGCGCGCCCCCGATCAGCCGGGCCAGCGGCTCCCCGTCCACCACCCGGGCCGGAAACGCGTCCCCCGCGCAGCTCCGGGCCAGCGCGGCCACCGGCAGTTCCGCGTCCGAGGCCAGCAGCACCGCGTTCCCGAACCGCCGGCCGCGCAGCACCGCCGGTTCGGCGATCAGCGCGAGCTCGGCGAACACCGACCGGAAGTTCGCCAGCTGCGTCCGCAGGAACCCGAAGGGCGCCCCGTCCGCCAGGTTGGCCGCGTACAGCCCGCCGGGCCGCAGCACCCGGGCGGCCTCCCGCGCGTACTCCACCGAGGTCAGCCGGGCCGGGACCCGGGAGCCGCCGAAGACATCGGCGAGCAGCACGTCAGCGCTCGCCGCGGGCGCCCGCCCCAGCCACTCCCGGGCGTCGGCCGCGTGCAGCCGCAGCCCGGCCCCGGCCGGGACCGGCAGGTGCTCGGTGACCAGCGCCAGCAGCTCCGCGTCGAACTCGACCACCTGCTGCCGGGAGCCCGGCCGGGTGGCCGCGGCGTACCGGGGCAGGGTCAGCGCGCCGCCGCCCAGGTGCACCAGGTCCAGGGGCGCGCCCGGCTCGGCGGCCCGGTCCAGGACATGGGCGAGCCGGCGGACGTACTCGAACTCCAGGTGCTCGGGGTCGTCGAGGTCCACATAGGACTGCGGGGCCCCGTCCACGGTCAGCAGCCAGGCCCGGTCCCGGTCGATGTCCGGCATCAGCTTGGCGGTGCCCTGGGCCACGTCCCGGACCACCGGGATCGGATCTTCGCTCACCCGACCATTGTCCGGCCCCGCCACGGCCCCGTCCGACCGGCCGGGTGCCCGACCGGCCGGTCGTCCGGCCGTCCGGGTGCCCAGCCGTCCGGGTGTCCGGCCGTCCGGGTGTCAGCCGTGCCAGACCCGGGCGACCTCGGCGGCGTGCGCGGCGGCCTGGGTCAGTCCCGCCCGGGCCGCCGGGTCCCGCCGCGTCGGGTCCAGCACATTGCGGCCGAAGGCGGTCCGGGCCTCCTTCGAGGGGTGGACCAGCACCACCTCGGCGCCGCCCTTGCGCAGCTCGGCGGCCTGCGCGGCGGCCGAGGGGCTCAGCCGGGTGCCCAGGGACATCGGGGCGAGGATCACGATCCGCCGGTAGCCGGCGGCCAGGTCGGCGTTGGCCGAGGACCGGATGCCGCCGTCGATGTAGCGGCGGCCCCCGATGGTGACCGGCGGCCACACCAGCGGGACCGCGCAGCTCGCCGAGACCGCGTCCACCAGTCCGGCGCCGCTGGCCCGGTCGAAGGCGGCCGTCTCACCGCTGAGCGCGTCCACCGCGCTGACCACCAGCCGCCGCTCCGGCCAGCTGTGCGAGCGCAGCCGGGCGGCGAGCACCGCCCGCCGCTCCGCCTCCTCCCCGGTGGCCGCGGCCAGCGCCAGGGCGCCGATCCGCCGCCGGTACTCCGGTGCGGAGCGCGCCCGCAGCATGGCCATGCCGTAGCGGGCCAGGGTGCCGGTGCCGAACCGGGCGGCCGTCTCGGTGCTCGCGTCGCCGAGCTGGCGTTCGTACAGCTCACGGGGGTCGAACAGGCCGGAGGTCAGCTGGGCGCCGACCACCGATCCGGCGGAGGTGCCCACGACCAGTTCGGCGTCGAAGAGGTCCACCCCGGCCTCGGCCAGGCCGTGCAGCATGCCGCACTCCCAGCCGATGCCGGTGAGCCCGCCGCCCCCGAGCACCAGTGCCGTCCCGCCGTCCGCCGCAGCCATCGCCACCCCTTGGATCTGGGAACCCGGAGGGGTTCCGGCCGCCGCCCGAGGCCATCCGGCGTTCGAACGGATGAGGCACAGATTACGGCGCGCCGACCGGTGTGTCGGTTAGTCTCCCCGGATGTCCCTCCTCCTCGCGCCCTGGACCCGGCTGGCCCTGCTCGTCCTGCTGCTGGCCGCGGCGGGCGCCTGCGTGCTGCTGTACGAACCCCAGCGGCTGCTGTCCGAGGGCTGGCCGCCGGGGCTCCCGGTGGGCACCGCGGTCCTCCTCTTCGCGTCCGCGTACGGGCTGTGCACGGCGGCCTTCGTGCCCCGGCCGCTGCTGAACCTGGGCGCGGGCGCGGTCTTCGGCGCCCAGTTCGGACTGGTCGCCGCGGTGGCCGGCACGGTGCTGGGTGCCGGTCTGGCCTTCGGCCTGGGCCGGGTGATGGGCCAGGACGCGCTCCGGCCGCTGGTGCGGGGCCGCTGGCTGAAGGCCGCCGACGGCCAGCTCAGCCGGCACGGGTTCCGGTCCATGCTGGCGGTGCGGATCTTCCCCGGGGTGCCGTTCGCGGCCGCCAACTACTGTGCCGCGGTCTCCCGGTGCGGCTGGGTGCCGTTCCTGGTCGCCACCGGCATCGGCACGGTCCCCAACACGGCCGCCTATGTGATCGCCGGCGGCAACGCCTCCTCGCCGACCTCCCCCGCCTTCCTCGCCTCGCTGGGCTTCATCACGGTCTCCGGGGTGCTCGCCGGCACCGTGGCCTGGCGCAAGCGCCACCGGTTGACGGCCGCGATGCCCGTCCAGCCCACCCCCGTGGTCAACGGAGCCTCCAACGGGCCCTAGCATTCGGAGCGAACTGCCCGACGATCACAAGGACGAGCGCACCCCGACATGAGCTGGTTCGAATCCCTGATCCTTGGTCTCGTCCAGGGGCTTACGGAGTTCCTCCCGATCTCTTCCAGCGCCCATCTGCGGCTGACCGCGGCGTTCGCGGGCTGGAAGGACCCGGGCGCGGCCTTCACCGCCATCACCCAGATCGGCACCGAGACCGCCGTACTCATCTACTTCCGCAAGGACATCGCCCGGATCCTGTCCGCCTGGTTCCGTTCACTGACGAACAAGGCGCTGCGCTCCGACCACGACGCCCAGATGGGCTGGCTGGTGATCGTCGGATCGATCCCCATCGGTGTGCTGGGAGTGACCCTCAAGGACCAGATCGAGGGACCCTTCCGGGACCTGAGGCTGATCGCCACCACCCTGATCGTGATGGGCATCGTGCTGGGCGTCGCCGACCGGCTGGCGGCCCGCGACGAGATCGGCGGCCGGCACCGGGTGGTCCGGGACCGCAAGACCCTGAAGGACCTGGGCGTCAAGGACGGCCTGATCTTCGGCCTGTGCCAGGCGATGGCCCTGATCCCGGGCGTCTCCCGCTCCGGGGCGACCATCTCCGGCGGTCTGCTGATGGGCTACACCCGCGAGGCGGCGGCCCGCTACTCCTTCCTGCTGGCCATTCCCGCCGTGCTGGCCTCGGGCGCCTACGAGTTGAAGGACGCGGGCGAGGGCCACGTCTCCTGGGGGCCCACGATCTTCGCCACGGTGATCGCCTTCGTGGTCGGCTACGCGGTCATCGCCTGGTTCATGAAGTTCATCACCACGAAGTCCTTCATGCCGTTCGTGATCTACCGCATCCTCCTGGGCATCGCCCTGTTCGTCCTGGTCGGCACGGACGTCCTGAGCCCCCACGCGGGCGAGTCCGGCCACTGATCCGTACCCCGCCGTCGCGCGAGGCCCTCTCGGGAACGTTCCCGGGAGGGCCTCGCGTCGTTGTGTCTGGTGGACGACCGAGCGGTGACGTGCAGGGGGTGTGCCCCATGGGGCGAGTGGTGTTGGAGCGGTTTCCGGCGGGGAGCCCGAGGGGTAGCTGGCCCGCCGAGGAGTACGCGGCGGAGCGCGCCCGGGAGGGGGTGCCCGCCGAGGTGGTGATGGATCTGGCCACCGACGCCTTCCTGGTGGTGGTGCGGCAGCGGGACGCGCGTTCCGGCCACTGAGGGGTTCGGCGGGTGCGCACCTCTTGGCCTCCGTGCCCCGCTGTCCCACACTGACCCGATGACACAGCGTGTGGACCTGGCGACCGTGATGGACCGGCTCGCCGTGGACGAGGTGATCACCGGCTACGCGGTGGCCGTGGACGACGGCGACTGGGCGGCCTACCGGGCGCTGTTCGCGCCCGGCGGCCGGGCCGACTACCGGTCGGCGGGCGGGATCGAGGGTCCGGCCGCCGAGGTCGCCGACTGGCTGGCCGAGACGATGAAGCTGTTCCCGGTCCGCCAGCACCTGATCGTCAACCGGCGGGTGAACCTGGAGGTGCTGGACGGCTCCCCCGGCGACCGGGCCGAGGTCCGGGCCGACTTCGTCAACCCGATGCGGCTGGCCGGCGGCGCGGACGAGGGTGCCGGGGACGGCGGTGCGGACGGGGTCACCTCGCCGAACTTCGTCGCCGCCGGCCGCTACACCTTCGGGCTCCGCCGCACCCCCGAGGGCTGGCGCCTGGGATCGGTCACGGTGCACGAGAAGTGGCGTCACCTGGCCGTCTGAACTCCGCCCGGGCCCCGCGCGGTTCACACTGGAGGGGGAGGCGCGTCATGCCGATCGAGGAGCCGGACCGGACCCGGTGGTGGCGGGCCGCCGCCGCGCTGCCGGCCGGGGCGCTGCCCGCCCTGTCGTTCCCCGCCCCGGGACTGTGGTGGGCCGGGTACGCCGCCCTGGTGCCCTGGATGCTGCTGCTGCGCACGGCCCGCTCCGGCCGGCGGGCGGCCCTGGAGGGCTGTCTCGGCGGGGCCGGGTTCATCGTGGCCGTGCACCACTGGCTGCTGCCGAGCCTGGGGGTGTTCCTGCTGCCGCTGGCCCTGCTGCTGGGGCTGCTGTGGGTCCCCTGGGCCCTGCTGGTGCGGCGGTTGCTCGGCGGCACCCCCGGCGCCGGGCGGGCGGCGGGCGCGCTGGTGCTCGTACCGGCGGGCTGGCTGCTGTCCGAGTTGGCCCGGTCCTGGGAGGGGCTCGGCGGGCCCTGGGGGCTGCTGGGGTCCGGTCAGTGGGAGGTGCCGGCGGCCCTGCGGCTGGCCTCGGTGGGCGGAGTGTGGCTGCTGAGCCTGCTGGTGGTGGCGGTGAACTGTGCGGTGGTGCTGCTGATCGCGGTGCCGGAGGGCCGCCGGCCGGCCCTGGCCGGGCTGGCCGGCTGTGCGCTGCTGACCGGTTCGGCCTGGCTGTGGGCGCCGCGGCCGGAACCGGTGGACGGCGGGCCGCTGCGGGTGGCGGTGGTCCAGCCCGGGGTGGTTCCGGAGGGTCCGGGCCCGGAGGACGGGGCCGAGCGGCGGTTCGCGGTGGCGGAGCGGCTGACCCGGGGTCTGGCCGGGCAGCGACTCGATCTGGTGGTGTGGGGGGAGAGCAGTGTCGGCGCCGATCTGGCGGCCCGCCCGGACCTGTCCGGCCGGTTGGCGGCCCTCTCGGCGGAGCTGGGGGCGCCGCTGCTGGTCAATGTGGACGCCCGGCGCTCGGACCGGCCGGGGATCTACAAGTCGGCGCTGCTGCTGGGCCCGGACGGCCCGACCGGCGACCGGTACGACAAGATGCGGCTGGTCCCCTTCGGGGAGTACGTGCCGGCCCGGGCCGCGCTGGGCTGGGTCACCTCGGTGGGCAAGGCGGCCGGCGAGGACCGGCGGCGGGGCTCCGGCCCGGTGGTGATGGAGCTGCCCGGCCGGCCCGGGGTCCGGATCGGGCCGCTGATCTGCTTCGAGACGGCGTTCCCGGACATGAGCCGGCACCTGGTGCGCGCGGGGGCGGACCTGGTCGTGGCCCAGTCGGCGACCTCCAGCTTCCAGCACAGCTGGGCCCCGGCCCAGCACGCCTCGCTGGGGGCGCTGCGGGCCGCGGAGACCGGACGCCCGGTGGTGCACGCCACCCTGACCGGGGTCAGTGCCGTCTACGGGCCCTCGGGCGAGCGGCTGGGCCGGCCGCTGCCGGTGTCGGCGAGCGCGGCCCGGGTGTACGAGGTGCCGCTCGCCCGGGGCGGCACCCTGTACGCCCGGTTCGGCGCCTGGCCCGTCACCGTCTCGCTGCTGGCGCTGGTCGGCTGGGCGGCCATCGGCGCGACGAACGGCCCCGGGGGCGTGCGCCGGATCAGGCGGCGGCCTGCTCCAGCGCCGACAGCACCACCCGCTCGCACAGTTCGTGGGTGAGCAGCGCGTCCCGGGCGCTGAGGGTGTGTCCGGCGGCCACGGACTCCAGGAAGGAGTCCACCACCTGCTCGATGCCGCGCTGCCGGGCCACCGGCACCCAGTCCCCGCGGCGGCGGACGGTGGGCTGGCCGCGGTGGTCGATGACCTCGGCGAGGTTGACCACCTGGCGCTTGGTGTCCTGGCCGGACACCTCCAGGACCTCCTCGGTGGAGCCGGAGAGCCGGTTCATGATGCCGAGGGCGGTGAACCCGTCGCCGGCCAGCTGGAGGACCACCTGGTGCATCAGTCCCTCGCGGACCACCGCCCGGACGTCGATCCGGTCGGCCTCGCCGGGCAGCAGGAAGCGGAGGGTGTCGACCACGTGGATGAAGTCGTCCAGGACCAGGGTGCGGGGGTCCTCGGGGAGCCCGACCCGGTTCTTCTGCATCACGATGAGTTCGCGCGGGTGCTCGGCGCACTGGGCGTAGCCGGGGGCGTGCCGCCGGTTGAAGCCCACGGCCAGGGACACCCCGCGCTCCTCGGCGAGTTCGACCAGCCGCCGGGAGTCGGCGTACTCGTAGGCCAGCGGCTTGTCCACGTAGGTGGCGATGCCGGCCTCCAGCAGCCGGGTCACCAGCTCGGGGTGGGCGGCGGTGGCGGCGTGCACGAAGGCGGCGTCGGGGCGCTCGGCGAGGAGGGCCTCGAAGGAGGCGTGGCGGCGGGCGGCCGGGACCGCGTAGCGGTCGCCGATCGAGGCCAGCACCTCCGGGTTGCGGGTCTGCAGGTGCAGTTCGAGGCCCGGGCGGGCCGTGAGGACCGGCAGATAGGCCTTCTGGGCGATGTCACCGAGTCCGATGCATGCGACCTTCACCGGGATCCTCCTCGTTCGTCCGACTGCTGGGCAGCTTAATCCCTGGTGCGGGCGGCCGGGTTCGCCCACCATGTGGGCATGATCTCTTCTGAACACGAGCGTCCCGAACCGTCGACCACGGCGAACGAGCGGGAGATGCTCGAAGGCTGGCTGGAATACCACCGGGCCACCCTCGCCCTGAAGTGCCGCGGCCTGGACGAGGAGCAGCTGCGGACGGCCGCCGTGCCGCCCTCCGAACTGACCCTGCTGGGGCTGGTCCGGCACATGGCCGAGGTGGAGCGGTGGTGGTTCCGGGAGATCACCCTCGGACTGGAGCTGCCGGAGCTGTACTGCACCGAGAAGGACCAGGACGGGGACTTCCACTTCGGACCCGAGGACACCTGGGCGGACGCGGACCGGGTGTGGCGGGAGGAGATCGAGCTGGCCCGTGCGGCGGCGGCCGGCCGCTCCCTGGACGAGGTCTCGGTGGCCTCGCATCCGCGCCGCCACGAGCGGTTCAACCTGCGCTGGGTCTACACCCACATGATCGAGGAGTACGCGCGGCACAACGGCCACGCGGATCTGCTGCGCGAGCTGATCGACGGGGCAACCGGCGAGTAGCCATCACCCGTGCGGGGTCATTTCGGGCTCCGGATTATCGCAACCGGGTCCGTACGGAGCAGAGTTGCGCGAGTGCATGCAACCCGAACCTCGACAACCCTGCTGCTGGGAGTGGCCTGCGCCGTCTCGGCGGTCCCGCTCACCGGCTGTGTGAACGTGAACCCCGACCCGGTGCGGCCGGCGGCGGCCCCCGCGGCGGGCGTGCCGCCCCGGCACGAGACGCGCAGCGCCCAGGGGGGCAGCCTGGTCGAGGTGCGGGCGCCCGCGCTGGAGGCGCTGCGGGCCGCGCCCGAGGCGCCGGATCGCGGGACGGCCCCCGCGGCGGCCGTCCCGGCCCGCCGGTCCGCCGCCCCGCCGGCGGCCCCCGCCCGCCGGGAGCCGGTCGAGCCGCCGGTCCCGGACATCCCGGAGCCGCAGGCCCCGGCGGCCGCCGAGCCCGCCCCGGAAGGCCGGCACCCGTCGGCGGAGGACCGCCGGCGGCGGGAGGCGCGGAAGGTGGAGCGGGAGCTGATCGAGCACCTGCCGATGCGTCCGGCGGACGTCTGCGCGCTGGGCCGCAAGCACGGCAGCTGGGGTGCGGACAGCCCGGAGGCCCGGATCTGCGACGGGGTCCACCCGGAGTGAGGCCCCGGCCGAGGCGTCCCGGCCGGGCCGGTCGAGCCTGCTGAGCCGGCCGGGCAGGTCAAGCTTCCCGAAACCGCCGGGTCCGCCCGGGCCGCCCGGCGGCCGGTTCAGGGGCGGCCCGGGAAGGGCGGCGAGTCCTCGCCCAGCCTCAGTTCCAGCCGGGAGATCGCCGCCCGGACCCCGTCCCCGTATCCGTCGTCGCCCAGCGCCCCGGTGGCCGCGCGGGCCCGGGCGAGGTGGATCCGGGCCGCCTCCGGCCGCTGGAGCTTGACGTAGTCGGCGGCCAGGTTGAGGTGCAGCGAGGGGTAGAAGGCCCGGACCGCCGCATGCGGCTCGTGCCGGGTGAGGCGCTCCTCGCCGAGCGCCTCGGCGGCGGTCAGGGCCCGCAGGTCCCAGGAGAGCTCGTCGGACGGGTCGTCCTGCGCGTCGGCCATGTAGTGGGCCAGCGTGCAGCGGTGCAGGGGGTCCCCGTCCTCCCCGATCTGGGTCCAGATCTCGCCGAACCGGTTGCGGGCCTCCTCCCGGTCCCCCGCGTGCAGCAGCATGACCGCCTGGCCGATCCTGGTCATGACGGCGTCCTCCGACGCCTCCCGCTGCTCCGTCACGACCGCCTCCGGCTTCGTCCGTCGGACCTGCGCGGTCCGATCATCCAGACGCTATCCGCAGCCGCCGACATTGCGGCCGAGGCGCGGGCGGGCGATCGGGCGTCAGCCCAGGTCACGTCAGCCCAGGTCGGGGATCCGCCAGTCGATCGGGTCGTGGCCCTGGGCGGCGACCGCCGCGTTGATCTGGGTGAAGGGCTGGGAGCCGAAGAACTTCTTCGCGGACAGCGGGGAGGGGTGCGCGCCCTTGACCACCACGTGCCGGGTCTCGTCGATCAGCGGCAGCTTCTTCTGGGCGTACGCCCCCCAGAGCACGAACACCGCCGGGTCGGGCCGCTCGGCCACCGCGCGGATCACCGCGTCGGTGAACTTCTCCCAGCCCTTGCCCTTGTGGGAGTTGGCCTCCGCCTCACGGACCGTGAGCACCGCGTTGAGCAGCAGCACGCCCTGCTCGGCCCACGGCATCAGATAGCCGTTGTCCGGGATCGGGGTGCCGAGCTCGGCCTGCATCTCCTTGTAGATGTTCCGCAGCGAGGGCGGGGTCCTGACCCCGGGCCGCACCGAGAAGCACAGACCGTGTCCCTGGCCGGCCCCGTGGTAGGGGTCCTGGCCGAGGACCAGCACCTTGACCCGGTCGTAGGGGGTGGCCTCCAGCGCGGCGAAGACCTCCTCGCGGGGCGGGTAGACCGGACCGCGGGCCCGCTCCTCCTCGACGAACTCGGTGAGCTCCTTGAAGTAGGGCTGGTCGAGTTCCCCGCCCAGCACGGACAGCCAGGATTCGGGCAGCATCTCGGTCACGTCGACAACCTCCGGCATTCGTTCTGCAACTGGTCAGAACTTACCTTCGGCCACTGACATCACCGGACACGGCCCGGAATCCCGGCCGTCATCCGGGCCGCTACCAGCTGGTCTTGCGGTACAGCTCCCACATCTGCATGGCGGTCTGCGGGTCCAGCGCGCGCTCGGTGCCGGAGATGTCCTCCCCGGAGGCCACGTACAGCTTGCCCTGCCACAGCGGCAGCAGCCGGACGTCCTCGGCGAAGATCCGCTGCGCTTCCTCGAACTGGGCGCTCACCGCCGAACGGTCGCTGGAGCGGCGGGACTTGGGCAGCAGGTCCTTGAGGATCGCGGTGGGCTCGTAGGGGGTGCCGACCGCGTTCTCCTTGCCGACGAACGGGGCGATGAAGTTGTCCGGGTCCGGGAAGTCGGGGAACCAGCCGCGGCCGAAGACCGGGTACTCGCCGTTCTTGTAGCCGGTCTGGAACTCCTTCCAGGGCTTGCCCTGGAGGGTGACCTGGAACAGTCCGCTCTCCTCCAGCTGCCGCTTGAGCTCCTTGAACTCGGCTTCCGTGGAGGAGCCGTAGCGGTCGGTGGTGTAGGAGAGGTTCAGCTCCACCGGGATGCTGATGTCGGCGTCCTTCAGCAGCTTCCGCGCCTTGGGGACGTCCGGGTGCGGGAACTTGTCGAAGAAGGGCGTCTTGTGGCCGACCACGCCCTTGGGGACCATCGAGTAGAGGGGTTCCGCGGTGCCGCGGTAGACCTCGTTGATCAGGGTGCCGCGGTCGATGACCTGGGCGATGGCCTGGCGGACCTCCAGCTTCCTGACCGCCGGGTCGCTCTTGGGGTTGAAGACCAGGTAGCGGATCTCGGAGCCCACGTTGGCGACGACCTGGATGCCGAGGTCCCGCGAGTGGGTGCTCTGGAGCTCCTGGATCTCCTCGGCGGTGAGCCCTCGGTAGGTGGCGTCGATGTCGTGGTCCTTGAGGGAGGCCACCATCTTGCCGGAGTCGTTGAAGTACCGGATGGTCACGCCGTCGTTCCGGCGCTGGGCGAAGCCCTGGTAGCCGTCGTAGCGGCTGAGCTCGGCCCGCTCCTCGTCCACGTACTCGTCGAGGACGTACGGGCCGGAGCCGGTGACCTTGGCGTCCGGGCGGACCCGGTCGGCCGGGTAGTCCTTGGGCGCGACCAGCGAGGCGGCCGGGGAGCCGAGCACGAACGGGAAGGTGGCGTCGGAGTTCTTCAGGTGGAAGACCACGGTCAGCGCGTCGGGGGTCTCGATCCGGTCGAGGCTGCCGAAGAGGTCCTTGGGACCGACCTTGGAATTGATCTTCCGGATGCGGTCGAAGGAGTACTTGACGGCCTTGGAGTCGAGCGCCTCGCCGTTGGAGAACTTCAGTCCCTTGCGCAGGGTGCAGCGGTAGGACTGGTTCGCCGAGTCGGTGAACTCGCAGCCCTGCGCGGCGTCGGGCTGCGGCCGGACGCTGCCGGTCGGGAACGCCAGCAGGGTCTGGTAGACGTTCCGGTAAAGCTCCCAGGAGCCGTCCCAGGCGTCCGCCGGGTCGAGGGTGCTGGGAATACTCGTCGTACCGACGACGATCCGCTTCTTGCTCGCCCCGTCGTCACCCGAGATCAGCCCGCAGCCGGCGAGCAGGGATATGGACGCAAGGGCCGCAGTGATCTGCAGGCATCTGGTCCGGTTGAACACGTGCACGCTCCTCGATCAGCCTGGGTGCGGCAGACCCTACCGCAGTACCCCACGAATCCAATGGGCAGGTTCCGTGGGGTACTTGACCGGTTACGGACGTATTCTGGCCGCATTTAGCACTTTTTGGAGGGCAAATGCGTCCGATTATCGGTCAGTGAACTCCGGCATTGAGAAACATTCCACCATCAACAATCAGAGTCTGACCCGTGACCCATTCCGCTTGCGCCGAGGTGAGGAATGCGGCGGCTCCGCCGATGTCGGCCGGCACCCCCAGCCGGCCCAGCGGATAGGCCGCGGCCGCCTCCGCCTCCCGGCCCTCGTAGAGCGCCTGCGCGAACCGGGTCTTCACCACCGCCGGGGCGATCGCGTTCACCCGCACCCCCGGCGCCATCTCGTGCGCCAGCTGCAGGGTCAGGTTGACCATGGCGGCCTTGCTCATCCCGTACGCCCCGATGAACGGCGACGCGGAGACCCCCGCGATGGAGGCGATGTTCACGATCGCCCCGCCGTTCTCCTTCTGCCAGGCGTGCCAGGTCCGCTGGGCGAAGCCCAGCGCCGAGATCACGTTGGTCTCGAAGACCTTCCGCGCGACCCCGAGGTCCAGGTCCGCGATCGGGCCGAAGACCGGGTTGGTGCCGGCGTTGTTGACCAGGAAGTCGATCCGGCCGAACGCCTCCATCGCACGCTCGACGGCCACCGCCTGGTGGGCCTCGTCATGGGCCTTCCCGGCGACCCCGACGGCCCGGTCGGACCCGAGCCGCTCCACGGCCTCCTTGAGGGTGTCCTCGTTCCGCCCGGTGATGCAGACCCGGTCGCCCCGGGCGACCAGCGCCTCCGCGATCCCCAGGCCGATCCCCCGGCTGGCCCCGGTGATCAGCGCCACCCGGCCGCTGTCGATTCCGCTGTGCTCCACGGTGTACGCCCTCTCGCGCTAGTTGAGCGGGCCGCCGGCCACGTACATGACCTGCCCGGAGACGAACCCCGCCGCGTCGCCGGTGAAGAAGGAGATCGCGTTCGCGACGTCCTCCGGCCGGCCCACCCGCTGCACCGGGATCTGGGTGGCCGCGGCCGCCTGGAAGTCCTCGAAGCCCATGCCCACCCGGGCGGCGGTGGCCGCGGTCATCTCGGTGGCGATGAACCCGGGGGCCACCGCGTTGGCGGTCACGCCGAACTTGCCGAGCTCGATGGCCAGGGTCTTGGTGAAGCCCTGCAGACCGGCCTTGGCGGCCGAGTAGTTGGCCTGCCCCCGGTTGCCCAGCGCGGAGCTGCTCGACAGGTTCACGATCCGCCCGAACTTGGCGGCCACCATGTGCTTCTGACAGGCCCTCGCCATCAGGAACGCCCCGCGCAGGTGCACGTTCATGACGGTGTCCCAGTCGCTCTCGTCCATCTTGAAGAGCAGGTTGTCGCGGAGCACCCCGGCGTTGTTGACGAGCACCGTGGGCCCGCCGAGCTCCCGCGCGATCCGCTCGACGGCCGCTTCCACCTGGGCGGCGTCGGACACGTCGCAGCCGACCGCGATGGCCGTGCCGCCGGCCGCGGTGATCGCGGCGACGGTCTCCTTGCAGGCCTCCTCGTCGAGATCGAGTACGGCCACGGCCCGCCCCTCGGCGGCCAGCCGCAGGGCCGTGGCGGCGCCGATCCCCCGGGCCGCCCCGGTGACGACGGCGACGCGCTGCTCGGTGGTGGACATGCTGGTTCTCCTCGCCCTTGAGAGACGGCCGCCCAGGCCTGAGCAACCGCTTAGTAACCAGTGCTGAAGTTAGGATCCCCACCCCCCGGTGTCAACGTCGCGCCCGGCGGTTCACCGCACCAGCAGGGCCAGCAGCCGCTCCACCTCCGCCCCGGCGTCGACGGTCAGACCGGTGTGGACGGGGCCGGGCTGCACCACGGTGCTGCGCGGGGCGATCAGCCAGCGGAAGCGGCGGCCCGGGTCGTCGCCCGCCGCCTGACCCGCGGCCTCGCCGCCGGTGCAGACCCCCTCCACGGCCCGCAGGGCCGCCCGTACCCCGGTGACGTCCGCCCCGGGGTCCAGGGCGAGGAGCTTGCCCTCGTCCAGATGGGTGCGGGCGGCCACGTAGCCCTGCGCACGGCAGTAGACGATCACTCCGGCGTTGAAGCACTCACCGCGCTCCACCCGGGGCACCACCCGTACCAGTGCGTACTCGAACACATCGCGCTGGGTCACTGGCTGTCGCTCTTCTTCCGGGACGGTACGGGGGTCAGTCGGTCGGCCAGCCAGCCGGGCGGGCCGGAGGAGGCCCGCACCTCGGCCACCATGGTGATCCGTTCGTGGACGGTGGCGGCCCGCGGCAGCAGCGCGGCCACGTACGCGCGGCGCAGCTCGTCGGTGGTGGCGAAGCCGGGCTCGTCCACCAGCCACTCGTCCGGCACGTCCGCCGCCACCTCGGTGAGCAGTTCCTCGGTGACCTTCGGGGCCAGCTCGTCCGCGGCCGCGGCGATGTCCGGGCCGAAGGGGGCGAGGACGTGGTCGGAGGCGTTGTAGGGCTTGGCGGCGGCGGTCCGGGCGGTGGGCCAGTTGTGGTGCCAGATCATGGTGGCACCGTGGTCGATGAGCCACAGGTCGCCGTGCCAGACCAGGGTGTTGGGGTTGCGCCAGGACCGGTCGACGTTGTTGACCAGCGCGTCGAACCAGACCACCCGGCCCGCCTCCACCGGGTCGACCTGGTAGGCCAGCGGGTCGAAGCCGATCGAGCCGGGCAGGTAGTCCATCCCCAGGTTCAGACCGCCGCTGGCCTTGAGGAGCTCCTGCACCTCCTGGTCGGGCTCGCCGAGCCCGATGACCGGGTCCAGCTGGATCCGCGCCAGTTCCGGCACCCGCAGCCCCAGCCGCTGCGCCAGCCGGCCGCAGATGACCTCGGCGACCAGGGTCTTGCGGCCCTGGCCGGCCCCGGTGAACTTCATGACGTACGTGCCGAGGTCGTCGGCCTCGACGATCCCCGGCAGCGAGCCGCCCTCGCGCAAGGGCGTCACATAGCGGGTCGCGATCACTTCTTTGAGCATCCCCCCAGGCTAGGGGGTTCCCGGCGCCACGGGCCCGGGGGATCACGCCCAGCCGGCGAGCAGCTCCTCGGTGGTGGTGATGGTGGCGACCAGGGAGAGCGAGTTGCGGAGCACCTCGGCCGTGTAGGCGGCGGGCACTCCGGCGATGGCGTCGGAGGGGACCACCACCCGGTAGCCGAGGTTCACGGCGTCGAAGACGGTGTTGGGGATCGCCACGTTCGAGGAGACCCCGGTGACCACCAGGGTGCGGCAGCCCAGGTTGCGCAGCAGCGGGTCCAGGTCGGTGCCGGCCATCGGGGACAGTCCGTGCAGCCGCCGCAGCAGGATGTCCTCCTCGGCGACCTCGATGGGCGCGGCCACCCGCACCGCCGCGCTGCCGGTCAGCTGCTGGACGGGCAGCCGCCCGGCCGCCCGGAACAGCCGGGCGTTGGTGTTCGCCGCGCGGCCGTCCGGCCGGCGTTCGGCGACCGCGTGGATCACCTGCACTCCGGCCCGGTGCGCGCCGTCCACCAGTGCGGCCACCCGGTCCAGCATTCCGGAGGCCCGGGCCTCCTTGGCGAGTTCGGGCAGCGCGCCGCCCTCGCCGACCACTCCGTTCTGGCATTCGACGGTGAGCAGCACGGTGCTGGCGGCTTCCGGATTCGGCATGGCTCCCCGGCCTCCCTCGGTCTTCCCCTGGCGTCCTGGCGGCGCAGCCCGCATGATTCCTGACACATAGTCAGATGTGAAGGGGTGCGGGGCGGATGGACGAGACCCAGCGGCGCGGCCGGCGGATCATGATGACCGGGGAGGAGGTGGACGCCTTCCTGCGGGAGCAGCGGACCTGCCGGGTGGCCACCGTCTCCCCCGACGGGCGCCCGCACGTGGGCGCCCTGTGGTTCGCCTGGGACGGCAGCTCGCTCTGGCTGTACTCGATCACCCGCAGCCGCCGCTGGGCGGACCTCCGCGAGGATCCGCGGATCTCGGTGGTGGTGGACGCGGGCGAGTCCTACGACGAGCTGCGCGGGGTGGAGCTGTCGGGCCGCGCCGAGTTCGTCGGCGAGGCGCCGCGTACGGGCGAGCCGTGCCCCGAGCTGGCGGAGGCCGAACGGCTCTTCCCCGCCAAGAACTTCGGCATCCCCGACATGCCGCACGACGGCCGGCACGCCTGGCTGCGGCTCACTCCGGAGACGGTGGTGTCCTGGGACTTCCGCAAGCGCTGATCCGCCCGGCGGCCGAGCGCAGGGCGTCCACGGCCGCCCGGATCGAGGGCCGGCGGTCGGCGTCGGCCCGCCAGACCACGTACACGTGCCGCCGTACGGTGTCCCGGACCGGCAGCAGCCGGACCCCGGCCGGGGTCGGGCCGCGGCCCAGCCGGGGGGTCACGCAGACGCCGAGTCCGGCCTCCACGAAGGTCAGCTGGGTGTGGTGCTCCTCGGCGATGTGGGCGACCCGCGGCTCCACCCCGACCCCGCGCAGGGTGAACACCAGCCACTCGTGACAGAACTGCCCCTCGTTCCAGGAGACCCAGTCGTCGTCGGCGAACTCGGCGAGGGAGACCTCCGCGCGCCCGGACAGGGGGTGGCCGACGGGCACCGCCACATCGGCGGTGTCGTCGAGCAGATGGGCCCGGACCAGTTCGGCCGGCACCGGCATCCGCTTGTTGTACCAGTCGATCGCCAGCGCCAGGTCGAGATCGCCGCGCACCACCGCGGCCATGCTCTCGGCGGGCTCCAGCTCACGGACCCGGACGGCGAGTTCCGGGTGCTCGGCGCGCAGGGCGACCAGGCTGTCGGGGAGCAGTCCGCGCATCGCGGTGGGAAAGGCCCCGATCCGCAGTTCGCCGACCGCGCGGCCCCGCTGGGCCTCGACGTCGGCCTGGGCCAGCTCCACCTGGGAGATGATCCGGGCGGCGTGGCCGGCGAGCAGCCGCCCGGCGTCGGTCAGCCGGACCCCGCGCCCCTGCCGGGCGAGCAGCGGCTGGCCGACCTCCCGTTCCAGCTTGGCCATCTGCTGGGAGACCGCCGAGGTGGTCACGTGCAGGCCGTCGGCGGCGGCGCTGACGGATCCGTGACGGGCCAGGGCATCGAGGGTGCGCAGCCGCTCCAGATTCAACATGTAAGCGATGCTACGCCTTCACTGCCATGAACTCTCGCTTGTGCTACGAAGTGGGCGACAGCAGAGTGGGGGCATGAGCGCACCCGCCGTGACCCGCACCGGCCCGCACCCGCCCGTCCCGACCGGATCGCGCCGGGCCGTCCTCGACTGGCGGGTCCGGTTCGGCCTGCTCTCGGTGGTGTGGGGCTTCAGCTTCCTGCTGATCAAGGTCGGCACCGAGGGGTACGCGCCCCTCCAGGTCGCCCTGGGCCGGGTGTTCTTCGGGGCGCTCGCCCTGCTCACCGTGCTGCTGGTCCGGCGGGAGCCGCTGCCGCGCGGCGCGCGCACCTGGGTCCGGCTGACGGTGGCGGCGGTCCTGCTGAACTCGCTGCCGTTCACCCTGTTCGCGTACTCGGAGCTGCGCATCCCCTCCGCCCTGGCCGGGATCTGCAACGCCACCTCCCCGCTGTGGGGGATGGCGCTGTCCATGGTCGCGCTGTCGGAGGACCGGCCGACCCGGCGCCGGGTCGCCGGACTGGGCCTGGGCTTCCTCGGCGTCCTGGTGGTGCTCGGGGCCTGGCAGGGCTTCGCCGGGGTGGACCCCGGGGGCACCGGCCTCGCCCTGCTGGCCGCGTTCTGCTATCCGGTGGGCTGGATCTACGTCCGCCGGACCCTGGCCGGAAACCCGGGTTCCCCGGTCGCCCTCACCGCCGGGCAGCTGATCATGTCCACTCTCCAACTGGGCGTGGCCGGGGCGGTGTTCACCACCGCGCCGACCTCCTTCCCGCTGTGGCCGACGCTGTCGGTGGTCGCGCTGGGGGCGCTGGGCACCGGGATGGCCCTGCAGTTCCAGTACGGGCTGGTGACCGAGGTCGGTCCGACCACCGCGCAGATGGTCACGTACTTCATCCCGGTGATCGCCACCGCCGCCGGGGTGCTGGTGCTCGGCGAGGAGCTGCACTGGAACACCCCGGTGGGCGCGGCCGTCATCCTGGCGGGCGCGGCCCTCACCCAGTCCCGGCGCCGTGCCTGACCCGGCCCCCGCACCGTCCCCGGCCTGCTGCTGGCGTCCCCCTCCTCATCGTTCACGTTCCCGGGGGGGGGACCCATGGCCCTGTTCTCGTTCCTGCTGCTGTTCGGTCTGAGCGCTCTGGTCGCCGGCGGTTGGGTGGCGTTCGACGTCCGGGGGGCCGCCCGGGCGCTGGAGCGGAACGCGGCCCGCAACGCCGAGCTGCGGATGCGGCGGCGCGGCGATCTGCGCGCCCCGACCATGGTGGCCTCGGCCTTCTTCTTCCGGGCGATCGCCACGATGGTCCTGCTCTCGGGCCTGGTGCTCTCCCTGTTGTCGTTCCTCTTCCTGCCGGCCTGACCGGGCCGGCAGGAAGAGGAACGACGGGCCGGTCAGACGAACCGGGTGGCCGAGCTGGGCCGGACCGCCTCGGCGACCGCCGCGGCCAGGGAGGGCAGGTCGGCGGGGGTGAGCCGGGAGACGGTGATCCGGATGCCGGGGCCGGTGTCCAGCCGGAACCGGGCCCCGGGGGCCACCACCCAGCCCGCCGTCAGCAGCCGGGTCACGGCCGCGGTCTCGTCGGCGACCGGGATCCAGACGTTCATCCCGCTGCGGCCGTACGCGGCCACCCCGTGCGCGGCGAGCGCGGCCACCAGCGGATCCCGCCGGTCCGCGTAGCCGCGGGCCACCGCCGCCGGGTCCACGGCCCCGGAGGTCCACAGTTCGAGCAGGGTGTACTGGAGCAGCCGGCTCACCCAGCCGGGGCCCAGCCGCTGCCGGCCGCGGACCCGGTCCAGGGTCACCTCGTCCCCGGTGACCACGGCGAGCCTGAGGTCCGGTCCGTACGCCTTGGCGGTGGAGCGGATCAGTGCCCAGTGGCGGGTCATCCCGCCCAGCGAGTGCAGCGGCAGGTCGACGATCCCGTGGCCGTGGTCGTCGTCGACGACCAGCACCCCGGGATGCCGGGCCAGTACGGACCGCAGGGCCGCCGCCCGGGCGGCGCCCAGTGCGGCCCCCGTCGGGTTCTGCGCCCGGGAGGTGACCACCAGGGCCCGGGCCCCGGCCTTGAGGGCCGCGGCCACCGCCTCCGGCCGGGGCCCCTCCTCGTCCAGGGCGACCGGCAGCACCCGCAGCCTGAGCGCCGGGGCGAGGTCCAGCAGGCTGCCCCAGCCCGGATCCTCGACCGCCACCGCGTCACCGGGTTTCAGATGGGCCGTCAGCACCCGTTCGATGCCGTCGAGGGCGCCCGAGGTCAGGGTGAGCGGACCGGCCGGCACCCCGTCCGCGGCCAGCCCGGCACGGGCCAGCGCTTCCAGTTCCGGGACCAGCGGCTCCATGCCGTAGACGGTGGGCTCCGCCGCGTACCGGCGGGCGGCTGCCGCGAGCGGTCCGGTCAGCGGGGGCAGCAGGGCCACGTCGGGGTTGCCGGAGGCCAGGTCCCGGGTGCCGGGCGGGACGGCCACGCCCATGGCCTCGCGCGGGCTGCTGACCGGTCTGGCCCGGATCCGGCTGCCGCGGCGGCCGTCCGTCTCGATGACCCCGCGCTCGCGCAGGGTGCGGTAGGCGGCCGCGACGGTGTTGGGGTTGACCCCCAGCCGGGCCGCCAGTTCCCGCATCGGCGGCAGGAGCTCGCCGGGGCGCAGCTCGCCGGAGCCCACCGCCGTCTCGACGCTGGAGGCGATTTCCGATGCGCGGCCACCCTTGACCGGATACTCTTCTAGCACAAACAGCATTATGCACTAGTGCAATGGAGTACGCACCATGAGCGCCCCCACCGACGAAGCCGCCCCGACCGGCGAAGCCTCCCCCACCGACCAGGCCGCCTACGAGCGCACCGCCCGGACCGTGCCCACCCGGTCCGCCGACCGCGCCCGCTACGACCGCGGGACGGTGCACTCGATACTCGACGAGGCCTATGTCTGCCACCTCGGCTACGTCCGCGACGGCGCCCCGGTGGTCCTGCCCACCCTCTACGCCCGCGTGGGCGAGACCCTCTACCTGCACGGTTCCACGGGTTCCCGCCCGGTGCGCGCCGCGGGCGCGGCCGACCCGGGGCTCCCGGTGTGCGTCACCGTGACCCATGTGGACGGGCTGGTGCTCGCCCGGTCCGCCTTCCACCACTCGATCAACTACCGCTCGGTGGTGGTGCACGGCACCGCCCGCACGGTCACCGACCCAAAGGAGCGCCGGACCGCCCTGGACGCGATCGTGGACCAGGTCGTCCCCGGCCGGTCCGCCGACTCCCGGCCGGCCGACGCCAAGGAACTGGCGGCCACCGCGGTGATCCGGCTGGACCTGACCGAGGTCTCGGCGAAGGTCCGCACCGGCGGCCCCAACGACGACCCGGCCGACCTCGGCCTGCCGCACTGGTCGGGGGTGGTCCCGGTGGCCCGCACCTACGGGCGCCCGGAGCCGGCCGCCGACCTGGCCCCGGGCATCCCGACCCCCGGCTACCTGACCGCGCTGTGAAGCGGTTCGGCTGACACCACCGGCCCGGCCGGACGGCGGGACTCCGCGACGATCAGCGCGAGGACCGCCGTCAGCAGCAGCACCGTGCCCAGCACCACCGCCCCGGTGAGCTCCTCGCCGAGCACCAGCACCGCGATCAGCGCCGCGCCCACCGGCTCGATCAGCATGATCACGGACACCGTGGCGGCCCGCACCGAGGCGGCCCCGGTGAAGTACAGGGCGTACGCCAGCGCGGTGGGCACGGTCGCCACGTACACCAGCAGCCACAGCACCCGGCCGGGCCGGTCGGTGTGCGGAAGGATGCCCTCCAGCAGGGCGAGCGGCAGCAGGCAGACCGCGCCCACCGCCACCGACCAGGCCGTGGTGACCAGCGGGTCCCCCGCCGTGCCGCGCTGTCCGCTCCGGCGGGTCCGCAGGGTCATCGCCGCATAGCCGGCGGCCGACAGCAGCGCCCAGCCGATCCCGGCCGGCCGCACCTCGGCCCGGCCGCCGCCCAGGACCAGCACCACCAGCCCGGCCAGCGCCCCGACCACCGCCAGGGCCCCGCCGCGGCCCAGCCGCTCGCCCATCCAGTAGCGGCCGCCCAGCGCGATCAGCACCGGCCCGGCGCCGAGGGTCACCACGGTGCCGACGGCCAGCCCGGTCTCCCGCACCGCCCAGAAGTAGGCCGCCTGGAACAGGGTGAACAGCAGCCCGGTGACGATCAGCGAGGGCACCGACCCGGCGCCCGGACCGGCCGGCCGCCCGGAGCGCCCGGAGCCCCCGGAGCCCCCGGAGCCGCCGGGAGCGGCGTACCGCGAGGACCGCGAGCAGTACGGCGAGTCCGCCGGCGCACCGCCAGAACGACAGGGCCAGCGGACCGAGGTCACTGGCCAGGAAGAGCAGCGAGGCGGCCGCCCCGGCGGTCCCCCAGGCGGCTCCGGCGATGACCAGGAACAGCAGGCTGCGCCCGGTGGACGCGGGCTGGTGCAACGGGGCGCCGGGCCCGGGACGAAGGGAGGGTCCGGCAGGAGTGGAAGGGTTCGACACGTGTGTTCTCCGCGCGTGCGTGAAGGATGAGGGGACTGGTTCATCGCTTCGCGGGCAGCACGGACCGCCCCGGGGAACCGGGGTCCTGATCACGCCTGACGGGTGGCGGTGGCCGCCCGCGTCAGACGGCGGGAGGCGGCAGCGCGGTCGAATGCATGGAAGCCACCATAGGGGGTGCGGCCGAGTCGCCGCCCGGCAGGTCCTCCGGGGGCTTCGGCCGGGCGGTCTGGGCGATCAGCGCCCCGCCCAGCACCAGGCCGCCGCCCAGCACCTGCGGCAGGGACAGGTGCTCACCGAGCAGCACCCAGGCCAGCACGGTGGCGATGACCGCCTCCAGACAGGCCACCACCCCGGCCACCTGCGGGGACAGCCGCCGCACCGAGACCACCCCGGTCAGATAGGCGAGCACGGTGGCGATCAGCACCACCCAGCCGAGCAGGACCACCCCGGGCACCTCGGTACCGGCGATCTCGGCGCCCGCGCCGAGCACCTGCCAGTCGATCTGCCAGGGCCGGGCGATCACCGTCATCACCAGGGTGCCGATGATCAGGCCGTACGCGGCCACGCCGAGCGGGTCGGGGGCGTCCTCGCCGTCCGCGCCCTGGTCGGCGAAGACGAAGTAGCAGGCCTGGCAGCAGGCGGCGGCCAGACCCAGCAGCACGCCCAGCGGGTCGAGGTTGAGCCCGGACCAGATCTCCACCACACAGGCCAGGCCGACGACGGCCACCGCGGCGCCGGCCGCGGCCGCCCGGGTGACCGGCTTGCGCTGGACGAACCGGATGTAGCCGAGCAGCAGCGCCGGGCCGAGGTACTCCAGCAGCAGGGCCACCCCGACCGGGATGCGGGACAGGGAGGCGAAGTAGAAGGCCTGCACCCCGGCGACCGCGATCAGCCCGAAGCCGGCCAGCAGCGCGGGCTTGCGGCGCAGCAGGTCGCGATGGCGCCAGGCCAGCGGCGAGAGCACCAGGGCTCCGCCGGCCACCCGGAGCCAGACCATGTGCAGCGGGTCCAGACCCGCCTCTATCAGCGGCTTCGCCGCCACTCCCGAACCGCCGAACGCGGCCGCCGAGACCAGGGCGAGGCCCAGGCCGGCGTTCTTCCCTGACGCTTGCATCGGGCCATCATGACAGTCGGCGTCAGGAGCGTCACGCGAGTGACGCCTGTTGAGACGGACGCAGATTTTCTGACAGGTCGTCAGTATTGAATGTTGTGGCCGCCCCGGCTACCTTCCGCCGCACGTACCCGACGAGAAGGGGTGGTCGCATGGCCGAAGTCACCGCGGAATCACGCATCGAGGCGCCCGCCGCGAAGGTCTGGTCCCAGCTGACGGACTGGGGTGCGTACGGCCAGTGGAGCATGACCCACACCAGTTTCCCCAAGGGCGGACCGGAGACCCTCGCGGTCGGGGCCACCTTCGAGGAGAACATGAAGATGATGGGCTTCCCGGCCGAGGTCACCTGGACCATCGAGGAGCTGGCGGCCGAGCAGGTCTTCGCGATCCGCGGCAAGGGCCCGATGGGCGTGGTGGTACTGACCAAGTACACCCTGATCCCGGACGGCGGGGCGACCACGGTCCGGATCGACGGGGAGTTCACCGGCGCCGCCGTCTCTCTGATGGCGGGCAAGCTGAAGGACTCGGCCACCGCCGCCCTGAACGAATCGCTGCGCAAGCTGGCGGGGCTGGTCGCCTGAGGACCCGGACCCGGAATACGGTGGCGCCCCGCGACAGCTGTCGCGGGGCGCCACCATGCTCGGGAGCAGGTCGAGTGCTCGATGCTCAGTGCTCGTCGGCAAGGATCAGATACAGCTTCTTGCGCGCCTCGTTGATCACCGCGACGGCCTTCTGCCGCTGATCGGGAGTGCCGGTCTTCCAGACCTGCCCGAACGCCTCCATCAGACCGAAACCGGCCTCCCGGATCTCGTTCATACTCTCCCAGTCGACCCCGCGCCCGACTTCCTCCCAGGGGGCCGACGGCACCGACTCGGCCTCGGTGCGGCCGGCCGCGGTGAGCGTGAACAGCTTCTTGCCGCCGTCGCTCTCGCTGCTGATCAGGTCCTCGTCCTCCAGCATCTGAAGGGTCGGGTAGACCGATCCCGGGCTGGGCTTCCAGGCTCCGCCACTGCGCTCGGCGATCTCCTGGATCATCTCGTAGCCGTGCATCGGCCGGTCGGTGAGCAGCGCCAGGATGGAGGCGCGGACATCGCCGCGCCGGGCCCGGCGGTGCGGGCCTCCCCTGCCTCCCCGGCCCCCGAAGGGTCCTCCGGGTCCGCCCGGCCCTCCGCCCCAGCCCGGCCCGAAGGGGCCGAAGGCGCGCCGGCGCCCCTCGAACTCCCCGCGCTCGCCGCCGCGCTCGGGACCGCGCTCCGGGCCGAAGAACCCCCGGCCCCGGCCGCGCCCCTGTCCGTACTCGTGTCCCTGCTCGTGTCCATGTCCGCGTCCGCGCATGATGCGCCCCTTTCTCCGCCGACCGCTTCTTCATCGATCGTTCGCGATGGCTCAACGATATATCGGGATCGCTCGCCGAGCAACCCCCGCCCGAGCCGACGACGAGCCGCGGTGAAAGGATCACGGCATGACGGACTCGACCGGTTCAGCCGTGCGGATCAACACCCTGGTCATCGACGCCCTCGACCCCGAGCGGCTCGCCGCGTTCTGGGCCGGGCTGCTGGACCGGCCCGTGGTCGGGAGGATGGGCCCCTACGTATGGCTGCGGCGCGAGCACGGCCTGGGGCTCGGCTTCCAGCGGACCTCGGAGCCCGGGACCGGCAAGAACCGGATGCACTTCGACATCTCCACCCCCGACCCGGCCGCCGAACAGCGCCGGGTCGAGGCCCTCGGCGGGCGCCGGCTGGAGGAGTACGCCGACGGCGGGTTCCTGGTGATGGCCGACCCGGAGGGGAACGAGTTCTGCGTCATCCCCGAAGGCCCCTTCGAACTCGACGACGACGGGCGCGCGGACTACCTCGGCTGAGCGGCAGGCAAGGCCAGTCATCGCGAATTGGCCTTGGCACCGGTCCGACCGGCCGTCCTACGGTCGAGGACATGCGCATCCGAATCGTCGACGCCTTCACCGACCGCCCCTTCGGCGGCAACCCCGCGGGCGTCCTGCTCCTCGACACCGAGTTCCCCCCGGACGGCTGGCTCCGGCAGGTCGCCGCCGAGGTCAACCTCTCCGAGACCGCCTTCGCCCACCCGCTGCCGCCCGGCGGGGACGCCGACTGGGCGCTGCGCTGGTTCACCCCCGCCGCCGAGGTCGACATGTGCGGCCACGCCACCCTGGCCACCGCCCATGTGCTGGCCGCCGACGGGCTGGCCGCCGGGCCGATCCGGTTCGCGACCCGCTGCGGGGTGCTGGTCGCCGAAGCGGCCGCGGACGGCACCGTGACCATGGACTTCCCGACCTCCGGGCTGACCCCCTGGGAGCCGCCGGCCGAGGTGGTCCGGGCACTGGGCGGGGTGGAGGTCCGGTCGGCGTTCGACACCTCCGCGCACATCGGCGACCTGGTGATCGAGTTGGCCGACGAGCGGACCGTCCGGGAGCTGCGCCCCGACCACGCCGTGCTGCGGGCGTACTCCAAGCGCGGGGTGATCGTCACCGCCGCCGCCGAGGACCCGGCGCGCGGCTACGACTTCGTCTCCCGGGGCTTCTTCCCGGCGGTCGGGATCGACGAGGACCCGGTGACCGGCAGCGCGCACACCGCGCTGGCCCCGTTCTGGGCGGACCGGTTGGGACGTACCGAGCTGACCGGGCTCCAGGGCGGCGCCCGCACCGGGCTGGTCCGGGTGACCCTGGCGGGCGAGCGCACCCTGCTCACCGGCCGGGCCGTCACCGTGATCGACGGGGAGCTCCTGACCGCCCCCTGAGCCCTACGGGACGTGCTGAGCCGTACGCGTCCCCCTGAGGGCGGCCGACGCCCCGCTCGGCGGGTGGCCCTCGGCGGGTGGCCCTCAGGGCGTGGGCAGCCAGTCCACCTTGCCCGCGAGCAGGGCGTATCCGGCGAAGGCCACGATGTCGAGGAGCGCGTGGGCGACCACCAGGGGGCCCACCCGCCCCCACCGCCGGTACAGCAGCACGAACACGGCGCCCATCACCGCGTTGCCGATGAACCCGCCGATGCCCTGGTAGAGGTGGTACGAGCCGCGCAGCAGCGAGCTGGCCAGCAGGGCCGCCATCGGCGACCAGCCCAGCTGGTCGAGCCGGCGCAGCAGGTAGGCCAGCACGATGACCTCCTCCACCACCGAGTTCTGCACGGCGGAGAGGATCAGCACGGGGAACTTCCACCACACCTCGGGCAGCGCCTCCGGCACCACCGTCAGGTTGAACCCGGTGGCGCGGGCGATCAGGTAGAACGCCAGCCCGGCGCTGCCGATGCCGGCCGCGACCAGGGCGCCCCGGCCGAGGTCCGGGAGCGGCCGGGTCCGGTCGAAGCCCAGGACCCGCAGCCCGCCCGCCCCCTCACGGGTGAGCAGATGGGCCACCAGCAGGACGGGCACCAGGGCGGAGGCGATCCCGAACAGCTGCCAGGCCAGGTCCAGCCAGGGCCGGCCGGGCGCGTAGGAGCCGTTGAGGGTGGCGGCCTGGTCCTTGAGGCCGCCCGGCTTGGTGAGCGAGCCGATGAAGCTGATCAGGGCCGAGATCCCGCTCGCGCCCAGCGACAGGGCGAGCACGAGCAGGGTCTCGGTGCGCAGCATTCCGCGCCGCCCGTCCTCGCGCAGATCCTCCAGCACCGGTTCCGCCCGCACGCCCCGCTCCCGTCCCGTCGCCCGTTCCGATCACCCCATACTGCCTGCCCGGAGGCGGAAGGGGTGACCGGGGGCGGGCACCGGTCGGGCACGGAGGGTCGGCGGAGGGGCCGGTGGAGGGGCCGGTGGAGGGGTCAGCCGAGTTCGGGCAGCCCGGCCGGCCAGGTGTGCACCGGGTCCCCCTTGTGCATCAGTTCGCTGTACCGCCGGGTGGTGGCGGCCAGCGCCGCCTCCCGTTCCAGCCCGCCGGCCAGCCCGCGGCGGTAGGTGTCCACCTGCCAGCTGGCCCCGTTCACCCGGCGCCGGCAGCGCTCCTCGATGATTCCCAGGTAGTAGTCCCGGTCGGCGGGTTCGATGCCCCAGGCGTCCAGTCCGGCGGCCGCCAGCGGCAGCAGTTCGTCCAGCACCAGCCGGACGGCCGGGACGCTGGCCAGCCCGGCGCCGCGGCCGCGCCGCGGCCACCGCACCCGGGCCTCGATCCCGTACCGGCAGGCCGCGTCGAAGTTGGCCTCGGCCTCCTCGAACGGCAGCCGGCTCCAGACCGGGCTCTTCTCGTCGGCCAGGGTCCGTACGAGGCCGTAGTAGAAGGCGGCGTTGGCCACCACGTCGGTGACCGTGGGCCCGGCGGGCAGCACCCGGTTCTCCACCCGCAGGTGCGGCACCCCGTCCGCGACCCCGTAGACGGGCCGGTTCCAGCGGTAGACGGTGCCGTTGTGGAGCACCAGTTCCCGGAGGCCCGGCACCCCGCCCTCGTCGAGCACCCGCAGGGGTTCCTCCTCGTCGCAGATGGGCAGCAGCGAGGGGAAGTAGCGGACGTTCTCGGCGAACAGCTCCTGCGCCGAGTCCACCCACCGCTCGCCGAACCAGGTCCGCGGCCTTACTCCCTGGGCCTGGAGCTCGGGCGGGCGGGTGTCGGTGGCCTGCTGGAACAGCGGCGGCCGCGACTCCTGCCACAGCTCCCGCCCGAACAGGAACGGCGAGTTGGCGCCGACCGCTATCTGTACGGCGGCCACGCACTGCGCGGCGTTCCACACGTCCGCGAACCGGCCCGGGGTGACCTGGAGATGGAGCTGTACGGAGGTGCAGGCGGCTTCCGGCACGATGGATCCGGCCGTCCAGGTGACCCGCTCCACCCCCTCGATGTCCAGATGGAAATCCTCTCCGCGAAGCATCAGGATCTGCTCGTTGAGCAGTGAGTACCGGTCCACCGCGGACAGGTTGGCGGTGACCAGGTCCTGCTTGGAAATGGTCGGCAGGATACCGATCATGACGACTCCGGCATCGACTTCCGCGGCCTGCCGGTGGGCATAGCCGAGCCCCGCACTGAGTTCCTCGGCGAGCCGGTCGAATACCCGGCCGTCGAGTCGGTGCGGAAGTATGTTGAGCTCCAGGTTGAACATTCCCAGTTCGGTCTGGAAATCGGGGCTCGCTATGCGCTCCAGGACCTGGGCGTTCACCATTCTCGGCAGTCCGTCGGAACCCGCGAGATTCAATTCGATCTCAAGCCCCATGAGATTCTTGGGACGATCGAACCTCTTCTCCGCCAGAAGCCGCTCCAGTCCCTCCAGGCACTCGTGGAGCTTCCTTCGGTACCGTTGCCGATCGGACAGGTCGAATCCGCCTGCCACGACCTTCTCCCCCATCGAAGCGTCCCTCCTCGACTGGCTCCCGCCCGGCCGACCGGGGGTGCGCGTGTACGGTCGATGATGCCCCGACCCTGTGATCGATAACTCCGCGGGGTCGCCTCTGGCGGGAGCGCGCGCCGGTTTGGCCGACAGGGCGCGTTGGCACATTCACCCGGCACGTTGCCAGATGCAATATCCTCGTCGGAGTTGCCGGAAAACGGATCGCACGCATTACCGATGCTTTTCAGCCGAGCCCTTGTCGGGTAACCTCCGAGGTCAGCGCGGAACATCCGGGCTCATGCGGCATGGAATCCATGACAGCGGGACCGGTAAGAGCCTTGCCCGCAATAGCCGGGACGGCTAGCCGAAACACTGCGTGAACACATGTCGTATAAACTCCGCAAACAAGGCGGAGAGTTGGCGCGCGGCCATTGCCCCACAGCCCCCCTCCGGCCTCAGAATGCGACAGCTCCCTCCGCACACCCCGCCCCCGCACCACCGGTCTCCCAAGTGAGAGGCGACCCATCATCATGCCGCTGCATGTCTCCCCGGCCCCCGCGCCCGCCCTGCGCAGCGTCCTCGCGGCACTCGGCTCCCCCGACGCCGTCCGCGAGAAGCACACCCCCACCCTGCGCGCCCTGCAAGGGCCGGTGACCGCCGAACTCCCGCTGCCCGTCCATGTCCTGGACCGGGTGGTGGCCGGCGGCCGGCCGCCCCGGACCCGCCTGACCGCATGGCGGTTCCTGATCCGCGGCGGCGACCGGTACGTGGCGGCGGCGGACGCCCGGCTCACCCCGGACGGCTGGACCTTCTCCCACTTCTTCGAGGGCCCCTACGTGGCCGCCACCGAACGGGCCCTGCGCCAGGCCGAGTCGCTGGGGACCGGCTACCAGCCCAGGCTGCTGTCGGTGCCCGAGCTGTACATGCTCACCCTGTGGCTGCACGGGGCGACCGGCGCCGACCCGGCGGCCGGACTGCCCGCCGCCGCCGATCTGCTGGTCCCGCTGGCCCCGGCCCCGCCGGGCATCGCCGCCTACCGCCCGCACCCGGTGTCGGAGCTGCTGCCGGTCCTCACCCACCGGCTGACCCCGCCGCCGCCCGCGCTGGCCGGTGGGGCGGCGGCTTGAACCGGCCGGTGACACCATTGACCCATTCGGCCTAGTCACTCGGGATGGGGGGCTAACCACCCGAAGTGACAGGGTAGTTGGGTCGAACCGCCCGCACGGGTGATGCGTCATCAATCTGTGAGGACAGCTGGCGGGAAATCCCTGCACGGCCAGTCCGGTGGGGCAACACTGGGACCCTGCACACACCGATTGATACGGGGGGCGGCCATGAACCACGCATCGAGCCGCAGCACACAGACCACACCGCAGCGAAAGAACGCATCCATGTGCCAGCACCAGCCTGCCTGCCCATCTGCCGCCTCCACCGACCGGGAGGCGGCACATCCGGTGGCCAACCACCCGGAACAGGGCTGGAGCCTGCTGTGCAACGGCGTCCTGCTCTTCGAGGACACCGGTGAGCTGCTGCCGGACGGGCAGATCATCGCACCACACCGCCCGCTGGCCGCGGCCCACGTGGTGAAGGCGGCCTGAGGGCCCGACCCGCACACGGCCTGGGAGACAACGGCCGAGGGGCCGTTCCGGGAAGTCCTCCCGGAACGGCCCCTCGCCGTGTCCCGACCGGTCACCACCGGCCGTCACCCGCTCAGTTGTCGTACTCGTCCAGCGGCGGGCAGGAGCAGACCAGGTTCCGGTCGCCGAAGGCGCCGTCGATCCGGCGCACCGGCGGCCAGTACTTCTCGGCCGCCACGACCCCGCCCGGGAAGACCGCCTCGTCACGGGTGTAGGCGTGGTTCCACTCCCCGCCCAGCGCGGCCGCCGTGTGCGGGGCGTTGGCGAGCGGGTTGTCACCGGCCGGCCAGGTTCCGGCGGCCACCTTCTCGATCTCGCCGCGGATCGCGATCATCGCGTCGCAGAACCGGTCGATCTCGGCCAGGTCCTCGGACTCGGTGGGCTCGATCATCAGCGTGCCGGCCACCGGGAAGGACATGGTCGGCGCGTGGAAGCCGTAGTCGATCAGGCGCTTGGCGATGTCGTCCACCGAGACGCCGGTGTCCTTGGCCAGCGGGCGCAGGTCGATGATGCACTCGTGCGCCACCAGGTCGCCGGGGCCGGTGTAGAGCACCGGGTAGTGCGGCTCCAGGCGCTTGGCGATGTAGTTGGCACCGAGCACCGCCACCTGGGTGGCCCGCTTGAGGCCCTCGCCGCCCATCAGACGGACGTAGGACCAGGAGATCGGCAGGATGCCGGCCGAACCCCAGGGGGCGGCCGAGATCGGGCCGACACCGGTCTCGGGACCGGCGGTGGGCTGCAGCGGGTGGTTCGGCAGGTACGGCGCCAGGTGCGCGCGGACACCGACCGGGCCGACGCCGGGGCCGCCGCCGCCGTGCGGGATGCAGAAGGTCTTGTGCAGGTTCAGGTGCGAGACGTCGCCGCCGAAGTGGCCGGGCTTGGCCAGCCCGACCAGGGCGTTCAGGTTGGCGCCGTCCACGTAGACCTGGCCGCCGGCCTCGTGCACCAGGCCGCAGATGTCGGCGACGTGCTCCTCGAACACCCCGTGGGTGGACGGGTAGGTGATCATCAACACGGCCAGTTCGGCGCGGTACTGCTCGATCTTGGCCCGCAGGTCGTCGATGTCGACCTCGCCGTCGTCGGCGGTCTTGACCACGACCACCTTCATGCCGGCCATCACGGCGCTGGCCGCGTTGGTGCCGTGCGCGGAGGACGGGATCAGACAGATGGTGCGCTGCTCGTCGCCGTTGGCGCGGTGGTAGGCGCGGACCGCGAGCAGGCCGGCCAGCTCACCCTGGGAGCCGGCGTTCGGCTGGAGGGAGACCTTGTCGTAGCCGGTGACCTCGCAGAGACGTTCCTCCAGCTCGGTGATCAGCGTGGCGTAGCCCTGGGCCTGCTCGATGGGGGCGAACGGGTGCAGCTGGCCGAACTCGGGCCAGGTGACCGACTCCATCTCGGTGGTCGCGTTGAGCTTCATGGTGCAGGAGCCCAGCGGGATCATGCCGCGGTCCAGCGCGTAGTCCTTGTCCGAGAGCTTGCGCAGGTAGCGCAGCATCGCGGTCTCGGAGCGGTGCTGGTGGAAGACCGGGTGGGTCAGGTACGCGTCCGAGCGCAGCAGGCCCTCGGGCAGCGCGTCGGCGGTGGCGGCGTCCAGGGCCTCCACGTCGCCGGTCACCCCGAAGGCGCCCCAGACCGCGGCCAGGTCGGCGCGGCTGGTGGTCTCGTCACAGGCGGCGGAGACCTGGTCGGCGTCCACCTGGAACAGATTGACCCCGGCCTCGCGGGCGGCGGCGACGACCTCGGCGGCCTTGCCGGGCACCTTGGCGGTGATCGTGTCGAAGAAGGAGCCGTGCACCAGCTCGACCCCGCCGGCGGTCAGACCGGCGGCCAGCACCGAGGCGTAGCGGTGGGTGCGGTGGGCGATCGTCTTCAGGCCCTCGGGGCCGTGGTAGACGGCGTACATGCCGGCCATGACGGCGAGCAGCACCTGCGCGGTGCAGATGTTGCTGGTGGCCTTCTCGCGGCGGATGTGCTGCTCGCGGGTCTGCAGGGCCAGCCGGTAGGCCTTGTTGCCGTCGGCGTCCACGGAGACGCCGACCAGGCGGCCGGGCAGCGAGCGGGCGTGCTGCTGCTGGACGGCCATGTAGCCGGCGTGCGGACCGCCGAAGCCCATCGGGACGCCGAAGCGCTGGGTGGTGCCGACGGCGATGTCGGCGCCGAGGGAGCCGGGGGAGGCCAGCAGGGTGAGGGCCAGCAGGTCGGCGGCGACGGTGACGATGGCGCCGATGCCGTGCGCCTGGTCGATGACGGCCTTGATGTCGCGGACCGCGCCGGAGGCGCCCGGGTACTGGAGGACCACGCCGAAGACGCCGCGCTCGGCGATCTCGGCCGGGATGCCCTCGGACAGGTCGGCGACCACGACCTCGATGCCGAGGGGCTCGGCGCGGGTCTCGATCACCGCGATGGTCTGCGGCAGGGTGTCGGCGTCGACCAGGAAGACCCCGCCCTTGACCTTGCCCACGCGGCGGGCCAGGGTCATCGCCTCGGCGGCCGCGGTGCCCTCGTCGAGCAGGGAGGCGCCGGAGGTGGGCAGCCCGGTCAGCTCGGCGACCACGGTCTGGAAGTTCAGCAGGGCTTCGAGGCGGCCCTGGGAGATCTCCGGCTGGTAGGGCGTGTAGGCCGTGTACCAGGCCGGGTTCTCCATGACGTTGCGCAGGATCACCGGCGGGGTGAAGGTCCCGTAGTAGCCGAGACCGATCATGGAGGAGAGCACCTGGTTGCGGTCCGCGAGCGAGCGCAGCTCGGCCAGCACCTCGGCCTCGGTCCGGGCCGAGGGCAGGTTCAGGGCTTCGGCGCTCTTGATCACATCCGGTACCGCGGCGGCGGTCAGCTCATCGAGGGAGCCGTAGCCGACCTGGGCGAGCATCTTGGCCTGCGCCTCGGCGTCCGGGCCGATGTGACGCTGCTCGAAGGGGATGCCACGCTCCAGCTGGGAGAGCGGAATGCGGTTGGCGGTCATGTACGGAGGCCTCCTGGTCTGCACGACCTGATTGGGCGCCACTGAGGACGCCCGGACGGCCTCCCCCTCTGTCATCTCAACCTGAGAGCTTCGCCGGCTCGCCCGGGGTTCTCCCGGGTCGGACGACTTTCACCGTCGGTGAGGACGAGTGCCGGCACTGCGGTCCCGACGCCCAGCCCTGCTTTCCAGAGTGGCCTCGTCCGTGCGGTACGTCTGCCTGAGAGATTCCGGGGAGGATTTGCTCCTTCGGCGCCTCCGTCGTGCTCGCTCGGAGGACTCTCCCGCACAGGGTCAGCAGCCGTCACCCAGCCTACCAGCGAGGATCCGGGGCCTTCCGGCCTCCCTCGACTGGCCCTCCCCCCGGAAATGCACTTTCGTTGTGCTTACGGAGGAGTTGCGACCATTTGGAGGGACCGTGCAGACCGACATCGATCCGCGCAGCCTGATCGGCCGCAAGGCGTTCGACCGGAACGGCGTGAAGATCGGCACCGTAGACGAGGTGTATCTGGACGATGCCACCGGAATCCCCGAGTGGGCGGCGGTGCGCACGGGTCTGTTCGGGCGGGACGCCTTCGTCCCGCTGGAGCCGAGTGAGCTGGTCAACGACGCCTTGCGGGTGCCGTTCGAACGCTCGTTGATCAAGGACGCCCCGGACTTCGGGGTCGGCCGCCACCTCTCCCCGGAACAGGAGCTCCAGCTCTACCACCACTACGGACTGGACGTGGCCCTGCCCAGCGACTTCCGGCAGGACTTCGGCCGGCTGGCGGGCGAGGAGGACCCGGCCGGCTGAACCGGCCCTGATCCGCGCCCTGTGTCAGGTCAGGGCGGGTCGACGGGCTCGCGCAGCGGGAGCGGTTCGGCGGGCTCCAGCTCCGGGTCCTCGACCCGGAAGGTCCGCACCCGCCCGGGCGCCGACCAGGGCTGTTCGAACCGCACGGTGACCCGGCCCACCCCGCTGCCCTGGACCCACCCCGCCCCGTACAGCGCGTGCCGTACGTCACTTCCGGCCGCCCAGTGCCGCTCCTGCGGGGCTTCGGGCTCCGGCTCGGCGCCCGGCCCGGCAGGCTCCTGCGGTACGGGTTCCGGCTCCCCCGGGGCGGCGGGCACCCCGTCCGGCCCAGTGGCCCCGCTCTGCGCGAAGAGGTCCTCCTGGGTGTAGTCCGCGAGCCCCGACACCCCGACCCCCAGCAGCCGCACCCCGCCGGTGGTGTCCACCCCGGCCAGCAGCCGGTCGGCCGCCTCCCGGACCACGGCCGGGTCGTCCGTGGGCCCGCGCAGCGTCTCCGAGCGGGTCAGCGTGGAGAAGTCGTAGCGCCGGACCTTCAGCACGATGGTCCGGCCGGAGTGCCCCGAACCGCGCAGCCGCCCCACACAGCGGTCGGCCAGCCGCTGGACCTCGGTCCGGATCCGGACCCGGTCGTGCAGGTCCACGTCGAAGGTGTCCTCCACGGACACCGATTTGGCGTCCCGCTCGGCGACCACGGCCCGGTCGTCCAGCCCCAGGGCCATCCGGTGCAGGGCGACCCCGTGCGAGCGGCCCAGCATCCGTACCAGCTCGTCCTCGCCGGCCTCGGCGAGCTCCCCCACCGTGGTGATCCCGGCCCGCCGCAGGTGCTCCCCGGTGGCCGGACCCACCCCGGGCAGGGTGCGCACCGGCATGGGGGCGAGGAGTTCCCGCTCGGTGCCCGGCTCGATCAGCAGCAGCCCGTCCGGCTTGGCCTCCTCGGAGGCCACCTTGGCGAGCATCTTGGACCCGGCGAGCCCCACGGACCCGCTGAGACCGGTCACCGCCAGGATGTCCGCCCGCAGCCGCTCCCCCACCGCCCGGGCGGAGGCCGAGTCGAAGGCGGACCCGCCGGCCTCCAGGTCCACGAAGGCCTCGTCCAGGCTGAGCGGCTCCACCAGCGGGGACAGCGCCCGCAGCAGGGCCATCACCTGGTCGCTGACCGCCCGGTAGAGGCCGAAGCGAGGCACCACGTAGGCGCCGTTCGGACAGAGCCGGCGCGCCTGGGCCATCGGCATGGCCGAGTGCACCCCGAACCGGCGGGCCTCGTACGAGGCGGTGGCCACCACCCCGCGCGGCCCCAGACCGCCCACCACCACGGGCTTGCCCCGCAGGCTGGGCTTGGACGCCTGCTCCGCCGAGGCGTAGAAGGCGTCCATGTCCAGGTGCAGGATGGTCGGCGCGGCTCTCACAAGCCGATGCTCCCCCATCCCACTGACAACGGGCCCCGGCGACGGGCCCGGGCTATCCCGCGCGGTTGCGGCGGGCGGCCAGCTCGTCGGCCGGATTGTGGCCGACCAGGGTCTCCCCGGTGTCCACCCGCTCCCCGTGGAGCTGGGAGAGCGCGTTCTCCACGTCCCGCCACACCACGCCCACGGCGATCCCGAAGACGCCCTGGCCGCCCTGGAGGAGGTCCACGACCTGGTCGGGGGAGGTGCACTCGTAGACGGTGGCGCCGTCGCTCATCAGGGTCATCCGCTCCAGGTCGGCGAAACCCCGGTCGCGGAGGTGCTGGACGGTGGTGCGGATGTTCTGGAGGGCCACCCCGGTGTCCAGGAACCGCTTGACGATCTTCAGGACGACCACGTCCCGGAAGCTGTACAGCCGCTGGGTGCCCGAACCGTAGGCCGGACGGACGCTGGGTTCCACCAGTCCGGTCCGGGCCCAGTAGTCGAGCTGCCGGTAGGTGATGCCCGCCGCGGCGCACGCGGTGGGGCCGCGGTAGCCGATCTGCTCGGCCGCCTGGTCGCCCTCGCCCACCGGCCCGACCGGCGCGGATTCCGGCGACCGGCGCGCGGAGCCCGGCGCGCTGCCGTGCAGCGGGTACGGTCCGCCCTCAGTCCGTGCGGGGATGCCCCCGGTCGTACCGTCGCCCGTGACTCTCACGCCGACCCTCCGTCCTTGACCTGCCATCTCGACGGTAGGCAGTCACCAGGGGTGCGTCAACGATCGCCACACTCGGCACGCCGAGTGATAATCACCCTGAGAGTGGTTTCCCGTGCCCCATTGCGGGGAAAGGCTACTCGAATGGGGCGGAACAGCCACTGCGGATGCGCGGAGACGCGCTACTGATTGCTGGTGCCGAAGTCCTCGGGAGAGATCTGGTCGAGGAACTCGCGGAACTTCTCCACCTCGTCCTCCTGCTCGTCGGGGATCGCGATCCCCGCGTCGTCCAGCACCCCGTCACTGCCGTAGATCGGCGTACCGGTGCGCAGGGCGAGCGCTATGGCGTCGGACGGCCGCGCACTGACCTCCACCCCACTGGCGAAGACCAGCTCCGCGTAGAAAACGCCCTCCCGCAGATCCGTGATCCGGACTTCGGTGAGTTCCTCACCGATCGCCTCCAGCACGTCCTTGAACAGGTCGTGCGTCAGCGGCCGGGCAGGGGCCATCCCCTGCTGGGCAAAGGCAATGGCGGTCGCCTCCCCCGGACCGATCCAGATGGGGAGGTACCGATCGCCTCCCACTTCACGCAGGAGCACGATCGGTTGGTTGGAGGGCATCTCCACCCGGACACCCACGACGTCGAGCTCGTTCACACAGCAACCCTAGGACCTGCCGTGCGGGTTTGGGTAGTCGGGGCCACCCGAGCTCAGTTCAGCCGGACCCCGAGGGCGGTCTGCACAAGGGCCTCGTGGAGCCGCACGGAGAGCCCCGCGAGCTCCTTCATGGTCGCTTCGGCGTGCGCCCTGGTCTGCGGGTTGCGGTGCCGGCGCAGCGGCGCCACCACCTGCTCCACCAGGCCCGCCTCGCGGTCCGCGGCCGCCTTCATGGCCCGCAGGTGCCGGGGCTCCAGCCCGAAACGGCCGAGATCGGCGACCAGCCGGGCCACCGTGACCGTCTCGACGTCGAACCCGCCGCCCGCGGTCTCGGCCACCAGGCCGTAGGACTCCCACTCCGCCAACTGGTCCTCGTCCACCGCGGCGGCCTCGATCAGCTCCGCGCGCCCCACCCGGGAGGCCACCGGCGGTTCACCGGCCTCCTCCGCGGCGTCCGCGTGCGGGGAGGGCGAGGGGATGCGGATCGGCTCCCCCGGGGCACGTCCGTCGAGCTGCTCGCGGATCACCTTCAGCGGCAGGTAGTGATCGCGCTGGAGACGCAGGATCTGCGCCAGCCGGTCCACGTCCTCGGTACTGAACTTGCGGTACCCGGAAGGGGTGCGCCGGGGCTCGACCAGACCTTCCGCTTCCAGGAAACGGATCTTGGAGATGGTGACATCGGGGAACTCGTCGCGCAGCAGGGTGAGCACCGTGCCGATGCTCACCAGCCGCCCGGCCGAGCCGGCGGCGCCGTGTCCGGCACCGCCCGTCGGTGTACGCAGCATGGGAAACCTTCCCTGGGCTCCCCCCGGACGGAGTCCGGAAGGCTCAGATGCCCCGCAGGCTCGCGTAGAAGACCAGCCGGTACTTGCCGATCTGCACCTCGTCCCCGTTGGTCAGGGCGACGGTCTCGATCGGGTTCCGGTTGACATACGTGCCGTTGAGGCTGCCGACGTCGGCGACGGTGAACCCACCGTCGTGGCTCCTGCGGAACTCGACATGCCGCCGGGAGACCGTGACGTCGTCCAGGAAGATGTCGCTCTGCGGGTGCCGGCCCGCCGTGGTCAGCTCTCCGTCCAGCAGGAAGCGGCTCCCCGAGTTCGGACCCCGACGCACGATGAGCAGCGCGGAACCCGGCGGGAGCGCCTCCACCGCGGCCTGGGCCTCGGGGGACAGCGAGGACGACACGTGCGTCTGTCCCGACAGCTCGGCCTCGTAGGCCTCAAGGCCCGAGATCGAGATGGTGGACGTGGTCTCCGAGGCGCGCTCCGGCGTCAGACCCGCCCGCAGCGGCGCCCCGCAGTTCGAGCAGAAGCGGCTGGCCGCACCCGCGCGGTGGCCACACCTGCTGCAAACCTGCTCGGCCGACATGGACGGCTCCTCGCGCCGCGGCTGCCCCGCGGAGGCATTGGTGGCATACGGGTCGGGGTCAAACCCTCCACCCGCACTTGAGGTTGATGGTTCACCGAAACCTATGCGTCCGGTACCGGCAGGGTCAACAGCCGACGCGCCCCGTCCGCCCGAAATGTCACCCTGGCCGGCGACCTCGTCGCGGAAGAGCGGCCGGTCGCCCTGCCCTTCCACGTCACCGTGCCCGGCACGGTGCCTGGCCGCACCGCTCTCCTCGCGGTTCTTCTTGCCGAACAACTTCTCAAACAACTTCACGGGCGATTCCCCTTGACCGAAACAGACCCGCCCGTGGGGCAGGACGAACTCCGAATGCACACACCTGCCGACCCGGACATTCTCACAACGTCCGTAACCATCAGACAGTTTCCACCACGCACCGCGACTTCGGTGCGCCGACCCCCCGCAGGCTTCCGCCCACGTGGGAGGCTTCCTCCTCCGTCGCGCCTCACGGCGATGACGACCGAGCGTAGTCAGGCTGCTTCGCCGCCCGCAAGGCATCGACGACGATCTTGGTCGAGCGTACGACAGTGGCCGCGGCCTGCTCCTTCTCCAGCGTCTGGATGACACCGCCCGGAATGTTCAGTGCCGGTTCCAGGTCCTGCGGCTTCCCGATCACCTTGAACTCATAGGGCTGTGTGATCTTCTTACCGTCGACACTCACACCGTCGCTCTCGTCCGAGAAGTACGAGCTCGCCACCACGCGCACACCGTTGATCTGGATCGCCTCGGCCCCGGCCGCCCGCAGCTCCTGGATGGCGTCCAGCAGCATGTCGGACTGCACGAGCCCCTTCGGGTCGGAGACCTTCAGGGTGATCCCCGGCCCCTGGGCTGCCACCGTACCCGCCAGGATGCCCAGTTGGCGCTCCTTCTCCACGGTCTGCCGTCGCGCCTCCTCGGCCTGGTCGGAACTGTTCTCCAGCTCCGTGCGCTGGTCCTCCAGTTTCTGCTTCTCGTCCTGTAGACGCTTGGTACGCCCGTCCAGTTCGTCGAGGATCCGCACCAGATCCTCCTGCCGGGCCCCGCGCAGCGCGCTGGGATCGCTGTTGGACCGCACCTGGATGGCCAGCCCCAGCCCCAGCACGAAGAGCAGCAGCGCGACGATCAGTTGGGCCCGGCTCACCCGCGGCGGCCACAGCCCGGCCTTCAGCCGCTGCCGGCCCGTCTCACCGGTCTGCCCGCTCTGATCCGCCTGCCCGCTCTGATCCGTCTGCCCGCTCGGGCCCGTCTCCTCGGGGGGAGTCTCCTGGCTGCTCATCGGCCCGCCCTCACGCCCGGAACACGTGCCGGCGGATGGCCGCGGCATTGGAGAAGATGCGGATGCCGAGGACGACCACCACACCGGTGGACAGCTGCGCGCCGACGCCCAGCTTGTCGCCGAGGAACACGATCAGCGCCGCCACCACGACGTTGGACAGGAACGACACCACGAAGACCTTGTCCACGAAGATGCCGTCGAGCATCGCGCGCAGACCTCCGAACACCGCGTCGAGCGCCGCGACCACGGCGATCGGCAGATACGGTTCGACGACGGCCGGCACTTCGGGGCGGACCAGCAGTCCGACCACCACTCCGACCACCAGGCCCAGTACCGCGATCACGATGCACCCTTCTTTGGCTGTACTGCTGTGGCTGTACGTACGGTCAGGCTGGACGCGGGCGGGAGCCGCAGCCCGTCCTGGGCGGTCAGCGTGGAGCGGATGCCGTAGCTCTCCTCCAGCACCTTCAGATACTGGCCGTCGGCGCTGTCCCGGAACGCGGCGCCCAGCCGGTCCTTGTCCCCCACCGCGAGGATCTCGTACGGCGGCACCAGCGGCCTGTTGTCGACCAGTATCGCGTCACCGGCGGCCCGGATCGCCGACAGCTGGGTCAGCCGCTGCCCGTTGATCGACACCGCTTCCGCCCCGGACTGCCACAGCCCGTTGACGATCCGCTGCATGTCCCGGTCCCGGAGCCGTCCGGTGTCGGAGAACCCGCTGCTCTCCCGGGGCCCGCCGCCCCCGCCGTCGGAGGCGCCCTTGGCGTCGTCCACGACCAGTTTGATCCCCGGCCCGGTGACCTCGGTGGCCCCGGCCAGCAGGGCCACCAGCTCGCCCTGGTCCCCGCCGTGCTGCCGCAGGGCGGCGCGCTGACGGGCGGCGACGTCCTCGCGGAGCGTCTCGATGTCCTTCTCCAGGTCGTCGGCACGGCCGTCGGCGGACTCGACCCGGTCGATCAGGTCGTGCCGCTCCTTGGCCAGCACCGGCGCGCTGATCCGCGCCTCGGCGGCTCCCAGCGTGACGACCATGGCGGCGAGCACCAGCCCGGCGGCCAGTCCCAGCTTGGCCTTGAGCGAGCGCGGCAGTCCGGCGGTGCCGTCCGCGGCCCGCCGGGCGGAGGCCTCCGCGTAGCCCTCGTCCAGGCTGTGGTCCATCACATGCGTCAGCAGCGACATGGAGGCGTCCGGGCGGGCCGGCGGCGGGGCGGCCGGAGTCCGGTTGTTGGGCGGCTGCGACATGCCGCACATCGTCGCACGGCGGACGCACCACCACCGAATGCGGTCCCCGGGGGGGCCCGGGGCGGACTCAGCCGCCCCGGGCCCCCCGGATTCCCGGTCGTACCGCCTGGTGCGGCGGGTTCAGTTCCCCGCCCCGTCGACCACCGCGGCCCACTCCTCCAGGAGCGCCTGCGCGGAGGCGTCGTCGGGGCCCTCCGCCCACAGGTGGGTGACGGCCTCGGCCGGGTCGGGCAGGACCAGCGCCCACCGGCCGTCGGCCTCGACCACCCGGACCCCGTCGGTGGTGTCCACGTGCCGGTCTCCGGCCGCTTCCACCACACGCCGCATGACCAGGCCCTTCACCGCCCACGGGGTCGGCACGTCCCGCCTGAGCACATGGGCTCGCGGTATCCGCGCGTCGATCTGGCTCAGCGTGAGCTGGGTCCGGGCCACCAGCCCGATCAGGCGGACGAAGGCCGCCGAACCGTCGAAGACACTGCTGAACTCCGGGATGATGAACCCGCCCCGGCCGTCTCCGCCGAAGATCGTGTTCTCGGCCCGGCCGACCCGGGTCAGATCGTCCGGCGAGGTGGTCGTCCACTCCACCTGGGTGCCGTGGTACGCGGCCACCTGCTCGGCGATCCTGGTCGTGTTGACCGGGAGGGCCACCCGCCCGCTGCGCCGCTCGGCGGCCACCAGGTCGAGCATCACCAGCAGGGCCCGGTCGTCCTCGATGATCCGCCCGCGTTCGTCGACCAGGGAGATCCGCTCCCCCACGGGGTCGAAGCGGACCCCGAAGGCGGCGCGCGCCGAGGCCACGATCTCGCCGAGCCGCACCAGCCGGGTGCGGCGGGTCTCGGCCGTCTCGGTGGGCCTGGACTCGTCGAGTCCGGGGTTGATGGTGAGCGCGTCCACGCCGAGCCGTCCCAGCAGGCTGGGCAGGACGAGGCCGGCGCTGCCGTTGGAGGCGTCGACCACCACCTTGAGGTCGGAATCGGCGATCCCGGTGGTGTCCACCCGCCGCAGCAGCGATCCGGTGTACGAGTCGAAGACGCTGGACGGGAACTGGAGGTCGCCGATCTCGCCGGGGAACGCCCTCCGGTACTCCTGCCGCGCGTACACCCGGTCCAGTTTCCGCTGCTGGGCCTGGGAGAGGTCGGCTCCGCGTTCGTCGAGGAACATGATGTCCACGGATTCCGGCACACCGGGCGAGGTGCGGATCATGATGCCGCCGGCGCTGCCCCGGGCGGTCTGCTGCCGGGCGACGGGCAGCGGTACGTTCTCCAGGTCGCGCACGTCGATGGCGCTGGCCTGCAGGGCCGAGATCATCGCCCGTTTGAGGGCGCGGGCGCCGCGGGAGTGGTCGCGCGCGGTGGTGACGGTGGCGCCCTTCTTGAGGGTGGTGGCGTAGGCGCCGGCCAGCCGGACCGCGAGCTCGGGGGTGATCTCGACGTTGAGGATCCCGGAGACACCGCGGGCGCCGAAGAGATGGGCCTGGCCGCGGGACTCCCAGATGACGGAGGTGTTGACGAAGGCGCCGGCCTCGATGGTCTTGAACGGATAGACCCGGACGTTGCCCTGGACGATGGATTCCTCGCCGACGAGGCATTCGTCGCCGATGACGGCCCCGTCCTCGATCCGGGCGGCCCGCATGATGTCGGTGTTCTTGCCGATGACACAGCCGCGGAGGTTGCTGTGCGGGCCGATGTAGACGTTGTCGTGGACGACGGCGCGGTGCAGGAAGGCGCCGCTCTTGATGACCACGTTGGATCCGATGACGGTGTGTTCCCGGATCTCGACCCCGGCCTCGACCTTGGCGTAGTCGCCGATGTAGAGCGGTCCACGGAGGATCGCCTCGGGGCTGACCTCGGCTCCTTCCGCGACCCAGACTCCGGGGGAGATCTCGAAGCCGTCCATCTCGACCTGGACCTTGCCTTCGAGGACGTCGGCCTGGGCCTTCACATAGCTTTCGTGGGTGCCGACGTCTTCCCAGTAGCCCTCGGCGACATAGCCGTAGATGGGCCGGCCTTCCTTCATCAGCTGGGGGAAGACGTCCCCGGACCAGTCCACGGAGGTGTCGGCTTCGACGTAGTCGAAGATTTCCGGTTCCATCACGTAGATGCCGGTGTTGATGGTGTCGGAGAAGACCTGACCCCAGGTCGGCTTCTCCAGGAAGCGTTCGACCTTGCCTTCCTCGTCGACGATGGTGATGCCGAATTCGAGGGGGTTGGGCACCCGGGTGAGACAGACGGTGACGAGACCGCCCTTCTCCTTGTGGAAACGGATGAGCTCGGTGAGGTCGAAGTCGGTGAGCGCGTCGCCGGAGATGACGAGGAAGGTGTCGTCCTTCAGCGCTTCCTCGGCGTTCTTGACGCTGCCGGCGGTGCCGAGCGGCTTCTCCTCGTTGGCATAGGTGAGCTCCATGCCGAGTTCTTCGCCGTCACCGAAGTAGTTCCGCACCAGGGATGCCAGGAACTGCACGGTGACCACGGTCTCGCTGAGCCCGTGCCGCTTGAGCAGCCTAAGGACATGCTCCATGATCGGCCGGTTTGCCACCGGCAGGAGCGGCTTGGGCATGCTCGAAGTCATGGGGCGAAGGCGTGTGCCCTCGCCGCCGGCCATCACGACGGCCTTCATGTCGGAAGAGTCCTCCTTGGCTCAATCGGCGGTGTCCGCCCTCACGAGCCGACGGACCTGAACCACATAAAGGATCCCTGCCCACCAATAGAGGGTTGTACCCCATCCAGCGAACGCCCATCCGAAAACAGATGCAAGCCAGGGGAGCCATCCGGAGCCGTCACTGAGCAGCAGGAGAGGGAACGCGTACATGAGGTTGAACGTGGCCGCCTTGCCGAGGAAGTTCACCTGGGGCGGCGGATAGCCGTGTTTGCGCAGGATCAGCACCATGACGGCGAGCATGACTTCGCGTGCGAGCAGGGCGATCGTCACCCAGAGCGGCAGGATCTCACGCCAGGTGAGGCCGAAGAGGGTGGTGAGGATGTACAGCCGGTCCGCGGCCGGGTCGAGGAGTCGACCGAGATTGCTGATCTGGTTCCAGCGGCGCGCGAGCTTTCCGTCGAGGTAGTCACTGATGCCGCTCAGCATGAGCACGAGCAGGGCCCAACCGTCGTGCTCCGCCAGAATCAACCAGAGGAACAGCGGCACGCCGGCCAGCCGAGCCATGCTCAGGATGTTCGGAATCGTGAAAATCCGGTCCGTCTGAACCCGAGTCTCCTGGACCTCCACCCGGGGGCCTCCACTGCTGTTGAACGTGCGAACGATGCCTCCTGACCCTACAGGAGACCGGCGTGGCCCTGAACGCAGAAAAGCCCCGCACCATTTAAGGTGCGGGGCTTCCCCACAATGATTGTTCGGCGGCGTCCTACTCTCCCACAGGGTCCCCCCTGCAGTACCATCGGCGCTGAAAGGCTTAGCTTCCGGGTTCGGAATGTAACCGGGCGTTTCCCTAACGCTATGACCACCGAAACACTATGAAGTTAACCAAACCGGACGATGACACGGTTCGTTACTTCAGAACTAACACAGTGGACGCGAGCAACTGAGGACAAGCCCTCGGCCTATTAGTACCAGTCAGCTCCACCCGTTACCGGGCTTCCACATCTG